>JAFQAT010000049.1 GCA_017399865.1 Bacteroidales bacterium | reverse complement strand
ATTTCGGAGCCGTTCGGAATCTCGCCTCTCGAGGCAATGCAGACAAACGTTCCTTCGATCATCTCGAAGCAGTCAGGCTGCGCCGAGATCCTCAAGTACGCCCTCAAGGTGGACTTCTGGGATGTGGATGCTATGTCTGACGCGATCTACGGTCTTCTCCAGTATCCTGCCATCTCGAACCTCGCCGCACGCTGCGGTTATGACGAGGTGAACAGCATCAAGTGGAACGATGTTGCCGCAAAGATCAAAGGTATTTATCAGGAAGTAATTGACAAGAAATAAAATAAAACCATATAATCATGAAAAAGAGTATTTGTCTGTATTTTCAGGTACATCAGCCAAACAGATTGAGACTATACAGATTCTTTGACATCGGAAAGGATTCCCACTATTATGACGACTTCGCCAACAGGACCATCCTCCGCAGAGTAGCCCAGAAGTGCTATCTTCCTATGAATGCCCTTCTTCTCGAGCTCATCGAGGCAAACAAGGGCGCATTCAAGGTAGCGTTCTCGATCTCAGGATCAGTCCTCGAGCAGTTCGACAGATATGCTCCGGAGGTGATCGAGAGCTTCCGCAAGCTCGCTCAGACAGGCAGCGTGGAGTTCCTTTCAGAGACTTACTACCATTCTCTTGCATCCCTTGCATCTCCTATCGAGTTCAAGAACCAGGTTCTCAAGCACAAGGCGGCTATCGAGCATTATTTCGGTGTGACTCCTAAGGCTTTCAGAAACACTGAGCTCATCTACTCTGACGCAATCGGCGAAATGGTTTACGACATGGGATTCAAGACCATGCTTACAGAAGGTGCAAAGCACGTTCTCGGATGGAAGAGCCCTAACTTCGTCTACAGCTGCGCTCAGGCAAAGAACCTCAAGCTCCTCCTCAAGAACTCAAGCCTCAGCGACGACATCGCGTTCCGCTTCTCAGACAGAGGATGGTCAGACTGGCCTCTCACAGGCGAGAAGTACCTCAGCTGGATCAAGGCTGCAGCCCAGAACGACGAGATCGTGAACCTCTTCATGGACTATGAGACATTCGGCGAGCACCAGAAGGCTGCCAGCGGAATCTTCGACTTCATGAAGTTCTTCCCTGAAGTGGTTCTCAAGGACGGTGAGTTCGAGTTCGTGACTCCAACCCAGGCAGCGAAGAAGCACCGCCCTGTAGCAGAGCTCGACGTGATGGATCCTATCTCATGGGCAGACGAGGAGCGTGACGTTACCGCATGGCTCGGAAACGAGCTCCAGAACGACGCGTTCAACAAGCTCAACGACCAGGCAGAGAAGCTTGCCCTCCTCAATGACGAGGCTCTTTGGTCAGACTACGGCCACCTTCAGGAGAGCGACCACTTCTATTATATGTGTACAAAGTTCTTCTCAGACGGAGCAGTGCATAAATATTTCAACCCGTATGATACTCCATATGAGGCGTTTATAAACTATATGAACGTTTTAAGTGATTTTATTTTGCGAGTTGATGATGCAATTTCCGTTTCAGATGTTAACTTTGCAGCCGAAAAGCCGGTAAAGGCTCCTGCAAAGAAGGCAGCAGCGAAGAAACCGGCAGCCAAGAAGGCCCCAGCCAAGAAGGCGGCGCCTAAGAAGGCAGCGAAGAAATAACATCTGACTCAGGTCAGCGGGTAAAACCCGAAGCTTTTATGTCCCCGGACGGAATCCAGTAAGATTCCGGCCGGGGCAAATAAATAATTTGTCATTAGATGAAAACAGAACTTATCAAACCGGATTATCTGTTTGAAGTTAGTTGGGAAGTGTGTAACAAGGTGGGCGGCATCTACACGGTTGTCGCTACAAAGTCCCTTTATCTCAAAAGTGAGTACAAAAGGCACCACATCATGGTGGGGCCTGATGTGTGGATGGACACTGACAGCAACCCGGACTTCCTCGAGGACCCTACGCTATACAGGGCTTGGAGGCTGAAGGCTGCTGAAGAAGGACTGAGGGTCCGCATCGGAAGGTGGAACGTGCCGGGAAGGCCGACCGCCATCCTCGTGGACTTCAAGCAGTTCCTTACCCGTCAGAACGAGATTCTGACCCGTTTCTGGAAGGAGTTCGGAGTGGACTCCCTGACAGGAAACTGGGATTACAGAGAATCAGCCCTCTTCGGCTATGCTGCCGGAAGGGTGATCGAAAGCTTCTACAGGTTCAATCTTGATTCTTCACAGAAGGTCGTGGCTCAGTTCCACGAATGGATGACCGGAACAGGACTTCTTTACCTGAAGTCGGTAAAGGTTCCGGTTGCTACCGTCTTCACTACGCACGCGACAGTGATAGGAAGATGCATCGCGGGCAACCATCTCCCGCTTTATGATGGACTCATGAACTACAACGCCGATGAAATGGCGCGCAGGTTCAATGTCGTTGCAAGGCATTCTCTCGAGAAGAAGGCCGCTCAGAACAGCGACGTATTTACTACCGTAAGCGATATCACCGCACAGGAGTGCCGCCAGTTCCTCGGCAGGGCAGTGGATGTGGTGACGCCTAACGGTTTCGAGCCGAGCTTCACTCCTCCTACAGACGAGGATTACGAGCAGCTTCGCGAAAGATCCAGAGCGAAACTCGTTGAGGTCGCTTCTGCGATGAGCGGAGAGCAGATCCAGGACAATGCGGTACTCGTCGGCATCGGCGGCCGCTACGAATGGAAGAACAAGGGTATCGACGTGTTCATCGACGCCCTCGACTCTCTCAACCGCTCTGAATTCAAGGGAAAGCATGTACATGCATTCATCATGATTCCTTCGGGACATAACGGACCGGACAAGCAGCTCGTTGCGAAGCTCGCAGGAAACGGTTCGAACTATGTCACAAGGACATCGCACTATCTGATGAACCCTGAGTACGACAACGTGACAAGGCGTCTGAACGAGCTCGGACTGAACAACTCGATCTCCGACAAGGTCAAGGTATATTTCATACCTTCGTATCTCAATGGAAACGACGGTGTGTTCGACATGAGCTACTATGACCTTCTCGCCGGTCTCGACCTCACCCTTTTCCCTTCATACTATGAGCCATGGGGCTATACTCCGCTTGAGAGCCTCGCGTTCAGGATTCCTACCCTGACCACGACTCTTGCAGGATTCGGCCTCTGGGTGCGCACATATTATGGAAAGAAGCATCCTGGCATCACGGTGCTCGACCGCAGCGATTCGAACTACCACGAAGTGGTGGCAGGTGTCGCAGAGCGCGTGAAGGAGATCGCATCCCTCCGCAAGGACAGCAGGAAGAAATATATGCAGAACGCAAAGGACGTGTCTGAAATCGCCCTTTGGGAGAACAACATCATATATTATAAGGAAGCATATTCAAAATCATTGGAGAAATTAATATCGGTCATGGGATCCTTCCCAGAGGCCAGGAATGAAAAATCTATGGAATACAGAAAATTTGAAGTAAATCAGCCAACCTGGAACAGCGTGATCGTCTCACGCCATCTTCCAGAGAGTCTCAAGGACCTCGAAATACTTTCCAAGAACCTTTGGTGGTGCTGGAACGAGTCTGCAAAGAACCTCTTTGCATCAATTGACCCTGAAGCATGGGAAGCGTCAGGACAGAACCCTATCGCGATGCTCGACAAGGTGAGCCTCAAGAGATACCAGAAGCTCGAGAAGGACACCAAGTTCCTCGCTGACCTCAGGGTGGTGATGGACGAGTTCAACACATACATGGCACTCAAGGCAGAGCGCACAAATCCTTCAGTCGCATACTTCTGCATGGAGTACGGTCTCGACACATCCCTCAAGGTGTACTCAGGCGGTCTCGGCATCCTTGCCGGTGACTACATCAAGGAGACATCCGACATGAATACAAACCTCGTTGCAGTAGGTCTCCTCTACCGTTTCGGATACTTCAACCAGAAGCTCACCGCACACGGAGAGCAGGTTGCTGAGGACGTTGCACAGGACTTCAACAAGATCCCTGCGACCCCTGTACGTGACGAGAACGGAAACTGGGTTACCATCAGCGTTGCCTTCCCTGGCCGCAACCTCAATGCACGTCTCTGGAGAGTCGATGTAGGCCGTACAGAACTCTACCTCCTCGACACAGACATCCCTGAGAACCTTCCTGAGGACAGGTCCATCACCTATAACCTCTACGGCGGCGACTGGGAGAACCGTCTCAAGCAGGAGCTCCTCCTCGGTGTCGGCGGTATCCGTGCCCTCCGCAAGCTCGGTTTCAACCCTCAGGTTTACCACTGCAACGAGGGACACGCAGCATTCATCGGACTTGAGCGCCTCCGCGAGCTCATCGCTGAGCAGAACCTCGAGTTCCAGGAAGCTCTCGAAGTGGTAAGGGCATCATCTCTCTTCACAACCCATACTCCAGTCCCTGCAGGACACGATGCATTCGACGAAGGAATGCTCCGCAAGTACATCGGCCACTATCCACAGCGTCTGAAGATCGACTGGGAGACAATGATGGGCCTCGGAAAGAACGACGGCGCAAACGTGAACGAGAAGTTCTCTATGTCCATCCTCGCTGCAAACATCTCTCAGGAAGTGAACGGAGTGTCATGGCTCCACGGAGAGGTGAGCCGCGACATCCTCGGCCACATGTGGCCAGGCTACCTTCCTGAAGAGCTCCATGTAAGCTACGTTACCAACGGCGTACACTATCCTACATGGACAGCCCCTGAGTGGAAGGCAGTACACGCAAAGGTGTTCGGAGAAGAGTTCAAGACCCACCATTATGACAAGTCTTGCTTCGACGGTATATATAAGGTATCTGACGAGGAAGTATGGAACATCCGCACAAGCCTCCGCAAGAAGCTCATCGACGAGGTGAAGAGAAGACTCTCTGACCCTGCAGCGGCAAACCACTACTCACCTAAGCAGGTGGTTACAATCAAGGAAAACCTCCGCGACGACGTTCTTACCATCGGTTTCGCACGCCGTTTCGCAACATACAAGAGAGCACACCTCCTCTTCCGTGACCTCGACAGACTCGACGAGATCGTGAACGATCCTAAGCAGCCAGTACAGTTCCTCTTCGCAGGAAAGGCACACCCTGCAGACAAGGCAGGTCAGGACCTCATCAAGATGATCGTGGACATCTCAAAGCAGCCACGCTTCATCGGTAAGATCGTCTTCGTTCCTAACTATGACATCACAGTAGCGAAGTACCTCGTACAGGGTGTCGACGTATGGATGAACAACCCTACCCGTCCTCTCGAGGCTTCAGGTACATCAGGAGAGAAGGCTGCCATGAACGGCGTAATGCACTTCTCCGTGCTCGACGGATGGTGGGTAGAAGGCTACAAGAAGGGCGCCGGCTGGGCACTCCCTATGGAGCGTACATACGACGACCAGAACTACCAGGACGAGCTCGATGCAGCAACGATCTACAACATCATCGAGAACGAGATCGCTCCTACATTCTACAACAAGAGCCTTTCTACAGGCCGTTCTGCAGACTGGATCGAGTACATCAAGAACTGCGTGGCACAGGTTGCATGCAACTTCACTACCAACCGCATGCTCACCGACTACATCAACCAGTACTATGATCCTCAGTCAGCAAGATACGAGGCTGTTATTGCGAACGACTTCGCAAAGGCACGCGAGATCGCTGCATGGAAGAAGAACCTCCGCCGCGAGTGGAAGAACATCGAGGTCGTGTCTGCAACAATGCCTGACAGCAACAGCGACGGACTTGCAATCGGAAGCGAGGTGAAGGCGGAAGTTGTCCTCAATATCGGTGACCTCAAGGCTGAGGAGATCGGAGTAGAGGTTCTCTTCGCTACAACTGACAAGAAGGGCAGGCTCCACATCCAGGAGAGATACGAGTTCACTCCTGTGGAGACAGCGGACGGTACAGCTAAGTATGTGGCAACAATCAACCCTGACAGGTCAGGTCTCTATCAGGTGGCAGGACGCATCTACGCAAAGAACGCAGATCTCCCTCACAGACAGGACTTCGAGCTTGTAAGATGGTTGTAGCAACTGGCTTTTTCGACGGTGTCCACGTCGGACACCGTCTTGTGATACGGCAGCTCGTTGAGGCTGCAGCAGTACGCGGGGATGAAAGCATGGTCATCACATTCTGGCCACATCCCCGTAACGTGCTGCAAAAGGAGGCTCGTTCGTTGAGGCTCCTCACCACCCTCCAGGAGAAGAAGCGGATGCTTCAGGAACTGGGTGTGGACCATGTTGAAGTGCTTCCGTTCACGAAGGACTTCAGCGCCATGACCACGCAGGAATATCTGCGCATGCTCATGGAAAGATTCGGCGCGAAGACGGTCCTGCTTGGCTATGACAACAGGGTCGGCAGCGACGCCATGAATCCGGATCAGGTGGCCGTGACGGCCGAAGACCTCGGGCTCGAGGTCATAAGGACGGCCATGGTCCCGTCGGTGGAGGGATACGCAGTGAGCTCCACCAAGATCCGCAATCTGCTTGAGGCGGGAGACGTGCAGGGTGCGGCTTCTATGCTGGGATATGATTATTCCCTCCACGGGGTTGTCGTCGCAGGCAACCGTATAGGAAGGACGATCGGTTTCCCGACAGCGAACATGCAGCTCTATGAGCCGCTTAAGCTAGTACCCGGCAACGGTGTGTATTTCGTGAAGGTCGAGACGGTAGGGAAGTCGCTTTTCGGAATGTGCAACATAGGCCACAGACCGACGGTCTCTGCCGGAAATGCCCGCACGATAGAGACAAACATCTTCGGATTTGACGAGGATATATACGGACTGGACATCCGGATCACCTTCCTCCGGAAGATAAGGGACGAAGTCCGGTTCGCATCCCTTGACGAACTGAAAGCCCAGCTGTCACGTGACCGCGACAGCTGCCTAAAATACTAGTATTATGGAAGTATTACTACCTCTACTGTTCATTCTTCTTCCGTTCATCTTCAAGCTGATCGGAAAGAAACTGGAGCAGGCCGGCAACATGGATCAGGCCGAGAAGATGCGGAAGATCGCCAAGGCCCTCGGCGGCAACGAAGACGAAGAATCGAACGCCCCGAAGTTCTTCATGGAAGACAATGAAGATGCGGAGCCTGATGATGATGTGAAGTATGACGACGACGGCAATATCACGGAAGTGTTACCGAAACCGGTGACATATTACATGCCTACCGACCGTGTGGCATCGTTCTTCACCATGACGGAGAATGTGGAGAGGCAGACTGCTCCGACAAAGGCACAGGCCGGGAAACCGAAGCCTAAGCCTATACTGATTGAAGAAGACCAGAAGGAAAGGGAGAAGATCGACCCGAAGAAGCTCGTGATCTACTCCGAGATAATGAAACCGAAATATACAGATTAATAACATAATTAAAGACAATATTTATGGCACTACAGTACATGACCCAGGAGGGTCTTGATAAACTAAAGAAGGAACTTGCCGAAGCGATCGCGCAGCGTCCTGTGATTTCTGCGGCCATCGCCGAAGCACGCGATAAGGGAGACCTTTCGGAGAACGCTGAGTATGAGGCTGCAAGAGAGGCTCAGGGACTCCTCGAGCTCAATATTTCAAAGCTCCAGAACCTTGTTGCCAATGCACGCGTCATCGACGAGTCGCAGATCGGTACAGAGAAGGTTCAGATGCTCAACAAGGTGAAGGTGAAGAACCTCAATACAAACCAGGTCATGACCTTTACTCTCGTGGGAGAGAACGAGGCTGACTTCATGGCAGGCAAGCTTGCAGCCCAGACTCCTATCGGACAGGCGCTTATGGGCCACAAGGTCGGAGAAGTGGTGGAGGCCAAGGTTCCTGCCGGCGTCATCAAATTCGAAATATTGGATATCACATTGTAGTCGGTCCCAATGTGTTCCAGAGGCCCCTCCCATTATGTGGGCCCATCACATTGTCATCCTGAGCGAAGCGAAGGATCTTTAAAACCAGTAAAAGAAATGGCAACGATTTTTACCAGAATAGCCAAAGGCGAGATTCCGTCCTATAAGGTGGCGGAAAGCGAGGAGTTCTACGCATTCCTCGACATCGCTCCAATGGCGAAGGGCCATACCCTCGTGATTCCGAAAAACGTCGAGGACGACTACATCTTCAATCTCGACGACGAAACCTACATGGGCCTCTGCGCCTTCGCAAAGAAGGTGGCGCAGGCCATCAAGGCCGCCGTCCCTTGCAAGAGGGTAGGCGTGGCCGTGCTTGGAATGGAGGTACCCCACACCCATATCCATCTTGTCCCTCTCCAGAGCGAAGGCGACATGGATTTCAGAAAAAAGAAACTCGAGCTTTCTTCGGAAGAATTTGCGGAGATCGCTTCATCAATCTACAACGAATATGTCAAGATTCAGTAAGATCTTATTTTTTGCCGCAGCCGTGATGATGGCGGTTTCATGCGGAACAAAAGCAAGGATAGAAGGCGAACTTTCTGATGCTCCGTCTTCGGAGGTCATCGTCAAGCTCTTGAATGTCAACCACTACGAAGTTCTCGATACGCTCAAGACCGACGCTTCGGGAAAGTTTTCCTACAAGGTGGATGTCAAGAAGGGACAGCCGGAGTTCATCTATGTATTCTACAAGGATACCAAGGTGGCCTCTCTGCTTCTCGAGGCCGGTGACAAGGTTTCAGTAGTTTCCGACACTCTCGGAAAATATACTGTGGAAGGCTCGCAGGAGTCTCTCAAGCTCGCTCAGGTAGAGAAGGACTATGCCGATGCTCTCGTCAAGCTCAGCGACCTTTCGTCGCGCTCGATGACAGCAACGGGCGAGGAACTCGACGCGATCAAGCGCCAGATGGGCCAGGAATATGTGAACTATTACAGACATTGTGTAAGGTATGTGCTTGAGAACAGCCGTTCGCTCACTTCGGTGCCTGTGCTTTTCCAGAACTTCGGCTCAGACCTGCCGGTGTTCGCCCAGTCTACCGACGCCCTCCATTTCTCGACGATCGCAGACTCCCTCTCGCTCGTATATCCTGATTCAAGATATGTGAAGGCCCTGAGGGCGGAGGCTGACAGACGCATGAACTATCTCGAGCTCGAGTCGCGCCTCAATTCAGCCGAGCCTGTAGGATATCCTGACATCGAGCTCCCTGACGTGAACTCGCAGAAGGTAAAGCTCAGCGATGTCGATGCAAAGGTAGTGATGGTTTACTTCTGGAGTTCTGCCGACGCAAGCCAGAAGATGTTCAACCTCGATTTCCTCAGGAGCATCTACCAGGACTATCACAAGAAGGGATTTGAAATCTATCAGGTCTCTCTCGATGTGGACAAGGCTGCATGGGCAAGGGTGATCAAGAGCCAGGAGCTCCCTTGGATCAATGTGTGCGACTCTCGCGGAGCATCGTCTCCATATGTGCCGCTTTACAATCTTTCGTCGCTTCCGGCAGCTTTCGTGATTGCCGACGGCGAACTTGTGGACGGTGACATGGTCAATGAGAAATCATTCCGCAAGCATCTTGAAAAACTGTTGAAGTAATAATTTTTTACTGATTATACAGGGCAGACGTGGGTGTCTGCCCTTTTTTTGTGCCAAACGTATTACGAATTATTACAAAAAATCGTAAAATATTATACAATTTTGTTGCAATGTGTATTATTTTCAGTACTTTTGCCCTCCCATAGGTTTTGAAGGTGTATTATAAATTTTAATTGTGTGTAAAATGAGAAGGAAATTTCTCGTTTCTCTTGTTGTTTTCCTTACTTCCTGGACTCTGACGTCAGCCCAGGACTATGCGGTAAAGACAAACATCATCTACGATATGACTTCTACGGTCAATCTGGGTTTCGAATACCGGTTATACGACCGTTGGACAGTCGACTTCTCTGGCAATTACAACGCCTGGACTATCAAGGAAGGGACAAAGTGGAAGCACTGGATGATCCAGCCGGAAGTGAGGTTCTGGAACTGTGACGCATTCTCTGGCCATTTCGTAGCCCTGCACGGGATAGGTGGACAGTATAATGTCGGAGGCATCAGGAACAGCATCAGTTTCCTTGGAACAGACTTTTCGCAGCTATCGGATCATAGATTCCAAGGTTATTTCATGGGGGGGGGGTATAGCATACGGCTATGCATGGATCCTGGGACGACATCTTAACCTGGAGGCAGAGCTGGGAGTAGGATACATATATACGGAATACGATAAATTCAATTGTGTCGGTTGTGGTAAGCGCGTGCTTACCGGTCAACCGGCACATTTTGTTGGGCCTACCAAGGCGGCGATAAGTCTTGTATACATCTTCTAACCTGAATGACCATGAAAAGAATCATATCAATCATCATAATGCTTGCGGCATCGGCAGCCGCACATTCGCAGAATGACGGCCTTTCGGGAATCAAGGCCGACAATGTGAACCTTGCAAGGAACGGACGCTACATGGCTGTCCATATGGATATGGATATGT
The DNA here is from genome assembly GCA_017399865.1 of Bacteroidales bacterium. GTDB lineage: Bacteria > Bacteroidota > Bacteroidia > Bacteroidales > UBA932 > Cryptobacteroides. The sequence continues at coordinate 30,955 of JAFQAT010000049.1, read as the reverse complement.
CCGACCTCGACATCAGGCACGACCGCGCCATGGTCATCACCCCGAAGATATCCAACGGCGACAGCCTTGTGGTCCTCAATTCGGTGGGCGTCTACAGCTATAACAGGTGGTACTACTACAAGAGGAATGGTGAGTTCATGATAACAGGCCCTGCAGAAAGGAGCTTCATGAAGAAGGATGCGCCGGATGTGATGGAGTATGAGGCCGTGGTCCCTTACCGCCCTTGGATGGACGGAGCCCATCTTACCCTCACTGTCGACGAATATGGCTGCTGCAGCAGGATCTTCAGCACCGCCACATCGTCCCTTCTGCGTTATGACGGTCCGTACAGGCCTGAGTTCCTTTACGTCAGCCCGGCGGCCGAGGCCGTAAAGGTCAGGAACATTTCCGGAACCGCATACATCGACTTCCCTGTCAGCGAGACCCGGATCCATCCTGAATACCGCAACAACATCCTCGAGCTCGGAAAGATCACATCCGGCATCGATTCTATCCGCGAGGACGATGACGTGACCATACTTTCGATGAGCATCAAGGGCTATGCATCCCCTGAAAGCTCATACGAGAACAATACCAAGCTCGCGAAAGAGCGTACGGAGGCCCTCAAGGCCTATGTTTGCCAGCTCTATCCTTTCCCGGAGGAAAGCATCCATACATCCTTCGAGCCAGAGGACTGGGCCGGCCTGAGGAAATATGTCGCATCGTCTGTCATTCCGAACAAGGATGCCATCCTTGCCATCATCGACGGCCCGCTCGAACCGGACGCGAAGGAGTGGAAGATCAAGTCGACATACAAGACCGAGTACCGCCATCTTCTCGACCACTGCTATCCAGCACTCCGCCACACAGACTATGTGATCGAGTATTCGGTCAGGAGCTACAGCGACCCGGCGGAGATCGCGGAACTTGTAAGGACCAAGCCGCAGAACCTCAGCCTCAACGAGTTCTACCTCTACGCCCAGACCCTCGAAGTGGGAAGCCCTGAGTTCATCGAGGTCTTTGAGACTGCAGTCAGGATGTATCCGGAGGACGAGGCGGCCAACCTCAATGCCGCAAACACGGCGATGGGACGCGGCGATATGAAGAACGCCCTCCGCTATCTCGACAAGGCGGGTGACAGCATCGAAGCTGTCTACGCACGCGGAGTCTACGAGTTCATCCAGAAGAATTACGCCGAGGCCCTGCCTCTGCTCGAGAAATCTCTCGCGGCAGGCATCACCAAGGCCCGCGAACCGATAGAGAAAATAAATTCATATTACAATTTATAATCAACAATCAACTATTAACATTTAAACTAAATCAATTATGAAGACAAGAAATTTGTTTTTAAGCTTGTTCGCATTCGCAGCACTCTGCGCTTGTAACAAGGAAGCGGATCCAGTAGGACCGGAAGTATTGGGTGAAGATGCTTATCTGACAGTAAGAATCAATGCTACAGGTACTGCTACCAAGGGATTAGATGGTGGATATGTAGCAGGTGAGAATGGAGAGAATGATGTAACAAATGTTCTGCTGGCATTTTATACCTCAGCAGGAGACTATATGTATGTAAAGGAATTTACGGATCTTAATAAATTTTCTTTTACAGATGGTACTTATAATCCGAATGTGGAGAGTCAGTCAGATATCAAAGTGGTTTTGGAAGGAACGTCAATTACGCCTAGAAAGATGCTCGCTATTCTGAATTATAATGATGCAATGAAGACGTCTATTGAGGGCGCTACAACTCTTTCCCAAGCACAAGCCTTGCTCAACAGTAATTTTAAAGTAGGTGATAACTTCGTTATTACCAACTCGTCATATTGGGCAAATGGGGGCAATGCATGTGCCTCTCAGATTGAGGATGCTAATATTGTGAAACAAGGTTCTCCAGCGGTTCCTGTAAATGTATATGTTGAGCGTGTAGCTGCAAAAGTTTCAGCAACGTCACCGGCGTCATATGACCCATCATGGGAAAAGTCGGTAGCATTGACAAATGGTAAAACTCTCAATTATTGGCCAGAGGTGACTGGTTATGCTCTTGCGTCAGAGGCTCCTCAGTCATATCTTTTCAAAAAAATATCAGATTATAATTTTTCAACTTGGACAGATAATCAGTGGAATGATCCTACTAATGTTCGTTCATATTGGGCTGATTCATATGAGGAGGGTACGTATACGTCTATAGCTTATACAGCAATCAATACAGCTCCAAGTACTGCCATGTATTGTCATGAGAATACAACTACAGAAGCTGATGATAGAACTAAGCTTATGGTTGCTGTAACCGTAAAAGGTTATTATGAAGGTGAGGGTGATAGGGCAAGCGCAATGCCTATTAATGTTGTTCAGTATGGTGGATCAATGTATACAATGGAGGATTTTCTGAATATGGTTGTTACTAAACTTGAAGGACAGACATGGAATAATTCTGGCACCCCGGCCGCGTTTACAAAAGATCAACTCTCTATTGTTACAACAGGTGAGAATACAAAACAGAATGATTACAAGTCTAAAGTTGTTTTAGGAGATGGCGTTACAGCTAATTCTCCTGAAGTTGAGAATATTTTAGCAGCTTATAATGACTTACTATGTTGGAAAGGTGGTAAAGCATACTTCTTTACTGATATTGAGCACTTTGGCACAGATGAGAATGTCAATAATTACGGTGTTGTAAGAAATCATGCATATAGCATCGCTATAAATAAGGTCGCAGGTATGGGAACTCCGGTAATTGATGAAACCAAACCCATAAATCCTACAAAACCTGAGACTGTAGAGTATGAACTGAGTGCCCAGATTAATATCCTTAAGTGGAAGATTGTCAGTCAGAATGTAACACTTGATTGGTAATTCCAACTGAAACACTTTCAATCCGTGTGAAGCCCGCCGGGGCTTCACCGGATTTAAAACAAACTAACCATTAACCCATAACACACACAAATGAAAATTTCTGCCAGACTCAGGAACCATTGCGCCGCAGCACTTTCCCTGCTGTGCCTTGCTGCGCTGCCTTCCTGCGAGAGTATTTTCGAATATGAAGGCGACTGCTCCGTCAATTGGAGGATGAACTTCAGGTACGACCTAAACATGAAGTATGCTGATGCGTTCTCGCACAAGACAAGGAATGTTACACTCTATGCATTCGATCAGAGCGGTGCGCTTGTGTGGCAGAACACCGTGCAGGGAGACACCCTCTCCACAGAGGGATATGCTATGAATCTTGACCTCGAGCCGGGAGTCTATGACATACTGGCATGGGCAGGATGTGAAGAAGCGGCGGAGAACTTCTCCATCTATCCGACGAAGACAGACGGCCTCACATGCGATGACATCTACTGCGAGATAAACCGCAAGTACGACGATCAGGGCAATGCCTACGTTGACAGCCACCTGGGAACATTCATGCATGGATTCGTGAACGACCTGGAAGTCGTGAACGAAGAAGGAACCCACCATGTGAAGATGCCGATGACCAAGAACACCAATGAGGTGTACATCCTCCTCCAGAACCTTTCCGGAGAACCGATGGACAAGGACGACTTCACCTTCACGATCACAGACAACAACGGCCGCATGGCCTATGACAACAGCCTCCTCCCTTGCGAGGAGATAACTTACAAGGCGTGGCGCAAGGCCTCGGGAACCGTCGGTGAAGACGGAGTCGAGTCGCGCGCTACCATCACCTCGGCCAGCGTAGTGGTCGCGGAACTCACGATCGGCCGCCTTGTGATGGGAAACGATCCGCGCCTCAACATCATCAACAAGGCCGGCGAGCTCGTGCTCTCGATTCCTCTCATCGACTACGCCCTCCTGATCAAGAGCCATTACGACGACATGACCGATCAGGAATACCTCGACCGACAGGACGAGTACAACATGACCTTCTTCCTTGACGAAGATATGCACTGGATGTCATCATACATCTACATCAATTCGTGGAAGGTCGTCCTCAGCGATGTGGACTTCAGCTAGAAAACACTTGAAACAATATATACAGCCATAAACGACGGATGATCCGCAAACTCACATATCTCATCATTGCTGCTGCAAGCCTCCTCCTGACGGCCTGCGGCATCTATGATGATGACATGTACGGACCGAACGGCGAGCAGAAGATAAAGATCTCCTTCGTCCTCGCCCTCGGCTCGTCGGACACGCCGGTGACTAAGGCGGGCGAAGAGTATTGGCGCCCTGACGGTTATGGCGATGATGTCATCGGAAATGACTTCGATAATACGATCCTTCTGAATTCTCTGCAGATCGTGTTCTTTACTGAAAGCAACCAGTATTATACAAGGGTCAATGTCGATACATGGGAAAAGCTGGAACCGGAGCAGGGAGAAACGGTCAGCAACCGCTACCAGTTCAACGGACATGCATGGGTCGACGAGGAATATGTCACTGACCCAGAAAAGAAACTGAAGATGATGGTATTCGCCAACATCGATGAGGAGGTGAACTTCCTTACGGATATCGAGGCCATGACCTTCAAGGGAGTCAAGAAGGACAGGGTGCTGGCGGTGGATAACAGTAAGGTGAAGCTGTTCTGTGAGTATATGGAGGAAGGCCATGATGGTAATCCGAATTACTACAGCAGCCGTATAGACTTGTGCAATGTTTACAGCAATGAGTCTCCGACTTACAACAATCCTCCTTTCACTCTGGCGGACCTCCATTTTACCAAGCGCATGAAGATCACGTTTACCGTAAAAGGAACGCAGATGGCAGAGGCAAGTTATAACGGGCGTCTTCTTTTTTCAGATGCAGGAAACAGATGGTGTGATGGCAGTTTCATTTTTACAGGTGACGGCACATATGAAGTGGAGTGCAATATAGATGAGGCGACGTACCACTCTGATCATTCCGCATACTCCATGGAAGGAACGAAGGTACTGCTGATTGATATAGAAGGTACACATTCAGGATCCGGTGAGCAGGTCTTCTATAATGGTCAGACCACGGTCACGATCGATCAAATCCTGCTGCAGGACCATCAGGAGTACATCCCGATGTGGGGCGTGAAGACGATCTCCTTTACGAAGGAGGGAGCTGTAGACGTGAACGGCGACCATCCTGAGATATATGTACTGCGTGCGATGTCTAAGATCGAGGTGGACCTTTCGCAGGAACTCAAGGACAAGGGGTATACCCTTTCGGGCATGCAGCTCAACTCGGTCAATGAAAGAGGTTTCTGCCTGCCTGCCGGTGCCAAGACCAAGACCATGACAGAAGAACTGGAACTGGTAAGCAGCTTCAAGGAGAACACCTCTGTTCCATTGACTGACTTCGCTCTCGCCAAGAGAGATAAGGCCACGGGAGAGGATGATGAGGCTTTTGCGGCTTACCTCAAGGAACCTATGACGATGTATGTGCCGGAGCGTAGGAATTCCGGCGTTGCCTCTACGATCAATGTTACGATACGTCGCAATGTCAACGGAGCGATATCGGAGATCGTACCTCAGCAGGCGATAGAGTTCAAGACCTATACTGATGGCCAGGCTACAGGCGCGGCCTATGATATATACCGTAATCACAACTATCGTTTTGTGATAACAGGTGTCAGCACGGGTGGGCTGAGATACCATCTTGTAAAGATAGAAGATCTGGAACTTGGAGGAAGATATGGATTTGAGTTTTAGGACATACCGCTGGTTCTGCGCCCTTGTCATGGGCGTCTTGCTTCTTGCTGCTTCATGTACCAAGGAGCGTGGCGGTGCCGTGCCTCAACTCGAAGAACCGGGAGCCCTTCTCTTCAATGTGCTCGCCGAGCCCGCGTCGAAGCTTACCTACGAGGGCGTCCATACTTCTTTTCAGAATAATGAGGAAGTCGGTTGCATCATCGCTGCCAAGTCGGGTGAGAACTATGAATTCATGAGCGTCACTCAATGGAAGTATAACGATGGAGTGCTTCTCATGCTGACTGAAGATGACGAATATGTGGCGAAGCATATCAATGACGACATGGCAACACAGGGATATGTGCATCTTTTGAATCCGGACATGGAATATGCCTTCATATTCTTCTATCCTTATAATGAGACGGCTCTGCCTACATCAGAGACATGGAAGTCATATCCTGTGACTGTGGAGACTGATTTTTCAGTTGAGGGGACTTTCAATGCCAGCGACCATCTCTGGGCACGTTATACGGACAATCAGGCACAGTACAAGGCGGGAAAGACATATGATGTGAATCTGGAGTTCCAGAAGAAGACTGCGACTGTCGAAATCCATTGCGACAATGGGACGGAATATACGATAGATGAGGTCTGGATTGACGCCATCTCCGGTACGAAGGGCGTCCAGACCAGTATGCATATGAATCTGACTTCAGGTTTTCTGACTGTATCGGATTCAGAGAACGGCTATGACGGAGTCATCACACCAGGGACGGTAGATGAAGAGGATGGAAGCATTCATGAAAGCGGATACAGGATGATATTCGTGCCGCAGACGATCCTGTCGTGGAGGCTTCATGCGACGGTGACCGAAAACGGAGTCGAGACGACTTACAATATCCCTCTTGAGGATAAACTGAGAGTCCTTGAGGAAGGAAAGCTGTATATATTCCATATAGCGAAGGCCGGAGATGGCTCTATTCTGATAAAGGACTGGAACAGCGATAATACTGATAATCTTATCGGTGAGGAGATTGCTGTACCGACGGATCTGACCATGTGGGCTGAAGCTGCTCATGATCCGGATAAGATAGATGACGCTGTTGTCATAAAGTCCGGTGAGACTCTTATTATCAGGGGCAAGAATTTCTGGGCGACTGACCATTGTATTGTGGACAAGGTGCAGCTTGTGGGGGCGAAAGTGTCTGATTTTGAACTTTCTGAAGACTCCGGGGACGAGTATCGTACGATTACTTTGACGCTTCCTGATGAAGCTATGGATGGTCCGGTCTATCTCGTGATGGATTCGGGAGTCATGGTCAGTCCGGGAAGTATATATACTGTCAAGCCTGAGGTGACCGGGCTTACGCCGGCTACTGTCGATATGAATGCAGATGGTAGGGCGACATCCATAACACTCACGGGCGAGAATCTTGATCTTGTTGTGAAAGTGATCTTTGGAGGAGATTACTCTGCTACAGCCGAACCGTCTGATGACGGCAAGTCGCTGACGGCTGATATTCCGGAATTTGCCCAGACAGGAAATCTTCAGCTGCTTCTCAAGAACGGACTTGTTGTGGATTCAGAAAAGCTCTTTACTGTTGAGAATGCCCACGAGGAGGTCAAGGTGACGAACGTGACCGGTAGGTATACTGCTGGTGAGACCATCACTGTCGAGGGATTGCATCTGAACGAAGTCGGTCTTATTCATCTGAAGGGAGAGGGCGATGATGTGATTGTTCTGGATAAGGTGCAGAGTAATTTCTCAATTTCTGACGATGGCACAACTATTAGGTTTGCCTTCCCGGCAGAAGCACGAGATGGAGATATGGTGTTCTATCAAGGCGCCTCTACTTATGTCATTCATACGGAGCCTTATGTTACATTGGTGCCATCATATCTGGAAGTCCAGAAGATAGATGATAAGCTCTATGTATATGGCAAGGATCTCGACGTAGTAAAAACTGTCGTACTGAACGGAAATACTATGGATGATGCCTCCGTAGAGGACAGCGAGGTCTGTTTCGAATGGGATGCGGTCGATGAAGGCAAGATTACTCTGACGACCTATAATGGCAAGCAGGTTGTACTTCAGTATGACTTTTCACCTAAGATTTCCGTTTCATCAATAGAATCGCAGTTGGGTTATGTGTATGATAATGTGCAACATGTCGTATATGCTGCTCCTGGGGTTGAGATAACAATAAATGGTTCTAATCTTCATCTGGCAGACGAGGTCAGGATACTTGACAAGGTGGTAACTGATCTGACAGTATCCGATGATAATACAAAGCTGACATTTGTTTTCCCGGATGTTGAATATGACGGTTCAATCAACCTCGCAGTAACAGAAGACAACACATCTTTTAGTGTCGGTGATTATGTGCTCAAGAATAATGTTGCTGGAGACGTAAGCATTACTGATGTAACAGGATTTTTCCGTGCAAATCAGTCTGTCTCGATATCTGGTACAGGATTGTCTGAAATAACCTCTGTCATTGTTTCTGGTGTTGGAGGGGAAAACCCTGTTACGCTTACGAGATCTTCTGGTTCTCTATGGCTGCAGAATGATATACTGTATTTTAATTTCCCACAAGGTGCATCATTAGACAATGGTGAGGCGAAGATAGCTTTCTATGTAGATGATGTAATTGTGCATACATATGTCGCAGGTGCTCCGTCTATCTCAGGAATCAGCAGGTACGACCAACTGATAATTGTGACTGGAGACAATCTGGAGCTTGTCACATCAGTGGATGTGAATAATAGTACCGGTGCTTTTGAATATGATATTGATGGCTACGAAGATGCTATTGTTCTAAATGTGAATAATTTTATAAAGGGCATCACAGGCTATGTAAATCTTACTGTCAAGCACAATTATGATAAGTCGCGGGCGGACTACGACTTCAGACCTACAGTGTCGACAGATCTTCAGACCCTTGGCACATTGAATCCTGGTGATGAATTTACAATAGAAGGAACAAACCTTGATCTGGTGGATTGTGTCTTGTTTAAGGATACATCCGGGTATGGTACGGTATATTTTATGGAGGAAGCGGGAAAGCCTATGGCTGATGCTCCAGGTACTTCGTTGACAATAACAGTTCCGGCAGGTGCGGCTACGGGCCCGCTGACGCTTAGATGTATTGACCAGACGGAACAGAATAAAGTAACTACAAGTACTGAACTGACGATCGGCAGTGGTGGAGACAACCAGCCGGTAGTTACGTCGATTACGCGTAACGGATGGACAAATCTTTATATTAACGGTACGGATCTGGATAAAGTGACTTCGTTGAGTTTGAATGGTGGAAGTCTTACTGTGAATACGGATTTTAGTAAAAACGCTTCTCAAATTCAGATTTATCTTGGATCGGGTAGTATTGACAACCAGTATAAAATATTGAAAGGAGCTGTTCTGCTGAACGGGAACATAGAAGCTGAGTATGATTTCAAGCCTAAAGCGTCATTCAGTGACAATAATCCGAAGAATGTCGGTGATCAGATAACATTGACCGGAACGGATCTGGATCTTGTGGACAATGTTGTGTTTACAACAAGTTCTGGTAAGCATGCCGGAACTAAACAGAGTTATACATTGACGGAAATCATTGTTACAATACCGAATGATGCAGTTTCTGGACCAGTATGGCTGGACTGCTCAGATCCTGCAGATACTCAGGTAGAGGTCGGAAATATTACGATCGGCAGTCAGAGTGCTCCTGTTATAAGTAACATTACCCGATCGGGCAATTACATTTATGTGAATGGAAGCGGATTTACGAATCTGACATCTGTTGTCTTGAATAATGGTACTTTGCAACCTAATACGAACTATACTGTCAATAATCAAGGTACGATTATTACTATTGATGTGTATTCGGGTGTAAATCAGGGTATTACTGGTAGTGTGTCTGTTGCAAATGAAAGTGGGTCGTCTTCGTCAGGGTATGATTTTTCTCCGAATATTACTTCAATAGATAAACTATCGGTGTCTGTGGGGGAGACGATAACCATAACAGGAAAGAATCTGGATCTGGTGCAGAGTGTCATATTTGTTAACGGTGTCCCTGCGAATAATGTAACTGCACAGGCAGAAATACTGACCTTTGAGGTCCCATCTGGAGCTCAGAGTGGTAAGATTACATTATCTTGCGTGGATGGAGGAACTACCAGAGTTACTTCGGAAGATGACATTACGATAGTGGATACACCGGTTGTAGATCCTGATCCGGGAACGGGGGATGGAGAAGAGATAGTATTGTGGAGTGGGACACAGGCTCTCGGAAATGATTTATTGATAGAGAAATCTAAGTTTAATTCTGTGGATATTGGGGATAGATTGATTATTACCTTATCTCAAGGTGTAAATAGCAATGGATATTTAGCTGTTTTGTTAGCTAACTATAAGAATAATAATAATTGGAATGATAACATTTTATTAGCACAAAATGTCGACTGGTCGGGTGTTACGAAAGAAGTGTTGATAGAACTAGAGTTGACTGAAGATATTCTGACAAGAATTAAATCTCAGGATTACAATGGTTATGGTATATACATATACTCTCAATGTTATAATGGCATAATTAATTGTTTGAGCATTAAAACAATTAAGCAACAGAATTAATGAACAGGATAAAATACATATTCATTTCCCTGATGCTTCTCACTGGACTTATGTGGTCCTGCGAGATGGCCGAGATTGTGGAGCCGGAAGCGGAGGTGGGGACGGAGGTGGTTGAGGAGTACCCGGATTCGGTGTACTTCCTTCTGAGTGCGCCGAATCCTCATACGAGGGTCGTGTATGCAGATGAGTTCCGTTCGGAGTTTGAGAGGGAGGATATAGTCGGCTGTTTTGCTCTGAATGCGGATTTTACTCAGGCGGATCCGGCGAAATATAAACCGAACGCCCGCTATCGTGTCGCTATCCACTCGAATCTTGAGACCCATGAGGATCGCCATTTCCTTGCTCCGCTGACCGTTTCCGATGGTCTCGAGAGAGACTGTCCGCATTATCTGTTCTACTATCCTTATAATGAAGAGATTACATCTTTGGCTGAATTAAAGGTATACATGCATGAGGTGAAGGTGGAGCAGGTCACCAGGGATGATTACGAGGCGTCCGATCTGTTATGGGATATCTGCGAACCTGATGGAGAATATGTCCATGTCGAGATGGATCATGCGATGGCAAATGTGATAGTCGAGGTCGATACTGCCCTTATCAAGAAAGGAGATGTCCCGGTTCTTCTGAATATGCCTGTGTCGGTACCTTCTATGGATCTCGTGAAAACTTCTTTGGCGGACATGGTCTACGAAGTCGCCGATGGACGTGATAACGTAAGGATGTGGGAGTTCGGAAAGTCTGTTGCAGGAAACTACATGTTCAGGGCGATCATACCTGCCTGCCATACCATCACTTCCGGCTCGCTGATTCTTCAGCTGCCTGATCCGGAGGGTGGCGATCGAGTACATAACTACCGTTGCCAGAAATCTTTCAATATAGAACCTGGCAGGAATTATCATTTTACCGTTACCGAGCAGTCTGGTCTGGGAGATGATAATGACGTTGTCATCCCTCCTGTGGTGACGGATGACGAGACATGGCTTTACGATGTGCTTGATCCGGATACGAAGCAGCCGGTCGGCCTTCTTTGCAAGGAATATCTCCATTTCCAGCCTGGTCGAACATATCAGGATGCTGATCAGGTTACAGGAACCGACTATACGACAGCTACAGAAACATCCAAGTATATTTCGTCTCAGGCGTGGGTGCTTTACAAATATAAGGCGGAAGGAGTCCCTGATCTTAATACAGGTTATGTAATGCAGTTCATCACTGACGTGAGAGGACATGGAGATGGAAAGACTTCGGGTATCTGGCCTTTGCCTCACAAGGGTGTGACAGATACAGGAGGTGGCTTGTTCACGCCTTCCCACGGACATGAATGGGTGTCTTCCGGAGGAGGGGACTGGTCCGGCGACCTGACCGCTTCAGGCCAGGATTCTGCAGAAGGTAAGGAGAACTATATGCATGGCGGTACGATTACATGGAACGGATCTGCGAACAGGATCGAGTGGTTTACCATGCCGACGGAGAAGGTGACAAATGCGCAGGCAGCGACTCAGGCCCATATCGCCATAGATGCCGATGGAGATCCTTTCCTTTGCTACAATGAGATTACCGATGACGCCCCTCATAAGATTGCGATTCTGTCGCCTCACTATCTGGTCGACAGAAGAGTCAGCAAGAACCGGACGGTCGAGGAACGTGTGTATCCTTTAGTGAAGATCGGCTATAATCAGTTCTGGATGTCCTTGTCTTTGAGGTCAGCGACTCAGATTGACGGTACTCCGCTGACGAATTACAATACTGTCGGTTCACCGGGCGTGACACTCCCAGCAGATAATGATGACCTTCAGCCGGGCTATATTTATTCGAATGCGAAGCTGGGCGCCGTCTATGGACAGAATACGACCGAGGTGGTGGATGGCAACACGTACTCCTATTATGATCCTTACAATCAGTATACTGTAGAGGAAAGGGAGCAGCATAAGATTTCTCCGTTATACAATTTCATGACTTTGCAGGGGTCGGGAATGCTTCCGACTTCCGCCTTTCCTAAAGCGACATACTCTATGCCCCGACGTTCGGACATAGTCACCATGATGGAGTATCTCGGGTGGCATTCCGGTATGAAGATCATGACTCGTGGAGTACGTACAAGAGAGGGAACCACAGGATATCTCGAGACAGAATATGAGGCACTCAGGGGTGGAAAGTATACTCATGGCGGTGCGAACAAGTTTGGTGCAAACATATGTGGTTTCGACCTGCGTGCAGAAGGCTATTTCTTCAATGGAGGATTTTTGAATGTAGGTGTTTCCGGCGCATTCCTGCTTATGGAGGAAAGTACTGGGGCGGGAGACTTGGGTGCGTACATATTCAGTCTTCCGTACTATCTGCAGTTCAATAATGCTAATCCTTCAGGTTTTGGATCGGACGTTTGTGTGAAAATCTGGGATACTCCTAACCTGGGTAAGAATTATGCTACGATCCGTTTCTTCATGCAGTTTGCAGGGCAGGACGATACCGGAGGACTCGTGGTGAACAGTCTTTCGATGGGGACAAAGGCTTCAGCGGGCCAGGTGGAGAGACGAGATATCTATGTCGGAGTTGATGAAGTTCTGTGAAAAAGGGGGACTTTTTGATAAAAAACGGAAAAAACGATAAAAAAAAGAAAAATCTGCATGTCGGGTGTTGATAAAAATTGCCAGTCATGCGGATTTTTTCGTTCTTTGTAAAAGGGTGTTGATGATTTGTTTTTTATGGGGGACGTAATGTCCGGGTATTAATCAGATTATCAACGATATGGAAAAGAAGAACGAAAGGGCGATGTCGGAAAACGACGTCTTGATGGACGGAAAGTTCTGGATCGACAATGACGGGGTCAGGCACAGATATGTGGACCCTATGACGGACAAGGGTTTTAAACTGTTGTTTGGCATGGAAGGCAACGAGGATCTGCTTATGGGACTGTTGAACAGGGTCATCCCGGATGCGGATATAGTGAAGATACGTTACTGCAACACGGAGCATCATGGCCTGACGGAGGACGACAGCGGAGCGATCTTCGATGTGTACTGCGAGGATTCTGAAGGGGTGATGTTTCTTGTGGAGATGCAGAACTGGAGCCAGCGCTACTTCAACAAACGTGCAGTCTACTACTCGACTTTCAGTATTCAGGATCAGGCCTCAAGGGAAAAGCATCATCAGCTGAAGACGCTTGGCAAGGACCGTTGGGACTATAACTATGCTCCGGTCTATATGGTATGCTTCCTGACCTTCAATATGAAGAAGGCGCCTGCCGGGATGGAGAAGGTGAAGGAGGACGAATACATGTCGTTCTACCGCTATACCGACATGGAGACCGGCGAGGAACTCGGAGACGGTACGACGCTTGTCTTCATTGAGATGAAGAAGTTCCGCAAGAGCATGGCGGAATGCAGTACAGATCGGGAGAGGATTCTATGCACTCTGAAGAATATGCACTCCCAATTAGAGGTTCCTGCTGGGGTTTCCGACCCTCTGCTGAAGGAGATTTATTTGAAGTCGGAGATTGCGGCTATGCCGAAGGATTTGAAATTAATATATACAAATTATATCATGTCAAGAAACGATGAACTTAATTCCAGAGCTGAAATGCTCGAGGATGCCAGGGCTGAAGCTTATGCAAAAGGTGTGGCGCTTGGACGTGAAGATGGATTTGAAGTAGGTCGTGAGGAAGGACGAGCTGAGGGACGAGCTGAGGGGCGAGCAGAAGGACGGGCAGAAGGACGAGCAGAAGGACGAGTTGAAGGGCGAGCAGAAGGACGAGCAGAAACTATACGGGAGATGCTGGCTGCAGGGATTTCTATGGAAGTGATATCCTCTGCCTTAGGGTTGTCCACAGAACAGATACAGCACCTTTCCGAATGAACCGTTCTTACCGAAAATAGCCGCATACATTTTCGGTATGCGGCTGTTAATCTATGTATATGGCTTTCGCGTATCATTTATGATTCCGGGCCTTGCTATTTGATGGTGTTTAGCTCGGCTTTCAAGGAGCCGATCATAGGATGTCTCATGTCAAGACCATTCTTGTCCAGTACAGGATAGGAGAGTCTTACTGTAAACCAGATGCATACACCTATGGCCATGAGACCCACTGCGATCAGCACTCCTTTCGTGAGTGAGTTAAATAAGGACGGATCAATAAATGGGGTGATGGTACAGCAGAGGAGACCATAAACAAAAATGAAAATGGACAATACCAGATAGGCTTTGCTGGTGTAATATTTCTTTTCCATATGGTTACCAGAGTTTCTTTTTACTTACGCTGGCTACGAATTCCTTGAGGTAGAAGGGTTCGAAGTAGGCTACGTCCTGAAAGTTGCCGGCGCGGAAGGCTGCAACTGCGGGTTCCAGCATCGAGGACGCTTTCGGCCAGCACTGGCAGAAGGTCGCATTCGGGTGCCTGATTACGTCGGCGCATTTGCCGGCGCCGTCGCCTATGAACAGGCATGGACCCTGCTCCAGGTATTCTGAGAAGCTGTTTCCGTCGATGATTGCCGGCGCGGTTTCCGTTATCTGACGGTAGCGGAGAGATTCTTTCGCATCCGCTTCATCCGCTTCAAACACTGCCGTGTAGACTTCCATGCGGCGGGCGTCGATCATCGGGATGATGTAGCGGTAGTTGCCGGAAGGGTGGCAGTGGAAAGATCCTTCGCTTCGCTCAGGATGACAAGCCGGGGCATCAGGATGACAAGCAGCGGTATCGGGATAGCAAGCAGCTGCGGCCTGGGCGACGAGGGTGTCGAGGGTTCCGACGGCAAGCAGTGGCTTGCCGGAACCGAAGCACAGGCCTTTGGCGGTCGAGACGCCGACGCGCAGGCCGGTGTATGAGCCCGGGCCCATGCTGACGCATACTGCATCGCAGTCGGCAAGAGCGAGACCACGCTCAGAGAGCATTTCCTGAATGAATACGGCTGTCAGTGAGGCATGTGCCTTGGGAGCCGAACTTTCGCGGTAGCTGACGATAGCCCCGTCCTCAGCCAGTGCGACGGAACATAGGGCTGTAGATGTTTCTATCAGAATGATTCTTTCCATCTTTATGTTATTTGCCGAGGTTCAGCATGTCCTTGATGTATGGGAATACATCGAATGCGATCTTCTTCAATGGCGGATAGAGGACCGACTCGTTAAGCACTTCCTCCTTGACGAGGTGGAATGTGTCGTTGAGCGAGCTGAAGGCCATAATCACAAGTCCGACGATGAGGGCCGTCTTAAGGAGGGCGAATACCACTCCGAGAAGCTTGTTGAGCCATCCCAGAAGAACAAAATTGAAGATCCCCTCCAACATTTTTCCAATGAGACCCAGCAGGAAGAACACAACGATGAGGATGAGTGCGAAGGCTACGACCTTCATTACCTGTTCCGAAGCTGTGATGTACTGTGCGATCCATCCGGCGACAACGTCGGCGAATCTTGCCGATGCCCAGATGCCGACGATGATGGAAATTATGGAGATCGCCTGGGCTATGAAGCCTTTCCTGATGCCCTGGACGAGGGCAGGGATGAAGCAAATCAAAAGAATGATATCCAGGATGTTCATTATTGCCTTAAAATGTCTATATTTGCAGATTAAAATTTCCCAACGGGATTTTCTGA
This sequence comes from Bacteroidales bacterium, assembly GCA_017399865.1. Taxonomy (GTDB): domain Bacteria; phylum Bacteroidota; class Bacteroidia; order Bacteroidales; family UBA932; genus Cryptobacteroides. The sequence goes on along the minus strand of JAFQAT010000049.1, from coordinate 15,142 downwards.
TTGCAAAAATAGATAATAATTTTTATTTATGAAATTTAGAGAATATAAAGGTCTTGATCTGGTTGCGACAGGCAACGAGGTGCTCGACAGATGGAAGAAGAACCATGCGTTCGAGAAGTCGCTTGAGTTGAGGGAAGGTGCTCCGGAATTCATATTCTTCGAGGGACCGCCTTCAGCGAACGGCATGCCGGGCATCCACCATGTGATGGCCCGTTCGATCAAGGACGCCATCTGCCGTTACAAGACCCAGAGCGGATACAAGGTGAACAGAAAGGCGGGATGGGATACCCACGGTCTTCCTGTGGAGCTCGGCGTGGAGAAGATGCTGGGCATCACAAAAGAGGACATAGGTACTAAGATCAGCGTCGAGGAGTATAACGACGCATGTCGCAAGGAAGTGATGAAGTACACAGCAGAGTGGGTGAACATGACTGAGCGCGTGGGATACTGGGTGGATATGAACGACCCGTACATCACTTACGACAACCGCTACATTGAGACTCTCTGGTATCTCCTCAAGAATATTTACGACAAGGGTCTTCTCTACAAGGGAAAGTCCATCCAGCCATACTCTCCTGCAGCAGGAACGGGCCTCAGTACACATGAACTCAACCAGCCCGGCTGCTATCGTGACGTAAAGGATACGACAGCGGTGGCCCAGTTCAAGGTGGTGCGCGACGGGAAGTCGGAGTTCCTCTTCAGCGAGGGTGTGCCTGCATATATCCTTGCATGGACGACGACTCCATGGACCCTTCCTTCGAACACAGCCCTCTGCGTCGGACCGAACATCGACTATGTACGCGTGGTTTCATCGAACCCTTACACCGGCGAGCCGGCTCTCTATATCGTGGCTCAGGCTCTCGTGAATGCGCATTTCAATCCTAAGAAGCAGGAGTTCAAGGTACTTGAAGGAACCCTCAAGGGAACAGACCTCGTCGGCATCAGCTACGAGCAGCTCATCCCTTGGTTCAACCCGGGCGAAGGTGCATTCCGCGTAATCCCAGGCGACTATGTTACGACAGAGGACGGTACAGGTATCGTGCACATCGCTCCTACCTTCGGTGCTGACGACGCGAAGGTTGCAAGGCTTGCCGGTGTTCCGGGCCTTCAGGTCGTGGACCGCAACGGCGACCTTCAGGCGCAGGTCGATCTCCGCGGACGTTTCTTCCGCGTCGAGGACCTCGACCTTGAATACGTTGCTGCAAACATGTCGGATGAGTACAGGGAGTGGGCAGGCCGCTATGTGAAGAATGCATACGATCCTGAACTTCCGGCAGACGCTCCGACCCTCGATGTGGACCTCTGCGTGATGCTCAAGCAGCAGAACAAGGCGTTCAAGATCGAGAAGCATACACATAACTATCCTCACTGCTGGCGCACAGACAAGCCGGTTCTCTACTATCCTCTCAACTCATGGTTCATCAGGACGACAGCAGTCCGCGAGAGGATGATGGAGCTCAACGAGCAGATCATGTGGAAGCCGGAGTCGACAGGTACAGGCCGTTTCGGAAAGTGGCTTGAGAACATCCAGGACTGGAACCTCAGCCGAAGCCGCTACTGGGGAACTCCTCTCCCGATCTGGCAGACCGAGGACGGTAAGGAAGCGAAGTGCATCGGTTCGGTCGCCGAGCTTTATGCGGAGATCGACAAGGCCGTCGCAGCCGGCATAATGTCCGAGAATCCGTTCGCAGCCAAGGGCTTCGATCCGAAGGACATGTCAAAGGAAAACTACGACAAGATCGACATACACCGTCCGTACGTGGACAATATCTTCCTCGTTTCGGACAGCGGAAAGAAGATGGTGCGTGAGCTCGATCTGATCGACGTATGGTTCGATTCAGGTGCCATGCCGTATGCGCAGGAAGGCCTCCGCAACCTTGATTCCGACAAGTTCGGAATCACTGCTGACTTCATCGCCGAAGGCGTGGACCAGACCCGCGGATGGTTCTATACTCTCCATGCGATAAACACGATGGTCAGCGACAAGTGCGCGTTCAAGCGTGTGATCTCGAACGGACTTGTCCTCGACAAGGACGGCAACAAGATGAGCAAGCGTCTGGGCAATGCGGTCGATCCTTTCTGGGCTCTCGACACATACGGCGCCGACGCACTCAGATGGTACATGCTGACAAATGCGCAGCCTTGGGACAATCTCCGTTTCGACGTGGGAGGTGTCGACGAGGTGCGCCGCAAGTTCTTCGGAACCCTCTACAACACATATTCATTCTTCGCCCTTTATGCGAACATCGACGGATTCGATCCTGCGGCAGAGGCTGTGCCGATGTCGGAGCGTCCGGAGATCGACAGATGGGTGATCTCACTTCTGAACACCCTCGTGAAGGATGTTACGGCGGCATATGAGGACTATGACATCACGACTGCAGGCCGTCTGATCCAGGATTTCGTCTGCGACCATGTCAGCAACTGGTATGTCCGTCTCGGAAGAAAGCGTTTCTGGGGAGGACAGATGGATGCAGACAAGCTCTCGGCATACCAGACCCTCTACCAGGTGCTGGTGGCTGTATCGAAACTTGCAGCCCCTATCGCTCCGTTCTTCATGGACCGTCTCTATACAGACCTCGTGGAAGGCGCTGATTCGGTACATTATGTGGCTATGCCTGCATATGACGAGACTGTCGTAGACAAGGATCTCGAAGAGCGTATGGCTCTTGCACAGAGGGCTACATCGATGGTGCTCGCACTTCGCCGCAAGGCAGAGGTCAATGTCCGCAAGCCTCTCTCGAAGATCATCATCCCTGTGATCGACGCGCGTGTGAAGGACCAGCTCGAGCTTGTCAAGGACCTGATCCTCAATGAGGTCAATGTAAAGGAGGCAGAATTCATTTCAGATACCACAGGTCTGATCACTAAGAAGATCAAGCCTAACTTCAAGACTCTCGGAAAGATCTACGGAAAGCAGATGAAGGAGATCGCCGCTGCGTTCGTAACCCTCTCGCAGGAGGTCATCAACGAAATCCAGGCTGCAGAGGCTTCTGGCACGGGATATGTTTTGAACCTCGCTTCAGGCGACGTTACCCTCAATGCCGGAGACTATGAGATCTCTTCAGAGGACATGCCGGGATGGCTCGTGGCGACAGAAGGCGCGATGACGATCGCCCTCGACATCACCATCACCGAGGCCCTCAGGCAGGAAGGTGTCGCACGTGAGCTGATCAACCGAATCCAGAACCTGCGCAAGAGCAGCGGATTCGATGTTACCGACAAGGTCAATGTGAAGATTTTTGCAGACGGTGCAGACGGCGAAGAGATCGCCGCTTCGCTGGCGAACTTCGCCGCCTATGTCGGAGCGCAGACCCTCGCCCTTTCGGTCGAGGCCGCTCCGCTCGCAGAGGCAGGAGACGCTCCTGAAGTAGAGTGGAATGACGGATTGATCCGCATTTCCGTTACAAGATGCTAGGAACACTTTAACTATAAAAACAATATATTATGGCAGAAGAAATGAAGAACGCACCTGAATACAAGGTACGTTACAGTGATGAAGAACTCCAGGAGTTCAAGGCCATCATTATCGAAATGCTTGAGAATGCAAAAAAGGAATATAAGACACTTCGAGACATCGTCACACACGATTCAAGCAACGATATCGAAGACACTTCTCCTACATTCAAGGTGATGGAAGAAGGCGCAACGGCTCTTTCAAAGGAAGAGGCAGGTGCTCTTGCACAGCGTCAGTACAAGTTCATCCAGAATCTTGAGGCAGCGCTCATCAGAATCGAGAACAAGACATACGGAGTATGCCGCGTGACCGGCAAGCTGATCCCTAAGGAGAGGCTTCGTCTCGTTCCTCATGCAACCCTTACCGTCGAGGCCAAGGAGATGATGAACAAGAACAAGTAAGGCATGAAGGTTTCAAAAGGGACAAGACTTTTAATTCTTGGAGCAGTTCTAGTCGTTCTTGACCAGATCATCAAGGTTCTGGTCAAGACGAACATGGATCTGGGTGAGACGATAGATGTGATAGGGGACTGGTTCAAGCTCCATTTTGTCCTCAACAAGGGCATGGCCTTCGGAATGGCTTTCGGCGGTGTGTGGGGCAAGGTCCTGCTCTCCCTGTTCCGCATAGTCCTCTTCGGCGGACTGTTCTGGTGGATCGGAAAGCTTGCAAAGTCAGAGAAAACCCCGACAGGAGTGCTTGTGGGCCTTACCATGATTACAGCCGGTGCTCTGGGCAACATCATCGACTGCTTCTTCTACGGTCTCATATGGCCGGAGACAGTGATGCCTGGTGCTCCGTTCGCCTTCATGTTCGGACAGGTCGTGGACATGTTCTACTTTCCTCTGTTCGACTATCAGCTTCCTTGGATGGATTATCCGCGCACATTCTTCGGCGCAGTCTTCAACTTCGCCGACAGCTGCGTGACCTGCGGAGCAATCTACCTTCTGATCTTCCAGTACAAGTTTTTTGCTAAGGAAGAAGAAAAAAGTGAAAAATAGTTTGCAGGTTTCGAATTTATTTGTACCTTTGCATTCCCTTTCAAAGGGAACAATATTGGAGAGATGGCAGAGTGGTCGAATGCGGCGGTCTTGAAAACCGTTGATCTTAACGGGTCCGGGGGTTCGAATCCCTCTCTCTCCGCAACAAAAAAACCGGATGACTTTTCGTCATCCGGTTTTTTTGTTGTATCTTCTGACCTCTTGACAAAGGTTCTATTTGAAAAGCAGCGGAGCGAAGGTGTTCAGGTAGAGTCTCCAGTTGGCCCAGACGTGGCCGCCTCCGCTTACATAATATGTGTGCTCCAGACCGTTCTCTGTGAGGGCTTCATCGAAAGCGTTGGCTCGGTCGAAGAGGAAGTCGGTGTCTCCGCAGGCAAGCCAGTAGAGCTTGTAGCCGGCCTTCTTGATGCCCTGAAGCTGAGCGTCAAGTTCAGGAGACTTTGCAGATCCCATAGAAAGAGGACAGATATAATCGAACTTGTCAGGATACAGACCTGATGCAGCGATTGTGTGGCCTCCTCCCATCGAAAGACCTGCGATGGCCCTGTGGGACTTCTTTGCTATTACGCGATAGTTCTTCTCCACGAATGGAACGATCTCTTCCACGAGGCTTCTTACGTAGATGTTGCGATATTCAGGCTTTCTTCTGTCCACTCCTGTTGTAGGAAGACCGAATGTCTGTGCCGCCTGCTGGTCAGGATTTCCGTTAGGCATGACCACGATCATAGGTTCTGCCAGACCCTTCTCGATCAGGTTGTCCATGATCTGTGCGGTACGTCCCATGGAAATCCATGCTTCCTCGTCTCCGCCAGCTCCGTGAAGAAGATAGAGGACAGGATATTTTGTCTTGGTGTTCTTTTCATAGCCGTACGGAGTGTATACGGTAAGGCGGCGGTTGATGCCGAGAAGATTGCTGTCGTACCAAGGATGGCTTACAGTGCCCCTATGGTTTGCAGGCTTGTAGTTCTCAGTGCGCTCTCCGTCCACCAGGAGCATGCTGAGGTAGCGCGAGCCGTCTCTCTGCACCATCACGTTAAGAGGGTCGTTGACAGAAACTCCGTCAGCGATGAAATTATAAGTGTAGATTTCAGGGTCAGGACAAGGAAGGGTAACCGACCATACGTTGTTCTCGCCGCGGGTGAGGTCGACGGTCTCCGACTGGTCTTCCATCCAGGAACCATAGAGCTTTACGATGGTTGCGTAATCTGCCTTGAGTCTGAATGTCACGCTGTCATTCTTTATTTCAGGAGATACGACAGATCTGCCGCCTCTTGAAAAGTTGTTCAGTTCCTGGGCTGACAGTACTCCAGCTGCCACAAGCAGCGAAGCGATGATTGCTGTTATACGTTTCATAGTTCCGGTATATTAATGAAGTGTTTAAATCAGAATATCTTCTGGGCGAAGACGGTGAGGTATTCCCTCCAGTTGCGCCAAATGTGGCCGCCTTCCGATTCGTAGAACGTTACCGGATAGCCCTTATCTTCGCAGTATTCCTTGAGCAGGAGGGAGTTCTTCATGACTCCGTCTGTCTTTCCGCATCCGATCCAGTAGAGCTTCGGACCGGCGGCGAAGACTGCGTCGAGTGCCTTGTCGTTGCCTTCGGCATCGACGGCAGGAGGCACTACGCCGGAGAACATTCCCACATAGCCGAACATGTCCGGGTACTTGCGGGAAAGAGCTGCCGACTGGCGGCCTCCCATCGAGAGGCCGGCTACGGCACGGCTGTTCTTGTCCTTCCTTACCCTGTAGTTGGTTTCGATGTACTTTATGATGTCAGGGAAGCTGTTCTCGACTTCGACTGTCGACTGTGAGCGGCTGTTGCTGATGGTAGGCTGGAACATGTTGACGGCAACGCCCGGAGCAGCCTGGTTGAAGTATACTCCGTTAGGCATCACGAGGATCATTGGCTCGGCCTTTCCTTCCGCAATCAGATTGTCAAGGATCTGGACAGCCCTTCCGAGGTCAGACCATGCATCCTCGTCTCCGCCTGAACCATGAAGCAGATAGAGCACAGGATACTTCGTCCTGGTGTTCTTCTCATAGCCTGCAGGCGTGTAGACGGTCATTCTTCTCTGCTTCCCAAGGGTAGGAGAATCATACCATACCTTCGTAACGTTGCCGTGAGGGGTGTCGTTCACCTGATAGTACCATCCCTTGTCACCCTTTTCTGCGCTCAAGGTGAAGATGTTGGTCCATGTCGCGATGTCGCGGTTCTGATAGATGTTCGACGGGTCCATCATCTTCTGGCCGTCCACATACAGCGTATATGAGTACAGTTCGCCTTCAAGCGGAGGTGTGGTGTACGTCCATAGGCCGTTGTTCTCGACTAGGTCGGCCTTTCCCGGATTGTCGATGGTCCTGGTACGTCCGTCCATCTCGAACGTCACTCTCTCGGTAGGGAAGAAGTCTCCGCTGACCTGTACAGTGATGGCCTTTGGGTTGTAGTACCTGAAAGTCACTGAGTTGTCGGGATTGATTTCAGGAGAAACGATGCCGGTGCCCGGAACCAGCGCCTGCTGGGCGAATGCCGAGCCCGCCACAAGGAGGGCCGCAGCGATTGTGATTATCCTTTTCATAGCGTATACGGTTTATATCCAAATATACATATTAAATCTCATTTTTCTTCCGGACGGGCAGCTTTAAATGGCGAATGGTCTATGTCGCCGAGCGAAATGCAACGAAAAAGCTTATATTTGCATCAATATGAAGCAAACTTTTAACATCGGTTTATCATGAAACGATTGGCAATCATTCTGGCAGTTCTCGTGCTGACATCCCTTACAACTTCTGCCCAGGACCTTATAGTAAAGAGGAACGGCGAGGAAATCCGCACCAAGGTTAAGGCTGTAGGACCGGATACTATCTCCTATGTGCTTTATGACACAGACGACGGCGTGGTCTATACCATCATGAAAGGAGATGTCGTGCTGATCAAGTATCAGGACGGACGCAACGAAGTCATAAAAAGCAACTCAAGCTCATATGATCCGCTTCTATACGGTACACGCGAGCCTGTTGCCGGAATACGCCCGGGCATGAAATACCGCGAGCTCAAGGAGTATTATAATCATAAGGAATATGTGCGCGGACTGATCCAGCACCATAATCCCGCAGGCGTCGGAGTCGGCTCCTATTTTCTTCCTGGCCTTGGCCAGATGATCTGCGGAGAAGGATGGAGAGGAGGAGCCTATCTGGCAGGATGGCTTGCTTCGCTCACCTGCCAGTCTATCGCTCTCCAGCAGGATTCGGAACCTGCATATCTGATCTGTGCTGCGGCTGGAGCTGCCATAAGGATATGTTCTGTAGTGGATGCCGTGCGTGTGGCAAAAGTCAAGAACATGTATGAGCGTGACCTTATGAGGATGGCTTCCGTGGATATGGAACTATATCCTTCCGTGAACTATATCAAGACTTCCAGCGGCATCCAGCCTGCAGCTGGCCTTACCCTTGCAATGAGATTCTAGATTTCGGTTTCGAGCTTCTTGCGGATGTCGTCGGAAGCGGAGCCTACGAGGATTTCGATCTTACCAGGTTCGAGAACCCAGCCGTTTGTCTCCATGTCCCAGTGGGCGAGCTCGCTTACTGGGAACTCAAGGGTTACCTTCTTGGTCTCGCCGGCCTTGAGGCTGATTCTGTCGAATGCCTCAAGCTCCTTTAAAGGACGCTCTACCTTCGAATCTATCCTTCTTACATAAAGCTGAGCGACTTCGTCCGCCTCCATGGCGCCGAGATTCTTCAGGTCGAAGCTTACCTGGATCCTGTCCTTCTTCTGCCTGCATGAAAGCGGGCCGTATTCGAAATCCACATATGAAAGTCCGTGTCCGAATGCGTACATTACGGGAACTTCCTTGGTGTCGAACCATCTGTAGCCTACCAGGATGCCTTCCTTGTATTCCGATACAGGGTCCGGCAGGTTTGCGATGTATTCCTGGATCTGTTCGCGGGTGTAGCCTGTCGCGTCGAGACGGTACATGAGGGTGAAGAGGTCTTCGCCTGAATTCGCTCCTGGGAAGCTGCCTGTCGCGTATGCCGGAGAATCCTCAAGCTTGAGCGGGAATGTGAACGGAAGCTTTCCTGAAGGGGCGATGTCGCCGAAGAGGACTTCCGCCAGGGCTGTACCGCCTTCCATTCCGTTCCACCATCCCTGTACGATTGCAGGTGAATAAGGAGAAAGGAAACGGAGATCGGTAGGACCGCCGGAGATGAGCACTGTAACGACGTTAGGGTTTGCCTCATAGAGGGCCTTGACGATGTCGTTCTGTCCGCATGGGAGGTCGATGTTCTTTCTGTCGCTTCCTTCAGTCTCGATGGACTTGTTGGTTCCTCCGAAGAAGATGACCATGTCCGCATCCTTTGCAAGGGCTACGGCTTCTGCAAGAAGCTTCGGATCTGCAGGGTCGGAAGGATCGTTCGCATCGAGAGGTCCGAGAGGTCCGCGTTTGCCCCAGCTCATGCTGTAGCTTCTGTATCCCGGTGCATATGAAACTTCAACTCCTGCCTCTGCCGCTCTTGCCTGGATTCCTTCGAGAGGGCTGACTTCATAAAGGGTCTTCACACCCGCACCTATACCTCCTGCTGCAGTGGTCAGGACAGCGTTCTGGCCGATGACTGCTATCTTCTTCACATCTTTTGCGATAGGGAGATTGCCTGCCTCGTTCTTGAGGAGGACGATAGACTTCTGTGCGATTTCGTATGCGATCTTCTGGGTCTCAGGCTGAGATGTCATGATTGTGTTTGCTACATCCTCAGGAACCGGCTCGATAGCGAAGCGAAGACGAAGGATTTCGCGGACCTTTGCGTCAACTACAGCCTCGTCAAGAGCGCCGTTTCTTACTGAGTCGATGAGTGCCTGTCCGAAATAGTTGTCACCTGTCATCTGTACGCAGAGTCCGCCGAGAGCCGCACCCATTGTGCTGTGGGTTCCGCCCCAGTCTGAAACTGTCATACCCTTGAATCCCCACTCGTCGCGGAGGATCTCGTTATTGAGGTGTGCATTCTCAGAGCAGTAGAATCCGTTTACCTTGTTGTATGCAGGCATAACGCACATTGCACCACCTTCCTTGATGGCAGCTTCAAAAGGCTTTAGGTAGATTTCGCGCATTGTACGCTCGTCAGCGATCACGTCAACGCTTCCGCGGTCAGTCTCCTGGTTGTTGAGGGCGTAGTGCTTGAGGCAGACTGCTGTACCGGCGTCCTGTGAACCCTTTGTGTATTCGACAGAAAGTCTTGCGCTGAGAACAGGGTCCTCGCTGAGGTACTCGTATGTACGTCCGCCTACAGGAAGACGCTGGATGTTGATTGCAGGACCTAGGATGATGTCCTTTCCTCTGAGACGTCCTTCCTTACCCATCGCCCATCCGTTCTTGTAGGCCATCTCCTTTGACCATGTAGCTGCTAGTGCAGAACCGGTAGGGAAGTAGGTCGCCGAGTCAAGCTTCCATCCCAGAGGACGGAAACCGTCGCCGTTCTCCTCTCTGATACCGAAAGGTCCGTCTGTGTACTTGATGTCCTGGATTCCTAGGCGTGGAACTCCCTCTGAAGACATGTTTGTCTTGCTATGGAGCATCTCCACCTTCTCTTCCAGAGTCATCTGGGCGATGATCTTGTTGATCTTTCTGTCATTTACGGTGAGCCTGTCCTGAAGGGACATGCCGCTGCTGCATCCGGCTGCGATGGCCGCAGCCATGATTGCAGCGAGGATGATTGAAGTTGCTGAATGTTTCATGGATGTATAATGATTCGGTTGATATCAAACTCTCTGTAAATGTAGTCACTTTTTCTCATTTTTTAGTGCGCAGACATTCTATTTGAACAAATAGGAAATAATATGGCAGAAAATGCAAATGATGATAATGAAATAATGGTTAATTTCGCAGAAGAGAATAATAAATGCTTACCTATATGAACAGAACATCCACTTTCATTGTGCTTCTGTCAGTGCTTCTGACATCATGCGTCGGCACGCGCTGGACCGAGATTGAAACAGGAAACGGATACAATCTGATAACCCAGAAGAAGGGACAGACCCTTGCATATGCTCCCGGCTCGGGAGTGGGCATACTGACAGCGGACGGATATGCCTTCAAGGATCTTAACCGCAACGGAAGCCTGGACCCGTACGAGGACTGGAGGCTTCCGGCTCAGGAAAGGGCCGAAGACCTGGCGGCCCAGCTCTCGATAGACGAGATCGCCGGAATGATGCTTTACAGTTCCCATCAGTCGGTTCCTGCGGAGGCATGGAGCGGACAGTATGGCGGCAAGCCGTTTGAAGACAGCGATGCCCAGGCATGGGACCTTACTGACAATCAGAAGAAATTCCTTGCCGAGGATAATATGAGGGCGGTTCTGGTCACGACCGTAGAGAGTCCTGCCGCTGCCGCAAGATGGAGCAACAACCTTCAGAGTTATGTGGAAGGACAGGGTCATGGAGTGCCTGTAAACATATCTTCAGACCCGCGTCACGAGACTTCGGCGACAGCCGAGTACAACTACGGTTCCGGCGGAGACATCTCCCACTGGCCGACTCCGCTCGGACTTGCAGCGACGTTCGACCCTGCATTGGTCGAGGAATTCGGAAGAATCGCTGCGGACGAGTACAGGGCTCTTGGAATCGCCACAGCCCTTTCTCCGCAGATCGACCTGGCGACAGAACCGCGCTGGACCCGTTTCTATGGCACATTCGGCGAGAGCCCCGAACTTGATGCGGACATGGCAAGGGCCTATGTGGACGGATTCCAGACAAGCAGCGGAAAGGATGAGATCGAGGACGGATGGGGCTACAGGAGCGTCAATGCGATGGTCAAGCATTGGCCGAGCGGTGGCCCGGAGGAAGCGGGCCGCGACGCCCATTACAATTACGGCAAATATGCCGTATACCCTGGCGGAGCATTCGAGACCCATCTCAAGCCGTTCACGGAAGGAGCATTCAAGCTCAACGGCCCGACCGGTAAGGCCTCGGCCGTAATGCCATATTATACCATATCTACAGGCATAGACCCTTCGGGAAGGAATGTCGGCAACGGTTACAGCAAATATATCGTTGGCGACCTGCTTCGTGAGAAATACGGCTATGACGGAGTCGTATGTACCGACTGGGCCATCACGGCCGACAACAGCAGGATAGACAGCTTCGACGGCAAGCCATGGGGCGTGGAAGGCCTTACGGTCGCTCAGAGGCATTATGAGTGCCTGAAGGCAGGTGTGGACCAGTTCGGAGGAAACAATGACAAGATGCCTGTGCTCGAGGCCTATGCAATGTGGGTTGAAGAATTCGGCCAGGAGTCGGCTGACAAGCGTTTCAGAGAGTCTGCAAAGCGTCTTCTCATGAACTCTTTCAGAACCGGCCTGTTCGAGAATCCTTATCTGGATCCTGCCTATGCAGAAGAACTCGTCGGAAACCCTGAATACATGGAGAAGGGCTATCAGGCCCAGCTCAAGTCTGTCGTGATGGTGAAGAACTCCGGAGGAGTGCTTCCGGTCAGGACGGAAGCCCGCAAGCCGAAGGTCTATGTGCCGCAGAAGCTTTATCCTTCGGTGGCTGATTTCTTCGGAAGGATGTCTCAGGAAAGATGGGAGGATGCCTTCGCTGCAGACCTTCTGGAGAAGTATTATGAACCTGTCTCAGACCCGTCAGAGGCCGATTTCGCCATTGTTGTCATCGACGCTCCGACATCCGGCAACGGATGGAGCGCAGATGACGTCTCGAAAGGCGGCAACGGATATGTTCCGATAAGCCTTCAGTACAATGACTACACAGCCGACCATGCCCGCGAAGTATCCATCGCAGGCGGAGACCGCCTTGAAGGCTTTACAAACAGGTCATACAGAGGCAAATCCGTAAAGACTGCGAATAAGGCCGACCTCAAGACCATCATCGATACAAAGGCGGCTATGGGGGACAAGCCGGTCATCACTGTCGTAAATGCCGGCAAACCTTTCGTGCCTGAATTCGAACCGTACTCTGATGCTGTTCTCGTAAGCTTCGGATGTCAGAACCAGGCTCTCCTTGACCTGATAAGCGGAGCAGCAGAGCCTTCAGCCCTCCTTCCTATGCAGATTCCTGCCGACATGAAGACAGTAGAACTGCAGAAGGAAGACGTTCCGTTCGACATGGAATGCTATGTCGACTCGGAAGGCAACGCCTACGACTTTGCCTACGGACTCGACTGGTCCGGCCGCATAGATGACGCCAGAGTGAAGAAATATCGCAAATGATCAGCCACGGTAATCCGAAGGGGACTGGCCGAGATGGCGGCTGACGTATCTTGTGAAATATGACAGGGAATTGAAATTGAAGGTCTCAGCTATTTCAGAAATGCTCTGGGTCTTGTCCCGAAGCTGCCTTGATATGTCCAGCAAAGTGAATCTGTTGATCCACCAGCCTGCGGAAAATCCTGTAATGCCTCGGCTGATCTCGGACAGATGCTTTGGGGTGACGCAAAGTTCTGATGCGTAGTGGCTTACTTCTCTTCTCGTGCGGTAGTCGCCCCGTTCGAGCATGGATATGAACCTGTTCATTACAGACGCTCTTTGGGATGAATACACTTCCTGGGGAGCGTATATGCGTGAGTGGAAGTCGAAGAAGTCAAGAATAAGGGTACGCATCACGCTGAAGAGCATTTCCTGATGGAAGCAGTGGCCGGTAGCAGCCAGTCTGTTTTCTACTTCATAGAAATCCCGGCAGCATCTGCCGAATTCCTCGTCGCTCAGCGGCATTACCGGATTCTGTGACAGAGAAAGCGAGCCTCTCATGCCGTAATTCGTGTTCGGAGTGGACTTCTCTATGAAGACAGGCGATGCGTAAATGACCTTGACGCGGAAATCGTCCGATGCTGAAAGTGACTCGATGAGCTGGGTGGCTCTGATTATGCAACAGTCATGGCGGGTGATCCGGAAGTCCTTCCCGTTGAACCGGATGTCGCAATGGCCGGCGAAGCAAAGGATATGGGCGAGGTGCAGACTCACCTCGCCCTTTCCTATCTCTTCAAGGTTATCCCTTATGATAAGATCCTTATTGTCTGTTTGCTCTTTTGATTTCATTCAGTGATATGTCAGGATGGCGGTAGCGTGCTTCCTTGTTCCTTTCTCTCTCAAGACTCAGTGCGTGCTGAGGGCAGTTCTGGACGCATGCAAGGCAGAATTCGCATTTGCCGCTAATCTGCAGCTCGCCTGAAGCCAGAGAGAAATTTCCCCTCGGACATACTTCCGTGCATGTGGTGCACTGGATGCATTTGTCTGCATCGAGCTTTATAAGCTGCTCGCTCTTCTGCGAGAAGTGCATGTCCTGCATTCCCTGAAGCATCTCCTTGGTGAACCATCCCATCTCGGAAGGTGCGATGAAGTCTTTGTGACCGGAGATGTCGCCGATTATTCCGGCCATGTTCTCATCGGTCTTCTTGTCTATCTTGATCTGTTCGTTCATGTCGAAGACAGGCAGATAGTTGTCCACCATCAGGATTGTATTGATATAGTTGTTGTTCAGGCCATTGGACCTGGCCCAATCATTCCACCATTCAGCTACATTTACAGAAGCGTTACCGAAGGTTATTACCGAGAATATATAAGGAGCCTTGAACTGCGCTTTCTCAACGAATTCACGGACGATCACCGGCACTGCCGCGGCATAGTCAGGAAATACGAAGCCGATTTCATCAGCTTCATATATAAGGTCAGCCTTTTTCAGTTCCTGCGGAATGCTTAAAGGCGAGTCCGACAGCTGTTTTGCAATAAACAAGGAATTGCCTGTGGCTGTGAAATAGAACACGATTCTCTTCCTGTCTTTTGCCCTGTCCTTAAGAATGGCCGCATGTGTGCGCGGAGCTACATTCATCATGAATGCCGCCGCCAGGCTAGTGCCCATGACTTTAAGTGCATCTCTTCTGTCCATACGATTATTGATATTCTTTTGTTTATTGCAAATATAACTGATTATGAATGAGAAACGCTTTCACGCCTTGCCCTTTTAATTTCACATATTGCCTGGCTGCAATGCTTTCTTTATTTAAACAGTTTCTTAAAGTGCAGGGTAGATATGTTTCCAGATGAGATTGAGTTCGGCCTGCATATCCTGGATGTGTGCTGTGGTCACTACTACTGCATTCTTTTCAGGAATGACAAGGATGTACTGACCGTTTGCACCGTCTGCCCGGAATGAGTTGTACCTGCTCCTCCACATCTGATAGCCATAGCCCTGAAGCCAGTCGCTTGTCTTAGCGACTTTCCTGAGTTTGTCGGCATCATCTGAATTCATACCGGCAGGAACGCAAGGCACCTGTGCCGATGAAGCAGATTCAATCCATTTGGCAGGAACGACCTGGCAGCCGTTGAACTGACCTTTCTGGAGGATCATCAGACCCATCTTGGCCAGATCTTCCGTCTTGAGGAAAAGCCCCCATCCACCGGTGTTGATGCCTTCGTGAGACTCGATCCAGCTTACATTGTTGATTCCCAACGGTCTGAAAAGGCGTGGGTAAAGATAGTCGGCGACCTTTTCGCCTGTCCTCTTCTGTACGATTGCAGAAAGAACGTATGTTCCCAGGCTGTTGTAGCAGAACAATGTACCTGGCTTATGTGTCACAGGGTGCTCCATAAAGAATCTGATCCAGCTTCTGTCCTTGACTTCCCAGCTCTTGTATGTAGGATCGGTAGAATGTCCGCAGCTCATCGTCAGCAGATGTTCCACCGTGAT
>JAFQAT010000006.1 GCA_017399865.1 Bacteroidales bacterium | reverse complement strand
GGGAGAACAGGCATATACTCCTTGGCATCCAGCGGGTGCATACTATCCGCTTCAATCCCGGTGGATGTGCCGTCGGGATTCATGTATGTCCAGGAAGATGTACCCTTCAGAGCCCGCACACTCTGCCCGTCATGCTGAACGGACAACCCAGGAGCCGACTTATAGAACAACGGCTCAACAGGCGCATTATGGTCAGCACCGTCTTCCGGCTGCATCGGACCAGCAGACACCGTCATGTCTACCAACTGAGCCAGATAATCAACATCAATGCCGCCATTCACATCCTGATAGGCCGTTCCTTTGAATACCACCCAAGGAGAGGGACCATAAGGCAAAGAAAGCTTGGCGATCTCGTTTCCCTCCGCATCCTTAAACCAAAAGTCGTAGCCATTGATGGATGGCTCCGTGTAGTCCAGTTCTTTCAGTTTCAGAGAGCTGAACATCTCTACGATGGTCGCAACTTCCTCGCCGTCTACGACGATTTTGGCAAACGGCTCTGTCGAGTCGTTATTGTAGGCATGAAACTCAACAGAAGCCGTCCCGGAGAGATCATAGGGCATCTTGGAGCCGCAGGCCGTCAGGCAAAGAAGAAGGCTTAACGAGAGCGCAAGTATCGCAATTAATTTCTTCATCATTGTACCTCCAATCCTCACTCGCCGTAGACAATCAGCAGCGTCACGCCGTTTTCATCCATATACACGCTCTGGCAGTTGCCCAGAGTATTTGCAGTTGAATATGTGACCTCCCAGGCCTTCGCCGTCTCGTCATAATTGACAGTCACGGTGTCGTGTTCGATGGTGCATTCGTTCAGGGCCTGCGTCTTTACATCCCAGATCCTGCTGATAGGGGCAGACTCGGTATTCACGAAGCCTTCGCTCTTTACGCCGGGGTCACCAGCCTTGAATGTGGCCGTCACCTCGGCATAGGAGAAGCTGCCCGGCTGCTCCAGATGCAGATCCACAGGCATACCTTTGGCTATGGCGATATCCTTTATGACCTGCATATCCTCTGCGGGGATCTCCGCAAACTGCTGACTGAAATAAATGACATTGTACTCGTAGGAGAAATAGTACAGCTTCTTGTCACCGGCAAACTCGATGTGTCCGTCAAAGTAGTAGGCCAGACGGTCAACAAGGGCATCGTTTACCCATGTGTCCACATCATCAATGATTTTCCGCAGGTCCTCTGCCTGCTTCATGGAGATGGACGAGCAGTGGTAATCAACAGGGTCCGTGCCTTCCCGTGTGGGTTCCGAATAAAACGAAATCGTTCCACCGCCAGCGCCAGCATTCTCATCCTTCGCCGTACACAGATACCATTCATTTTCATAGAGGACTGCAATACCGCCCTCCACTCTGGCATAGGGCATATTGAGCTCCCGGTTGAAGTTGGTCTCGCCGTCTTTGTCGGGATAGGTGTCCGTATAGGAGGTGGTGTACCCAATGATGGCGCTCTCATCGATCTCGGCAGGCATAGCAGCGGCAGACTTCAGGTAAACCGTACCCTCTACCATGATCGCAGCCGGATAATCCTTTTCCGTATGGGAGCCGCACCCAGCCAGAGCCAGGACGCAGACAACAGCCAGAAGCAGCGCAATATATCTTTTCATCTTCGAGTGACCTCCTTCCAGAACAGGTATAAAGCCCTCATTATAATAGACGTAAAAAATACCGAAAAGTTTCAAAAAGCAGGAGTGCGCAAGAAAGCGCAACGGCGATCCGGCGCTGTAAAAAGTGCCAGATCGCCGTCAATTTTGTTTTTACAATTACATTTTACTCGATTAAAGTGACACAATCAAGATGGAGAATGTGAACATTTATGATTAGGGTTCTTTATC
>JAFQAT010000005.1 GCA_017399865.1 Bacteroidales bacterium | reverse complement strand
TGTGGTATATGAATCATCTTGCCGCGATCTGTGATTCACTGTCCAAGGGCTTCGTGACGGAGGCGATGATGACTTTCGCCTTGAACTCTATGATATCTGTCCACGAACCGCGCTTTGTCTCCATCGTAAACGACCTGACAGACTTCCAGCTCAGTCTGATGAGGGCTGTGCTGGACGGAGTGGTCAAGTTCAGCGCTTCTGATATCATAGAGAAGTATCATCTGAATTCTTCGGCAAATGTACGTCGTGTCAAGGATGCCCTGAAGAAGAAGGAAGTCATCACATTCAATGAAAAGGACGAACCCGTGGTGATGGATCCGCTTTTTGAATTTTGGCTTAAGAAATTCTATTTTGAGATACCGGAATGAAAAGGAAGAAGATAACAGTGCTCACAGGTGCCGGAGTAAGTGCCGAGAGCGGAATAAGTACTTTCAGGGACAGTGACGGTCTCTGGGAGAATCATAATGTGGAGGATGTAGCTTCCATCGAGGGATGGTACAGGAATCCTGCCCTGGTCCTGGACTTTTATAATGCACGCAGGGCGCAACTCGATGATGTGAGGCCTAATGCGGCGCATATCGCCATAGCGGAGCTGGAGAATGAGTATGACGTGACTGTTGTGACCCAGAATGTCGACAATCTTCACGAAAGGGCCGGAAGCACCAGAGTGATCCATCTTCACGGCGAGCTGACCAAGGTGCGCCCGGAGAACTGCTGCAATGACAGGGACGGTTATTCGGAAGCCACGGTGTTCGATATAGGAAACGATGAAATACATATCGGTGACCTGGCTCCTAACGGGGCACAGCTGAGGCCTCATATCGTGTGGTTCGGTGAGGCGGTGCCGAAGATAGAGGCTGCCATCGATGCGGTGGAGGCTGCCGACATATTGCTGATCGTGGGAACGTCCCTTCAAGTGTATCCGGCTGCCGGACTGTACAGATATGCTCCCGTGCACACTCCTATATATATAATAGACCCTAAGGAACTCTCTGTCCGTGACGGCCGTCTGACACATATCAAGGATGTGGCTACCAAGGGAATGGAAACCTTCAAAAAACTCATAAATTCAAAAAGTTAGGCTTGTAAATTAAAATTTTATGCCTATCTTTGCAGCCCTATAAGTAAAGGAGGTGATTTAGATATGATTATAGTTCCAGTAAAGGAAGGAGATAGCATCGAGAAGGCTCTCAAGAAGTTCAAGAGAAAATTCGAGAAGACAGGCGCAATCCGCGAGCTTCGTGCAAGAAAGAACTTCGTAAAGCCGTCTGTAAAGAAGAGAATGCAGATGCAGAAGGCTATCTACGTTCAGCAGCTTCAGCTCAAGGACGAGCAGTAGTATTATAAAAGAAGATTATTTACAGATTGTCAAGCCATGATAAAGAGCTGTCCGAGGACAGCCGCTTGCTGTCTAAAACTTTTTATATTTTAAGTTTTTATGTACGCAATCGTAGACATTGCAGGCCAGCAGTTCAAGGTAGAGGCTGGTATGGAAATCTTCGTCAACCGCCTCGCGGCTGAGAAGGGTGCTGCAGTCGAGTTCGACAAGGTACTCCTTATCGAAGCAGACGGAGCAGTAAAGGTCGGTGCCCCTTATGTAGAAGGCGTTAAGGTAACAGCAACAGTACTTGACGACACTTGCAAGGGCAAGAAGGTTCTTGTATTCAAGAAGAAGCGTCGCAAGGGTTACCAGAAGTGTAACGGACACCGTCAGTATCTTACAAAACTTCAGATCAATGCGATCGCTTAATTAATTGAGGAGGAACAGATTATGGCACATAAAAAAGGCGTCGGTAGTTCTAAGAACGGTCGTGAGTCACATAGCAAACGACTCGGTATCAAGAAATTCGGTGATCAGGTAGTAAAGGCAGGAAACATCCTCGTTCGTCAGAGAGGTACTGTTCACAACCCAGGTCTGAATGTCGGAATGGGTAAGGACCACACTCTTTACGCACTGATCGACGGTAAGGTTAGCTTCCGCAAGAAGGCGGACAATAAATCTTACGTTTCGGTAGTCCCTTTTGAGAACTAAGACTCGGGATTTATGAAAAGATAGAGGACTGTATACCCGAGTGGGTTGCGGTCCTCTTTTCATGTAAACAAAACACAGACATATGCTTACACTCAAACTTCTTCGTGAGAATCCGGAATTCGTGATCACGAAGCTTGCAGTAAAGAATTTTGACGCAAGGGAGATCGTAGAGAAGATCAATTCCCTTGACCAGAACAGAAGAGCTCTTCAGGTGGAGCTTGATACATGCCTTTCGGAGCAGAAAAAGAAGGCGGCTCAGATCGGTGGCCTTATGAAGGAAGGCAAGAGGGATGAGGCCGAGGCTGTAAAGGCTGAAGTAGCAGCCCTCAAGACCCGTTCCGCTGAAATCGAAAGAAAGTCAGAGGAGAACAATACCGAGCTCAACTCTCTTCTTGTTCTTCTTCCAAATATCCCTTGCGATATGGTCCCTGAAGGAAAGGGAGCAGAAGACAATGTCGTTGTAAAGACCGGAAATGAGATTCCTGAACTTGGAGACAACAAGCTTCCGCACTGGGAACTTGCAAAGAAGTACGATATCATCGATTTCGACCTCGGAGTGAAGCTTACCGGTGCAGGATTTCCTGTATACAAGGGCAAGGGAGCAAGACTTCAGCGCGCGCTGATAAACTTCTTCCTCGACTGCAACACAAAGGCAGGCTACCTTGAAGTGGAGCCGCCTGTAATGGTGAATGAGGCCTCGGGCTTCGGTACGGGCCAGCTGCCTGATAAGGAAGGCCAGATGTATCATGCCGTGGCGGACAACTTCTATCTTGTTCCTACAGCAGAGGTGCCTGTTACCAATATCTTCAGGGATGTGATTCTTGGAAACAACGAGTTCCCTGTAAAGATGACTGCATATACTCCATGCTTCCGTCGCGAGGCCGGTTCATACGGAAAGGACGTGCGCGGACTCAACCGTCTCCATCAGTTTGACAAGGTTGAGATTGTCCGTGTAGAGAAGCCAGAGGCATCATATGCTGCTCTTGACGAGATGATCGAACATGTCGAGAATATCGTCAAGTCTCTCGGACTTCCATACAGGATACTCCGTCTCTGCGGCGGCGACATGAGTTTCACATCGGCAATCACATACGATTTCGAGGTGTACTCAGCAGCCCAGGAAAGGTGGCTTGAGATCTCTTCAGTATCGAACTTCGAGACTTATCAGGCAAACCGCCTGAAGCTCAGATATAAGGATACTGACGGAAAGACCCAGCTCGCCCATACCCTCAACGGAAGTTCGCTCGCTCTTCCGAGAGTGGTTGCGGCTCTTCTTGAGAACAACCAGAAGGACGGCAGGATCGAGATTCCTGAGGTTCTTCGTCCTTACACAGGATTTGACTATATTGACTAAGGAAAAGACCATACTCGGAATAGATCCCGGAACCAATATTCTTGGTTTCGGGATTATCCGTGTAGATTCGAAAGGACCTCATTATGTCCATATGGGAGTCTTTGACCTACGCAAGATCAAGGATCCGTTTGAAAAGCTCGCGAATATCTTTGCCGGGGTGAACGAGCTGGTTGAAGAGTATAATCCTGATGAACTTGCTGTAGAGTCTCCGTTTTACGGTAAGAATGCCCAGGTCGTGCTAAAGCTAGGACGTGCGCAGGGAGCGGCAATCACTGCCGCGATAATGCACGGGATACCGGTTGCGGAATATGCTCCGAGAAAGGCGAAGATCGCCATCTGCGGCAATGGTGCGGCTTCAAAGGAGCAGGTTTCCATGATGATCCAGAAGACTCTAAAGGTCGATCTGGACCCCAAGTATCTGGATGCCACCGACGCTCTTGCGATTGCTTTGTGCCACCATTACCAGATGAGTAATCCTTTAGCTGGCACAGGTGGAAAAACCGATTGGAAGAAATTTCTTGAAAACAATCCTGACAGAATAAAAAAATAGTGCTCGGGTCTGATTTTTGCAGTTTAATCAGGCTTGACTTTATATGACAACTACCCTAATATGACTGGAAAAACTTCAATTTTTGGCCGTCTGGCCGTCTTTATCTGTGGAATGCTGATATCCTTTTCTGCCTTTGCGCAGGGATCGTACACCGTCAAACTTAAGCTCATAGATGCCAAGACTTCCGAACCGGTAGGCTTTGCGACTGCATCTATAGCAAAAAAGGATTCGAATGCGGATCCGAAGTTCGCCATGACTGACGAGAACGGTGCAGCTTCCCTGACCAAGATATCTAAAGGAACATATATTGTCAAGGCTGAACTTATGGGATATAAGTCCTATGAGCAGGAACTTGTTGTGGACAAGAACATCGACCTTGGCGAAATCAAGCTCGCAGAAGATGTAGAAGTCCTCGATGCAGCGAGCGTTTCTGCTGTGGGCAACCCTATCATAGTAAAGAAGGATACGATCGAGTATACGGCATCTTCGTTCAAGACCTCGGATAACGATATGCTGGAAGAGCTTCTCAAGAAGCTTCCGGGCGTGGAGGTGGCTGCCGACGGCTCCATAACCGCCAACGGCGAGACCATCACAAAGATCATGATAGACGGAAAACCTTTCTTCCTTGATGACCCTCAGCTCGCATCGAAGAACATTCCTGCGAAGATGATAGAGAAGATCAAGGTGGTCGAGAAGAAGTCTGATCAGGCGCTTTTCACAGGAATCGATGACGGTGAGGAGGAGATGGTGATCGACCTTTCTGTGAAGCCGGGAATGATGGACGGGTGGTTCGGAAACACGATGGTCGGAGGCGGCCATGATGTTCCGGGCGGCGGTTCCGACATGAACGACCCGCGCTTCCAGGCCGCAGCGATGATGGGACGTTTTACCGGCGACAGCCAGATAAGCATAATCCTGAACGGAAACAATACCAATAACCGAGGCTTCAACGATGTCGCAGGTGCTATGATGCAGGATATGCGCGGTGCCGGCGGAATGGGCCGAGGAATGGGCGGCTGGGGAGGCCGCCACGGCATCTCGACTTCATGGATGGGCGGTCTTAACGGAACATGGGACCTTTTCGACGGCGATATGGAGCTTTCCGGAAACTACCTCTATAACCGCTCGAGACGCGTGGTGGAAGAGGAAAGTTCAAGGATCACATATATGGAAGACGGAAGCCAGCTCCATAACGTCAATACCGGTGCGAATACTTCCGCATCCCAGGGAAACAGGTTCGGTATCCGCATGGAGCATAAGTTCTCGGAAAACACTTCCATCCTTTTCGAACCTCAGTTCAATTTCGGACAGGGCCATTACGCCGAACATTCGGAATTCTACACTGACCGCGTCGCAGATGGTGCCACAAGCCACACAAACAGGGGATTCACAGACAACAGCGGTGACAACCGCAACTGGTCTACCAGCGGTTTCCTTCTTTTCCGCCAGCGTCTGGGCAAGCCAGGAAGAACGATGTCTGCAAACATCCGTTACAACTTCAGGAATAACGAGATGCTGGGATATAACCAGTCACTCACCTATGCTGACAGCGACAACGACGGTGTCTGGGATGCTAATCCTGAGGTCGTGAATCAGAAGATCGACCGTATTTCTAAGAATGCATCGCTCAACGGAAGAATTGTATATACCGAGCCTATCGTGGAGCGTCTCTTCCTGGAGGCGAACTACTCGTACGGATGGAACCGGAATATCTCCGAGAAGACCGCATATAACAGCGGCAATCTTGGTAATGCCCTCGGAGGCGATGTAACATCGCTTGTGTTCCAGGAGGATGGTTCATACAAGGATGATACATATTCAAATGAAATCCTGAACCGCACCATCAACCAGAGGGGAGGACTCAGCCTTACATATCAGACCGAAAAGATGCGTGCGCAGCTCGGAGTCGCCGTGACTCCTACCGACACATACAACGAGACCAACGGAGATACATATGAAAGCAAGGTGGTGAACTGGTCTCCGCAGGCGACCTTCAATTACGAGTTCAATGACTATGCACATATGCGAGTGCGCTATAACGGACGCTCATCACAGCCATCTACCTATCAGCTCATGCCTGTGCCGGATAATTCGGACCCTTTGAACGTGTCTTTGGGTAACCCTTACCTCCAGCCGTACTTCAACCATAATTTCCGTGCAAACTTCGGCTATACGAACAAGGAGACATTCACATCGATCCATGGTAACATCGGAGGAGGAATGGTGGACAATGCCATCACCAATGCAAAGTGGTACGACAATGCCGGAGCGCAGTATTCGATCCCTGTGAACGGCCCCGGAACATATTCTGCAAACGGTCGTCTCATGGTCAATTCGCCTATCGCCCAGTCTGACTTCTCGATCTTCTCGATGACTAATGCCAGCTATAACGAGTCCACATCGTTCATCGGCAAGGGAACGCTTGACACAGGAAAGTATTATGATGCCGCCAATGCTGACTTCAACTATGACCTCTTCCATCAGGATTTTCCTGACTTGAACGAGGCTGAGGATGCGTTTACAGCCAACAAGACCCAGACCATGAGCTTCATGCAGAGGCTCCGCCTTACATACAGGAATGATTTTGTCGAGCTGGTAGCCGGCGGACGTACCAGGATGTCGAAGTCGTGGTATACCATTACAAGCGCTAACGTGAATCCGACATGGAGCAATCAGGTGGAATTCTCAATGAACTGGACCATCCCTGGAGGAATCAATCTCATTGCCGATGCAGACTATAACTGGTATAACGGCTATACGACACCGCAGGAAGACGAGATAATCCTCAATGCAGAGATAACCAAACTCCTGTTCAACAACAAGTTCACGCTTGCCCTAAAGGCATACGATATCCTCGGACAGTCGAAGAACCTTTCCGTTTCGGATTCGTCGAACTACCACCTCGAGACCCGTAACAACACTCTCGGAAGGTACATCATCCTGTCCCTTACCTATCGTTTCGGAGACTTCGGCGCGGCTGCGAATGCAAGACGAGGACCGGGTGGCCCATACAGAAGATAGTTTTTCTGCATTTCATTTAAACCTTCGTACATATTTGTTGTCTATATATCCGGAGAGGCTTTTAAAGGTCTCTCCGTGTGTTTTACTTATAGCTGTTATTATTAGATTATGAAGATTTCCGGTATCTTTTCCAAGATCATGATGGTGGGTCTGCTCCTTCTTGCAGGACTTTCAGCCTATGCGCAGAATTCATTTACAGTTAGTCTTAAGCTCGTCGATGAAAAGACTGGTGAGCCAGTCGGTTTTGCTACCGCATCCCTTACGGTAAAGGGTGAGAAGGAAGCGGCAAAGTACGTCCTTACCGACAGCGAGGGCGCTGCTGCAATAACAAAGGTCAGAAAGGGAACATATGTTCTCAAGGCCGAACTTATGGGATACAAGTCCTATGAGCAGGAAATCACTGTTGAGAAGGCTCTCGACCTGGGTACCATCAAGATGAAGGAAGATGTGGAGGTCCTCGATGCTGCCAGCGTTTCTGCTGTCGGAAATCCTATCATCGTGAAGAAGGATACCATCGAGTACAATGCATCTTCGTTCAAGACATCGGACAACGACATGCTTGAAGACCTCCTTAAGAAGCTCCCTGGCGTGGAGGTGAATTCCGATGGAACGATCACAGCTAACGGTGAGACCATCACAAAGATTACCATTGACGGAAAGACATTCTTCCTCGACGACCCTCAGCTGGCGACCAAGAACCTTCCTGCAAAGATGATCGAGAAGGTCAAGGTTGTGGAGCGCAAGTCCGAGCAGGCCCGTTTTACCGGAATCGACGACGGCCAGGAGGAGCACATCATCGACCTCTCTGTATATAAAGGTATGATGAACGGATGGTTCGGAAACATCATGGGAGGCGGCGGACACGACCTTCCGGACGAAGGATACTATAATGACGAGCATAAGTTCATAGACGAAGGATGGCGCTACCAGGGTGCTGCAATCGTCGGTAACTTCAAGGAAGACAGCCAGATAAGCATTATTGCCAATGCAAACAACACCAACAACAGAGGATTCAACGACCTTGCCGGCGGAATGATGGGCGGAATGCGTGGTGGTGGCGGTGGAATGGGCCGTGGCGGCGGAATGGGCGGCTTCGGTGGCGGAAACGGCATCACCAGCTCATGGATGGGCGGACTTAACGGCGCATGGGATCTCTTCGACGGGGACATGGAGCTTTCAGGAAACTATCTCTACAACGGATCGGATTCGTATGTTGAGGAGGAGAGCTCGAAGATCACATACATGGAGGACGGAAGCCGTCTGCTGAACAACAATTCAGGCACAAGCATGACATCGACAGGTGGACATAGATTCGGCGTCCGACTCGACCATGAATTCAACGACAATACATCGATCCTCTTCGAACCTCAGTTTAATTTCGGCGGAGGAAACTTCTCGGAATACTCGGACTTCTCTACCAACACAATCGGAACTGACGGTCAGGAAAGATTCACCAACAGCGGTTTCAACAGCAGCACAGGAGAAAACAGCAACTGGTCTACAAGCGGACGCTTCCTCTTCAGACAGCGCCTCGGAAAGGCAGGTAGAACCATCTCCCTCAATGCGAACTACAATTTCAGCGACAATGACATGACCGGTCTGAACCAGTCCCTGACGCAGACTGACGTGAACCAGGACGGCAATTATGAGGATGAGATTGTGAACCAGAGATTTGTTCAGAATTCGAAGAACTCGTCTGTAAGCGGCCGTCTCGTCTATACCGAGCCTCTGACCGAAAACCTCTTCCTCGAGGCGAATTACCAGTATTCATGGAATCTGAGCAAGAGTGGCAAGGATACTTACAACAGTGGCAGAAACGTTTATGATTCCACTCATATAGACTATGACCCGACAGGGGAGACTTTTGATCCACTGTATTCAAGCTCTATCCTCAACAGGTACATCAACCAGAGAGCCGGTGTCAGTCTTACATGGCAGACAAGCAATATGAGCGCCCAGATAGGTGCATCTGCGAATCCTACCAATACACATAACGAGACCAATGGAGAAACATACGACAGCAAGGTTGTGAACTGGTCTCCGGAGGCGAGGGTGCGCTACCGCTTCAACGACTACACCAACATGATGGTGAATTATAACGGAAGGTCAAACCAGCCGTCTACATCACAGCTGATGCCTGTTCCGGACAATACTAACCCTCTGAACATCTCGCTGGGTAACCCTTACCTCAAGCCGTACTTCAACCACAACATGCGTGCGAACTTCGGCTACACCAACATGCAGTCGTTCTCTTCAATCAATGTGAACCTTTCTGGAGGACTTGTACAGAATGCGATAACCAACGCACAGTGGTACGACCAGTCAGGTGTGCAGTATTCAATTCCTGTCAACGGACCTGGAACAGGTAATGTGAATGCGATGGTGATGGTCAATTCTCCTATCGGAAGATCAAATTTCTCGATCATGTCGATGACCAATGCCCGTTATAACCAGTCTACCTCATACATCGGAACCGGTTCGCTCGATTCAGGCAAGTATTATGATTCAGAAAACGTGACCTTTGACTATGACGCATTCAACAGGGATTTCCCTGACTTGGGCAATACATCGGCATTTGCAGAAAACAAGATCAGGACTACCGGCGTGATGCAGATGCTCCGTCTTACATACAGGAATGATTTCGTAGAGCTCGTGGCAGGTGGAATGACCAACATGTCGAAGTCGTTCTATACCATGAATGCGGTAAATCAGAATGCTACATGGGCAAACAACGCTTCCTTCGAGATGAACTGGACTCTTCCTTTCGGAATGAATCTCATAAGCGACGTGAACTACAGATGGTATAACGGATATACCACACCTCAGGAGCCTGAGTTCATCTGGAATGCCGAAATCACCCAGCTTCTCTTCAAGAACACATGTACCCTTGCCGTCAGGGCATATGACCTTCTCAATCAGGCAAAGAACCTGTTCGTGATAGATGCGTCGAACTACCACCAGGAGACCCGCAACAACACCCTCGGCCGCTATGTAGTGATCTCGTTCACATACAGATTCGGAACATTCGGCGGCAATCGCGGAAACCGCGGCCCGGGAATGGGACGTGGCGGAATGCGTGGCGGTCCCGGCATGATGGGCGGACCTGGCATGCGCGGCGGAATGGGTGGCCGAAGGCCGTTCTAATTCTTACTGGGCTATAAAACGATAGACGATTTCTCCGGTCTGATTGGCCGGAGCTGTCTGAGAAACGTTGAAGCGTGACAGACGTGCAGCGCGTATTGCAAAGTTTCTGAGACAGTTGTCTGTCGATGAAATCTCTTCCATGACTTTTGCGCGTACTACCTGACCGGCGTTGTTCACAGTGATTATTACAGTTACATCTCCCGCTCCGTAGCATCTGTATGCCGGAATCGGGAGATGACTTGCCTTACGTCCGTCCAAAGTATATGAAAGAACCGACGGGCCGCTGTATTCCTTCTGATTATCCTGAGAAGGTTTCTGCTGATGCTGCATCTCTACGGTCTCGTCCGAAGCATATTCCTGAATGGCATCTTTCTGACCGTTCTTCAAGTCTTGAGCAAGTCTTTCGGCATCTTTGTACAGCTGCTCTGCGTCAGTGCCTCTGTCGTCCTTTAATTGCGCCCTGGAAGCGTCTGTCGCGATGTTCCTGATAGGAGCAGAAGAACTGTGCGCAGCTGCGATGAGTTCGTCAAGCCTGCGGCTTATATCTTCCTTGAAGACTTCTTCCTGCTGGCGGCGCTCGATCTCTTCCTGCCTTGAAAAGTCGAGTACGAAGCTCTCTTCCTTACGTATGGTAGAGTCTATCTGATACAGCAGCAAGACAATAATCACCGTGAGATGGAATATCACGGTGATATATAAACCTGCGCGGTCGTCTTTGCTGAACAGACTCATTACTTCTTCTTGCAGTTTGCCAATGACTTTTCGATTGTCGCTGATATCACATCGATTGCTACCCTGTTATGTCCTCCCTGAGGGATGATGATGTCGGCGTAACGCTTGCTCGGCTCGATGAACTGGAGGTACATCGGCTTGACTGTCTTCGAATATCTTTCGATGACCCATTCGACTGTCTTGCCCCTTTCCACGATGTCACGGGCCATGACTCTCATGAGCCTGTCATCATCGTCGGCATCAACGAATATCTTTATGTCCATCAGCTTGCGCAGTTTCGGGTCGGTAAAGATAAGTATGCCTTCCACGATGATCACGTCTGCCGGCTTGACATGGACGGTCTCGTTCTTTGATCTGCCGCATGTGATGTAGGAATATACCGGCTGCTCTACCTCCCTTCCTTCGCGCAGCTCCTTCAGCTGCGCCCTGAGAAGGTCGAAGTCTATCGAATCCGGATGGTCGAAGTTATGAACCCTTTTCTGTTCTTCCGTATAATGGCTCAGGTCCTTGTAATACGAATCCTGAGGTATGACCACCACGTTCTCTTCGAGCTGCTGAGTGATCGCCTTTACTACAGTTGTCTTTCCTGAACCGGATCCTCCGGCTATTCCAATTATCAGCATATTTCTACGGTTTTGAGATCCCTCGACTTCGCTCGGGATGACAATGGATTAGTATTCTGCGTTCTTTGGTGTACGAGGGAATGGAATCACGTCACGGATGTTGCTCATACCTGTAACGAAGAGCAGGATTCTCTCAAATCCGAGACCGAATCCGCTGTGTGGAGCCGAACCGAAGCGGCGTGTGTCGAGGTACCACTCGAGACCCTTCCTGCTCATTCCAAGCTCGTCTATACGTGCTTCAAGCTTCTGGAGCGAAGCTTCTCTCTCCGATCCTCCGATGATCTCTCCGATCTTAGGGAAGAGTACGTCCATTGCACGTACAGTCTTTCCGTCCTCGTTCTGCTTCATGTAGAATGCCTTGATGTCCTTAGGATAGTCGGTGAGGATCACAGGCTTCTTGAAATGCTGCTCCACGAGATATCTCTCATGCTCGCTCTGAAGGTCTGTTCCCCAGCTTACCGGGTATTCCCATTCCACACCTGCAGCTTCAAGAATCTTGATACCTTCGGTATATGTGAGGCGTACGAATTCTGTGTCGGCAACTCCTTCAAGACGTTCGATCAGCTCGTTGTCAAATCTGTCGTTGAGGAACTTGATGTCGTCGTAGCAGTTCTCAAGGGCGTATTTCACGAGATACTTGATGAACTCCTCAGCGAGGTCCATATTGTCCTTGATGTCGTAGAACGCCATCTCAGGCTCTACCATCCAGAATTCAGCAAGGTGGCGCGGAGTGTTTGAGTTCTCTGCGCGGAATGTCGGTCCGAAGGTATAGATGTCGCCGAGTGCCATTGCGCCGAGCTCGCCTTCGAGCTGACCGCTCACTGTGAGACTTGTTTCCTTTCCGAAGAAGTCCTTTGTGTAGTCGATTCCGCCTTTCTTGTTGCGTGGGAGGTTTTCCATGTCAAGGGTGGTTACACGGAACATCTGTCCTGCTCCCTCGCAATCCGATGCTGTGATGAGCGGAGTGTGGATGTACACGAAGCCCTTTTCATTGAAGAACTTGTGGATGGCGTATGCCATCTTGCTTCTGATGCGGTATACGGCACCGAATGTGTTTGTCCTTGGACGAAGGTGGGCTACAGATCTGAGGAACTCGAAAGATGTGTCCTTCTTCTGGAGAGGGTAGCGCATCGGGTCGCACTCTCCGTACACTTCGATCTCGCTCGCCTGGATTTCAGTGGCCTGACCGCCGCCGACAGACTCTACGAGCATGCCTTTTACTGCGATGCATGCTCCGGTAGTTATCTTTGCAAGTACTGCCTCGTTATCAGGGGTCTTATCAACTACTATCTGGATATTATTGATTGTAGAACCGTCATTAAGGGCTATGAAAGCCACATTCTTGTTACCTCTCTTTGTCCTTACCCATCCTTTGGCAAGAACTTCCTTTCCTGCCTCAGCCTTCAGCAGGTCCTTCACTTTGGTTCTGATTACTGTTTCCATTATATATTACTGATTTAACAAACTTTGCAAAGATAATCCTTTTGTCCTTATTCGCCTAAAATTTTCCCCTTAATATCGGTATTGTCGTACCTTCCGCAGAATTTTTCTGCGCCTTTACCGATTGCATACGTAGGAACAGGTGCGCCGGTGTGTCCTCCGGTAGTCCAGCCTATAGAGCATTTTGCGTTGAGTTCCTTTGTTTCTTTCCCGGCCTCTTCAAGTCGTGCCCAGTCGATCACGCTTCCACCCCCATTGGCACCGAGAGCTATTCCTCCGGTTTCGTGGTCTGCTGTAACCACTATGAGAGTCTCATCCGGATGTGCAAGATAGAACTGATATGCAACCTCTATAGCCTTGTCGAATTCTAAGGTTTCTCTGATTGTGCCCATTGTGTTGTTGCCGTGCGCTTCCCAGTCGATCGCTCCGCCTTCGCACATGATGAAGAAAGGATCCTTATCTCCGAGGAAGCCTACTGCCATTTCTACTATTTCAGCAAGGGATGCATCCGATTCCTCTTTACCGTCGGTTGTATATTGCTCGGCGTCGGACTGTCTGTCGCTTGGCTGGCAGAAGACAATTTTCTCACATCCGTCAGCTGTTGAGTTGAACTCATCTGCTCCATAACATACCTTATATCCGTTCTTCTCCAGATATGTGTCTGTTGCCTCTTCTTTGCCGTCCTTGCCTTTGTAATCAAGGAATCCTGCTCCTCCGAAGAACTCGAATCCGCTTGCTGGAATTTCCTGGCTGAGCTGATAGTGTGCGCTTCTTTGTTTATTGTGGGCATAGAATGAGGATGGGGTCGCGTGGTTGATAGGAACAGATGACATTATGCCGATCTTGTAACCGTTCTCCTTAAGGTCAAATGCCATGCTTTTCAGATGGTTTCCTTCAGTATCCATTCCAACCATTCCGTTGTTGGTCTTAGCTCCGCATGCAATCGCAGTTCCTGCAGCCGAAGAACATGTGATGCTTGCGTTTGCAGAATAGGTTGATGCGAGTCCCAGATATGGGAACTGAGTGAACCTTAACTGTTCGCCTCCGAGCTTTCCTTCCTTGTATGAAAGGTATGATTCAGTTGCGGCAACATGAGAATTGCCCATTCCGTCTCCAATGAAGAGGAATATGTATTTTGCCCTGCCTTCGTCTTTTGCGGTTTTTCCGCAGCATCCTGAAAGAGATGCGAGAACTGCAATCGCGCAGATTACAGATAATATTCTGGATGGTTTCATGGTGTTGGATTTTTATCATACAAATTTATCATTTTTTCCGTTAATCAGCTCGCAGAAGGGCAATAAAAAAGCAGCTCTTTTCAGAGCTGCTTTCATTATAGGGAAAAGTGATTTACTTTTCAGCTGGCTTTCTTGCCGTATACATGATCTTAAGTGCAGAACATTTACGAAGTTCCTGCTTAACATCTGTAACGATACCCATACGTGTGTTCTCGTCAGCCTTGATGGCAACAGTCATGAATGATCTGTCAGCTTCAGAAAGTGCGTCACGCTCTGCAGCGATGAAGTCACGGATTTCGTCAACTGTCTTGAATGAGTCATTCAACTGTATACGCGAGTCGTTACCATACTGTGCTTGAAGTGAACGGATAGGCGCACCTATATTGATATAGGAAGTCAAGTCCTTTCTTTCAAGTTTTGCAATTTCTGATGCCTCTGGCAACTTGACTACTACCTTGCTTTCTGTCTCACGCATTGTGGTTGTCACCATAAAGAAGAACAACAGCATGAACACGATGTCGGAAAGTGATCCTGATGGAGGATTTGGCACTGTCCTTTTTTCTTTCTGTTTAAATTTTGACATATCGTTATTCTCCTTTATTTTTTAGAAACGTCCTTAGGCTCAGCCTCAGAGATGTTCTGAGGGACTGCCTTTCTCACTATTGCCTGCTCGTCTTCGTTACATTTGGTGTAGAGCTTTGCAAAGTTCGCCATTGCGAAGTCGTCACGCAGTTCGTTGACTGCCTTTACAAGCTCGTTCTGAACGGCCATGTATGCCTGGTAGCTGGTACCGCGGTCGTTCTGAAGAGAGATGACACCCTTTGAGACCATGCATGGACCGAAGTCCTCAATATCGATTTCTTCCTTTTCAGGGAGGTTCGGGTCATCGTTAGGGTTTGTGAGGAATTCCTTGATCTTATCCTTAAGTTGGCTGACATCCATAGGCTCATTACCAGCAAGAAGTCTGTCGGCAGAGTTGATCTTTACAACGATGATGTTGCGGCGATTAACCTTCTGGTCCTCAACTTTCTGATTAGGGTCAGGCATAGGAGGCAGACGACGCTGCAGACCCTTGTCCTGATCCATGGTTGTAGTCATCAAAAAGAAGCAGAGCAGAATGAATGCCATATCCGCCGTTGAACTTGAATTGATTTCTGGTGTTTTCTTTGCCATGGTGTAATTTATTTACGTGTCGCACCGACAACCCATCCCACGATAAGTGAAACGATTGCAGCTCCAAAAGTGAGATAAGTAAGATTAAGAATTGTGTCTGTCAGTTTAAGTGTCTGGTCTGACACAGGCTCACCGAGGTAGCCTACTGCTGGGGTTCCTGGAGCAAGCACATATGCTACTGCAGCGATTGCGGCGACAACTATGAGTCCGATGAGGATCTTCAAAAGGCTCTTAGGATTGTTCATGCCTCCAATCACCAATACGCCGAGCAGAACTGCCAAGATTGCAATACCTGCGAAGGCATATGCG
The DNA here is from genome assembly GCA_017399865.1 of Bacteroidales bacterium. GTDB lineage: Bacteria > Bacteroidota > Bacteroidia > Bacteroidales > UBA932 > Cryptobacteroides. Next base: position 606 of record JAFQAT010000005.1, on the reverse strand, counting down.
CAGTAGAGCAGCATGTCAACGGGAGCATTGCCGTTTGTCTCAAATCCTACGAGGAATCCGTAGAGACTGAAAACGACGCCCACGATGAAAAGCGCTACCAGCACCCATTTGATGATTTTTTCGTATTTCATTTTCTAGAAGATTCTATTGTTATTTGCCCTGATACTTAACCAAGATATCCATGAGAGAGATTGAAGCGTCCTCCATGTCGATAGTGAGGGACTCAACCTGTGAAAGGATATAGTTGAAGAATATCTGAAGGATAACGGCAACGATCAAACCGCCGACAGTAGTGATCAAAGCGACCTTCATACCACCTGCTACGACAGCTGGAGACATGTCACCTGCTACCATGATGGCGTCAAATGCCTGGATCATACCGATAACTGTTCCCAAGAATCCGAGTGATGGAGCGATAGCGATGAAGAGAGAGATCCATGAGAGGTTCTGCTCCATCTTGCTGGCCTCTACGCCACCGTATGAAACAACTGCCTTCTCAACTTCCTCGAGGCTCTGGCCGTCAGCAAGACGGAGGAATGCCTGTGTGAAGATCGAAGCGACAGGACCACGGGTGTTGCGGCAGACGTCAGTAGCAGCAGCTACGCC
>JAFQAT010000004.1 GCA_017399865.1 Bacteroidales bacterium | reverse complement strand
GTTCTGAGCCTTTCCGTCAACGTCTTCGGTCTTGTATTCGAAGTAAGTGTACTCAACTCCTGAGATTGTCTCTGTGCCTGCAGGCTGAGCTCCTGGCCAGCTGCCACCGAGGTTGTTCTCTGTACCCCACTGATAGAGAGCGATTGCTTCCCATCCTGCCTGGTTGTCAACGTATACGCGGATGGTGCCAGGGTGTTCAGGAAGAGTCTCGACCACGTCCTTCACAGGCTCGCCCCACTGAGGGACAACGATGCTTGTCCTCTGGCCGAGGTCAGCAGATGAAGTATAGGTTGAAAGTTCCTTCTTGGTAGTCAATGACAGACCTGAATTCTTTGAATAAAGCCAGAAACCATCTGCAAGGGATGTTCCCTCTACAAATGTCGCAGGGTCCAGATAAACACCGAAGATGTTGATGTTTATTGCAGACTGGGTGAGACGCCATTTCGCATCCTCCACATATGACTCCTCCTCTGCGCCGTTGAACGGACCGCAGATATAGATTTCGTCTTCCGCATATGCTCCTGAAGGGAGTTTTGCCTCGATCAGAATCTTCTGGCTGTCTGTTTCGAATGCATATTTACCTACCGGCTCCGAATCGCCGAGATTACATGCTGCGAGAAGTGCAGCAAAAGGCAAAAGCATCAAAAATTTCAAATACTTTTTCATGGTTTACTTTATTAATTAAAATGGTTATTCAAGTAATACTACATTCCTTTGTAGTTAAAGGTATGGACTTTTTGCATCACTTTTCATCTGATTTACTTGATAACGAAGTGACCGGCGGATTTGAATGGTTGAACGGTTTAAATGAAGGGGTGGGACAGAAACTATTACCTCGTGCTTGGGGATATTGACAAGAAATAGTAACTTTGTCCTTAAGAAAGTCAGATATACAATGAGTTCATTTACAGTAGAAGGCGGGCACAGGCTCAGCGGAACCATAAGGCCACAGGGCGCGAAGAACGAAGCCCTTCAGGTGATAAGTGCGGTACTCCTCACGGATGAGGAGGTCAGGATTTCCAACATTCCGGAGATCCTTGACGTCAAGAACCTTATCCTGCTCCTGGAAGGCATGGGAGTGAAGGTGATCCGTCACGAGAAAGGAGTGTATACGTTCAAGGCGGATGAAATCGATACAGATTATGTGACCAGCGCCGATTTCGTCTCTAAGTGTGCGAAGCTTCGCGGGTCGGTGATGGTAGTCGGTCCTCTTCTCGCACGCTTCGGCCGTGCATATTTCCCGAAGCCGGGAGGTGACCAGATCGGCCGCCGAAGGGTGGATACACATATCCTCGGCTTCATGAATCTTGGTGCGGATCAGGAATATGACACCGACAGAAAGGCTTTCTATCTCCATGTCCCCGAGGGCAGGACTCTTGAAGGGAAGTACATGCTTCTGGATGAGGCGTCGGTAACCGGTACGGCGAATATCGTGATGGCTGCCGTCCTTGCGAAAGGCGTGACGACCATATACAATGCTGCCTGCGAACCGTACGTCCAGCAACTCTGCAGAATGCTCGTGCGCATGGGCGCGGATATAAAAGGCATAGGATCGAATCTTCTGACAATAACAGGCGTGGACCGTCTTGGAGGTACTGAACATACCATACTGCCGGATATGATAGAGATCGGATCTTTCATCGCCCTTGCGGCGATGAACCGCAGCTCCATCACCATCAAGGACGTCGCCTATGACCAGCTGGGGATGATTCCTGACGTATTCCGCAAGCTCGGAGTGAATCTCGAGCGCAGAGGGGATGACATATTCGTTCCGGAGCAGGAAAGCTATGTTATAGATTCTTTCCTCGACGGATCTATACTGAACATCGCCGATGCTCCATGGCCTGGACTCTCTCCGGACCTTCTGAGCGTCATTCTCGTCACTGCAACCCAGTGCAAGGGCAGCGTCCTGATCCATCAGAAGATGTTCGAGAGCCGCCTCTTCTTCGTTGACAAGCTGATCGATATGGGTGCTCAGATAATACTTTGCGACCCTCACAGAGCTGTAGTAGTCGGGCATGACCATCGCTACCAGCTTCGTGCTGGAAGAATGGCTTCACCTGACATCCGTGCAGGTATAGCCCTTCTGATTGCAGCGATGTCAGCAAAGGGAACGAGTGTCATCAGCAATATAGACCAGATAGACCGAGGCTACGAGGATATCGATATCCGTCTGAATGCTCTCGGAGCCAAGATCATCCGTAATATTTAGAATTCCCGGGATCAGGATTTCTTTCGTATGAGATTAAGACCGTCGCGAAGGGGGAGGATCACCGACTCCACGCGGCGGTCTTCCGCTACCATGTCGTTGAACCTTGCTATTCCGAGGGTCTGCCTGTCCTGCGGCATAGGGTCCTGACAGACCTTTCCGTCCCATAGCACATTATCGGCAAGTATGAGCCCTCCGGGACGTACCATGTCGAATATGAGTCTGTAATACTCGCAGTACTCGCGTTTGTTGGCATCCATGTACACAAGGTCATATTCACGGCCTTCTTCCATGAATCTGCGCAAGGTCTCCTTGCAGTCTCCGATATGCAGGTCTATCTTTTCTGCAAGCCCGGCACGGTCGAATCCTTCCAGGATCAGGTCTTCGAGCTCGTCGTTGATCTCAAGTGTGTCCAGATGGCCTCCTTCCGGCATCGCGGATGCGAGGCAGATCGCCGAATAACCTGTGAAGGTGCCGAGTTCCAGTATGCGCGAGGCTCCGCTGATCTGCACGAGCATGCGCATGATCTGGCCCTGGACTGCGCCGGAAAGCATGCGGGCGTGATTGGTCCGGATGTGGGTCTGCTTTTCCACCCATGCCAGAGCCTCGTCCGGCACTGTCGCATGATCCTTTATGTACTGGTATATCTTTTCCATGCCTGCTATATGTAAATGAGTCTTGAGAGTTTTCCGGGGTCAAAGATCACCTGGGCCATTTCCCTTACATCCTCTGCAGTGATGGCGTCTACCAGATCCTTTGTCTTTCTGTCTCCCGTTATCTTTCCGTATGCAAGAAGCCCCTTGCCCATTGAAAGGCACTGGGTTTCGCCGTTGTCGCTGCTGATGGACAGCTGGCCGAGAAGCTGTTTCTTGGCAGCCTTCAGCTTGCGTTCCGACAGCGTCGTCTCCTGGAGCTTCCTTATTTCCTTTTCAATTGTCCTGATGCATTTGTCCAGGTTGTGCTTGTCACATCCCAGGCTTATAGTGACCATTCCGGAGTCCGAATACTGGGTGTATCCGCATTCCACTCCGTAAACCCATCCGTTCTTTTCTCTGAGCACGTAGTTAAGGATGGAGTTGCTTGCCGGACCTCCAAGGATGTTGCAGAGCAGTACTGTTGCAAGTCTCTCCCTTTCCTGATAGAGCGACGGGGCAAATCCTCCTATGATGCAGTTCGCCTGGTGGTTGCGCTTGTTGAGGGTCTTGTCGAAACGGTTGGCTCCGTTCCATATGTCTGTGGCTGCAGAACCATTTACCTCAGCAGCTGTCGCGGAACCTTCACTGGATTCCATGAATTTACCGACAAGCTTGAGGACATCCTTTTCCATCTTCTTCTCGTCGATGTCTGCAACTATGGTGAATGCCATCTTCTCCGGACGGAACTTCTCCTTTACGAAACTTATGAGCTCGTCATGTGTTATCTTCTTGACCGAGGCGGCTGTCCCGAGGATGGGGCCGCTGAGGGGATGCCCCTCGAAAAGCATTTCCTCGAATCTGTCGTAGATGTCTTCGGACGGTGTGTCCTTATATGAGTGTATCTCGTCTATGACGACCCCCTTCTCTGTACTTATCTCATGTTCGGGGAAAGTCGGACAGGTGGCGAGTTCGAACAGGAGGGCAGCTGCCTTAGGCAGGTCCTCCTTGAGAACCGTAGCATGGAAAACTATCTCTTCCTTGGTTGTGAAGGCATTCAGCTCGCCTCCGAGACGGTCGAGATATCCGTTTATCACAGATGCACTTCTCTTCGTAGTGCCCTTGAATATGGTGTGTTCCACAAAATGGGCGATGCCGCTATGGAAACCTACCTCATCTCTGGTTCCGCATCTTATGCTCAACGCGCAATATCCTACGGCCGATCCGCTTCTCTTCACTGCATACTGCAGCCCGCACCCTGCTCTTCCGCTGATCATGGCCTGTGTGTTGATATTGCTGTATGTATCTTCCTGATGTCGGCAGGCATGAATCCCGCTCCCTCCTTCTTGCTGACCTTGGCCTGTGCGAAATAATAGAGCTGATAGGTTCTGGCATGGATCAGCATCTTGTAATATACCGCTCCTGGCATAGGCTCGGATGGCGCGACCACATAGCCTACAAGAGTATTGTCCGCCCTGTCCATCATGTATGAATCGGCAGATTCCTCGTCGGTAATGAGCACTTCGTCATCATTGAGCACGATGTTTTCCATCTGGTATACGCTCTGGCATATGTCCTCCTCGGCAAATACAGCAGTGAGTCCGCTGTTCTTGTCTATCTTCTTCGTGATGGTGTTGAGACCTCCATAGGCATTGACATCGTTTTCCATAGACATCAGTGTGTAGCTCTGGATTATGTCCAGCAGTGCGGGCAGGAATACTATTTCCCTGCCGGAAGGATATTTCGCTGACGCCACAGGTATCGACACGACCTCCAGCATCTTGCTGATGCCGTCCTTCGCTCCTTCACCTCCCTTTACAAGGGTGAGGTAGGTGATCGTAGGGGCATTGTCTTTCTTGAACCTGCCGTTTACACTGAGAAGGAAATAGAAGTCTTCGCTGGTCTTGTACTCCTCGAACTCTTTCATTGTGCAGAATTCGTACGGAGAGATCCTCCATCCCATGGTCACTTCGTTCTGAAGGGCCATGTCGAAGAATTCGTTGCCGGAAAGCACGACCTTGGTGATCTTCCTGGTGAAGTCGCCAAGCTTGACTTTCTTTGTGTTTATCTGAGCCTGTCCCCATGCCAATGCCGGCAGGATGAGGGCCAGGATTATAGCGAGTGCTTTTTTCATCATTATCTGTCCTTATATCTGGATTCGGGTACAAAGTTAATCAAAAAAGATGTATATTTGTAAGTTGACGAAAAGACGTTTTATGAGTCAGTATATAGTATCAGCACGAAAGTATAGGCCGGACTCCTTCGGGACCCTTATCGGCCAGGACAATATCGCCCAGACCCTCAAGAATTCGATTCTGAGAGGACAGCTGGCCCATGCATACCTTTTCTGCGGACCGCGAGGCGTCGGCAAGACCACGACCGCCCGCATCTTTGCCAAGATGATCAATTGTTCCGATCCTTCCGAGGATATGGAACCATGCGGAAAATGCGAGTCATGTCTCTCCTTCGCGGAAGGACGTTCGTACTGCATCCATGAGCTTGATGCTGCGTCGAACAATGGCGTGGAAGACATCAAGACCCTGATGGACCAGGTGCGCATACCTCCGCAGGTGGGAAGGTACAGCGTCTATATCATCGACGAGGTCCATATGCTTTCGCAGGCAGCCTTCAATGCTTTCCTCAAGACCCTTGAGGAACCGCCTGCACATGCGATCTTCATCCTTGCAACTACAGAAAAGCATAAGATACTTCCGACCATCCTGTCGCGTTGCCAGACATACGACTTCAACAGGATCACAGTCGACAATATCGTGAAGAACCTCCGAATGGTGGCCTCCAGCGAAGGAGTCAGCATCGATGACGAGTCCCTCCATGTGATAGCCCATAAGGCAGACGGAGCCATGCGGGATGCACTGACCATATTCGACCAGACGGTTGCGTTCTGCGGAACCGAGGTAAAGTATCAGGATGTGCTCCGCAATCTGAATGTGCTTGATTATGAGTACAGCTTCTCTCTTGTGGATGCCTTCCTACAGGGAGATTATCCGAAGGCGCTCATGACATTTGACGAGGTGCTGACGAAGGGCTTCAACGCCCTGCATTTCGTGGCGGCTCTTTCGTCCCATCTTCGCGACCTTATCGTGAGCAGGAGCGGGGGGCTCGAGGCTCTTCTCGAACTTCCTGAATCTCTTAAGAAAAGATATAAGGAGCAGGCGGACAGATGTCCCCTCCAGTTCCTGTATGAGGGGCTTTCCATCACGACCCAGTGCGAGTCAGGCTACAGGGCAAGCGTAAATCCTCGTCTGCACATAGAGTTTGCGCTGATGCGGCTCAGCTTCATCACTTCCAAGCCGGCAGCAGTGGCTGCCGCCCCTGCCCCTGCGCAGACCGTGGCTGTTCAGGTTCAGGACGGGATGGCTCCGACCGCTTCGCAGAAAACCGGGAATATGCTCCGCTCATCGGAGCCATCCCGTCCTGAACCTGCCGTTTCTCAACTTTCACAGGCACCCGCCGGACAGACGGAGACCATGCTCCAGCCGGAAACTGCGGAGCAGCCTAGGGAGAGGAGAACCCGCGGCGTTCGTGGCGGAATGTCCCTTAAGTCGGTGATGGACGAGCCTCAGGCAGATACGACATCTGCCCGGGCTGATGGCGCAGCTCCTTCAGACGACGAGATAAAGGTGAAATGGCCTGAACTTGCAAAGCTGTACAGCGACAAGCCGCGTCTTGCAAGCATGCTGACGACTACGACGCTTGACATAACTGAGGCTGACGGCTTCAAGACGGTTACCTTCAAGGTGGTGAACGATGCCCAGAAGGACTGGGTGGAGTCCAAGCTTCTTCATGAGCTTGAAGGAAACTTCCGCAAGGTGGCCGGGTCTGCAAAGGTGTATCTCCGTGTCGCTGTCGCTCCGGACGACGCTCCGCAGGAAAAGAAGATATACATGCCGAGCGATCAGGCGGCTGAACTGATGAAACAGAACGAACAGGTGAAGAATCTTGTCAAAGACCTTGAACTTGATATAAAGTAGAAAGAAGATGAAGTTACGTTGCGAAAACCTTGTCAAGAAATATGGCCCCAGGACTGTTGTGAAAGGGGTTTCGATGGAAGTGAACCAAGGTGAGATCGTGGGTTTTCTCGGTCCTAACGGAGCAGGAAAGACCACCAGTTTCTATATGATCACCGGACTGATTGTCCCGAATGCAGGAAGAATATTCCTTGACGATGAGGAGATTACCGGACTGCCTATGTTCAAGAGGGCTCAGAAGGGCGTCGGATACCTTGCCCAGGAGGCATCTGTGTTCCGTCACATGAGCGTGGAGGACAACATCATGTCCGTGATGGAGATGTCGAAGCAGTTCACGAAGGAGGAAAGGAAGCAGCGTCTTGAGGACCTGCTTGACGAGTTCAACCTCCATAAGGTCCGCAAGAGCAAGGGAATACAGCTTTCAGGTGGTGAGCGACGCAGATGCGAGATTGCACGAGCTTTGGCTATCGACCCTAAGTTCATCCTCCTCGACGAGCCGTTCGCCGGTGTCGACCCTATCGCCGTCGAGGATATCCAGTACATCATCGCCAAACTCAAGTACAAGAATATCGGAGTAATCATCACCGACCACAATGTGGGCGAGACCCTGGCGATCATAGACCGTGCATACCTGCTTTATGAAGGCTCCATCCTTCAAAGCGGCACTCCGGAGGCCCTTGCTGCCGACGACGAGGTCCGCACCAAGTACCTTGGCTCGAACTTCGTCCTGAAGCGCTCCGCCGCCTTCCTTCGTGCCGAAAAAGGCGGCCCTCAGCGCATAAACACCCAGGCTGAGCACGACGCCGCAGCTACAGCTACCCCAGATAATCAGTAAAACCAGCAATTATAACATCCGACAATCCCAATTCTGCTTCGCTCAGTCAATCCCAAGAAAAGTGACAATGAGACGACAACTATCCGATAGCGGGTCGCTTCGCAGAAGCATAGGGATATGCTTCGCTCCCGCGCTATCGGATAGTTGTTGTATTAGGTAAAAATTATCAAATAGGTGTCAATTAGGTGTTGTAATGGTTGCAAATATAATCATAATGACTATATTTGCTGTTAAATAGTATTTGTTATGGGACAGACAGCGTTTACAGTTCGCATGGATGCGGAGATCAAGAAAAAGTTTGACGAACTCTGCAAAGATTTCGGAATGAGTGCAAATACTGCATTCAATATTTTCGCACGTGCGGTGATAAAGCAGGAAAGGATTCCTTTTGAGGTAGAGTCCGAAAAGCAGGCTATCGCACAACGCGCTCTCGAAGCAATCGAAAGGTGTCGCCGAGATGCCCAGGTTAATGGCACCTCTGAAATGTCGATGGAAGAAATCGACGAAGAAATCAGACTGTATAGGGAAGAACGACGTAAAAGACTTGTGGAGGATGTGCAGAAATGAAAGTCTATGTTGTAATCGATACGAATGTAGTTGTTTCAGCGATGCTTACGCATAATGCTGATTCTCCAACTAGACTTCTGTTTAATAAGGTGGCAGAAGGACAAGTTATACCAATGCTGAATGATTCAATCCTTGAGGAATATGAAGAGGTTTTGATGCGTCCCAAGTTCAAGCTTGCCTCAAAAGATGTAAGTGAAGTTTGCAGGCTCTTTGATTTAAGGGGGATTAAATATGTACCGGAAATTCCTGGTAGAGATTTTATTGATCCGGATGATCAGATTTTTTATGAAACCTATCTTATGAGAGATGATGCATATCTGGTAACAGGTAATCTTAAGCATTATCCATCGGAACCCCGGATATTATCCCCGCATGATATGATGAATGTAATTCATATTGCAGAAAATCTATCTGCAAATCTCCTGAATGAACCATCGTGTGAGTATATTACAGAAGAAAGGCAGATTCAGATACAGCGTGCTTTACAAGCACTTGACAAATCAAGTCAGGCAGCATTGGCTAATGGTACAGCTAACATCCCAATGACTGAAATCGACGAAGAAATCCGTCTATATCGTACGGGTAAATAATTTGGTAAAAAACTTATATTGCAAAGATTATTCTCCTAAGTTAACAGACTTTTGGAAAATAATCTCTTTTTTTATGGAACTGCCAAGCAGTATTACATATTTGCGAAAGTTTTTTCGGCATGTCCCGAATAGAGAATGTGGAAGTTTTCAATGCAAGAGGATCTGCGAACAACGCTGCGCTCGTGTTAGGTAATGTCGTATGCTCTGTTCTGGAGCAGATACTTCATATCTATCCGGGTGTGGAGTATCGTTACGTTTATTCTTGCACAGGTCTTTCCACAACCTTCTATTTGATAAACGACCACGACTCCACACTTTCCGTATCTGATAGAGTATGATTTAAATACATCGCATATGGCAGATATTACAAAGGATATGATTACGATACCTACTAAGGATACTTATGTTATGCAAGCGGTTCTGTAGGCAACGTCACACCGGGACTGCACTCAGCCGACACTAGTAAAGTGTAGTCAATACAAAAAATCGCCTGAGTCGGATGACGCAGGCGATTTTTCTGTATTGCTGAGCAGGAATTACTTCACACGCTCGCCGTATGAACGGTCAGTTGTGTTCACGCGGATTCTCTCTCCGATGTTGATGAAGAGAGGTGCCATGATGATGGCTCCGGTCTCGAGAGTAATCTCCTTCTGTGCGTTAGTAGATGCTGTGTCACCCTTTACTGCAGGCTCTGTGTAAGTCACTTCGAGCTCTACGTATGTAGGGAGTTCGCAAGTGAGGCAGCGCTCCTCGTCAGCGAGGAACATCATCTCTACATGCTGTCCTTCCTTCATGAGGTCAGCGTTGTCTACGAGCTCTGTGTCGAGGTGGATCTGCTCATAAGTCTCCTCATGCATGAAGTTGAATCCGTCCTCGTCCTTGTAAAGGAACTGGTAAGGTCTTCTCTCCACGTTGATAGTCTCGATCTTTGCACCTGCTGTGAATGTGTTCTCGAGGATACGTCCGTTCTCGAGGTTTCTGAGCTTTGTCTTTACGAATGCAGGACCCTTGCCTGGCTTTACATGCTGGAACCATACGATCTGGCATGGCTTTCCGTTGTAATTCAGGTAAAGTCCGTTCTTGAAATCAGCTGTTGTTGCCATAAAAATATAAGTATTAAATTATTAGTCTTTAAAAATCGGCTGCAAAAATATAAAAATGTATCTATCTTACCAAATTTTAAATGTCTCTTCCCATTCCGGCACATATTTGTTGAACTCCAGCACATGTGCGGCGGTCTCTTCCAGAAGCCATTTCGGGGTCGATGTCGCCCCGCAGATTCCGACCCTGTCGTCCGCCCTGAACCACTCTCTCTTTATCTCGCCTGGCGAATCTATGTGGTAGGTGCGTATGTTGAGGGATTTGCATAGGTCGCAGAGGACCTTGCCGTTTGAACTTGCCTTGCCGGCAACGAATATGATGAGGTCGTGGTCCATCGCAAATTTCGACAGCCTTTCATGCCTTGTGGCTACCTGCGAGCAGATGGTGTCATGGATGGATAGCATTTCGCGACCCTTGAATCTTTCGACGGACAGTTCGTTGAAACGCGCCATGTCTTCCTCCAGCCTTGAGCAGAGGCTCTTGTACTCTGCCGGACTCTTGGTGGTCTGGCTGAACACTTCGGTAGGGACATCCAGCCTTATCTTTCCTGCAGCGATCGCCTCTTCCATCATCGGAATGTCCTCGACCACGACTGCATTACCGTCTGTCTGACCTATGAGGCCGAGAACCTCGGCATGACCTGTCTTTCCGAAGATGATGATCTGACCGCTTCCGTTTTCCTTCTGCCTCATGTATGATTCCTTGATCCGCTGCTGCAGCTTGAGCACTACGGGACATGTACAGTCTATGACCTGAAATCCGAGAGCAGCGGCTCTTTCATATGTCTGAGGCGGCTCTCCGTGGGCTCTGATAAGGAGCACCTCGCCTTCCGCATTGACCATTTCATCGAAATCGTCCTTGTCAATCGTGACCAGACCTTTGCCCGAAAGCCTTTCAAGCTCAGAGTCATTGTGGACGATTGCGCCAAGAGAGTAGAGACGGCTGTCGTCTCCGCCGGCCAGAAACTCCTCGGCCTTGCCGATCGCTCTGATTACTCCTGCGCAGAATCCTGAATTCTTGTCTATGTCAACGGTAATCATAAGATCAGAGTCCGAAACGTTCCTTGATGATATCCTTCAGCCATGAAACCTGGTCTTCCATGGTCATGTCAGAGTTGTCGAGCACTATCGCGTCATCCGCCTGTGTGAGCGGCGACACTTCCCTGTGCGAGTCGATGTAGTCTCTCTCCTGGAGATTCTTCAGCACTTCCTGAAGGTCGGTTTCCATTCCCTTTGCCTTCATTTCGTCAGCTCTTCTCTGTGCCCTTACGAGAGGGTCTGCTGTCATGAACAGCTTGAGCTCCGCCTCTGGAAAGACAGTCGTTCCGATATCACGTCCGTCCATGACGATGCGTCCTTTCTTTCCGAATTCCCTGAGCTTCCTGTCGACGTATGCACGTACCTGAGCTACAGCCGCTATCGGACTGACCTTGCCTGCGACCTCCATGGACCTGATCTCCTTCTCGATGCACCTGTCTCCGATGTATGTGCCCTCCGGTCCGAAATGAAGGTCCAGATTTTCGAGCGCCTTTTCAAGTTCAGGCACATTAATTGTATTGTCGTCCCCGATGTATCCGTTTTCGATGGCGAAAAGGGTGACGCCCCTGTAAAGAGCACCGGAGTCGAGATACAGGAAGGAAAACTCGTTTGCGATGAGCTTGGCGAATGAACTTTTGCCGGTGGACGAGTATCCGTCGATGGCGATGATGATGTCAGGTATCTGCATTAGTACACGTAAAACTCTAAAACCAAGCAAAAATATAAAATATTGTGTAAACTCCCAAAAATGTCGATATTTGTAGAACTATAAACTTAATGGTCATGAAGATTCTGATAATTGACGACGAGAGATCCATCCGTAATTCCCTGAAGGAGATCCTGGCAGACGAAGGCTATGATGTGGATGTGGCTGAAAACGGCGCACAGGGCTGTGCGATGGTGGACAAGGAAAGATACAGCGTGATATTCTGTGACATAAAGATGCCTGAGATGGACGGAATGGAGGTTCTCGACCGTCTCGCACAGATGGGTGTGGACTCGGCCGTCATAATGATTTCAGGCCATGGAGATATCGATACTGCAGTCGAATGCATCAAGAAGGGAGCATTCGATTTCATCCAGAAGCCTCTTGATCTGAACCGCATCCTGATAACGATAAAGAATGCTACCGACAAGGTGTCTCTTGTCAAGGAGACAAAGATCCTCAAGAAGAAGGTCTATGGACAGGAGATGGTGGGCGAGTCACCTGCACTGCTCCATGTCAGGGATATGATAGACAAGGTGGCACCGACCGATGCGAGAGTGCTTATCGTGGGAGCGAACGGTACGGGAAAGGAACTGGTCGCCCGCAACCTCCATCAGAAGAGCCATCGCTCTGCAGCGCCTTATGTGGAGGTGAACTGCGCCGCGATTCCATCGGAACTGATTGAAAGCGAACTCTTCGGCCATGAGAAAGGCTCGTTCACATCGGCCATAAAGCAGCATAAGGGAAAGTTCGAGCAGGCTGACGGAGGCACTCTGTTCATGGACGAGATCGGTGACATGTCCCTTGCAGCCCAGGCAAAGGTCCTTAGGGTTCTTCAGGAGAAGAAACTCTCACGAGTGGGCAGCGACAAGGATATCGTTGTGGACGTCAGGGTTCTGGCGGCGACGAACAAGAATCTCAAGGAGGAGATCGCCCAGGGACGTTTCAGGGAAGACCTTTATCACCGTCTGAGTGTCATCGTGATAAATATGCCGACGCTTGATGAACGCAAGTCGGATATTCCGCTCCTTGTCGGATACTTCATAGATCAGATATGCTCAGAGACAGGAATGCAGCCACGTGAGGTCGATGAGGATGCGATGCAGCTGCTCGTAGATAAGTCGTGGACAGGAAACATCCGCGAGCTCCGCAATGTCGTGGAGCGCCTTCTCATCCTTTCGGGCAGCAGGATCACGGCTTCGGATGTGAAAGCGTACGTGCTCTAATCCATCCTTTCTATCTTAAGATGCTGGATGCGGTAGTCTGTGTCGGTGTAGTTGACGAAAATGGTCACGACGAACATTTCGCCGCCCGCATTCAGCGTTCCTAAAGCGTATTTCTTGTTGGAACGTCCCGCCTTATGGGTGATTTCGAACGAACGCGGGGTGTATGAACGGAAGAAAGACTTCATGATCTGACGTGCCTGATTCCTGCTGGAGTCGTTTGAATTTGAGAAAATTGTGACTTCCAGGTTGTCGGAGAACCATGCGGACAGCTTCTCGGCGTCGCCGCACGCGATATACTTTGAAATAGGATTGAATACATCGTAGCTGCTGTCCTGTGCAGATGCATCTGCACAGGAGAACATGGCGACTGCCGCAGCCATTATTCCAATAATTCTTTCTCTTATCATAAATCGACCTTGAATTCAGATGCAAATATACTGCAAATTCCGAGCCGTGCAAAAATAGATTTCTTTTGTGTACTCTGTCCGTGACTTTCATTATATTTGTATGATTATTGCAGGATGATATGAAGATCACATTACTGACCGTAGGAAAGACAGACAAGGACTGGGTAAGGCAGGGAATGGACATATATGTTTCCAGACTGAAGCATTATATCCCGTTTTCTGTCATAGAGATACCTGAACTGAAGAATGTCTCGGCTCTGACGAAGGAACAGATAAAGGTGCGTGAAGGCGAACTGATACTGAAGAACGTCAAGCCGGCTGACGACCTCGTCCTGCTTGATGAAAGGGGAAAGGAGTATACGTCGGTGGAACTTGCAAAGGTGATTCAGGACAAGATATCATATGTTGGAAAGGATATCGTCTATGTGATAGGCGGAGCATACGGCTTTTCCGATGCGGTATATCAGAGGGCAGACTCAAGGATGTCCTTGTCGAGAATGACTTTCTCCCACCAGATGGTAAGGGCGATCTTCGTCGAACAGATATACAGGGCCTTCACGATTATGAGGGGCGAACCATACCACCACGAATGACATGAGAAACAGCGTTTTCATAAAGAAGCGTCTTCCTCTGCTGATACTGTTCATAGCTTTCGTACTGTTCATACTTTCATTGGCAGGCAGCGGCAGCGATAACGACATGGACCGTATTGCGGAAAAGACGGCGGCAAGACTCGAGAAGAGGCTGGCCAAGCTTGAGACGTATGTCAGGAAGGCTATGGACGGTCATGAGGACGGGTGCCTTGAGGGGCTTCCGGATGATATGGTCATATACAAGTATGAGAATGACTCGCTCAAATTCTGGAGCAACCAGTTTCCGATAATCAACGATGACATAAGCCGGAGACTGACTGTCCAGAGGCTTACCAGCTATAGCAACCGCATCTCCTCTCCTTTGTCTGATGTGACGGAAGAGGTGTCATTTATGAACCTTGGACCTAAATGGTATGTGGTCAAAGCCTTCACGGACGGGGCGAATGTCAGGGTTATAGCCGGTATCGAGGTCAAGAACAATCTTATCGAAGAGATCAGCGCTTCTGAGAACGGAACCAATCCCCATCTGAAGATAGACAGAAGATATGCGGTCGGTGTTATTCCGGCAAGCAGCGGTTCCCCGGTATTCATAGACGGGAAGCCTCTTTTCAAGATCATTCTGGATACGGACAAGATATCGTATTTCTTTGACAACTCTCTCCTGAGATGGACCGGACTGGTTCTGCTGGCAGTGGCGACGATGCTCTTCCTTTTCGGCCACCGGAAACTCAGGGTCTATATTGCAGTCGTGGGTTCACTCACGGTACTTATCGTCGTGGCGTTCGCTTGGGGCGGACAGATGAGCAACTCATACGAACTTTTCTCGCCGACACTGTATGCTGACGGACAGGTCTTCTTCTCTCTTGGAGCACTGATGCTGATAAACACATACATCATTATTCTGTATGTGTGTACATACATGATGAGGGAAAAGATAGCCGAATATATTAGGGAGGAAAAGCGTTTAAGACGTCGCAGGCTCGTAGTCTATGGGGTGTTGTGCGCCCTGGCTGCTGCCGGCACACTGGTCTATACCCATCTGACTCTCCAGAGCCTCATACTTAATTCCAACATCAGCATGGAGCTGTACAGAGGCAACGACATGGTACATTATACCGTTATCGTCTATCTTTCATATACCGGCATCCTTTTCTGTCTGGTCCTTCTTCTTCAGTCCATGCAGCCGATAGTAAGAGAGACGCTGGGCATCCGATACAATCTCTTCAAGGTGAAGAATCTGGCTGTCTTCGCTTTCCTGTGTTCGCTGTATTTTACCATTACGGCTGCGATACTTGGATTCAGAAAGGAGCAGGACAGGGTCACCGTATGGGCGAACAGACTTGCCGTCGAAAGGGATCTCGGTCTGGAGATACAGCTCAGAGGCGTGGAGGAGTCGATCGCTTCCGATCAGCTGATCGCGACCCTTACAAGAATAGACAATACGCAGGAGATGATCCTGAACAGGCTTTCCGATTACTATCTGTTCCGTACAAGACAGGGGTACAATACCAGCGTGATGGTCTTCAGGGACAATGACAGGAACGGAGTCTTGTACCTGAACAATATCATGCGTAACGGCACTCCTATCGCAACGGAGTCGAACTTCATGTTCATGACCGATGCCAACGGCAGAAGCAGATATGTGGGAATATTTGCCTTCTATTCGGATGAAGATGGTCTTACCAGGATGCTGGTCGAGCTGGAACCGGAGTCAAATCGTGAAGACAGAGGATACTACAGCATACTGGGACAGTTCTCCAATCCGGGTGACATCAATATCCCGGCCTTATACTCATATGCGAAGTATGCCTCAGACAAGCTTACTTCATACAAGGGTAACTATCCGTATCCGACATTGTATTTCGAGGATACGGAAAAACTGCAGGCCCAGAAGAAGGATGTAGTCCGTTCCAACGGTCATGTCCACTTCCTTCATATGATAGGAGAAGAGGAGATCATCATCATATCAAGGCCGCAGCGAGGCGCTATGGTGTATTTTACATCTTTCTCTTACCTGTTCCTGGCGCTTTGTGCCTTGCTTTATGTCTTCTCTAAGAATGATGACAAGAACAAAGGGTTCAGAAGAAACTATTTCAGGACAAGAATCAATACCATCCTGTTCATTTCGTCTTTCATGATCCTGGCCAGCATGACGGTCATCAGCGTAGTGTTCGTTTACAAGAGAAATGAAGTGAACATGCATGACCTGATGTCTACCAAGATATCTACCATACAGGCTCTGGTCAACAACAGGGTAAGGCAGACGACATCGTGGCAGGAACTCCGCGGACAGGAATTCTCCGCATCACTGGAAGTTATCGGAAACACAACCAAATCAGACATAACCCTGTATTCTCCTGACGGTAAAGTCTTCCTTTCCACAACTCCGGAAGTGTTCGAGAAGATGATTCTCGGAAGCAGGATCGATCAGGATGCCTTCCACAGCATCTGTCATGAGAATCAGCGTTTCTACATCCAGAGGGAGCAGATAGATGACTATAGCTATTGGTCAATGTATGCTCCGATATTCAATGATAAAGGCGATCTGATAGCCATCATCAGTTCCCCATATACTGAAAGGAATTACGACTTCAGAAGAGAAGCTTTCTTCCATGCAGCCCTGATCTTCAACCTTTTCATCCTTCTGCTCATAGGCTCTCTGCTTTTCAGCACCCGTGAAGTGAACTCGATGTTCTCTCCGCTTCTGGAGATGGGCAACAAGATGAAGGTAGCCGATGTCCATAATCTCGAGTATATCATATACAAAAGGGATGACGAGATATCGTCGCTTGTCGAGGCCTATAACCGTATGGTCCATGACCTTTCGGATTCGACCCGCCAGCTTGCGCAGGCTGAAAGGGACAAGGCCTGGAGCCAGATGGCACGTCAGGTGGCCCATGAGATCAAGAACCCTCTTACTCCTATCAAGCTCCAGCTCCAGAGGCTCATAAGGCTGAAGGAGAACAACAATCCTAAATGGGAGGAAAGGTTTGACGAGGTGTCTGCAGTGATTCTGGAGCATATCGACATCCTGACAGAAACGGCCAACGAATTCTCGACATTCGCCAAGCTCTACAGTGAAGACCCGGTTCTGATCGATCTGGACAAGACCTTGAAGGACCAGCTTGTCATCTTCGACAACAAGGATAACATAGACATCAGCTACATCGGCATGGAGGACGCCTTTGTCATGGCACCGAAACCACAGCTGATACGTGTGTTCGTGAACCTCATCACCAATGCTGTCCAGGCTGTGGAAATCTATCAGAAGGAAGCAGCGGAAAGAGGTGAGGACTCAGGCCGCGGAAAGGTACTCATATGCCTGAGAAACAGTATCAGGGACGGATATTATGATGTCGTGGTGGATGATAATGGATCTGGAGTGAGCGAGGAGAACCTCGACAAGCTCTTTACTCCTAACTTCACGACCAAGAGCTCCGGTACCGGACTGGGACTGGCCATCTGCCGCAACATAATCGAGAAGTGCGAGGGCGAGATCAGCTATCAGAAGTCTTTTGCATTGGGCGGGGCTTCTTTCATGGTTACCTTGCCTAAGCATCAGGCCTGATCCGGTTGGCTGCATGATATGCCACGGGCCCGAAAGCAGGAATCTTTAGGGAAAATGCTTCCGGGCCCGTGGCATATCATGCAGCTGTCAGGCGAGCGTCAGCTCGACAGGACAGTGGTCGGAGCCGAAGATTTCGGTATGGATCTTTGCACCGGTGAGACGGTCTTTAAGATTTTCCGATGTCACGAAATAGTCGATACGCCACCCTGCGTTCTTCTGGCGTGCCTGGAAACGGTATGACCACCATGAGTAGATGTCCGTCTGATCCGGGTAGAAGTAGCGGAAGGTGTCGATGAATCCCGCATCAAGAAGATTCGTGAACTGGGCGCGCTCCTGGTCTGTGAATCCGGCGTTCATCCTGTTGCTCTTCGGATTCTTCAGGTCAATCTCCTTGTGGGCTACGTTGAGGTCTCCGCATACTATCACGCCTTTGCGCTCTGCAAGTCCTTTCAGGTAGGCTCTGAAGTCGTCTTCCCATCTCATCCTGTAGTCCAGCCTCTTAAGGCCGTCCTGCGAATTAGGAGTGTATACGCATACGAGGAAGAAGTCCTCCATTTCCAGAGTGATGACACGACCTTCGTGGTCGTGCTCGTCGATGCCTATGCCGTATGTGACGCTTACAGGCTCATGTCTTGTATATATAGCGGTTCCGGAATAGCCCTTCTTGTCCGCATAGTTCCAGTAAGACCTGTAGCCCAGGAACTCGAGATCGATCTGCCCCTCCTGAAGCTTGGTCTCCTGAAGGCAGAAGAAGTCCGCATCCAGTTCCTCGAAGATGTCCGCAAACCCTTTTCCGCACACAGCCCTCAGGCCGTTCACGTTCCATGAAATGAATTTATACATATTTGTCAATGTTATCTTAGGCAAAGATAACAAAATTTCAGGGGCCGCGCGCGTTTTATGCTGAAAGTGCGCTTGGTCTAGTCATTATCTTCCAGTTGGAAGATCTCGTCTGCGTGTCTGCCGAAATATCTGGCGATCTTCAGAGCCACGACAGTCGATGGCATGTAGCGGCCTGTCTCTATGAAGTTGATTGTCTGCCTTGACACACCGACGGCATCCGCCAGTTCCTGCTGGGTGATGTTTTTTATCGCCCTTTCTACCTTTACCGTGTTCTTCATTCCGCTTCCTCCTTACATTGACGTCTCATCTTCCAGATGGAGATACGGAATATGAACAGATATAGGATGATGTATGTGTTGATGCTTGTAAGACCGGTTCCTGTAAGGACGGTAACCAGAGACGTGACGAATGACATCGACTCCAGGCTTCTGAATCCGTGCAGGAAGGCCATGACCAGGTTTGTGACCATAAAGAATCCGAATGCGACGAATGCAGTAGTGGCGATGGACCTGCGTCTGATGGAATCTATCATTTCATCTTCATCCTTTTCTTCCGTCATTACGAGGACGAACACACCGAGAAAGAACAGAATGTACATCACCATAGATATGAACCTTGTATGGGTCTGGGGAATGATTTCGAAGACATTTGCCATAAGAATGCCAAGCACAATCGACAGGACGGAAGCTATTATCAGTCCATAGCCGCATTTGCGGAATCTATACGGGAGCATGTAAGTCTTATTTTTCATTTTCTGTCCTCCTGATAATCATCATTTCATAGTTGAACTTGCAGATGTACACAATGAAGCATACGAAGACCGATGCGAATGCGAAATACATGAATGCGAGGTCGTAGACGAAAAGAATGGCAACCAGCATCACGATGGCAGTGCACCAGAAGCTCCATACAAATGACTGCATACGTACGACGGCAGTCATCTCATCTTCGTCCTTTTCTCTTGACAATGCGAGAAATACCAATGATACGAGAAGTCCGAGCATGCAGATCTCATTTACAGGATCCGTTTGGGTGATTCCGAACCATTCGCTTGTACTGTTCAGATCGAGGGTCATCAGGGCAGGTACTTTGACCAGCATCCAGTCCGCCTCGCCAGGTCCTAGCAAAAGCCATATGCAGGCGGCCAGGAATGGTGCAAGCATGACCAGACCGATCAGCTTGAAATTGTGGGGAAGCAGGTAATTCTTTTTCATAAAAATCCGTTTTGATATTCAACTTATCAGGAATTCCTGCTGCAAAGTTAAATACATTTTTCTAAATGTCAAGTATATTTAACAAAATATCATACGAGTTTTACTATGATGTCACGAAGACAATAAATTTGTTTAATGATGGTCTTCGTGGCAGGAAAGCATCAGTAATCCAGAAAAACCTGTCATGAAGACTCCCCAAGAAGCAGCATCAGCGCCTCGTGCCGCCGACAGCAATAATAAAAAGCTCGCGGCACCCAATTTCGGGGTGCCGCGAGCTTTTTATGCTAAAAGTGCTGGAAGTAAACCTATTCCAGTGTCCACTCGGTGCCTTCCTTGGTGTCTTTGATCTGGATGCCGAGGGCCTTGAGGTCGTCGCGGATGCGGTCGCTGGTCGCCCAGTCTTTCGCAGCCTTTGCCGCCTTGCGCTGCTCGAGGACCATGTTCACGAGGCCGTCGATCGTCTGCATCGCCTTTCCGCCTTCGCTTTCTTCGTCGCGAAGGCCGAGGACTCCGAACACGACGTTATCGAACAGGTCAGTAAGAGCCTTCCAATCGGATGCGTCGAGAGAAATCTTCCTGTCCTTTGCGGTGTTGATTATGCGTACTGCGTCAAAGATGTGTGAGAGGGCGATAGGGGTGTTGAGGTCGTCGCAGAGCGCTTCATATACCTTTTCTACAAGCTCGCGCACCTCAGTGTTTGAGGCGGAAACCGTGTCAGGCGCTACGGCGGAAACGAACTCGCCATAGGCGAGGGCGGGAGCCGCCTGCACGCCTGCTGCGGCTGCCAGGCCCTTGAGGTCCTTCGCCGCCTGCATGATCCTCTTCAGACCTTTTTCTGCAGCCTGAAGGGCCTCGTTGCTGAAATCAAGGGTGCCGCGGTAATGTGCCTGAAGGATGAAGAAGCGTACGGTCATCGGTGTGTATGCCTGAGCCAGCTTCTCGTGACGTCCGGCAAACAGTTCAGGCAGGGTGATGAAGTTTCCGAGCGACTTACCCATCTTCTTGCCTTCGATGGTTATCATGTTGTTGTGCATCCAGTACTTCACTCCGCTGCATCCGCGTGATGCTGTATTCTGTGCGATCTCGCATTCGTGATGTGGGAAGAGGAGGTCCATTCCGCCTCCGTGGATGTCGAATTCCTTTCCGAGATACTTCTCGCTCATGGCAGAGCACTCGAGGTGCCAGCCAGGGAATCCGTCGCTCCATGGCGATGGCCAGCGCATGATATGCTCCGGTGAGGCCTTCTTCCAGAGCGCAAAGTCATATGACGCCCTCTTGTCCTGCTGTCCGTCGAGGTCGCGTGTTCCTTCCTTCACTTCGTCCAGCGTGCGTCCCGAAAGGATGCCGTACTTGTGGTCCTTGTCATATTTGAGGACGTCGAAATAGATCGATCCGTTGCTTTCGTATGCATATCCAGCTTCCAGGATCTTCTTCACGAGGTCGATCTGCTCGATGATGTGTCCGGATGCGCGCGGCTCGATTGATGGCGGAGCCACATTGAGCATGCGCATCGCCTCATGGTAGGCGAGGGTGCACCTCTGAACCACTTCCATCGGCTCGAGCTGCTCCAGACGCGCCTTCTTTGCTATCTTGTCCTCTCCCTCGTCGGCGTCGTGCTCCAGATGGCCTACGTCCGTGATGTTGCGGACATAGCGGACCTTGTAGCCAAGATGCCTGAGGAGCTTCACGAACACGTCGTAGGTGACGCCCGGACGTGCATGTCCCAGATGGGCATCGCCGTAAACTGTAGGACCGCATACGTAAAGTCCCACATGGCCCTCTTCAAGAGGCCTGAACAACTCTTTCTTTCTCGAAAGGGAATTGGTGATATATAATTCTCTCATAACATTAATCAACTCTCAACCTGCAAATATAGTGAATTATTTAGTACCTTTGACCGATTTTTTCTGACTGACACCAAATTATGAAAAGACTCCTTTCCATATCCATAATATTCATTCTGTTCCTGTCTGCCTGGACCGCAGGAGCCCAGAAGAAGTCCAAGCTGACTTTTGAGAGCATCTACAGGCCTGTGTACGGCTATCTCGTGGATTCTCTGACAAACACGCCTTACCAGAATGTCCCGGTATATGCATTTGACAATATGGAAGATGCCCGCAAGGGAGAGGATGCTTTGAAAAAGTCGCGCAACCCCCTATCCCTCAACCTGAAAGGCGATGCTGTCGAGACCCGTACGGACGAGTCTGGAAGATATATGGTGCCTGCCAGAAGCACCGGAGTACTGGTGTTTCATTTCAAGGAAAGGCAGGAAATAATTGTCGAAGAGATTGCCGGACGTTCGGAAATCAGCAAGGGACGCCGTCCGACCGGAAGGGTGATGGATATCGACATATCCGAGTTTCTTGGAAAGGATTACGGGAAGAGTTCGGTCATGGTGCGTGAGACGGGACCTAAAGGAGTAGTCCTCGACATGGACTTCAAGGCATACATCCCTGCTCCGGGAGACAAGGGAAAGGATGCCAGGGTGGTGGTCGAAAGAAGGATAACGGACCTGGAAACAGGTGAAATCCTTTCGATGACAGTTCCGGTTGCCAGGGACGGAAAGGCTTTCCATAAGCTCAGACGCAAGATGATAGCCAAAGGCGAGATCGTTGACAGCCTGTATGAACTGGCAGGAGACCATCCTGTTCTGACTGACAGCACCAGCAGCATAAGGGTTGTCGATCGTATAGATACCGAACCATGGAAGGACAGATGCTTCAGACTTGGCTATTTCGTAAGCATGGAGCATGGCGGGGAAAGCAAGGCCCTTGATACGCTGTACATGTTGACCAACCGCGTGAACAAGCCCCTGAAGTATCTGGAATACGGATTCGATCCATACCGTTTCGAAATCGAGGAGACCACAGAACAGCGTCGTGCCGTGACCAGAAGACTTGTGCTGGAAGGAGAGTATGACGGTAAGGTGCCTGAGATTCTGAAGGACTCGTCATACGTTCTTCATGAACTCCATCTCAAGGCTACTGTCGCACAGGACAGGCCGTATGAGGAATGCATTGTGCTGGCTGACACCATGATAGCCGGTGTGATGAGGGAGCTTCGCGCGGCTTTCGCGGAAAAGATCAATGATCAGGTGCGCATTACAAAAACCTCTCAGGTAACTCCTGACACATCATATGTGAATAATGTGTCATACCGTTATATCTTCCGCACGGGACGCCAGTTCTCGAGAAACGACTACCTCCGCCAGATCAGACGTGCGAAGGAGGAATCACGGCTTGAACGTCTGTGTGTTCAGGCAATGGAGGAACGTCAGATTCTGGAAGGGACATCCTGGGACTATGCGGCGAATGTATTGGCCGCACTCTATATGAAGCAGGGAAGACCGGATACCTCCCTGTTGGCTCCTTTCATAGACAGGTCGCTTCAGGAGTGCGACAT
The DNA here is from genome assembly GCA_017399865.1 of Bacteroidales bacterium. GTDB lineage: Bacteria > Bacteroidota > Bacteroidia > Bacteroidales > UBA932 > Cryptobacteroides. Next base: position 65,341 of record JAFQAT010000004.1, on the reverse strand, counting down.
CAATACCGAAGACCCGGTGACTTTTGAGGAAACCGTCATGAACAGACGCGAGATTGTAGCGAACCAGGTGCTCGCCCTCATGCAGCAGGATGAATTCTCCAAGGCTGCAGATCTGGCAGGCATGCTTCCTGATGAATATGCCTGCCTGCGGGAAGTAGCCTCGTGCAAGGCCGGCAAGGAACCTTCTGACGATGGATCCAAGGCTCTTCTGAGAGAGTCTTCGCTGAGGAATGCCGTGCTGATGGACATGCTCTCAGGGAAAGTGGGAAATCACACCCTGGAAACTTTGGACCAGATGCCGCAGGACGATCCGATGATGTGGTATCTTCGTGCAAGGACCTGTTGCATAATGTATGAAAACGAGTCCTGGGAGATGCAGGCTGCAGTCCACGAAGAGTCGGGACTGACTGTGTATGAATATGTCAAGAAATGTCTCGGAAAGTGCTTTGAGAAAGATGTGGAGATGGTTCAGCCTGCCAAGTTCGATTCGGAAATAAACGAATACGCACTCAAGGAAGTTTTGGGCATTTATGTGCTTTGATGTCATTCTAAAAATATCTATCTTTGTCGCTTAATTTTTCAATCTATGAAAGTAGCAGTCATCATGGGTTCGACCAGCGACCTTGAGATCATGTCGCAGGCGATAAATGTCCTCGAAGGATTCGGGGTGGAAGTTGTCAAGAAGGTTATCAGCGCACACAGGACTCCTGACCTCATGTGCGAATTCGCAAAGTCAGCGAAGGCACAGGGGATCGGCGCTATCATCGCCGGAGCGGGTGGCGCCGCCCACGTAGCTGGAGTTGTTGCCGGCATGACGACGGTTCCTGTCATCGGAGTTCCTATCCAGACAAAGGCTCTCGGCGGAATGGATTCCCTCCTTTCGATAGTTCAGATGCCTGCTGGCATACCTGTAGCGACCATGGCTATCAACGGTGCCAGGAATGCAGGCCTTTTTGCAGCCCAGATCCTCGCCCTTACGGATGACTCTCTGGCAGCAAAGCTTGACAGCTTCAGAAAAGAGCAGACACAGAAAGTACTTGACGCAACGATATAAAGAGATATGAACAACTATCGCATCTATGTAGAGAAATATCCTGAGTTTCAGGTAGAGGCACGCAGCCTTCTGAGTGAGCTGAACGAAAATCTTCAGCTTGACCTCGGAACGCTGCGTTTCCTTAATGTATATGACCTGTTCGGCTTCTCGGAGGAGCTTCTTGAGAAGAGCCGTTACAGCGTCTTCGGTGAAATCGTGACAGACAGCGTTACCGACGAGTGTGACCTCAGCGGAACAAAGTATATCGCTGTCGAGTTCCTTCCGGGACAGTTCGACCAGCGTGCGGCTTCGGCTGTAGACTGCGTCCGTCTTATCGATCCTTCCGCGAAGGTCAGCATCAAGAGCTCGAAGCTCATCATCCTTCCGGGAGACACTTCCGACGAAGTGGTGGAGAAGATCAAGAAGTATTACATCAATGCTGTGGAGTCGCGCGAGAAGGATCTTGCGAAGCTTACCGCAATGGAGCAGCCCGAGGTGGTTCCTGTCCATGTGCTCGAAGGACTTACAGCACTGACAGAGGAGGAACTGGCACCGTTCTGCAAGAAGATGGGCCTCGCCATGAATGCGGATGACCTCCGCGAAGTGGTGAACTATTTCAAGGCTGAAGGACGTGATCCGTATGAGACTGAGCTCCGTATCCTTGATACATACTGGAGCGACCACTGCCGTCATACCACATTCACTACCGAACTCGAGGAAATCGACGTGGAGGAGTCATTCATGAAGGAGGAGATCGACGGAACCCTCAATCTCTACATGAAGATCCGCAAGGACCTCGGACGCGAGAACAAGGGTCTGAACCTCATGGATATGGCGACCGTAGGTGCGCGCTATCTCAAGTCGAAGGGCCTTCTTGACGACATGGAGGTCAGCGAGGAGAACAATGCGTGCAGCATATATGTGGATGTCGATATCGTTGACGACGAGGGAGAGATGACAACAGAGAAGTGGCTTCTCCAGTTCAAGAACGAGACCCATAACCACCCTACTGAGATCGAACCTTTCGGTGGCGCTGCAACATGTCTTGGCGGAGCCATCCGCGACCCTCTTTCAGGTCGCGCCTATGTTTATCAGGCGATGCGTGTGACGGGTGCCGGAGACATCTGGCTTCCTGTTGCTGACACCATTCCTGGAAAGCTGCCGCAGAGCATCATTTCACGCAAGGCTGCTCACGGATACTCAAGCTACGGAAACCAGATCGGACTTGCGACGACCCATGTCCGCGAGGTCTATCATGAGGGATATGTGGCAAAGCGCCTTGAGGTAGGTGCGGTTGTCGGTGCTGTAAAGGCAGACAGCGTGCGCCGCGAAAGCCCGGCGCCAGGAGACATCGTGCTCCTTCTCGGAGGCCGTACTGGCCGCGACGGAGTAGGTGGTGCTACCGGTTCATCAAAGGAACATACTGAAGAGTCTCTCGAGACTTGCGGTAGCGAGGTACAGAAGGGTAATGCTCCTGAGGAGAGAAAGCTCCAGAGACTTTTCCGCCGTCCTGAAGTGACCAGACTCATCAAGAAATCGAACGACTTCGGTGCCGGTGGCGTCAGCGTTGCCATCGGAGAGCTTACCGACGGTCTTGACATATACCTTGACAGGGTTCCTGTGAAGTACAGCGGACTCAACTCTACCGAGCTTGCTATCAGCGAATCGCAGGAGCGTATGTCCATAGTCATAGAAGCGAAGGACAAGGAAGAGATGATGGCGTACTGCCGCAGCGAGAATGTCGAGGTGACCCATGTAGCCGATGTGACCGACCGAGGTCGCATGCGCATGTTCAACGGTGACAGACTTGTGGTCGACCTATCACGCGAGTTCATTGACAGCGCCGGAGCGAAGCATTACGCGAAGGCTACCGTCGGAGCTGTCGAGCAGAAGAATCCTTTCGAGCGCAATGTTCCTGGCGACAATCTCAAGGACAAGGTGTTCCATAACCTCCAGGATCCTAACGTGACTTCCCAGAAGGGACTTATAGAGATGTTCGACTCGACTATCGGACGCTCTACAGTCCTCATGCCGTTCGGAGGCATGCTCCAGACTACTGAGACCCAGGTTTCTGTCCAGAAGCTCCCTACAGACGGATATACCGATACAGCTTCCATCATGGCGTTCGGATATAATCCGTTCATCGCCAGCTGGAGCCCTTATCATGGTGCTGCATACGCAGTCGTGGAGGCTTGCGCAAAGGTTGTGGCTGCTGGTGCTTCATATGAGAAGATGCGTTTTTCATATCAGGAATACTTCGAGCGCATGACCGACCGCAGGTCATGGGGCAAGCCGCTTTCGGCTCTTCTCGGAGCTCTCAAGATGCAGGTCGAGCTGGGTCTTCCTTCGATCGGAGGAAAGGATTCGATGAGCGGAACATTCGAGAATATCAACGTGCCTCCAATGCTCATGGCTTTCGGAATCACTACCGTAGACGCAGGCCAGGTGATCTCTCCTGAACTCAAATATGAGGGCAACAGACTCTATCTGATTAAGCATACTCCGCTTGAAAACCATATGCCGAACGTCGAGCAGCTCAAGGAGAACTGGAAGTATGTCCATGAGCAGATTCAGGCTGAGAACATCGTTTCTGGCTATGCACTCGGATTCGGAGGACTCGCTGAGGCGGTCTGCAAGATGTCGTTCGGAAACGCCCTTGACGCGAAGATAAAGTATGACGAAGCGGAGCTCTTCAATTACGGATACGGTTCGATCCTCGTCGAGGCTGAAGAGGAACTCGATTATCCGAACGCCATCCTCATCGGTGAGGTGACAGACGGCGAGGAGAGCGAACTCTCGATTAACGGCAAGAAGTTCGATATCTTCGAGCTCATGGCTGTCAACGGTGCGAAATATGCAGAGGTTTATCCTGATACAGCAGAGGCTTACCATAAGAAACTGGTTCCTGCCGGCCTGGAAGGCGTGAAGCCTTTCAAGGCGAAGAAGGCCGACCTCAAGTACAAGGGAGAGCCTGTGGAGAAGCCGATAGCATATCTCCCGGTATTCCCTGGAACGAACTGTGACTATGACTCGGCAAAGGCATGGCGCAACGCTGGTGCGGAGGTGCGCATGAGCGTGTTCTGCAACCTTACCGAAGACGATATATTCAGGTCTATAGCAGAGATGAAGAAGAACATCGACGAGTGCCATATCCTGATGCTCTGCGGCGGATTCTCTGCCGGTGACGAGCCTGACGGAAGCGGAAAGTTCATTGCCAACGTTCTCAACAACAAGGAGATAGCTGATGCCATCCACTCTCTTATCGACCGTGGCGGACTTATCCTCGGTATCTGCAACGGATTCCAGGCCCTCGTCAAGTCAGGTCTTCTTCCATACGGACGTCTCGGTCAGGTGACCAAGGACAGCCCGACCCTCTTCCGCAATGACATCAACCGTCATATCTCGCAGATGGTGACTACGCGTGTGGGAACGACTAATTCGCCATGGCTCAAGGACTTCTCGGTTGGAGATCTCCATACCATCGCGGTTAGCCACGGTGAGGGTAAGTTCGTAGTGAACGAGGAGTTTGCACGAGAACTCTTTGCGAACGGCCAGGTGGCGTTCCAATATGTGGATCCTCTCGAAGAGGAGCCTACGATGGAGTCTCCATACAATCCGAACGGTTCGTACTATGCGATCGAGGGCATCATCAGCCGCAACGGACAGATTCTCGGCAAGATGGGACACACGGAGCGTTTCGAGGAGAACCTCTTCAAGAATATTGATGACGATACCCGCGAGCAGCCGTTGTTCCACAATGCTGTAGCATATTTCAGAGGAGAATAGTACAATGTAAATATCAGACAAAATGTGTAAGTGTAGTAAGACATACAGGGATGACAAGCCTCATCACGAATGTGGTGTGCTTGGTATTTATGGTGTGCAGGATGCGGCTAATCTTGCATACTATGGTCTTCATGCTCTGCAGCATAGGGGGCAGCAGGGCTGCGGAATCGTATCGGTAGACTCTGAAGGAGTGTTCCATAGGGTCAAGGGAGACGGTCTGGTGACGGAAGTCTTCAATGAGCAGAGGATGTCGGTTCTGACCGGAAACATGGCCATAGGTCACGTCCGTTACAGCAATGCAGGCTGCAAGGGTGTGGAGAACATCCAGCCGTTCCTCTTCCATCATAACTCCGGAGATTTTGCGATGGCAAACAACGGAAGCATCGTCAATTACAGGCAGCTTAGGATGGAACTGGAAGACAAGGGAAGCCTTTTCCAGTCTTCTTCCGATGCCGAGGTTCTGGCCCATCTTATCAAGAAGCAGGGCGCATATAACAATGTTCCCCGAATCGTTGCCATCAAGGATGCGCTGAACCAGATGGACGGTGCCTATGCATTCCTGATAATGACCGGCCGCCGTATCTATGCGTGCAGGGACAAATATGGATTCCACCCTCTTGCAATCGGCAAGCTCGGAGACGGATATGTTGTGGCAAGCGAGACATGTGCATTCGATGTGCTCGGTGCAGAGTATATACGTGATGTCGAGCCGGGTGAGATCGTCACCATCGACCATCATGGTGTCCGCAGCCAGTTCTATTCAGAGCCGGAGCGTCATGCCATGTGTGCAATGGAATACGTGTATTTCGCGCGTCCTGACAGCGATATCGAAGGGTGCAATGTCCACAATTACAGGAAAGAATCCGGAAAACTTCTGTTCCATGAGGCTCCGGCAGATGCCGACATCGTGATCGGAGTGCCTGATTCAAGCCTCAGTGCAGCACAGGGCTATGCCGAAGCAAGCGGACTGCCATATGAGATGGGACTCATCAAGAACAAATATATCGGACGTACATTCATCCTGCCTACACAGGAGCTTAGGGAGAAGGGTGTGAAGATGAAGCTTTCTCCTGTAAAGACGATTGTGAAAGGCAAGAGGGTAGTGCTGGTAGATGACTCCATCGTACGAGGGACGACATCACTGAAGATCGTGAACATGCTTCGTGAGGCCGGTGCTGCCGAGGTGCATGTGCGTATTGCCAGTGCGCCTTTGAAGTATACATGCTATTATGGAGTGGATGTCCATACACCTAAGGAACTAATAAGCAACAGCAATGATGTGGATCAGGTCTGTAAGCTGATAGGAGCTGACTCGCTCGCATTCCTCTCTCACGAAGGAATGCTGAAGGCCGGCCATCGCGACGACCTCTGCCTCGCCTGCTTCAACCACAAGTATCCTACAAAGCTTTACGAGGAGTAGGGAAGTGGGTATAAAGGAGACTATAAGGGAATGGATGCTGCCCATCGCGATGGTGACGGGAGCATCCTTTTATCTTTTGTACCATTTCATGCCGGAGCCTGTGCATGCGGCCGGCCCGTTTCTCAGCGGGGCTGTCGCTGTGCTCCAGCCCCTGCTGATCTTTGCCATGCTCTTCCTGACCTTCTGCCGCATAGAGCCGAAGGACCTGAAGCCGCACCGCTGGCACTGGTGGCTTCTCCTGATCCAAGGAGGGCTCTTCACTGGCCTCGGTCTCCTGGCCTATTGGCTTCTTCATTCCATTCCGGGTGAAGGCCACGGGAAGATAGTGCTTATCGAAAGCGCCATGCTCTGCCTGATTTGTCCGACCGCTACTGCAGCCGCTGTGGTGACCCGCAAACTTGGCGGCGATGTTGCAGGAATCACGACCTACACCGTACTGATCAATCTGCTGACGGCTGTCCTTGTCCCTTTGATCGTGCCTTTGATCCAGCCTATGCAGGGAATGGACTTCTGGACCGCGTTCAGCATTATCGTGGCGAAGATATTCCCGCTTCTGATCATGCCTTGTCTTGCCGCCTGGCTGGTGAGGTATCTGGCCCCGGGAGTCCATAAGCGTCTCCTTGAGTATCCGGACCTCGCTTTCTACCTATGGGCTTTGGCGCTGACCCTGGCGATCGCTGTCACGACCAAATCCATTGTCCGGAGCGACATGCATGTCGGACTCCTTCTTATGATAGCGTTTATCTCCTTTGTCTGCTGCATCTTCCAGTTTGCGGCGGGACGTTTTGTGGGAAGCCGCTACCGCCCGCGCCGTATTCTTCCAAGCGAGGGTCAGAGTGCCTCTGTCCGGATGGCGGAGGAGAGAGGACGCAAGGTCCGTACAGTCACTGCCGGCCAGTCCCTCGGCCAGAAGAACACGGTCTTCGCCATCTGGCTCGGCTATACATTCATGACCCCGGAAACCGCCATCGTCGGCGGCCTCTACAGCATCTGGCACAATCTCTACAATTCATGGCAGCTATACCGTGCTGAGAATGCTGGTACTTAAATCAATGTCTATCAGCATTTTAATGTGTTATGCCTGCTGCAATTTGCAGCAGGCATAACTGCTTAAATGCCTGGACTATAGCCGATTAAGTGCCATATGTTTTTGTGGTTTCGACAGATTGATGACAGCGATCAGCACCCGCATGGGATGAACCGGGCTTATCAGCAGGAATGATGTCTATTTTTGCAATGCCTCCTGCTCGGAGGCAATATGATATAAAAAGAGGATGACCTCAAAGTCAATTCGCCGGCCCAAGGCCCTGAAACCGGCAGTTTGTAAAATCTTTTTACACCATCTGTTAAAAAATTTTACACTGTTTGTGGATGTTGATTTTATAAGTAATTGATAAATAATGGTTTATAACGAATGGCACACCATTTGTTACGCTTCGCGCAAAATAATCATCTATTACTTACAAAAAAGGCTTCACTATGTTCGTAAATGCAAGAATGGCTTTCTTTAGCCTGACCAGAAGAAAAGGTCGTGTTCTCTCAAGAATAATTTCCCTGACCCTTGGTCTGGCGCTGGGCGTTTTTCTTCTTTCCTTTGTTAACTACAGGTACAACTATGACAACTTTCTTCCCGACAACGAGAGGATTTATAAGATATTCACCAATACTTCCGCCAATGGTGGGGGAGGCATTGACCAGCTGACCTTCTCGCCTTTGGCACACACCCTGATGAGAGACTGCCCTGAAGTGGAAAGCGGAACAAGAATTTTCGGACCTATGACTTTTGCCTGGACAGGCGAAGATAAATCGGAGCATCAGCTCACGGCGTATGCTTGTGACAGCCTTTTCTTCAAGGTCCTTGACTTCGGCCTTCTTACAGGAGATGCGGCAAGCCTTGGCGATTTCAATAATATGCTCCTCTCGGAAGAGGCGGCAAAGAGAATTTTCGGCAACGAAGATCCTGTCGGCAAAGTCCTCAAGGACAATCTGGATTACCCGAAGACCGTGGTTGGAGTGTTTCGTGACATCCCGTACAACACTTCGCTCGGACATTTTGATGCCATTGTATCTGAGTACATGCACCAGACCCAGTATGACAAAGAATCCAGCTGGGACAACAGCAACGAGTACTACTCATACGTGAAGCTGCGTCCGGGGACATCCGCCGTGGATGTTGAGGCGTGGATGAATAATGCTATGGTGGACAAATATGGACTGCGCGAGATGGTGGACAAGTATCAGCTTAGATTGATGATGGTACCCGTCAAGAGAGCGGAGGTGATGGTTGGCACCAGAGCTCAGTATATGGATTTCATCGCCATCATCACCGTGCTTGTGCTCATACTCTGCGCCCTGAACTACGCCCTGCTTTCGATTTCTTCTCTTGTGAACCGCAGCCGCACTATAGCGGTTATGCGTTGCACCATCGCCGACAAGAAAGATATCCGAATACAGTTTATGTGGGAGACTCTTTTCGTGATGCTCGTTTCGGGAGCTCTTTCCGCCGTTCTGATATTCCTTATGAAGGATTATCTGTCAACTACCATCGACTGCCCTGTTGCGGACCTGTTCAATCCGAAGAATATCTGGGTTACGGTACTTGTGATTATGGCTCTCTTTGTAGGTTCAAGCCTCATTCCGGCTTCAATCTTCGCCTCAGTGCCGACTACCGTTGCATTCAAGGGTATCAGCGACAACAGAAAGGGATGGAAGCGCGCCCTGCTCTTCTTTGAGATAACTTGCGTGAGCTTTGCCCTTGCCTTCCTGCTCGTTTCGGTACGTCAGATCAAGATGCTTACAGAAGGCGATATAGGTTACAATCAGAAGAATATGCTCTACTTCAGCCTCTTTGTCCACGGCGGGGATGCCCTCTTCAATGCTGAACGCGACCTTGAAAACCTGCCTTGTGTCGAGAAAGTTGGAACAGCTTTATCTCTTCCTTGCTACGGCTATATGCCAAGCCATGCGTTCATTGACGAAAAGAGCGGCGAGATGAGTTTCCCGTTCGTCAGGGAACAGGTTTCTGATTCCTATTTTGATGTGATGGAGATGCAAATTCTTGAGGGCCGTATGTTCAACGACTCGTCATCATTGGATGAAGTGGTCGTGAACCGCCATTTCCTTGAGATGGCCGGGATGACCGAGGACCCGCTCGGACGCATCATCTGCCAGGGTGACAACGAAGGCAACATAGTGCAGAAACTCCGCATCATCGGTGTAGTCAATGACGTGCGCTCGACTGAAACGGGACGTTACCAGCCTATAGTTTATTCAAGCATACGCGAGAGCCTCAAATACGAGGACTGGTACTATGGCGGATTCCGCACGATGATACGCCTGGCCGATCTCAATCAGGCAAACATCGATGCCGTAATGAAGAAGGTCAAGGATGATTACGAGACGATGGACAAGTATGCTTTGAATATATATGAAGAGACATACAAGCTGAAGATGAGGGGAGAGTTGCATTTCAGAAATCTCTTGATGACAGTCTCGATTCTCGCCACCATCCTTGCGGCAATCGGCCTTGTAGGTTACATCTCCGACGAGCTTAAGCGACGTCGTAAAGAGGTGGCCATCAGGAAGTTGTGCGGCTCTTCCCTCTGGGGTATCATGAAGATAGTGGTCAGGGATTTCTCATATCTGGCAATTCCTTCGATACTTGTCGGCGAAATCCTGGCTGTAGTTGCTTCCGGCAGATGGCTGATGATGTTCGAATACCGCCTTCCTCTTGATTGGTGGATGTTTGCACTGACTGGCGCTGCCGTGTTGGTTGCCATATATATCGTGGAAGCCTTGCTGACATTGCAGCTGGCCAGCGTCAACCCGGTCGAGAGTTTCAAGACTGAATGACGGCGCCTGGCCGGCATCGGTGCTCCAAGCCCTCTGAAGGCCCTTCAAGATACTACTGATATATACGGAGAAAGACAGGACAGAAGTCATCTCTTCCGCCGGCCTGCGCAAGATGGCCTGCTGCAACCTTGCTGACAGCTTTGAAAATTCAGCAAGCGTCACCGTGGGCTATTCCGACGCCGTCACGGGTGCCAGACAAATCAGGATTCTTGGACTGAGCGGCGTTTATACCCAGATGCTAGACGAGAACAGGCCGGCTATGCGCGGCATTGCCGCCCCTTTCGAGCTGTCTTATGTACCCGGGCAGTGGCTGGAAAGCATTCAGGTGTCAAAAGGCCTCTCCACGGTTGTCAACGGTGTTGAATCCATCACCGGACAGATCAATACCGAGTATCGCAAACCTACGGACGAAAAGCCTCTTTTTGTGAATCTGTCCGCGATGAACGATACCAAGACCGACGTCAACATCGCATCTTCTCTTCAGATGGGCGACAGCTGGAGCACGGTCATACTCGGACACATATCGGGAAATTTAAAGACCTTCGACCACAACCACGACAGCTTCAGGGATGACCCTCAGATGCTCCAGTTCAACTTCGCAAACCGTTGGCTGTATTACAGCCCGACCGGCATCCAGTTGCGTTTCGGCAGCCGAGCCCTGCAGGACAGTCGCTCGGACAGAAGAACACCGTCTTCGCAATATGGATGGGTTATACATTCATGACCCCGGAAACCGCCATCGTCGGCGGCCTCTACAGCATCTGGCACAATCTCTACAACTCGTGGCAGCTGTACCGAGCCTCAAAATCCTGAACCATAACTCCTTGCATGTTAGTTTGTTATGTAATCTGCGTGCTCCCCTTTGGCGGCACGCACTTTTTGTAAGTTGCTGAAAGATAGTGTATTGCAAAACGAGTTGGGACAGCACTGCAGATGCAGACGAGAGGCGATATTTCCAAGAGGTTGAGCGAGAAGAATTGCTCCTGAAGCCCATATATCGATGTTCCCTTCGCTCAACGGTCGGTAAATCCCTACGTTGAGCGGAAGCATATCCATTACGGTGCATTCTACTACAATATCATCCGCTCAACCTCCTGCTCCATACTTGATTCTTTATTAGGGACTCGCTTTCTATAAGGTATATATGCAGGAAATTTGCTATCTTTGCGCGTCATTTTAAAAACACTCGTCCTATGAGCAACCAAAGGTACATGCAGCGTGGTGTTTCGGCATCGAAGGAGGATGTCCACAACGCAATCAAGAATATCGACAAAGGAATCTTCCCGAAGGCTTTCTGCAAGATCATCCCTGATATCCTGGGAGGCGATCCCGAGTACTGCAACATCATGCATGCGGACGGCGCAGGCACAAAGTCTTCGCTTGCATATCTCTATTGGAAGGAGACGGGAGACCTCAGCGTGTGGAAGGGCATAGCACAGGATGCGCTCATCATGAACATAGATGACCTTCTCTGCGTAGGAGCAGTCGACAATATCCTCGTTTCATCGACTATCGGCCGCAACAAGATGCTGGTTCCGGGCGAAGTCATCAGCGCCATCATCAACGGTACTGACGAGCTTCTGGCGGAGCTTCGCGAGATGGGCGTGGGAGTGTATGCGACCGGCGGAGAGACTGCAGATGTCGGCGATCTGGTACGTACGATCATCGTGGATTCGACTGTCACATGCCGTATGAAGCGCAGCGATGTCATCGATAACGCCAACATCCGTCCGGGGGACGTCATCGTAGGTCTTGCATCATTCGGACAGGCGACATATGAGAAGGAGTACAACGGCGGAATGGGCAGCAACGGACTTACCAGCGCCCGCCACGACGTCTTCTCGAAGTATCTTGCGGAGAAGTATCCTGAGAGTTACGACAAGGCTGTCCCTGAAGACCTCGTCTACAGCGGAGGCCTGAAGCTGACAGATTCTGTGGAAGGTTCGCCGATAGATGCCGGAAAGCTTGTTCTTTCTCCTACCCGTACCTATGCACCTGTGGTGAAGAAGCTTCTTGACGCTCTTCGTCCGCAGATCCACGGCATGGTCCACTGCTCCGGCGGAGCGCAGACCAAGATCCTTCACTTCGTGGGAGACAATATCCGTGTCATAAAGGACAACCTCTTCCCTGTTCCGCCACTCTTCAGGACCATCCACGAGCAGAGCGGAACTGACTGGGCGGAGATGTACAAGGTCTTCAACATGGGCCACCGTCTTGAGGTATATCTTTCGCCGGAGCATGCCGAAGAGGTGATCGCGATCTCAAAGAGCTTCGGCATCGATGCACAGATCGTGGGAAGGGTAGATGAGTGTGACCATAAGGAACTCATCATCCGGTCTGAATTCGGAGAATTCATATATTGACGTCATGCCCGACCTGATCGGGCATCTGATGATATAGGGATTGCCGGTCAGGCCGGCAATGACGATTCGAAAAATTAATACATGACAACAATATGAGAGCATTATTCAGTGTAAGTGATAAGACAGGCGTGGTAGAATTCGCCAGTCAGTTAGTGGAGCTCGGTTGGGAGATCATCGCGACCGGCGGAACGATGAAGCTTCTGCAGGATGCAGGGCTTAAGGTAATCAACATCAGCGAGATCACAGGTTTCCCTGAAATCTGTGACGGGCGCGTGAAGACCCTTCATCCGAAGGTTCATGGCGGTCTTCTCGGCCGTCGCGACCTCGATAGCCATATCGCACAGCTCAAGGAGAACGGCATCGAGTTCATCGACATGGTATGCGTGAACCTTTATCCGTTCAAGCAGACCATCGCGAAGCCTGACGTGACTATGGAGGACGCAATCGAGAACATCGATATCGGAGGTCCTTCAATGCTACGCAGCGCAGCAAAGAACTGGAGTGCAGTGACGGTTGTCTGCAATCCTGACAACTATGCGAAGATCGTTTCAGAGATCCGTGAGTTCGGCAACACAACAAAGGAGACCCGTCTTCAGCTCTCGGCAGAGGCATATACCCACACTGCAGAGTATGACATGATGATTGCTACATATATGCGCAAGGCTGCGGGTCTGAATGAGAAGCTTTTCCTCGAGTATGACCTCAAGCAGAGCCTCCGCTACGGCGAGAACCCGCACCAGAACGCGAAGTTCTATGCTACCCTCGACAAGGTTCCATATTCGCTCGCGACTGCAGAGCAGCTCAATGGAAAGGAACTCTCATACAACAATATCCAGGACGCAAATGCGGCACTCAACATCGTCCGCGAGTTCGATGCACCGTTCTGCGTAGGCCTCAAGCATATGAACCCATGCGGTGCGGCAATCGGAACCGACGTTGTAGATGCATGGAAGAAGGCATACGAGGCAGACAAGGTCAGCATCTTCGGAGGTATCGTGGCTGTGAACCGTGAAGTTAACAAGGAAGTTGCCGAGCTCATGAAGCCTATCTTCCTTGAGATCATCATGGCCCCAAGCTTTACTGACGAGGCTCTCGAAGTCCTCTGTACCAAGAAGAATCTCCGTCTCCTGAAGGTGGATATGAGCAAGGAAGAGGGCGGACATAACATGTATGTCAGCATGAACGGCGGTATCCTCGTACAGGAGCAGGATATCGACACAAAGACTGTTGTAGCCGACATGTGCGTTACAGAGGCTAAGCCTACAGAGGCTCAGCTTGCTGACCTCGACTTCGCTTGGAGAATAGTGAAGCACGTAAAGTCAAACGCTATCGTAGTAGTCAAGGATGGCGCGACCCTCGGAGTAGGAGCTGGTCAGATGAACCGTGTAGGTTCTGCAAAGATCGCTCTGGAACAGGCTGAGGCTGCCCTCAAGGAGGCAGGCAAGGATATAAGGAACGAGGCTCTCGTTCTTGGCTCTGACGGATTCTTCCCGTTCGATGACACTGTGACCCTCGCAGCAGAGTACGGCGTCAAGGCAATAGTTCAGCCGGGCGGAAGTGTCCGTGACGAGGACTCTGTAAAGAAGGCAGACGAGTGCGGCATCACTATGCTCTGCACCGGCATGCGCCACTTCAAACACTAGAAATGAAACATTTCAAGACAATCATCATAATGGTGCTGGCGGCCCTCCCGTCAGCACTGTTTGCACAGGAAGACGACCTGTGCTTCTGGAATGCCATATCCATGAAGGCTGATGTAAGCGAAAAATGGACTCTTGGAGTCAGGGCAGAGCATAGAGCCAACCAGAATATGTCCAATACGCAGCAGTATTATATCAGACCTATTGTAGAATATGAAATACTTCCATGGATGAAGGCTGCCGCTCAGGCCGATTTCGCCTGGATGTCTTCGGGATTCAATATCAGGATGCAGCCGCAGGTGGTCTTTTCCCATAAGGTCCATGGCTTCGACCTGTCTTTGAGACAGAGGCTCCAGATAACATGGAAACAGCCGGACGACAGCTGGGGGTTCCTCTTCAGGACCAAGGCCCAGGTAAGATATAAGATCCCCAAGACCCCTTTCAGCCCGCTTGTGGCGGTGGAACCGTATTATATGTCTGAATTTGCAAGGACGAGGTATTATGCAGGCGTGAGCATCGCTTGTACTAAGAACCTCTCTGTTCTTCTCCAATACGTCTACCAGGACCAGTACCAGAGAGCATACGATGACCACGTCTTGTGGCTCACATTCAACGTGAAGCTTTAAAGTGCCTGATGTCCTATAAAATAATAGCGGTGGCCGGATTCTCATAACCAGCCACCGCTTGTGTTTTGTTCAGATCTCAGAGAGATTACTTGGCAGGCTGCCAGATGTAGTAAGTCTCATCGTCAACCTCTCCCTTCCAATACTTGACCTCGGCGATTACATAACCGTCGTCGTCACATCTGTACTCGAAGTCAGCACCATTCTCTCTGTCATCCCACTTGTCAGTAGCAACGAGGTTCTTTGATGGCTTTCCGAAGAAACCAGCCTCGAACATCCACTTCTTGAGTGAGCTCTTCTCAGTGAAGCAAGTGAAGATACCACCTACGTTAAGGTCAGTCTTGTAAGTCTGTCTCTTTACGCGTGCAGCACCGCTGCCGTCCTCAGCCTCGCCTTCTCTTGTCCATGAAGTAAGGTTGCCGTTCTCCCAAGTGCAGATAGAAACCACCTGTGGGCCCTCGCCCCAGTCCTCGATGACCTTTGTGAGGTGACCTTCAGCATCGTACTCGTAAGAGTAGTCACCGTTCTTTACCACGTAGCCCTGTGCATTGACTTCCCACTCGTACTCGACATCACCTTCGTCAGTAGTAAGAGTAAGCTTGTTGCCGCTTCTTGTCACATTGAGATTCCATGTTCCGAGAGTACCGTCATCGTTTGTCCATACTTCGTCAACGCCGGCAAGTGAACCGTCAGCATTGTAACGGAATGAACGGCCTGATACGAGTTTGCCGTCTTCGTCAATTTCGCTAGGAAGCGCGAGGAGAACCTTTCTTACTGCATCATTGTTCTCTTCATCTCCTGTCTTGTTAGGGTCTTTCTCGCAAGAAACCATTGCGATTGCAGCAAATGCGATTGCTGCCAGAGTGAAAAACTTTTTCATAATGATTTTGATTAATAAATGGGTTAATAAATAATGTAAGGTTTAATTGTTTCAATACCTGTAAGTATGTTGGACCTGTCGTCAGGAACACCGTTTCGTACTCTGTACTGGAATTCAGCCCCGCTCTTCTTGCAGGCCTTGTAGAGACCTCCCATGTCCTTGTAGTATGGACCGTCGTCGGTCTGTGACATATACCAGAATTTCTCAGGATCTGCCTGAAGCTGAGTCTCGTCATCGAGCAGGTCAGCATTGTCGAAATACAGACGTGAGAATTTCTCCTGAAGTGCATATGCTTCGCGGCCTGCCTTTCCGAGGGCTATGACCTGTGCATCTGTGAAAGAATGTCTGCGTGACCATCTCCTGATCTTCTTTTCCAATGAAGTCCACCTGGTGTTGCATTTCACGACGGCGAGGGGCTTGTCCCCTGAGTCTTTCTTGACAAGTCGTATGATGTCCTTGACAAGTCTTCTCTTAAGACCGTCGTGTGCAAGGAAGATGACCGTTCCGCCGTCCTGATTCTTTCCGACCTTTTCCGGGATCTCGGCATGTGGTTCCGCCGGTGTCTCTGATCCGGTCATTACAGCCTCGATGTAAGGAAGCACGTCCTGAAGGCATGTTCTCCAGTAACGTCCGGTATGCCCGCCGTCCTTGACGCGATATTCATGTGTGTAACCGTTGTCTCGCATCTGGATATGAAGGTCGTCATTGGCAATGAGAAGGCGTTCCTCGTCGTCTCCGCAGTGAATGAACCACTTCACCTTCGAGAGTTCCTCAAGGTTCTCCCTGGTGAACTGATAGTATGGACAATGTGCCTTGTAGTAGTCTGTAAGCCTTCCTTCGCCTTCCTGATCAACTCCGCCGAAAATGGATCCCCACTGTTCGTTCCACCATTTGAGAGGCTCTTCCAGATACATCTCGTCTGTCCTGAACGACATGCTCAAAGGAGCCGAGAAGCAGAATGTCTCGGGGTGTTTCAACGGAAGCACCATGGCTCCGAAACCTCCCATCGAGAAACCTATAGTTGCCCTGTGGTCTCTGTCGGCTATGGTTCTATACTTGCCGTCGATGAACGGAATGAATTCCTGGATGAACATGTCCATGTATGGGAACTTTCCGTCATATGTGTTGCTGTAGTAAGAATTCAGACCGGTAGGGAAGACATAGATGAAGTCTCCGAGACCAGCCTCTTCAAGTCCGTTCAGAGTGTTCTCGAACTGGATGTATCTGTCATTCCAGTCGTCCGGTGTGCATCCTATTCCATGCGTAAGGTAGATGACAGGGTATCTTGTATCCGTCTCTGCCTCATAATCCGCAGGCAGAACTATGGCGTACGGGAGGTCCATTCCCAGCATCTCGCTGTGGAATGGCTGCCCGGAGACGAATCTCTCCTGCGCATCGGCAGTGATGGCGATTGCACAAATGGCTATGATATATAAAATTCTTTTCATGTCTTACTTGTACCTCAGATTGTCTGCAACCGACTTTATTGCCAGAAGTATTTCCTTCTCCTTGTCAGAATTGCCGTTGCGCATCCTGTATTCAAAGTCAGCTTCATCTGTCTTTCCGTCTTCAAGGACTACATTCTTGCAGGCTCTGTACAGAGCATTCATGTCTCTGTAATTTGCACCGTCATCAGTCTGGTCGATATAATACCTCTTCGTGACGTCGGCTGTGATAGATTCTTCGCTGTCAGTCAGGTCTGCATCTACATAGTAATATGCATTGAATCGGTCAGCAAGTGCGTATGCCTCGCGCCCTGCATTGCCGAAAGCGATGATGTGTGATTTCTCCGCAGACCCTCCGATGCCGTATTTTCCGTTGTATTCTGTCATCCATTCTGTCAGCGGCTTGACATCGAGATCGCAAGGGAGCACCATGTAAGGGAAGATCTGTCCTGTCTGTGAAAGCATGCCGACAGCCTTTTCCATGAGATCCCTGCTGAATCCGTTGTGGGCCAGATAAATGGCGAGACCTCCTTCCTGAGGGTTCTCCTTGAACTTGTCAGATGAAAAGCTTCCGTCTTCGTTCAGTGCAGCTGAGGTGACGGTCACATCCTTCATGATCCTTGTCCATTCGCCACCGCCGTTCATCACATGCTGGATCCACGGGAGCGTCTCTCTTGCGGCTGTTCTCCAATAGTCTCCGCTGTGCCCGCCGTCGCTGATACGGAATTCATGCTCGAAGCCATTGTCCCTGAGCTGTACGTGAAGATTGTCATTGGCGATCAGGAGCTGTTCTTCATCATCTCCGCAATGGAAGAACCACTTCACTCTTGACAGTTCTGTCTTGTTTTCCGGTATGAACTGATAGAACGGGCAATGCTCCTTATAATAATCGGTAAGACGGTCCTCTCCGGTCTTGCCTCTTCCTCCGAAGATCTTTCCCCACTGGCTGTCCCAGCCTGACTGTGACTCTGTCATATATTGCTCGTCGGTCCTGAATGACATGCTGAGAGGAACGGAGATGCTGAACACGTCCGGGTTCTTGAGAGGTAGCACCATGGCTCCGAATCCTCCCATGGAATAGCCCATGACCGCTCTGTGTCCGCGGTCCGCGATTGTCCTGTATGTGTTGTCGATGAGTGGAACCAGTTCCTTGACGATCATGTCCATATACATCGCCTTCCCGTCGTAGTAGTTGCAGTAGTATGAATCATTGCAGTTCGGGAAGACATAGATCATCTGCTGAAGTCCGGCTCCTTCCATGCTTTTGATCGCACTGACCCAGCTGCTCCAGTCCTTTCCGCTTTCTCCGAATCCGTGGAGCATATACACTACAGGGTATCTCTTTTCCGGTTCCTTGTCGTAGCCTTCCGGCAGCAGGATCGAATAGGTGGACTTGTATACTTTGGAGTTGTTCTCGTAAAGTATGTTCTGCGCATATCTTTCGAACTCCTGCTCCTGCGGCTCTTTGCCAGCAGGAGTCTTCTCACAGCCGATTATGACTGTGAGAAGACATATGGCTGACAATATGTTCAAGCATTTACTCATTGTCGTAAATCACCATATTGGTTGCATTGAGAGCAAAGTCTCTGTGCGGATTGTTGAGGACGAGTCTGAGTGTATGTTCTCCGCTTTCGAGACAGTACTTTGAGAAGATCTCATACTTGCGGGTGATGTAATCGAAAGGCATGAGGAAGTCCTCTACCTTCTCGCCGTCGATGTATGCCGATACTTCTGCTACATATGCGTCATCGCTGTGTCCGGTCTTGATCACTGCGCCTTCAACCACGATCGAGTTGCCCTTGAATTTGAGGGTGAGCTCGTCTGTGAACTGCTTCTTGAGCACAACCTTGTCGACAGGCTTAAGACCTTCGAAAGACTGCTCGTAACGCACTGCGTGAGGCTCGTTTGCTGTGAATGTGAACACACCGTTCTCGAAAGATCCTCCGTTCTTCTCCACGATCTCCTTCATAAGCTTGAGGTTCATCTCGCAGATTGAGTTGAGGCTGAGGTCTGTGTATGGGAATGCCATGTCCTCGATCTTGCCGATGCCCCTCTTCCATTCCTCAGGAATCCACTCGTAACCGTTCATTACGCCGAGGATACCGCAGGCAGATGCCGGGTTGCAGTCTGAGTCGTGACCGCATCTTGTAGAGATGTCCATGGTCTTGAAGAAGTCACCTTCTCCGTAGAGGAGGCCGATCACTACGTATGCGGAGTTGATTACAGCGTCGATGTTGAAACCGTTCCATACACCCTCAGGACATCCGATGTCCACGCCATGTCTCTGCTCTACCTCGAACCAGCATCTCTTCCAGTCATCAGGATACATCTTCCAGTACTTGATCACGCTTGAGATCGCATTATGGAACTTTGTTCCTTCCGGAATAGTCCTGAGTGCTTCAGTTACGATTGTAGGTATGTCATTGCATACATATGCCATCGAGTACATCGCACTGATGAATACGCCGCCGTACCAGCCGTCACCGTAGTTCATGATATGACCGATCCTGTCGCATATCTCGTTTGACACGTCAGGAAGACCTGGAGTCATCATACCGATGAAGTCAGCCTCGATCTGGAAGTCGATGTCGTCAGCGTGCGGGTTATTCATCCAGTGGCCTGTTTCTGGAGCCTTCATGCCCTTGAGGATATTGTATCGTGCAGCCTGGTTCGCGTGCCAGAGCTTGTAGTCATCGTTTGCAAACTTTTCAGCGAAAAGATCCACATGCGCGTCGATGCCGTGCTCGATCATCACATCAACGAATGTGAGGTCCATGTAGACGTCGTCATAAAGCCCCGGGTCGAGGATGAAAGTGTCGTAGATGTAGTCGTCATACCAAGGAATCGGAATACCGTCCCAGATGATACCTCCCTTGTACTTGAACTCGGTAGGTCCTCCGTAGGTACATCCGATGGTCTGTCCGAACCATCCTCCCTTGATCTTGTCCATCATTGTCGCCTCGTCGATAACAACCTGCTCACCATACTTGATGGTAGAGCAGTTATTGTTACAGCACGATGACAATATTGCCGCAGCAGCGGCGATGAGTACTATAAATTTCTTCATTGTGTCTTAAAAGTTATTGAAAACCGCATCATAAGCTTCTTCGTAGTCAGGGTCACCTGGAGATATGACCTCATTTATTGTTTCAGACCACTCTGTTGCCGTTACTGCATTCAATGTGAAAGCGATATGTGAATATCCATCTCTATTCTGCTGCCTTACAAGGGCTATTGATGATTCTGTGCTGTTATCAATGGCGACATCATAGGCTGAGATGTTTTCGAAGATATCCGTTTTGACCTTATGTCCGTCTTCAACAGATATGATCCTTTCATTATCCAACTGTATAACATACACGGGATTATCGGTTGCTCCCGGCAAGTATGCGTCGACAATACACTTTACATAACAATCAACGGTATTACCTGTGATAATGTAATAATATTGAAGGTCGTTGCGTAGTCCTGTTGGTGCAGGAAGTCCTCTTTCAGTAATAATGAAATTCCTGTCGACATTTACCGGAATGGATGTACCGTTACTTTGCCAATAGCCTTGGATTTCATCTATGCTTATTTGATTAGATGGACTCTGACTTTCAGCATCATTCCCATTGCATCCCAAGAAGAAACAACAGGATATGCACAAGGCGGCTGTTAAAAAAACTTTCATGATTATCTTGCGTAGTAGTAGAACTGGTTGGTGTTCTCGTTCTCAGAGTAGTACTGAATGTCGTTTATGCGGAGAAGGTAGTCCTTATGAGGATTTCTCCATACGAGCTTCACAGTGTGCTTGCCCTCAGGCATCTGATATTTCCATGTAGGCTCAAGGCGGCGTGCGGTGTTCTTCATAGGCATGATTGAAACCTCATCAAGCTTGCCGTCGATCCATACTTCGATCTCTGCTACATATGGGTCATCAAGCTCTGCAAGAGCGAATGGCTCTGAACCTATATGACGGATAGCCACCATATGAGCGTATCTTGGTGATACCTCCTTGGTCTTCACGAGGTTACCCCAGATGATGTAACCGTTACCCTCGAAATCGAATTCGAACTCCTTGTCCATCCAGCAATCCCATCTCTCTCTGTAAGTAGGGTATGTGTTTATGAAGTTCTGCTCGAGAGGAAGAACTGAAACCTCCTTCTGTGGGATGACTACATTGTCACCCTCGATGCATCCTCCGTTCTTCTCGATGAGCTGAAGTGCCTGATTGTATGAGTAGTTGGCACCCTTGTCAAGAGAAACTGTAGTGCCCTCGAAGTCGAGATTCCAGATCTCCTTAAGAGGATTGAGCCAGAACTCAGGGATGTTCTCATAACCTACCATAACTCCAAGCACACCACCTACGGTAGCAGGGTTACAGTCAGAGTCCTGACCGCATCTTGTAGAGATGTCTACAGACTTTGTGAAGTCACCCTCACCATAAAGGAGACCGATAGCGATGAATGCAGCATTGATCTTTGCGTCGATGTTGAAGTTGAGGAATACTCC
The DNA here is from genome assembly GCA_017399865.1 of Bacteroidales bacterium. GTDB lineage: Bacteria > Bacteroidota > Bacteroidia > Bacteroidales > UBA932 > Cryptobacteroides. The sequence continues at coordinate 43,805 of JAFQAT010000004.1, read as the reverse complement.
CTTAGGACATCCGACGTCCTTGTTCCACTTCTTGTTGATCTCCCACCAGCACTCCTTCCAGTCTTCCGGATGCTGCTTGTGGAACTTACGTACATCATCGATGCACTGATAGAATGTACTCTCGGCTGGAATAGGCTCAAGTGCCATGTCGATGACCTTTGCAGGATCGTTGCACTTGAAGGCAGCTGAATAAAGGTTAGCTGCGAATACACCACCGTAGAAACCGTCACCGCTGTTCATGATGTGACCGACTCTGTCAGCAATCTCGACAGCCTGTGGAATCATGGCCGGAGCCATGAGACCGATGAAGTCAGCTTCGATCTGGAAGTCGAGGTCGTCAGCATGTGGGTTATTGAGCCAGTGACCTGATTCAGGAGGCATGATTCCGCGACGGATATTGTAGCGTCCGGCCTGGTTTGCGTGAGCAAGGTGATAGTCCGCATAAGCAAAGCGGAGTGCGAGTGAGTCCTGTGAGCAGTCAAGACCGAGCTCCTCGAAAGCCTCTACGAAAGTAAGGTCGTTGTAGATGTCATCGAAAAGACCTGGTTTCTTCTTCCACCAGTACATTACATAACCGTCACCCCAAGGAATGGTATGATAGTCCTGGATTGTCGTTCCTCTGAACTTGAACTCGGTCGGTGCACCATATACTACACCGATTGTCTGACCTGCCCAGCCTCCCTTGATCTTGTCGAGGAGTTCTGCCTTGGTCATTGTTACCTCTGTAGGCTGCTCAGCCTGCTGCTGGCCGCATGATACGAGGGCCAGCAGAGCTGCAGCGATAAATATAATCTTCTTCATGTATGTGTCTTGTAAATTAAACTGCTTCGTAAACCTGTACCTCAGAAACTGAAACGAATCCTGCTACGTTCCTGGTGTATTTGTTATAGTGGATGAGGATGCTGTTGTCGCCGATCACTCTCACCGCTGTAGTCTCTACCGGATCGAACTCGAATACGAATTCAGCGAAATGTGGCTGGATGAATACTACGTCACTCTCCGGAAGGGCAGGAGTCACGGTAGCATCGACAGGCTGCCAGTTGCCTTCAGCGTCAAGATACTCTACATGCATGTTTGAATACCATCCGCCGTACTCCTCAAGACATCCATAGTGGAATGCCACCATGTTTGTCCTGACAGGCTTCTCCCATCTGTATCCGAAGTAGTCACGCTTAGGTGTGTTTGACTTCTCTGTAACTGTAGCGAACACAGAGTGAGGACCCTTGATGATACCGTCGTTGATAGCCTCTACGCTCTCAGTGTAGTAGTCCATAGAATTTGTAGTCCAGCATGAATCGATGATGTCAAGACGGCTCTTCTTTGCAAGTGAAAGAATTTCAAGAGATTCCTTTGATATATTACGTCCTCTTACGACGAGGTCGAATTCCTTCTCTATCGTCTGCTTGCCGTCGCTGAGGCTGAGGGTGATAGGGTAGTGACCAGCCTTGTCAGTCGTTCCTGTGAGTCTTCCATTTTCGAAAACGAGTCCCTCAGGAAGGTCTCCCTTCACGAGCTTCCAGTCATAGTTCTTTGTAGTTACAGCATAGAACTCATAGTCAACTGGCTCTCCTGAGATGATGCGAGGGTTAGGACCTACACAGAACTCGAGAGGGTAGCTGTACTTTGCAGCTGTGTTGATGATGTACCACTTCTGTCCGTCACGCTCCTCTATGCGTCCGCCGTTTTCGAGGATCACCTTCTCCGCCATGGCTACTGTCCTGTCGATCATGTCCTCGATGGAAGCGTCAGGCATGTCGTAGCGGGTAACGTTGATGTAGCGGTCGTTGAAGTGCTTCTCCCAGTGTGGGAATGGCTTTGAGTACTCTTCAGGAATAGAGCTGAGACCATACATTGTTCCGAGGATACCGCAGACTGTAGCTGTCTGGTTGTCGCAGTCGAATCCGAGTGCACAGCCGATCTCGAGAGTCTTTGCCATGTCGCCGTCTCCATAGAGCATTGAGAGGATACCCATTGCTCCGTTGAGCGCGGCATTCCAGATGGTCTTTGAGAATGTGTTCTCGTTGTGCCAGTACTTGTCAGCGATGACCTTTCTTGCAGGATGCCAGTCCTCAGGATTCTGGTCATAGAGTGCGATACACTCCTTTACGATATCCTTGTAACGGTCTCCGTCAGGAAGGAATTCGATAGAAGTCTCCACAAGCTTGCGCATGTCCTTTTCGAAGAAGGCGTTGGCATACATGGTTCCGTATACTACAGTAGGAGAAACAGCCCATGAGTCTGAAGTGATGCGTGCAGCCCAGTCGGAAATGCCTGCAGCATACTCTGCCATGCCCGGTGCTGTGAACGCCCAGATTTCATTTATGAGCTGTGGGTCGATCTGGAACCAGTGCGGATTCACATCCTCGTCACCTGTGAAAGGAGGTGTGAGACCGTAATGCATGAGACCGAGAGTAGCGCGGTTTGCAAGCCATACCCTGTCCCTGATGTGATACATCCATCCGTCGCGGATCTGTGCATATGTAGGCTGTGTGCCGAACTTCTCCATGAGGGTAAGGTACATGTACTCGACGTCTGTGTCGTCATCGGAGAATGCTCCGTCGACTTCCGTCATCTTTCTCATACCCTTCTCCCAGGTGAAAGGTCCTTCACCTGGCTCGTCTACGAAGTCGTTCTCGTATTCGAGACCATAGATGTTTCCGACCATCTGGCCGAGCCATGCGCCGGCTATCTTGTCCCTGAGCTCTGCCTCAGAGATCTCCTTCTCAGCCTTGGTGCCGCATGACACCAAAGCGAGGAGGCTGATAAGTATAAAGGTAAATTTCTTCATTATGATAGTTGTATATTAATATCCAGGATTCTGTTTGAGATTAGGGTTGGCGTTGATGATCTCGCTAGGGATAGGGAGAAGCAATGCATGATCTTCTGTCCTCTTTGCCTTTGCCCACCATGTGTTCTGGTATGTGCCGAAGCGGATCATGTCCTGTCTTCTCCATCCTTCAAGAGCCATCTCGTGGCCTCTTTCCAGATAAAGCTCATTGAGGTCGAATGAGGCCTTTGCTGCAAGACCTGCTCTCTTGCGAAGTGCGTTGAGACCATTAAGAGCAGTATTGTCAAGAGCCTTTCCCTGACGAAGAAGCGCTTCGGCGTACATAAGGATGACATCAGCATAGCGGAAGACGAATATGTCGTTTTCCATACTGATCTTGTAGCTCGTGAGAAGACCGTCATTCTGGTACTCCCACTTGTGGATGAAGGCTCCTTCGAGTTCAGTCCTGCCCTCGGTGAACTTCTTCTCGTCGAAGATAGGATCTATGACGTAATCCACTTCTTCCTTGCTTCCTTTCGGAGTGATGGTCATCTTCTTGCCGGTCTTGTCATAGATCTGACCGAAGAGGTATGTGTCGCTGAGACGTGTGTCTCCCTCTTCGTATGTAGCTATGAAGTCTGGCTGACCGACATAACCGTACCATCCGTCACCGATGCTGTATTTCTGCTTTGCAACGCTTGCTGAAAGGGTGAGTGCGAAGAGGCAGAATGCATTGTCGCTGCTCTCGATGTACTGAGTGCTGTACGGGATGGCGAAAATCGCTTCAGGAGAAGTCTCGTTGTGAACTATGAAGTTGTCCTTGTAGTTCTTGGCAAGTTCATATGTGCCGCTTTCGATGACAGCCTTGGCTGCCGCCTCTGCCTTGGCCCACTATGTGCCATGACCCCATACATCCGCATTGAGATAGAGCTTTGCAAGCAGGGTGTTGGCGACTCCCTTGGTGATGCGGCCGTAATAGTTGGTCTCGCGGCTGTCGGCGAGGTTGCCGATATTGTCTGTCACTTCCTTCTCGATGAATCCGTACAGATATGTGCGGTCCTTAGGCTTAGGATAGCTTGTGTCCATCTTGTCTATGGAGAACGGAACGTTGTCGTATCCGTCTGCAGCAAGATAATAGAAGAATGCACGGAGTACCTTTATTTCAGAAAGCACTCTTGCACGTCCGTCAAACTCGTAGCTTGTGTTTTCAAGTTCGTAGATGACATCGTTGCATGCTGCTATGCCATCAAAGATGAAGTCCCAGGTCATCAGGTTGAGCTTGCTTGATGTCGGGATGCGGTGCTCCTGGAGCTCCTTGTAGCGGCCGTTGTCATTCCATGCTCCCTCAGGGTTGATCGGTGCGCAGGCCTCGTCTCCAAGAAGCATGTCCATGGTCAGCCAGCTCTGCTCCGAGCCCCAGTTCTGAAGTGATGTGTATGCTCTTCCGGCATAGATCGCCACCTGCTCCTCTGATGTGAAGAAGTTTTCTTTTGAGATGTATGAGTATACTTCTTCGTCAAGATCGGTGCAGGATACTGCCATTCCAAAGGCTAAGGCAGTCAGAATGTATTTATATATGTTTTTCATAACTCTTAATCTTTAGAATGTGAATGTTGCACCAAACGTGAATGATCTTGTGCGAGGGTAATAGCTTGTTCCCTCGATACCAGGGGCAATTCCTGAAAGACTCACTTCAGGGTCGACTCCCGAATATCCTGTCAGACAGAAGATGTTCTGAGCCGTGAGGTAGAGACGGATCTTCCTGAGAATGTCATTCTTCAGCTTCAGGTCATATGAAACCGAGATGTTGTCAAGCTTGAGGAATGATGCGTCTTCGATGAACTTGGTCGAATACTTGATCTCCTTACCCTTGAAATCAGTGTCGGCAAGCCAGCTTGAAAGGATGTTGGACTGTCCGAGGTTGGAAACATTCTCATACAGGGCTCTGTAGGTGTTGAATATCTTTCCACCGATCTGACCTCTGAAAGTGGCGCTGATTCCGAACTTCCATATCCTGAAGTTATTGCTCCATCCGAATGTGAGGTCAGGATATGCAGATCCCACGTTCTCCCAATCCTCTTCCTTTACTCTTCCTGTCAGAGGATTCGAGTCTAGAAGCTTGTCCTCTCCCTGTTTGTTTACACCGTTCCAGATAGGGGCATAGAATGTTCCGAGGCTTTCACCCTCTATCAGTCTCTGCGAGTATGCTCCGATCGGAGTAGACATGTAGCCTACCTTGTATTCACCGGCAGTGAACTCGTCGTTTGTGAACTTGATGAGCTTGTTGGTGTTGTTGGCGAGAGTAAGGGTGGTGTTCCACTCGAAGTTCTCCTTCTGTACCGGGGTGCCATACAATGTGAGCTCTATACCTGTGTTGCTGATGGAACCTACATTCGTGAACATGGTTCCGTAGTCATATGGCGGCACAGGCACAGTGTAGTTGTAAAGGAGGTTGGTGGTGAGACGGTAGTAATAGTCGATTGTTCCACCGAAGCGGTTGTCAAAGAATGCGAAGTCGAGACCGACGTTGAACTCATTCTTTCTTTCCCAGGCAAGGTCCGGGTTAGGATTGCTTGCCGGAGCATATGAAGTCACCCATTTGCCGTCATAATAATAGAAGCTGAACGGATCCATGAGCAGAAGTGACTTGTAGCTTGAGAAGTCCTGGTTGCCGGTCACACCGAAACCAGCTCTGAGCTTGAGGTCGCTGAGCCAGTCGGTGTCCTCGAACCAGCTTTCCTTGTTGATGCGCCATCCGAGGCTGACAGCCGGGAACCATCCCCATTTGTTGTCCGCTCCGAATTTGCTTGAACCGTCGCGTCTGAGCGATACGGATGCGAGATATTTCTCGTCATAATTGTACATCACGCGGCCGAAGAAAGCGATATATCTGCTCATTCCCCGGAATGAACTCATGTCGGCAAGACCTTCCTGAAGCGCTCCGCCTGCTCCTATGTTGTCCGTCTTGAAATCATCGAAGTCAAAACCATAGTTCTCCATGGATGCGCTGCGCTCATTTGTCTCCTGGTAGGTATATCCGAGGACTCCCTGTACAGAGTGCTTTCCGAAGGTGTTCGAATACTGAAGCGTGCTTTCATACTGTACGTCGCTCGAATATGAGTTCGAGATGTATGCCACTCCCTGCTGTCCCAGAGAACTAGGGTAGTATCTGCGGAGGTACTCTCTTGATTCGTAGCGCTCGTTGTTGTAGCTGATGAAGTTGTCCCACTTGAGTCCTTTCACAGGCAGGATGTTCAAAGTCGCTCTGATGGATCCTGAGAAGTTGTCTACATCTGTGTCGTTGTCCTTCTGTTCAAGCATTGCCACAGGGTTGTAGTAGTCCATCGCGTCGATGGTGAAGTATCCGCCGGCCTCTGTGTTGGACTTGTCATAGACAGGCTCTGTAGGGTTTCTGAGGAAAGCCTGTCTGAACGCACTATAGTTTGCAGGTGTATATTGCCTTTTGGTGTATGAGAGATTGTAATCGAATGTAAGCCATCCCTGAAGAGCATCCTGATGTATATTGGTCTTTATCAGGTATTTCTGAGAGTCATTCAGTTTCTGAAGGCCCTGGTTCTGCTCGATGTTCAGGACAGTACGATGCGAGAAGCTTTCAGATCCTCCTGAGATTGCCAGCGAGTGCTTGTGGCTTATCGGAGTTCTTGTGATCGCCTCGAACCAGTCTGTGTCGTGACCGTAAAGTTTGCTTGTCAGTGTAGGAGCGTGCTTCTTTATGGCTTCAGCATACTGCTTGGCGTTCAGAGGCTCTGCACGTGCAGCGACAGTCTGTACTGTCACCTGACCGTCATATTCGACAGATGTGCTGCCGCTCTTTGCGCGTTTGGTGGTGATGATGATGACACCGTTCGTACCACGGGTACCGTAGATCGCAGCTGCCGATCCGTCCTTGAGAACGTCTATGGATTCCACTTCCTGGAAGTTGATGGTCCTCATGTCGGCCCCTGCGACGCCGTCGATGATCACGAGCGGACCCTGACCTGCCACGAGAGTGTTGGTACCGCGAAGCATGATTTCGAAGGATGCATTAGGGTCACCTCCGTCCGGATTGGTTACTGTAAGACCTGCCACCTTACCCTGAAGCATTGCTGCCGGAGTAGTGAAGGTTCCTCTGTCGAAGTCCTCTGCCTTGAGACTTGCTACAGATCCGGTCACCTCCTTTTTGGTGGTCTTTCCGTAACCGATGGCTACAGCCTCTTCAAGGACTGTGTTTGCCGAAAGCTGAAGGATGATATCAAGGCCCTGCTGACCATCTGCTGTAAATGTGTAGTCGTCATAGCCGAGATATGACACTACGATGCTTTCACCGTTCTTTGACTCGATGGAGAAGCTTCCGTCGATGTCGGTCAGGGCATAATTGCCGCCGGCGGTGACGAGGGTCGCTCCGGTGAGGATTTCTCCATCGCTGCCGCTGACCTTTCCGGTCACGGCCTTAGTCTGCGCATGTACGGAAACAGCTGAACATACGCATGCAAGGAGAATTATCAATAATTTTCTCATTATAGTCGTCTTTTGTCGTTTAGTTTCCTGAGATGATGATGCATCCGAGACCTGCAAGGAAGAAGAGGAACATCACGCAGAGAAGACCGTAGACGCCTTTCCTGGCACCCTTGAACTCTTTCCATACGAATACTCCCCAGATGGCTGCAATCATCGGAGCGCCCTGTCCGAGTGCATAGGAGATTGCGGCACCGGCCTTGCCTGATGCAATGTAGCTGAATGCTGTACCGAGGCACCAGATAGCTCCGCCGAGCATTCCTACAAGGTGAGTCTTGCCGTTGCCCTTGAAGTATTCCTTATAAGAGACAGGCTCGCCTACGAAAGGACGCTTCATCACGAGAGTGTTGAAAAGGAAGTTGCTTATAAGTACTCCAAGTGAGAAAATGAAGATGGCCGTGTATGGAGTAGCCTTTCCTGCTGCCGGAGCTGCAAAGTTGTCGAGGTCCATTGCAGCTGCCACGAATCTGTAGAAGAATGCCATGAGTATGCCGGCAAGTACGGCGAGGATGATACCCTTTCTTCCGTTCTTGCTCTGCTCCTCATTGCTCTGCTGCACCTTGCCTGACGCGATGCCGTTGCAGATGATGGCCACGACGATGAGAGCCACGCCGATGAAGAGGATCACCGGATCTCCCTTAGGCGCTCCGATATAGTTGATGATGGTTCCCAGTACGAGTGAGAGACCTACTCCGAGAGGGAATGCCACTGCCATGCCGGCAATGGAAGTCGATGCTGAGAGAAGAATGTTTGAAGCGTTGAAGATGATACCTCCGAGGATGATGCTTCCTACGTTCTTGAGGCTCACCTGCGCGATATCTTCAACGAAAGGACGTCCTTCGCTTCCGAAGCTTCCCATGGTGAAACATATAAGGAGTGAGAAGAGCACCATACCGATTACATAGTCCCAGTAGAAGAGCTCATATCTCCAGCTTTTAGCCGCGAGTTTCTGGGTGTTGCCCCATGAACCCCAGCACATCATTGTAATGAAGCAGAATACTACTGCAAGAAGGTAGCTGTTGATGATAAACATGGTGTTGATTGTTTTAGTTGTTATTATATACTATAGAATTATATCCTTTCTGTATGGAATAGAGTCCTGAGCTCCACGTTTCTGCACTGTGAGTGCTGATGCTGCTGTGGCGAACTCCGCTGCCTCGATGATGTCCTTGCCTTCGGACAGTGCCACGCAGAGACCTCCGCAATAAGTGTCGCCTGCTGCTGTCGTGTCTACGGCATTGACCTTTCTGGAAGGAACGAATGTCGCCTGACCCTGGTTATATACCATGGATCCCTTGGATCCCATTGTCACGATGACATCCTGGACGCCTTTTTCCTGCAGTGCCTCAACTGCCTTTGCGGCGCCTTCTTCGTTCTTTGCCTCGATGCCTGTCATGAGGGCAATCTCGGTCTGGTTAGGAATTATCAGAGAAATATACTGATAGATCTCTTCAGGGAGGTCGCAGGCAGGAGCCGGGTTGAGAACGACATATACACCTGCCTCATGTCCTATCTTGGCTGCCCTTACGACAGCTTCAACCGGAATCTCAAGCTGGAGGAGAAGGATTGAAGACTCTTCGATCTCCTTTCTGTGAGCTTCGATGTCAGCCTCTGTGATGTCTCCGTTGGCACCGGATGCCACTACGATGCAGTTCTCTGCATTCGTATCGACAGATATGAGTGCCACACCGGAAGGAAGCTCCGAGCGCATGATGCCGGTAGTGTCCATGCCCTCGTTGTTGTAGTGTCTGATGGCATTTTCGCCGAAAATGTCGTTGCCGACCTTGCAGATGAATGAAACGTTTCCGCCAAGTCTCTGAGCTGCTACGGCCTGGTTGGCACCCTTGCCTCCCGGACCCATTGCGAATTTTCCTCCAAGGACGGTCTCACCTGGAATAGGGAGCCTGTCTGCTACTACGGTCATATCGGTGTTGCTGCTTCCGATGACCATGATCTTCTTTTCGCTCATATTGATCAAGTTATTAGTTATTAATTATTTTATTAATACGTCAGTCGTTACTGTGGTTTCCTGCGCAAATGATTGCGCATAATTTGTGCACATGTTTGCGCAAACGATTGTGCACAACATGGTGCAAAAATAGTTTTTTGTATTTAAAAACAAAAATTATTTCGTTTTTTTTGCTAATAATAGTACTTTCGCATAATCTTTAGAAACTGTTTGATTCAGGGAACACTATATATGTTTACACTTGTCATGTCGAACATATTGAGTCGTCTTCTGCAAAGCGGTTTCAACAATTGATATTTTTCGGAGAAATATTTAAAGAGCTTCTTATCATTTTCATAGAAATCTTTAAACTGTTTCTTAAAAGACTGCACAATCATGAAGAAGGATACATTGCTTTCCATATCGGAGCGCACAGGTTTTTCGATTTCCACAGTTTCCAGAGTCTTGTCCGGCAAAGGACCCTCTTACAGGATAAGTCAGAAGACAATCGATTACATTACCGGTGTGGCGCGCTCGTGCAATTATACTCCCGACCTTATAGCTCAGAGTCTGAGGACAAGAAGGACCAATACCATAGGTCTGACGGTTCCAAATATCGATAATCCGTTCTTCTCCACTTTGGCGGCAGTGATCATCAACCAGTTCAAAAGCCAGGGCTATAATATTCTGCTTTCCGATACAATGGAAAACGAATCTAATGAGATGCAGGCCATCAATTCATTCGTGTCAAGAAAAGTGGACGGCATAATCGCAGTCCCTGTCGGTTCTTCTCCTTCATATCTAGAAGAGATCGCGCATAATGTGCCTGTGGTTCTGATAGACAGATATTTCGAAAACACGACCTTGCCTTATGTCTGTACCGATAATTATTCCGGTGGATACATCGCTACCGAGTATCTGATCGATAGAGGCTATAGAAACATTCTTGCGATTCAGGGAGTGCAGACCTCGATGCCTAACAGAGAAAGGTTGAGAGGATTTGTCCAGGCGGCACGTGACCATCAGGGAGCAGGAGTCGTGGAAAGGACGGCCGGAGATTCCTTCTCTGTAGATAACGGTTATAGAGAGGCATATCTTGCACTCACTTCCGATAATAAGCCTGATGCCATATTTGCGTTCAGCACGACGATTCTGTTGGGCGTCATAAAGGCGGTGAAGGAGCTGAAACTCAAAGTTCCGGATGATATCGCTCTGATTTCATTTGACAATAATCGTTTTCTTGATTATTTAGACCCCGCAATAACGAGGATAGAACAGCCGCTAAACACCATCGGCAAGCTTGCTACTGACAACCTTGTGAGGCTGATTGAAAATGATGATGCGGGTGATGACGCTTCACGTACTATGACAGAACACCAGGATTCGTCACAAATACTGATCCGTCCGACTCTTATTGAAGGACGAAGCTGCTGATCCCTCCAGGCATATGGTTCCCCTTCAGACCGACAGGCAAAAAAGCGCCTGACGGATAACGGGATACCTCAAGTTTTTCGGTCACAAAGGACTGTTTTTGCAGGTAATCAGGAAAAATAGTATCTTCGCGCTTCAATATAGCGTTTCAATATAGATTAAATCATATGAAGAAAGTTCTTGTAATTGGTAGCGGTGGCAGGGAGCATGCGATAGTGGATGCACTCAGCCGCAGTCCGCAGGTAGGAAAGATTTATTGTGCTCCGGGAAATGCAGGCATTTCAGAGCAGGCTGAATGTGTTCCGATCAAGGATACACAGGTGGAAGAACTCAAGGAATTCGCCCTTCAGAATGTTGTGGACCTGACTGTAGTGGGACCTGAGGTTTCTCTTGCAGCAGGTGTCGTGGATGCATTCAAGGATGCTGGACTCCGTATATTCGGACCGTCGCAGGCTGCGGCTACGATCGAGGCCAGCAAGGACTTCGCAAAGCAGCTGATGGCAAAATATGACATCCCTACAGCTGCATTCGAAACATTCGAAGACTATGAGGCCGCTCTTGAATATGTGAAGAAGGGATCGTTCCCTGTCGTTCTCAAATACGACGGTCTTGCAGCAGGTAAGGGCGTGGTGATTCCTGAGACTCTTGAGGAAGCTGACGCAACGCTCAAGGACATGCTTCTTGACGACAAGTTCGGAAAGGGCAAGGTGGTTGTCGAGGAATTCCTCACCGGACCTGAATTCTCGTTCATGTGCTTTGTCGACGGAACGGATGTTTATCCTATGACGCTTTCGCAGGATCACAAAAGGGCATACGAGGGCGACAAGGGTCCTAATACAGGTGGAATGGGCGCATATTCTCCGGTTCCGATCATCACAGACGAGGATGTGGAATATGCGATGGAGAAGATCATGAAACCGACTGCTGCGGGAATGGTGGCGGAAGGCTGTCCTTTTACAGGAGTCCTTTACGGAGGTCTGATGAAGACCCCGTCAGGCGTCAAGGTGATCGAGTTCAACTGCCGTTTCGGAGATCCTGAAACAGAAGTGGTTCTGCCACGTCTCGCAACAGACATATACGACATCTTCTCTGCCGTAGCAGATCACACTCCTATGCCGCATATCGAATGGAAGAAGGAGGTCACAATGGGCTTCGTCATGGCTTCAAAAGGCTATCCGGGCTCATATGAAAAGGGATATGAGATCGCCGGCCTGGACAGGCTGCCTGAAGACATCAGGGTCTTCCACATGGGCACATCGCTGAAGGATGGCAAGTATTATACATCTGGCGGCCGAGTGCTGATGGTTGTCGGCTTCGGAGCCGACCTTCAGGAGGCGCATGACAAGGCGCTCGCTGCAGTCGAGTCAATAGAATGCGACAGTCTTTTCTATCGTCGCGACATAGGATGGAGGGTATTGTAATGGCAAAAGTGATATCAGGAAAGGAACTTTCAGCAAAGCTGAAAGAGGAAATGAAGGCACAGGTAGCCACTTTTCCGGAGAAATATGGCCGGGTGCCTCATCTTGTCGTGATCCTCGTAGGTGAGGATCCGGGCAGCGTGTCTTATGTTACAGGAAAGGCAAAGGCATCTGAATTCGTAGGAATCAGGAACACAACCATACGCAAGCCGGATACGATATCGGAGGCAGAACTTCTCGGGATGATCGAGGAACTCAATGCAGACGACAGCGTGGACGGAATACTTGTTCAGCTTCCGCTTCCTAAGCATATCAGCGAGGACAAGGTGATCGCCACAATAGCTAAGGAAAAGGATGTCGACGGATTCCATCCGCTTAATGTGGCTGCCCTATGGCAGAAGCAGGACTGCATCCTCCCATGCACTCCGAAGGGCATCATAAAGATGCTTAAGGTAGCTGGAGTAGATATCAAGGGCAAGCGAGCTGTCGTGATAGGCAGAAGCAATATCGTCGGCCTTCCTGTGTCGAAGCTTCTTCTTGACGAGAATGCCACAGTGACCATCGCGCACAGCCGTACTGTCGATCTTCCTACCGTTACGCGTAACGCTGAGATACTTGTGGTTGCAATCGGACGTCCGAAATTCGTTACTGCCGACATGGTTTCCGAAGGAACTGTCGTGATAGACGTCGGAGTCAACCGTGATCCGGAAACAGGAAAGCTTTGCGGAGACGTCGACTATGCAGCAATAGAGCCGAAAGCGTCAGTCATCACTCCGGTCCCAGGCGGAGTCGGTCCTATGACCATTACCTGCCTCATGGAAAATACCATCGAGTGCTTCCTTCGTAAAATGAACGCATAGCACTTGGCAGGTTCTGCTCCGTCCGGCTGTAACCGCCTCCTCCGATTACCGGTACTTTCTACATTATCAAATGTATTGTGTCAATATTTCAGGTATAAGTGGGTCATATGATTCCTGTATTCGATAGGAGTCATGTTCTTTCTTTGTGTGAATATCCTTATAAAGTTGGATTTGTTGTTGAATCCGCAATCATAACATATTTCAGACGCACTCAAGGAAGTACCGATCAGAAGTTCACAGGCCTTTGCAATACGCAGGTTGTTGACATAAGTGATGAAAGAGATGCCTGTCTTCTTCTTGAAGAAATGGCTGAATGCCGAATCCGACATGTTGACCAGTTCTGCGACCTCGGAAAGAGTTATCTTTCCCGAGAGATTGTCTTCGATATACCGGCAGGCCTTGCTTATCCTGCGGGAGTTTGGGGTGTTGAGAGTCACTTCCGACTCGGAATAATTGCTGACCAGCTTTCTTCTGAAGGCTGTGGCCATGTAATGGAGTATGTTCAGGAACTTCGTTGCAGTCTGGAATCCCTGAAGCATAGTAAGCTCGAGAATCTCTTCCTTGATCCTTTCCGCATTCGGGCCGTTGAAGCAAAGTCCTTGGGCGGAATCTATGAGCAGCTGCCTGACAGGAAGGAAGAGTCTCTTGTTGATTATGTTATAGTTGAGCAGGTCACCGGAAAACTGTATCGTCACCACACGATGGCCGCTTCCCTCCGCTTTCCAGACATGGGGGAGGTTGGGCCCTATCATCACGATATCCAGACCGTCGAAAGTCTCTTCCGAGTCGCCGATCACTCTCGATCCGCTGGTGTTCATCACGACGTTTATCTCATATTCGGGATGACAGTGGATCGGATACTTGAATTCCGCGTCATAATGATTCAGAATGATAAAGAAGTCATCATGACTTATGGGAACTATTTCCTGCTGTATATCGTACATCTTGACCGGTGTTTGAATGTGCATGGTACTATCTGTCGCTGTAGCCACCTCCTAATGCGTGGTAGAGATTGATGACGTTGCGGATCTCCTCGAAACGGTCGGAAGCCTCTGCAAGTTCAGCCTGCAGGAGCTTCTGCTGGGCTGACAGGACCTCGAGATAGTTGGCGTTTCCGTGCTTCATGAGCATCTGGGTGTTCCATACGGCAGCCTGAAGGGTTACGATCTGCTTCTGGTCTATCTTCAGCCTGCTGCTTGCTGTCTGGAGGGCTATCAGGGCGTTGTTGACTTCTACGCCTGCATCGAGAAGGCTCTGCCTGAACTCATATGTAGCAATTTTCTGTGCGGCTTCCGCTTTGGTGAGGTTTGCCTTGTTCACGCCCTTGGAATAAAGAGGCTGAAGGAGAGATGCCGTAAGATCTGCAATGAATCCTGAAGGATTGAAAGCCATGTCTCCTGTGAGTTTGACACTCGGATAGAAAGCGGCGCGCGATATGTTTGTAGCATAGAATGCCTGTGCGAGAGCCATCTCGGCCTGACGCACGTCAGGCCTGTTGCTGAGGATCTCGGCAGGTATTCCTCCGGAGAGATAATGAGTGAAGGACTGGTTTTCCAGAGTGCCTCTCTCGATCTTGAACGGAACTGTGCCGAGAAGCGCTGCAAACGCGTTTTCGGTCTCAAATATCTGGAGATGGAGACTATAGGTGGAACTTTGAACTTCAAGCTTATTCGCCTTTGCCTGAAGTACTGCGGCTTCATTTGTCTTTCCGGCGCGTTTCAGGGCTTCCAATGTCTTGATATTCTCTTCCCATGTTTCCAGGGTGCGTTCACTGATAGCAAGCTTCATGTCCAGCATCAGAAGTCTGTAATAAGATTCGGCGATAGTAGCAACTAGTTGAGACTCAACAGCTTGTCTGTAAGCTACGCTCTGCTTCATGGCTGCCGCTGCCTGTCGCTTTGCGTTTTCGAGTCTTCCGAATATATCAGCTTCCCAAGAGACCGTAGGTGCTATCCTATAGCTTAAGCCGCCAGGTGTGCCGATTCCGGTTGAGGCAGAAAGCGATGCTCCCGGATAGAACGCTTCTCCCGCTGCATGAAGCGTTGCCTGGGCCTGCTCTACTCTGAGACGCGCGATAGCGAGGTCCGTATTATGTTCAATGCCTAACCTTATCCATTCCTGGAGGATAGGATCTGTAAAGAATTCGGTCCAGGAAAGGGAGGCGATGGACAAGGAATCGGTATGGTGGGCTGGCAGTCTGCGGTATAGGCTGTCTACATATTCCACGCCCTCCCTCTCATACTGAGTGTACAACTTGGATACCCCACAGCCCGGGAGCAGGAGGGTGGCGAATGCCAATAATATTATATATGTTCTTTTCATCTGATTTGTATTAGATCCCCGGTCAAGCCGGGGATGACGTTACTCCCTCTTCCTTTTTGGCATGACCTTTTCTTCGATGTGCTGGAATATGATGAACAGAGGAGGGACGATGATAAGGAGTGCAAGCGTTCCGATGAGCATTCCTCCCACTGTTCCCACACCGATGGATATGTTGCCGTTTGCACCGACTCCGCTTGCGAACATGAGCGGAAGCATGCCGAATATCATGGTCAGGGACGTCATCAGAATCGGCCTCAGACGCGCCTTGGCCGCTGACAGGGCTGCCTGGGATATGCTCATTCCTTCTTCTCTCTTCTGTGAGGCATATTCCGTAAGAAGGATGGCGGTCTTGGCAAGGAGTCCGATGAGCATCAGGAGACCGATCTGGAGATAGATGTTGTTCTCAAGACCGAACATGCGGGCGAACAGGAAGCTGCCGGCAAGTCCGAACGGAATCGAAACGATGATCGCTATCGGTATGAATATGCTCTCATACAGCGCACAGAGGATGAGGTAGATGAACACGATGCAGATGACGAATATCACGGCTACTGAATTGCCTGTGTCAGCCTCCTCGCGGGACATTCCTCCGAATTCGAAGCCGTATCCGGCAGGAAGCACCTTGGCCGCAGTTTCACGCACGGCCTGGATGGCCTGTCCGGAGCTGTATCCGTTGGCTGCCTGTCCGTTGATCGAGATCGCCGTGAACAGGTTGAATCTCGAGATCGACTGAGGTCCATATATTCTGGTCAGCGTAAGATACTGGTTGACCGGAGACATCTCGCCCTTGGAGTTGCGTACGAACATGTTCTGGAGGGATTCCGTATCAAGACGGTACTCCGGAGCAGCCTGGAGCATCACTCGGTAGAGCTTGGAGAAGCGGTTCATGTTGGATGCGTAGCTTCCGCCGATGTAGCCGGACAGGACGCTGAGCACGTCTCCCGGAGATATTCCGTTCCTTTTGCACTGCACGGCATCGACCTCTACCAGATACATAGGGTACGAGCTGTCGAAGGCTGTCTTTGCGCGGGATATCTCAGGACGCTTGTTCAGCTCTATGATGAATTCGTCCGTTATCTTCTCGAGATCCTCAAGCTTTCCGCCCTTCTGGTCCTGCACATAGATCTCGAATCCGTTGCTTGATCCGTATCCTGGAATCATGCCTCGTGTATATACCATGATGTCGGCTGAGTTGATGTCAGCGGTACGTGCAAAGATCTCATCCATTACGGAATCGATGTCGTCGTTCTCACCCTTTCGGTCTTCCCAGTCATGGAGCCTGATGACGAAGTTTCCTGTCGACGAGCCCTGGCCGAACTGTCCGGCCCATCCTGTCGTCCTCGAATAGGCCTTTATCTGAGGGATGGTGCTGATCCTTCGGTCTATTTCCGCGAGGACCTTGTCGGTCTCGGCGATGTTGGTTCCCGGAGGAGTGCGGATGTCCACATTGATGGATCCCATATCCTCTTTCGGAACGAGTCCTGTCTTGGTCGTGTTCATCAGATATACAAGGCCTCCGCATGCTATTGCAAGAAGGATGAATGTGAGCCATCTGCGCTTGAACATGAAAAGGACGACCTTGCTGTATTTGTTTATCAATGCGCCGAATGCGGTGTCGAATGCATGGTGGAATCTGGTCGTGAAGCCGGCCTTCTTTCCTTCCGTTACGATCTCATGCGGCGTCATGATGAGTGAGCATAGGGCAGGGGAGAGGGTAAGCGAATTGATCAGCGATATGCCGACAGCCACAGCCATTGTGAGTCCGAACTGGGTATAGAATGTACCTGTGGTTCCTCCCATGAAGCTTACAGGGATGAACACGGCCATGAAGACGAAAGTCGTTGCGACGAGGGCGGACGAGATGCCTTCCATGGCATCGACGGACGCCCTGTAGGCCGACCGGTATCCGATGTCGAACTTTGCCTGGACCGCTTCCACCACCACGATCGAGTCGTCCACGACCGTTCCGATCACAAGCACGAGGGCGAAGAGGGTGATCATGTTGAGGCTGAAGCCCGCCACCATCAGGAATGCGAATGTTCCGACCAGCGACACTATGATCGATATGGTCGGGATGACTGTCGAACGGAAACTCTGCAGGAAGACGAACACCACGAGAATAACGAGCAGGATTGCCTCGAAAAGGGTCTTGATCACGTTCTTAATCGATGCGTCAAGAAAGTCCTTGGTACTCATCAGGTCCACGATTTCCAGTCCCTTAGGCAGTTCCGCACGTATCTTCTCTATTTCCTTGTCCACTGCGATGATGATCTCGTTCGCATTGGATCCGGAGGTCTGCGATATGCTGATGGTGGTGCCAGGATGGCCGTTCACCATGCCGATATAGTCGTAGCTTCTCTCTCCGAGCTCTATTGATGCTACATCCTTGAGCCTCAGCACGGTACCGTTGCTTTCGGCACGGATGACCATGTTCTCGTAGTCGGTCACGTTCTCATAACGTCCGCGATATTTGAGCACATATCTGAATGTGTTGATGGATTCAGCTCCGAGAGTACCGGTCGGCGCTTCGAGATTCTGTTCCGCAAGGACGGCCGATATGTCGGAAGGCATGAGGCCGTATTTCGCCATCTTGCCGGGATCCAGCCATATACGAAGCGAATAGTCTCCTCCTCGGACATCGACTTCTCCTACTCCGGCTATTCGCGACAGGCGAGGTTCGATGTTGATCTTCAGATAGTTGACAATGAACTTCCTGTCAAACGAGTTGTCCGGGCTGTATACCGCCAGACTCTTGATGCGGCTGGTCTGGCGCTTGCGCACCGTCACGCCGCTTCGGGTAACTTCGCCCGGCAGAAGGCTCTGGGCCGATGCGATCCTGTTCTGCACGTTGACCATCGCCATGTCGCCGTCAGTTCCCTGGCGGAAATAGATCTGGATGCTGGCGGATCCGCTGTTTGTTGCGGAAGATACCATGTACATCATGTCCTCGACTCCGTTGATGGCTTCCTCGAGAGGCACGAGCACACTCTTCTGTACGGTTTCGGCATTGGCACCCGCATATGCGGCGGATACGCTGACTGTAGGAGGAGCGATTTCCGGAAACTGCTCCACCGGAAGCTGCGTAAGGCCGATGAGGCCCAGCAGGAGTATCACCACTGAAATGACTCCCGCAAGAATGGGGCGGTCGATGAAAGTCCTTACGTTCATTATTCCTGACCCTCCATGTTCTTGCTTCTGATAGGAGTACCTTCCTTTATGAGGCCTGCGCCTTCCGCCACTATGATGTCTCCGACTTCAAGTCCGTCATTGACAATGTATTCCACTCCATTGTTGTTTGGGGCGACATGAATCTCTGTTGCCGATGCCTTTCCGTCCACTACCTTATAAACGAATATGCGGTCCTGGAGCTCGTAGGTGGACTTCTGAGGGATGACGATTGCGTTCTTTATTGTCGAAGGGATGATGATGGTTCCGCTTCCTCCGTTACGGAGGAGGTGGTTGCGGTTGTCAAATACGGCCCTGAGGCTGACTGCACCGGTACTCTCGCTGATTGTTCCGCTTATAGCGTTGATCTTTCCTGTATGCTCGTACTTCTGTCCGTTGCTCATGATAAGCTCGACCTGAGGCATCTGCCTTATGGCGTTGTTGAGGGAACCGTACTGCTGGACCATATCAAGCATCTGATTTTCGGCCATTGAGAAATATGCATATACCCTGCTGTCGTCTGATACGGTAACAAGAGGCTGTGCTATCGAACTGCCTACAAGGGCTCCCACCCTGTATGGAATCATTGAAGCCACTCCGTTTACAGGGGAACGCACTTCTGTGTAAGAGAGATTGTTGCTGGCATTTACCTCTTCCGCCTTGCACAGCGCAAGCTTCGCCTGTGCTTCGGTCAGGTCGTTCTGTGCAGTCATGAGATCGAATTCCGATATCACGTCCTGTTCGTAGAGATTCTTGTTGCTTTCAAGTATGAGTTCCGCTGTCGAAAGGGCTGCTTCCGCACTCTTGACATTCGCTACTGCGATCTCGTAAGCTGCCTTATATGGGGTCTGGTCTATGATGAAAAGCACCTGGTCCTTCCTTACGCTCTCGCCCTCTTCAATGAGGATGTCGGTGATCATTCCGCTGACCTGCGGACGGATCTCGACAGTCTGTACTCCGCTTATCGCAGCTGAATAACCTGTCGTCAGGGTCCTGTCGCTTAATGTTACGGAGAGTGTTTCGTAAAGGTTCTCTTCTTTTGGAGCATTATTTGCTCCTTCTTTGCAGGCGGTCACAAGAAGGCCGCAGATGCCGATAAGGACAAATGCCGTTTTTCTCATAGTTCCATCAGGGTGATTAATTGTTATACTTCTGCAAAGATACTTCAAAACGAGCATAATTATTTAATAAAAGTGTTAATTTTGTGTGAATAAAAATCATGTTTATGGCAAGAAAGAAGAACTCCCGGGGAAGAGGACGCGGGAAAAAGGAAAAGAAGGTGTTCCCTCTTGTAGAGGGAAAGGTACAGATGACCAGGGAAGGTTATGCGTTCATTATTGTTGAAGGAGAGGAGGATGACGTATTTGTAAAGGCTTCCAAGACCAGAGGAGCATTGAACGGTGACATGGTGAGGGTCGCGGTGACCCGCGAGAAGACGGACAGGCAGCGCAGGGAAGGAGAAGTGGTGGCTATAATAGAACGTTCTCCGAAGCCGTTCATAGGTGTCCTTCATATTGTGGCAGGACAGGCCTGGGTGCTGATGCAGAGCCGTTTCATGCCTTATGATATAACGATTCCGTTTACTGAAAGCGACAAGTCGCGCTACCGCAGACATAAGGTGAAGGGACAGTCGATGGCAGAGCCGAAGGACGAGACAGGATACCTCAAGCCTCTTCCGGAAGAAGATGTATATGCAGTCCATGGAGTCTTCGAACTTGGAGAAGACGGATACGGACGCAAGGAACTTCAGGCGCGTTCCGGAATGAAGGTGGCTGCTGTTGTCGATGACTGGCCGAGAGGGGAGATGAACCCTCGCGGACATATCGTCGACGTGCTCGGAGAACCGGGAGACAATGATACCGAAATGCATGCGATTCTTGCAGAATATGCTCTTCCTTATCGCTTCGAATCGGCGGTTGCGAATGCTGCTGACCAGATTTCAGAAGAGATAACCTCGGAGGACCTGGCCGGCCGTCGTGATTTCCGCGATGTACTGACGTTCACGATTGACCCTGCGGATGCCAAGGACTTTGACGACGCCCTGTCGTTCCGCAAGCTGGAAAACGGCAATTATGAGGTCGGAGTCCATATCGCTGACGTGACCCATTATGTCCGTGAAGGTTCGGTTGTGGATGAGGAGGCCCGCAGCCGCGGAACTTCTGTCTATCTTGTGGACAGGACCGTGCCGATGCTTCCTGAGAAGCTCTGCAACAAGCTCTGCTCTCTCCGTCCGCATGAAGAGAAGCTTACCTTCTCTGCCGTGTTTGAGATTACTCCGAGAGGCAGAGTTGCTGACCAGTGGTTTGGCAAGACCGTGATATATTCTGACTGCAGATTCTCTTATGAAGAAGCCCAGACCATAATCAAAGCCGGTCCCGGAGTGTCTCATGAAGGAGTTTCCGAGGATATCAAGGATGCTGTCCTGATATTGAACGACCTTGCTTCGAAGCTTCGCAAGAAGAGGTTCGCAAGCGGAGCCATCAGCTTCGAGCGTCCTGAAATGAAGGTCGAGGTCGATGAGAAGGGCAAGCCTGTGAATGTATATCAGAAGGTAAGCGTCGAGGCCAACTGGCTTATCGAGGAGTTCATGCTCCTTGCGAACAGGAGCGTCGCTGAATTCGTGGCGAAGGCAAGGAAGACCTTCGTATATCGTGTCCATGACGAGCCTAACCAGGAAAAGATCGAGAACCTCCGTGGCTTTGTCGGTAATTTCGGCTATAAGATGGGTCCTACCGGAAGCGGAAAGGAAATATCGAAGGAACTAAACTCCCTTTTTGCCGCAGCAAAGGACACTCCGGAGTACAATGCGATCGAGCTTCTGTCGCTTCGTACGATGGCCAAGGCGAGGTACGATACCGAAAACCTGGGCCACTATGGACTTGCATTCAAGTATTACACCCATTTCACTTCGCCGATCAGACGTTATCCGGACATGATGGTGCACCGTCTTCTCGACCATTACCTCAATGGAGGCGCATCCGCAAAGGAGGACAAGTACGCAAAGATGTGCAAGTATGCGACCGAGCGTGAGATTGTTGCTGCTGAAGCCGAGAGGGCAAGCATCAAGTACAAGCTGGTCGAGTTTATGGAGGACAAGGTCGGCTGCACATTCGGAGGCAATGTTTCCGGACTTACCGAATGGGGCATGTACGTTGAGATCGAACCTTCGCGAATCGAGGGAATGGTGCCTTTGAGAGATATAAAGAGCGACTTCTTCGAGTTTGATGCGGAAAGGTACAGGCTTGTCGGAAGGCGTTCGAAAGTCGTCTATAATCTTGGTGATCCTGTGCGCATCAGAGTGAAGAAGACCAACCTTGAGCAGAAGCTTCTTGATTATGAACTCATAGAGACCGGACTTGAAGACAGGGTATTCGACCGTATCGACTACGAGTACGGACGCGGAACTTCTTTCATCAAGGGCGAGGACGGGTCATTCGACAATGTGACTGTGGGCATCAACAAGGCAGCCCGCAAGGAAAAGGTCCGCAAGGCCATCCAGGAATCCAAGAGAAAATCTCGTAAGAACAGTAAAAAGAAATAGAAGTTTGGCATACCCTTTGCAATTACTAGAACCAAGTTAGTTTAGTTGTTAATAATAGGGTTATGGTTTTAGCCGGGATCTCCGAAAAATGCGGATTTCCCGGCTTTTCTTTGTGAAAAAAAAACTCTACAATTCCTCTCTACATCCGTTTGTTGTCCGGTGTTTTAAGTATCCTGTAATATTCTGATACACAACGAGTAAAATCGTATTTTAGGGTTGTGTGGAAATCCATGGCCCATTCTCTGTCTGTCCTCTACAATGCTGGTTCTTTCCAAAATATTATATCTTTGCTATATATAAGTATTGAAAATGTTTGGAAAACGTAAATCAAATAAGCTCATTGAGGATATAGACAGGTATTTTGATCTTATGGACCAGGCTGTGCTTGTGTTCAAGGACGGTGTGAGGAATTATCTTTATTCCAACAGCTCGGACTTTACGGAAAACCTCAAGAAGATGTCTGAACTTGAGAGCGAGACGGAGGTGTTGAGAAGGGAAATCGAGAATGCTCTCTATACCCAGACGGCCCTGGTACGTTCCAGAGGAGACATCATGCGTCTGTTTGAGAAGACGAGGAATATCACCGGCATTCTCTATGACAGTCTTTTCCAGTTCGAGATCGAGACTCCTTTCATCCCTTCAGAACTCAATCCAGAATTCATGAAGCTTACCGAATTCTCCACTCTTGCGGTAGAAGCGGTTGTACCTGCTGCAAAGGCTTACTTCAAGGCTCCGGATACTGTCCCAGACAAGATCAGCAGGGCATATTTCTATGAAAAGGAAGCCGTGAAGTACTCGCAGACGATAAAACGTACGGTATTCCATAACATGACTTCCCTCAAGCTGAGTGAAAAATTCCATCTCAGGTATTTCGCACTTCATATCGAGAATCTCTCGAAAGCTGCTGAAAACGTTGCGGACCAGCTTGCGGTAATGGCAATCAGAAGAACTTTGTAGCATGGATATCCTCTGCCTCATATTGTTCCTGTCGGTAGTTGTCTTATGGTTCTTTGACCACGAGTACGACACCTTGTTCGGGGTGTACACTCCGACATGTGCGATTGGCCGCAGAGGTTTCTGTTCACTCGTTTTTATCGGGCTTCCTTTGGCGTTGTGGCTGAGCGGATCCGGTCCGGTCGGGACAGCTCTTTCAGACTGCTTCACGGTCAGTCTTGATGCGGAGGCAGTCGTGCTTGTGATTCTGTCAGCTCTTATAGTCCTGATGGTCCTCAAGGCTTTCGAGGTTACAGGATCTGTCGTATACGCGGTGCTTGGAGCACTTGCAGCATATGGGCTTGTGTCGTCAGAAGGATTCACTTTCCGATGGGGCTTTGCCCTGTCTTTCATTGCGGCGCCTTTCATAGCCTTCCTGCTTTCTGCGGGAATCATGGCATGCTTCAGGATGGTTCTGTCAAGAGTCAGGATACACATGATAACGATGTCGTACTATATGAGGTTTGCCGTCGTTCTGTGTGTCCTGCTGACTGTCTTTGCCTTGGGACTTAACTGGGGCGGACTGCTTTGCGGGGTCGGCGGCATGATAGCCGGAGGAAGGATGGTCACGCTGACGGTGATTGCGGCTGTCGTAGTCATAATGTCTGCATTCATGCAATTCAGTAAGGAACAGGATGTTGAATATGTCGGACTCTTTTCTGATTTCACCATCTATGCAGTGGTTTCTGTCGGATTTGCTGCAGCTGTTTCCATGATCTTTTTCTCCTTTGACGCTACGACGTCGGCTATAGGCCTGTCTCCTGTTCCGCTATCGGTTTCTTCGCTCGTCGTTGCAGCGGTTGCAGGCGTCGAAGCCGTTCAGAAGACGCGTCTTTTCAGCAGTCAGGAGTATGTGAGGGAAGGAATAGCCTTCGCGGCTGCACCGTCCTGCTCATTCGTGGTAGCATATGTCATGTTCAACATCATCGGCGGCGAGACGGCCGACCATATGGTCGACTTCATGGTGATGGCCGCCATGATCATGATACTCATAGCCCTTTCATTTGCCGGATATGTACGCCGCCAGCGTATTGTCAAGGAAGCGACTGAGAGGCTGGTATATACCCAGCAGCAACAGATATATGAGAACAGCCGCGCTCTCAATGATATGGAACTCAAGGTCGTCCTTTCGGAGAACCAGGCGCTGCACAATGCTGTGGAAATGAAGAAGCAGGAGGTGATGAATGTGGCTTTGAGCATAGTCGAGCAGAAGGAATACCTTGAATCCTTGAACACGATCGTAAAGAAGTTGGCCAAGACCAAGGACGAAGGGGAGAGGGACAAACTCATTTCTGAACTGAGTCTCTCGCTCAGACAGCGTCTGTCGCATGACAGGGAAGTGGACTCGCAGTACTTCTATGCGCAGGCAGAGTCCCTCCATGAGGACTTCAATGCAAAGCTTGCAGAAAATTTCCCTGACCTGACCCCTCAGGAAAGAAGACTCTCCACCCTGCTGAGGCTTGGATTTTCATCCAAATATATAGCGACCCTGATGAACATAACCCCGAAGAGCGTCGAGATCAGCCGCTACAGGCTGCGCCAGAAGCTCGGGCTCTCGAAGGGAGATAATCTGGTAAATTACATAAAGTCAATATAAACTCAACATTAATTAACCATTAGAACAATGAAAAAGGTATTACTAATTTCGCTTTTCGCATTATTTGCGACAGCAATGTTTGCTCAGGAAGCTGAAGTGAACCAGTACGGACAGAAGGTGCAGTCCGTTCCTGTAGAAGCAAAGATGCAGGACGGTATCCTTGTGTTCCAGAACAAGGAAGCAAACTACAAGATGTGGTTTGACGTACGTGTACAGGCAGACGCTGCCGTTTATTTCGGCGCACCTGATTTCTGTGCAAAGGAGATTGACGGCAAGTGGAATTCAAGCCATATCGGTAATGGCATGAATCTTCGCCGTACTCGTTTTGCGGTAAAGGCACAGCTCGACAAGAACTGGTATGGTGAGCTTGACACTGACTGGACCAGCGGTACACCTGAACTTAAGGATGCTTATGTGGCTTTCACAGGCGTAGAGGGTCTCGAGATCAAGGCAGGTAACTTCAAGGAGAACTTCTCTATCCAGAGAAACAGCACTTCACGTTACCTTATGTTCATGGAACGTGCAATGGTGACTTACCTTGCCCCTTCACGCCACCTCGGTATCAACGCAAGGTATTCGAAGGACTGGTTCTGGGCATCAGCAGGTGTGTTCGGACCGGAACTCAGCAGCTCTGAGGAGCAGACTTTCATGGAGGACAACAACAAGGACTTCGGATACAATGAAGGACTTTCATACACAGGTAAGATTGTTTTCCGTCCTTTCTATAAGTCGACTACTTCATCTCTCCACATCGGTGGTGCGGTTTCATATCGTGAACCTAAGGTTACAAGTACAGACGGATATGCTGTAGGACGCTACAGCTCACGTAACTCTACAAGCATCAACCGCAAGAAGTATCTCGATACTGATGATGTAAAGGGACTTGACCATGAACTCGCATGGACAGTTGAGCTTGCAGGTCACTGGAAGCAGCTCCGTTACGAGACAGCTTACATCGCTCGCGGAATGTATCTGGATCCTGCAGTCAACAAGGCTGACTATGCTAAACAGACCCAGTGGGCTGAAGGATGGTATGCACAGGCAAGCTGGCTCCTTTTCGGCGGTACACAGAATTACGACTCTGATGGTGCAAAGTACACCCGTACAACAAGCGAGCACGACTGGGGCAACCTCGAAATAGCTTTCCGTTATGAGTACGCAGACTTCAACACCGGTAAGCTCTTCTCTCACAAGGTGGCTGATACCGGCATCTTCGGTGGTAGCGGCGAGGCTTATACCGTAGGTCTCAATTATTACCCTAACAAGAACGTCAAGATCGTTCTCAACTGGCAGTACAACAATAATGACCGTTATGCAAATGCAAAAGGCAAGAGCTATGTCGGATATGATCTCAACGGAGCTCCTACAAAGGATCCGAACAAGGTCGTTGCTCCTAGCGGAAAGGGTGGTGTAGACTACCAGATGCTCGCACTTCGTTTCCAGGTAGCTTTCTAATGTAACTTATAATAAAATACGACGATATGAAAAAGATATTTTTAGCATTGGCTGCACTTGCGACAATGGCAGCTGTATCATGTGTAAAGGATGAGCAGAATCCGGATGCGCTTGTACCGGAACCAGAGCCGGAAGTGGTTTATGACTACACTAAGCTTGTACTCAATGAACTTTCAGGTGCCGGTGAAGATAACGAGAAATTCTTTGAACTTTACAATACCGGCAGCCAGGAGATCGACCTTGCCGGCGTAACCATCAATAAGGATGAGGAACTTACATGGACAGGAGCAAAAGGCCAGAAGATTCCTGCAAATGGTTTCTTTGCAATTGTTGGTGCTAAAGGAACCACTGCTGACGGATTCAGCTCAGGTTTCTCAGCAAAGAAGAGTGTGATTGTAGAACTTTTCGCTCCAGACGGAACAAAGCTGGATACTTTCCAGAGAGGAGAGAAAGGTAGTGCATGGGGAGACCAGGCACTGGATAACAACAAAGGTTCATGGAGCCGTATTCCTGACGGAACAGGTGCATTCATGATCACTCCTACCGCGACTCCGGGTGCTGCAAATAACGGTGAGGGCGCTACCGGTGACCCAGACCTCGTAGGTAACAGCCTCGTGGTTCCGCAGCCTTCGATTGTTCTCAATGAACTTTATGGTGCCGGTGAAGATAATGAGAAGTTCTTCGAGCTCTACAACCCTGGCAGCAAGGAAGTGAGCCTTAAGGGCTATACCATCAATAAGGATGAGGAACTTTGCTGGACAGGTGCAGATGACCTCAAGATCGCTGCAAAGGGATTCTATCTTATCCTTGGTGCAAAGGGTACTACAGAAACAGGATTCAGCTCAGGTTTCTCAGCAAAGAAGACTGTGATCGTGGAGCTCTTCGATGCTGAAGGCAAGAAGATCGATACATTCCAGCGTGGAGACAAAGGCGCAGGCTGGGGTGAAACTATAGAGAGCAACAATGGTTCATGGAGCCGTATTCCAGATGGAACCGGTAAGTTCATGATTACTCCTACAGTGACTGGCGGCGCGGCAAATGACGCAACAGACGCAAAAGAAGACGAACTTGTAAAATAACAAATACAGAATAGACTATGGCAGAATTGAAAATCGGCGAGATTTCGAAGCCACGCTTCGAGTTCCGCTCTTTCGGACAGTGCTTCTGTGAGGCACACAAGAGAATGGCTCGTCTTTCCGTTCCTGTACCTGAAAAGGTATGGGAGCGCGAAAGCGATGAGATCTACATCATCTCACGCAAGAACGACATCAACAACACCAAGATCCGCAACGGCAAGATGGACATCAAGACATATGTCCAGACAGTCGACGGTCTCGAGCAGTGGAACCCTCTCATGAAGGGCGAGTTCCCTATCTCACGCACAGTGCTTGAGAACGAGGTTTTCCCTGCATTCATGGTGGAGATGCCTGCTCTTGACAAGGACGAGTACACATATGACGAGTTCATCGCAATGGTGAAGGCAAATCCTGATCTCGCAGCTGTACGTGTGCACAAGCAGCGTTTCGGCTATATGGTCAACAACACCATCTGCGAGGTAGGAAACGTGCTCATCAACGGTGCGAAGGTAGTTACCATCAACTCCGAGTCTACTGAAATCGAGGACATCAAGAAGACCATCGCTGACTGCGGTCTCGAGGGCGTTGAGAACATCAACTATCTCCAGGCTATCAAGCGTGTGATCGGCATGTCAGACAAACCACTTGCAAACGAGTAGCATCATGGCACAGGAAATCGAAAGAAAATTCTTGGTTGCAGGCGACTTCAAGCCGTTTGCAAAGAAGGCTACCCGCATTACCCAGGGTTACCTCAGCTCAGTTCCTGAGCGCACAGTACGCGTACGCGTGAAGGGTGAGAAGGGATTCATCACCATCAAGGGTATCGGATCTGCAAGCGGTGCAAGCCGTTTCGAGTGGGAGAAGGAGATTCCTGTAGCAGAAGTTCAGGACCTTCTTCAGATCTGCGAGCCTGGCGTGATCGACAAGACACGCTACCTCGTTGAGGCTGGCGAGCATACTTATGAGGTAGACGAATTCTACGGTGACAACGAAGGCCTTACTGTGGCTGAAGTTGAGCTTTCATCTGAGGACGAGGCTTTCGTAAAGCCAGAGTGGCTTGGTGAGGAGGTTACCGGAGATGTGAAGTACTACAACTCTATGCTTATGAAGAACCCATATAAGAATTGGGCTAAATAAAACATGATCGGAGATCCTTCGCTATCGCTCAGGATGACAGTCTTAGGTTGAATTTTCATGTCATTCTGAGCGAAGCGAAGAATCTTTTAAATCAACGTATCAAACCATGACCGACAAGAATACCGAACTTGAACAGGAGCAGGTCTTTGACCCGCTGGACATGAACAATTACAAGGTGGAGAAGCTTCCGAAGATGGAGAAGTCCGGATTCGAGAAGTGGATGGCACGCCTTGGCGGACCTCTCGCTGTACTTATATTTGTCCTTATATATTGGGTGGTGGATATCCCTTTGTTCGACAACATAAACTTTGCAGAACTGTCTGAAAAGGCTCAGAAGCGTCTTTCCGTAATCGGTGAGCCTGCCTTCATCAGAGCCTGCTATGCGATGCTGGCCATCTTCTGCTCATCCATCATCCTTTGGATCACAGAGGCCGTGCAGAGCTACCTGACATCGCTGATGGTGATTCTTGCCATAGTATTGTGTGGCGTCACTACTCAAAAGGATGCATTCGCCCAGCTGGGACATCCGGTGATGTGGTTGAATATCCTTTCTTTTGTGCTTGCAAGCATGCTTGTCAAGACCAAGGTTGCGAAACGATTTGCCTTGTGGTTCGTGCTTAAATTCGGCAAGAGCACGACGGGAATCTTTTTCAGTTTCCTTGTCATAAACCTCGTCCTTTCGATGTTCATCTCGGCTACTACAGTGAAGGCTACAATCCTCCTTCCGATATTCATGGTGATTGCTGCGATCTTCGGTGCAAGCCGCGGAGAGCGCAACAATTTCGGACGTAACCTTGTGCTTCAGAACCTCTTCCAGGTCAATGTCGGTGCGACCGCCTTCTATACAGGTTCAGGAGCACATCTTCTTGCAATCTCCCTCATGATGGGAGCCTACGGCTCGCTTTCATTCAGCTATGCGGACTGGTTCTATGCCGGATTCCCGATGACCATAATCCTGCTTCTGCTCGGATGGTTCATCGGTGTAAAGGTTATTTTCCCAATGAAACCTGAGGAGAAGAAGCCTCAGATCGAGGGCGGTATGGAGCGCCTTCGCGAGGAACTCGCGTCAATGGGCAAGATGACAGTCGAGGAATATAAATCCATTGCGATCTTCGTCGGCGTCCTCCTTCTGTGGATGACGGGAGAGCTGCATGGAATCGATGAGACTACAGTGGCATTCATAGGTGCCATCGTAGCCCTCATGCCGGGAATCGGTGTCGTAAAGTGGAACGATGTCGATATACCATGGCATCTGATGCTCTTCTCAGCGGGAGCATATACCCTCGGATCGGGTCTCAATGCTACAGACCTGCCATCTATCATGGTGAATGCGGGAATGGAATATCTTGGAATTACACAGAATACTCCGTTCTTCGTGCTTTACCTCCTGTTTACCGGACTCATGCTTTTCAGCGGTCTCATCTTCCAGTCCAAGACTATGAGGACGCTAGTTTTCATTCCGATTGCAATCGGAGTGGAGCAGCAGTTCGGCTTCCCGCCACTCAGCCTTTCATTCCCTGTGGCGCTTCTGATCGAACATGTTTACGTGCTGCCGTTCAACAGCAAGCCGGCGGCGCTGCTATATACTACAAACCATTACAGCTGGAGCGACACCTTCAAGTTCGGTATCACGATGATGCTCATCGCATGGGTGATGATTCTCGTCTGGGGTGAAACCGTGCTCCATTGGCTGGGATATACTCCAGGACTCTTCTAGTCCTGGGTATATGTCTTAACCCCCTGCCCCCTGTCAGGGGGATTTCGGCCCTGCCCGGGCCGGCCCCTTCGGGGCTTGTTAATCCGTACCGAGGGATTTTGAATAGAAATAGTAAAATAATAGGTGCATGATATCGATACAGGCAAAGAAACATGATAATTTCTCCGTTGAGTTCACGTTCGGATTCAACAGCAAGGAAGACGGCATCACGGACGACTTTTCCGTGAATGCCTGGATGTTTGTGCCTAACAGCCTGGACATCAATCCTGAAAATTACGGCAAGAAGCAGTTCTACCGCGACATAAAGTCGAATGTGAGGCTCATAACGCCGGTATACCTGATGCGTGATATAGCGCAGGACAGCTCGCTTCCCCTCACTTCTTTGCGTCAGGCGCTGGAGAAGGTCGTGAGCAATCCTCAGCCCTCGGACCTGGATGCATACGAATACCATCTGAAGATGTTTGCGGCCATCTTCAAGAGTGCGTTGAGAGACCAGGTCGCCCATATCGCTGCCGCCCGTCCGCTGGAATCGGCGGACTATCTTGTGAAGGATTTTGTGTCAAGCACTAGGGATGTGCTGAAGAAATTCAGAGCGCTGTATCGGATAATTGATGTGCCTACGGTATCTGACAAGACACGCAGCCTTTTCCGTCTCTGCGACGAATTCATGAGCCATGTCGTGGAAATGAGGACCATCAGGCTGATCAGGATAGTGGACAGGCCGGAGTTCATGGACCTGATAATGGGAGAGCGTGAATATAAGATCGCCCATGATTACGGAGTCCTGAACGGCGACGGAAAGCATGACCGGCAGCTTGTCTATCATCGCGGAATGCTGAAGAAGTTCATCGAGAGCGAACTGTACATCCGTCTTGACAAGAAGAAGGATGGGGTGGCTGTCGAGCAGATATGCTACAGCATCGCGGCGGGCCTTGCAATGATATTTGCAACTGCTGTTGCGTGGTTCACCCAGGTGAAATATGGAAACATCACATGGCCTCTGTTTGTTGTACTGGTCGTGAGCTATATGATGAAGGACCGCATAAAGGAACTTCTGCGATATTTCTTTGTGCATAAGCTGGGAAACAAATACTACGATAAGAAGGCAGTAATCACAATAGGAAAGAAACGTGTAGGAGTCATAAAGGAAGGATTTGACTTCATTTCAGAGTCAAAGATTCCTGCACAGGTGCTGCGCCTTCGAGAAAAGGCCTCGTCGGTTGAGGATGAGTCCCGCATCTTTGAGGAGAAGATTCTTCTATATCGAAAGCATGTGACGATAGATGACGTCGCTCTTGCTGAAAATGACGACTATCCGATGAGGGGGATCAATGAGATCATGCGTCTGCATCTGACGCGTTTCACCCAGAAGATGGACAATCCGGTGATTCCGGTGGACTCTGTGGATGAATCAGGCAATGTCGAGTGTGTGGATGTCCAGAAGATATATCATGTTAATGTCGTCTTCCAGCTTCAGCATGATGGAGAGGTGGAGTATCATCACTTCCGGATCACAATGACACGTAATGGTGTGCTTTCTATTGATGAAATATAAGGGCAATTGATTGTCATTCAGAAAAAATGATTAATTTTGATGGATTTTAGGATTCTGAAAAAATAATCATTTTTTACATATGGCTATCTTTAACAACGACAAGAAGTACAAGTGGGAGTTCGTGAATATAGGCGGCTCCTCAAGGGTAAGGATCAGTTCAGGTGAGGATATCGCTCATCTCGGCGAGCTGGACCCTAAGATGTGGACCGTTCTTTCATGTCCTGTGACCGGTCTGGAAATCGATGAAAAGAGTCTGAAGTACATGGATATCGACGGGGATACCAAGATCCGTGTCAATGATGTGATCGCCACTGCACAGTGGATTACCGGAGCTCTTAAGAATGCTGACCTTCTTCTGGAAGGCAAGGACAGCATAGATATCGAAGCCCTTGATCAGGAAAATGAGGCAGGAAAGAAGCTTTACTCTTCGGCAAAGCAGATTCTTGCAAATCTCGGCAAGGAGGGTACGGTCATTTCATTGGAAGATACAGCAGATGTCGCAGCAATCTTCGCAAAGACAAGATTCAACGGAGACGGAGTGATCACCGAAGCTACTGCAGAGGATGCGGACGACAAGGCTGCGATTGCAGCTGCTGTAGCATCTCTTGGCGGCGTTGCTGACCGAAGCGGTGCGGCTGGTCTGAATGCAGACATGATCGAAGCATTCTATAAGAATCTCGCTGACTATGTCGCATGGAATGAGGCAGCGGTCGAGGCTCCGTTCGGTGACAAGACTGACGCTGTTATAGACGCATACAATGCTCTGGATGCAAAGGTGAAGGATTACTTCATGCGTTCGAAACTTGCTGCGTTTTCACCTGACAGCATAGCCTCGCTTGATGTACAGACTTCAAGCATACAGGCGATCAGTACTGAAAACCTCACAGGTAAGACAGACGAAATCGCTTCATATCCTATAGCACGCATAACTGGAAAGCCGGAGATTGACCTTACCGCTCCTGTCAACCCTGCATGGGCTGCTAAGTTTGAACTTGTGAAGGAGGTCGCTCTTGCAGACAGGAAGGTGCTGACAGAAGCTGACTGGGCTGAAGTGGGCGCAAAGTTTGCTGCATATACGGCATGGAAGGCTGCAAAGGCCGGAGCATGCGTAGAGACCCTCGGCTTTGAAGCAGTGAAGGAATTCATTGCCAAGGACAGGAAGGCTGCCCTTCTTGACCTGGTTGCCCAGGATGCCGCCCTTGCGGAAGAGGCTGCCAATATCGAGATGGTAGACAAGTTCCTCCATATCTTCCGTGACTTCTACAGGCTTCTCAGAAACTTCGTGACTCTAAGCGATTTCTATGATAAGGACGAGAAGGTTTCCGCCATCTTCCAGTCAGGCCGTCTCATCATCGACCAGAGGGAGTGCCGCTTCTGTATGAAGGTTGCGGATATGGCGAAGCATAACGCCTCTGCGGCTACCAGCGGCATGTTCCTGATCTACTGTGACTGTACCACCAAGTCAAAGCCAGGCAAACTGTCCATCGTAGCAGCAGTTACCGTTGGCGATATAGGAGACCTTATCGTAGGAAAGAATGCACTTTATTATGACAATGCAGGAGAAGAATGGGATGCAGTTATTACCAAGATAGTAGACAATCCTATCAGCATAGCCCAGTCATTCTGGTCTCCATATCGCAGGATGGCAAAGGCAATAGAGAACCTCATAAACAAGAGCGCAGCAGACAAGGATGCGAAGATAATGGCGGACGCGACTGCAAAGATAAACGCTGCACCTGCGGCGGCGCCGGCTGCTGACGGCAAGCCAGCCGCAGCACCGCCGTTCGATATTGCGAAGTTCGCAGGTATCACTGCCGCATTAGGAATGGCATTGGGAATGATCGGAACCGCATTGGCATCGCTTGCGAAAGGAATCTTTGCCCTTAAGTGGTGGCAGCTTGTACTGGCATTCGTCGGCATCCTGCTCGTGATTTCAGGACCGGCTATGGTAATGGCGTGGATGAAGCTCCGCCGCCGTAACGTAGCTCCTCTTCTTAATGCAAACGGATGGGCTGTCAATGCCGCTTCAAAGATCAGCATACCTTTCGGAGAGACCCTTACAGATGCTGTCAAGTACCCTAAGATGAAGCTCAAGGACCCATATGCAAAGAAGGGAATTGCTCCATGGAAGGCTTGGCTCATCACCATTGCCGCTCTGGCTGTGGTCGCTGCCGGACTCTGGATTTTCAACCTCCTCTCATGGGCAGGCCTGAAGTCTCCGCTCCCACGCTACAACCAGCCTGAAACCGTAGTGGAGGAAGTAATTGAGTGCGCTGCAGAAGAAACCGCTCCTGCCGACACTGTTGCAGTAGTCGCAGCAGAATAGTTTTCTAATAATAAAAGGACCGTACGTTGTGTAGAGCGACATGCCACCCACGGCTAGGGGGTACCTGCCGCAGGCAGGTGGGGGTCGCCGGAACAACGTACGGTCCTTTTATTGATGATTATTCACGGCGTTTGCCGAGCTGGGCATCCATGAACGGCAGCGCACTGTCCCCGCTCATCTTCAACCTGTCCACGACTCCGCCGAAAAGCGCTTCCTCTTCGACCTGCTCGTCGACAAATGTCCTGAAGAAATTCTCCGTGGCGAAATCCTGCTCCTCGATGGCATGAAGCACGATCTTGTCGATCATCTTTGACACCATCTTCTCCTGGCTGAGCGAATGCTCGAAGATTTCAAGAACCGATCCCCAGCCTTCAGGAACCAGATTTACCATCTGGAGCTTGACCTGTCCTCCTCTGTCTGTCAGATAGTCGGCCATCCTTGTCGCATGTTCCCTTTCCTCGTCCGAATGGCATTTCATCCAGTGTGCAAAACCGTCCCAACCCATATGTTTCAGATAATATGACATCTGGAGGTATAGGTTCGATGACCATAATTCGGCTGTGATCTGGTCGTTCACCGCCTGCTGCAATTTACTTGTAATCATGTCTGTCTGTTTTTTAAAGTCCGTTTACAGACAGAGTTGCAATACTGATGCCGTATTAGATGGCTTTTCCCTTCAGGATGACCTTTTCGATGACCGGGGTCTGGTGGCTGTATGGGATGAAAGCCAGAGAAGGAACGGGCTTGGTGATTATCAGATTCGCCTTCTTTCCGACCGTTATTGATCCTAAAATATCACTTACTCCCATCGCGTATGCCGTGTTTATCGTGGTGGCGTTGAATGACTGTTCCGGGGTCAGGCGCATCCTGATGCATCCCAAAGCCATTACGAACCTCATGTTTCCGCTAGGGCTTGATCCCGGGTTGTAATCCGATGCCAGGGCTACCGGCAGACCAGCCTTGATGTAGTCCTTTGCCCTGCCGTATGGGAGTCCCAGGAAGAAAGAGCAACCGGGAAGCATCGTAGGCATAGTCACGCTTCCTCGCAGTGCTTCTATTTCCGCATCAGTGGTCTTTTCAAGATGGTCGACCGAGAGGGCGTTATGCTTCACACCTACCTGCACGCCGCCGGAAACATCCAGCTCGTTTGCATGGATCTTAGGAGTGATTCCGTATTTCGCCGCTTCGGTAAGGATCCTGTCGGTCTCCTCAACTGTAAAGAATCCTTCGTCGCAGAATACGTCGACAAAGTCTGCCAGCCCTTCTTCTGCTACGCGAGGAAGCATCTCCCTGCACACAAGATCCACATACTCGCTCTGGCGTCCCCTGTATGCGCGCCCGACTGCATGTGCTCCAAGGAAATTGGCTTTGACTGTGATAGGAGCTGTTTCCTTTATGCGTCGGATAACGCGGAGCATCTTCAACTCATCCTCGACTGTGAGTCCGTAGCCGCTCTTGATCTCTACTGCACCGGTACCCATGGCCATTATCTCGCGAACACGGACCATTGACTGCTCATATAGATCGTTTTCAGATGTCTCATGAAGCAGGTCTGCAGAGTTGAGGATTCCGCCTCCGCGTGCGGCGATCTCCTCATATGACAGTCCGGCAATCTTGTCCCTGAACTCTCCGTCCCTGCATCCCGCATATACGATATGGGTATGGCTGTCGCAGAACGCCGGCATCACGAATCCTCCCTGGGCGTCGATATACTCTACGCCCTCAGCTGAGGCGGTGTTCAAAACAACCCCTCCCACTCCTTCGGAGCGGGCCCCTCCCCCTGCGGCCAGGGGGGTAGCACGGTTTTGAACACCGCCCCAGCTGAGGGCTTCCATGCTACCGAACTCTGCGATGATTCCGTCTTCAATCACAAGGTATGCATCCTCTATGCACTCCACATGATTCATCTGCGGACCTTCCAGCCTCTTGACTTCAGCCGGTAGAATCCCCGCCAGCGTCCCTATGTTGTATATTATAGTCTTCATTATCTGATGAACTCCACAGACTTCTCGATCAGCGGGTGCATGTAGCGGTCGTCATCGATGAACGGAACTACCTTGCGGTAGCCTGCGAAGATCTTTTCGATTGTCCATGATGATTTCAGTGGACGGCGGAACTCGAGGGCCTGGGCGGCGTTGAAGAGCTCGATCGCAAGCACGCGCTCGGTGTTCTCTACCACGCGGACAAGCTTGGTCGCAGCGTTCGCTCCCATGCTGACATGGTCTTCCTGACCCTGCGAAGACGGGATCGAATCGGCAGAAGCAGGCATGCAGAGGCCCTTGCTCTGGCTTACTATAGATGCAGCTGTGTACTGCGGGATCATGAATCCGCTGTTGAGGCCCGGCTTTGCAACGAGGAAGTTAGGAAGCCCCCTCTGGCCTGAGATCAGCTTGTAGATGCGTCTCTCGGAAATGTTCGAAAGCTCCGAAAGTGCGAGGGTAAGCATGTCCATAGGGAGCGCAATCGGCTGTCCGTGGAAGTTTCCTGCTGAAATTATGAGGTCTTCGTCCGGGAATACCGTAGGGTTGTCGGTCGCGCTGTTGATCTCGATTTCGATGACAGACTTGACATATCGGATGGTGTCCTTCGATGCTCCATGAACCTGAGGCATGCATCGGAAGGAATACGGATCCTGTACATGGACCTTCTTCTGCTTTATGATCTCGCTGCCTTCGAGAAGCTCGCGGATTCGTGCTGCAGTCTCGATCTGACCCTTATGGGCACGTACCTCATGTACCTGCGGATAGAAAGGCTCGATGCGGCCGTCATATGCCTCCAGGGACATGGCGCCGATCTTGTCTGCCCAGTCTGAAAGCCTTTCGGCCTGGATGAGGGACCATACCGCATGTGCGCTCATGAACTGGGTTCCGTTCAGAAGGGCCAGGCCTTCCTTCGATTGGAGACGGATGGCCTTCCATCCGAGCTCTTCCCAAACCACGGCCGACTCACGCACCTCTCCCTTGTATATGACCTCTCCCATGCCGATCAACGGCAGGCAGAGGTGGGCGAGGGGAGCGAGGTCGCCGGAGGCACCGAGCGATCCCTGCTGGTATACTACAGGCAGGATGTCGTTGTTGAACATGTCTATCAGACGCTGTATGGTCTCCAGCTGGACTCCTGAATATCCGTATGAAAGCGACTGGATCTTAAGCAGGAGCATCAGCTTTACGATTTCCGGACGCACGGTCTCGCCTGTGCCGCATGCATGCGACATCACGAGATTGTGCTGGAGCTGCGACAGGTCCTCGGCAGGGATCGAGATATTGCATAGCGATCCGAAGCCTGTCGTGACTCCGTAGACAGGCCTTCCGATGTCTCCCATCTTGCTGTCGAGGAATTTGCGGCACTTGACTACGGCAGCCTCTGACTCTTTGCTGAGTTCGAGATGCTCGCCTTTGACTATGATTTCATTGACCTTTTCTATGGACAGTCTCGGGTTGGAAATAGTATGTGTCATAATATGTTCTTGATCATTTCTTCGTCTGCAATGTTCGGGAGAGTGACCTTCAGGCCAGGAGTGCGCTCCATCTCACGGCGGATGGCATGGATGGCGCCCTCGTTGCGGGCCCAGTTGCGGCGTGCGATTCCGTTGTTCACATCCCACAGAAGCATTTCGCGGATGTGCCTGTCAGAGTCTTCGCTGCCGTCGATGACCATTCCGAATCCTCCGTTCATCACCTCGCCCCAGCCGACTCCGCCGCCGTTGTGGATCGAAACCCATGTCGCGCCGCGGAATCCGTCGCCGATGACGTTATGTACTGCCATGTCGGCGCAGAACTGAGATCCGTCATATATGTTCGATGTCTCGCGGAAAGGCGAGTCGGTTCCCGATACGTCGTGGTGGTCGCGTCCGAGGACGATAGGAGCTGTGATTTCGCCGCTGCGGATGGCCTCGTTGAATGCCAGGGCTATCTTGGTGCGGCCTTCGCAGTCGGCATAGAGGATGCGGGCCTGTGAGCCGACGACGAGGTTGTTTCGGCCGGCCTCTTCGATCCATCTGATGTTGTCCATCATCTGTCCCTGGATTTCCTCCGGTGCCTCTGCCATGATCTCGCGCAGTACGCGTGCAGCGATTGCGTCGGACTTCGCGAGGTCTTCAGGATTCTCGGACATGCAGACCCATCTGAACGGACCGAATCCGTAGTCGAAGAACAGAGGACCCATGATGTCCTGTACATAAGAAGGGTAGCGGAAGCGTCCGTCCGCTTTCAGGACGTCCGCACCGGCGCGTGAAGCCTCGAGGAGGAAGGCGTTGCCGTAGTCGAAGAAGTACATGCCCTTTGCCGCGAGCTTGTTGACAGCGGCTGCATGCCTGCGGAGTGACTCCTGGACGCATTCCTTGAATCTCTCAGGCTCTTCTGCCATCATGCGGTTAGACTCTTCATATGAGTATCCGACAGGATAATAGCCGCCTGCCCAAGGATTGTGGAGTGAGGTCTGGTCGGAGCCGAGGTCGACATGGATGTCTTCTTCTGCGAGTCTCTCCCAAAGGTCCACGACATTGCCCTGATATGCTATCGATACGACTTCCTTGTCCTCGATAGCCTTTCGGATGCGAGGTATCAGTTCGTCAAGGTCTTCATGGATCTCGTCCACCCAGCCCTGATCGTGCCTCTTATGTGCAGCGTGAGGATTGACCTCCGCGCATACGCTTACGACGCCCGAGATGACGCCTGCCTTCGGTTGCGCTCCTGACATTCCGCCGAGTCCGGCAGTCACGAAGAGCATTCCTTTCATGTTCTCCTGGGTACCTTCGAGCCCGCGTGCCTTGAGCTGCTTGCGTGCTGCGTTCATTACAGTGATTGTTGTGCCGTGCACGATGCCCTGAGGACCGATGTACATGTATGAACCTGCAGTCATCTGACCGTACTGCGATACTCCGAGGGCGTTGAACTTCTCCCAATGGTCCGGCTTCGAATAGTTCGGAATCACCATTCCGTTAGTCACGATCACGCGTGGGGCGTCCTTGTGGCTAGGGAAAAGTCCGAGAGGGTGGCCGGAGTACATCACGAGGGTCTGCTCGTCCGTCATTGTAGCAAGGTACTGCATCACAAGACGGTACTGCGCCCAGTTCTGGAACACGGCTCCGTTGCCTCCGTAGGTGATGAGCTCGTGCGGATGCTGTGCTACACGATAATCGAGATTGTTCTGGATCATTGCCATGATCGCAGCCGCCTGCTTCGATTCTGCAGGATATTCGCCGATCGGGCGGGCATACATCTCGTAGTCAGGACGGAAGCGGTACATGTATATGCGTCCGTATTCCTTCAGTTCCTGCGCGAACTCCTTTGCGAGGACTTCATGATGCTCCGCCGGGAAGTAGCGGAGGGCGTTCCTGATTGCCAGTACCTTCTCTTCAGCACTGAGGATATCCTTGCGCTTCGGAGCATGGTTCACCGTCGTGTCATAAGGCTTCGGCTGCGGCAGCACTGCCGGTATACCTGCCAGAATGTCTTCTTGAAATTTACTATGTGTCATCTAAATGTATTATTATCAGTATTTTATGCTGAATCGCCTGTGCCAATTGTCTCATGCGATTCAATGTAAGTCGTTGAGAGTCAGTGTTATGACTGGACGGCTTGTTAGATCTTACCGTTTACTATCTCCAGCACCTCTGCTTCTGCTGCTACGGCCTGCGCCGCGATAGCGGCTGCTTCGGCGCAGAGGCGGCCGGCAGCCTCGCGGTCAGCGAGGCCGGCCGCGTTGATGCGCACGTTAAGCTGGGCTCCGAGCACGGCGCTGCGCGCCGCGAGGGCTCCTACACCAGCGTCAGAAACCGACGCAGGATTGCCTTCTTGAGCCATGGCGCGTACTACTGGGAAAACCTCCATGGCAGTCTTCATTGTCTTTAGAGGGACTTCAGTAGCATAAAGGGTTGCTGCCTCCAGAGCCGCAGCACGCGCTGCCTTCTCCTCATCAGATCCCTTAGGCATGCCTATGGCTGCCATGATCCTGTCGAACGCCGCAGTATCCTCATCCACGAGAGCGAGAAGTCTGCGCATCACATCCTGGCCCTTGTCAGCCCAGTCAGAGAACTCCTTCCAGCGTGCGTCCCATCCAGCCTTGTGAGATGAAAGGTTAGCCACCATAGTGCCGAGAGCCGCTCCGAGCGCGCCCATATACGCCGAAATGGATCCGCCTCCTGGGGCAGGGGATTCAGATGCAGTCTCATATGCAAAGCCCTTGCAGGTCATGCGTACGAGTCTTTCACGTGCTGCAGTTTCAGCAGGGTCTTCCATCATGAACTCTACCACTTTCTCCTTAGGATCGAACGGTTTCAGATCATCAAGTCCCATGGACTTCACAGCAATCTTCATGATTTCCTCCTCTGAGATACCTGTCGAGCGCTGCTGCTTCTCAAGGAAGTAGCGTCCCGCTTCGATGAGCGTACGCTTCGGAACCAGACCCACGATCTCTGTACCTGTGACGCGGAGGCCGCGGGCCTGTGCGGCGCGGCAGACCTCGTCAAATGCCACATGAAGCGGAGTCGTGTTGATGTCGGTTATGTTCATGGAAACCTGTGCGATTCCGTATTCGTCGATGAACCATCCGATCGCCTTGCAGCCCTTCAATGTGCCCGGAATCATGACGGTCTTGCCATTCTCGTCCTTGACGATCTTTCCTGTGATAGGATTGCCTTCTCTCTTCGGACGTCCCTTTTCGCGCACGTCGAATGCGATGGCGTTTGCGCGGCGGGTGGAAGTCGTGTTGAGGTTGTAGTTCACTGCAATGAGGAAATCACGGGCTCCTACGTTGGTCGCACCAGCCTGTGCCGCACGTTCTGTGTAGCATCCCGGACCGAAGTCCGGCTGGCGGTCAGGGTCGCCCATCTTTTCAGGAAGAGCCTCGTATTCACCTGCACGGCATACCGCGAGGTTCTTGCGCTCCGGCTTCTGAGCTGCAGCCTCGTAGCAGTAGCATGGGATCTCCAGTTCATTGAAAATGCGCTCAGCCAGCTTTCTTGCCAGTTCAGCGCATTCTTGGAGTGTAATACCGGAAATAGGGATGAGAGGAAGCACGTCTGTAGCTCCCGAACGAGGATGGGCACCATGGTGATGTCGCATGTCGATAAGTTCTCCAGCAGTCTTCACTCCCTGGAATGCAGCCTCCACGACAGCCTCGGGACAGCCTACGAAAGTAACGACCGTACGGTTTGTCGCTTCGCCCGGATCTACGTCCAGCACCTTGACTCCGCCTGATTTCTCAATTGACGCCACGATAGCGTCTATAACTTCCATGTTGCGGCCTTCGCTGAAGTTAGGCACACACTCGATGATTCTTTCCATATATGGTTGTGTTTTTATAGAATTTCCGTTTATCCTACAAATATAGTAAAATTAATGTTTATTCCACAGTGATGCGCCCGTCCTTTGCAGCCGTTATCATGCCGCCGTTTTCTGCTGCAAGATGTCTGAAATAATCCACGAAATTGTCTCTTATGATATCAGAGGCGTCACGACGTGTCATTGCGTTCTCCAGGCCGTATCTTCCGAGGTTTACGAGATAGTCGATGGTAGCTACAGTATAGGTCTTGCTGTCATCTACAGTCTTTCCTCCGACTGTGACGGACTTGACGGTTCCGTCCTGGATTACCATCTTCACACCTGCATTGATCGGGAGCCCTCCGCTTGAGGCAACGTAGTCGAACAGCTTCTTAAGGTCTCTTCCCTTGAGGGTTACAAGAGAAAGGACGTTGTCGAAAGGATAGACTGCGTATACATCTCCGACCGTCACGTCTCCCGCTGAAATCTCCGCGCGTATGCCTCCTGAATTGTAGATGCCGACATCGGTCTTTACACCGTAAAGCTCTTCCGCCATCCAGACAAGAGCGTCTCCTGTAAGATTTCCGAGCGGACTTTCCGGAGAGCCTTTCCTGATGGATCTTGGACTATGTCCTATCACTTCGCTCATCTTGTCTGTGACTGTAGCTGAATAGACATCTATCAGAGCTGAAAAATCCTTGTCGATACGGCTGTCCAGCCTGCTGTCTACTGGAATCAGCCGGTATGTGAATGAAGGCTTTCCTTCATCGTCAATTCTCACCTTCGCATATCCCAGGAAGACTCCTTTGCTTCCGGTCTGGACCACAGGGACCGCATCCCCGTCCAGATTGGTGACATAATCGGGACGCTTTATGACAGTGTGGCTATGTCCTCCAATGATCATGTCTATATGTCTGGTATTCAATGCTATACCTCTGTCGTAATAGACTCTGTCCGTCTTTTCGTATCCAAGATGTGATAGCGCTATCACGATGTCCGCACCATCCTGGCGCAGTTTCTGCGCCTCGATGTCCGCGACGTTTATCGCATTCTGCCATTCCACTCCTTCGCATGCCGTAGGGTCGACAAGATTCTCCAGCATGACATTCATACCTATGAACCCTACCTTTATGCCGCCGGTTTCGATTATGGCGGAGTCCTGGATATAACCTGAGATGGCGGTGTTGCTGAAATCGTAATTCGTTGCCACGACCGGAACTCTGCTCAAGGCCAGCATGTCTCCCAGACCTGTCATCTTCTTGTCGAATTCATGGTTTCCCAACGTCCTTACATCATATCCCAGCTCGTCCAGAACCATCATCTCCACTACTCCGTTGAGGAGGCTGAAGTAATATGTGCCCTGCACCAGGTCTCCCGCATCGGCAAGAAGCACGTTCGGCTCAGCCTTGCGTATGCTGTCCACAAGAACCTTCATCCTCTTGATTCCGCCTCGGTCGGCATAAGAAGATGCGTCTGCTTCTATAGGTTCTATCTGGCTGTGGAAATCGTTCGTGAAAAGGATTACGAATTCTTTTTCCGAAGGCTTTTCCTCCTCCGGCTTCTCCGGAGTGACGGTTTCATTGTCTTCCTTGCTGCCGCCGGGAACCCTGTCCCAAGGCTTTTCACACGAGGAAACAAAGATGCCTGCGCAGACAATCCATGCAATAAGGATAAAGCTGTGTATGTGTCTCATATGATATGACTGTTTCTTTATGCAAATGTATATAAAAAAAGAGTGGCTGCATCAATGCTGCCACTCTTTTATCGCTTGCCCTCCGATGTTTAGAACATCT
Organism: Bacteroidales bacterium; assembly: GCA_017399865.1. Lineage (GTDB taxonomy): Bacteria > Bacteroidota > Bacteroidia > Bacteroidales > UBA932 > Cryptobacteroides. The sequence continues at coordinate 927 of JAFQAT010000004.1, read as the reverse complement.
CCGGCTCGTTGTTCTGCTGCTCAGGAGCGTCTGCAGGGCGCTCGCGGCGAGGGCCTCTTGGGCCTCTGTCGTCGCGGCGTGGTCCGCGGTTGTCGTCACGACGTGGTCCGCGGTTGTCGCGGCGGTCGTTGTCACGACGCGGGCCGCGGTCTCCGCGCGGCTTGCGCTCAGGCTCTACATAACCTTCAGGCTTCTCGATGAGGGCCTTGCGTGAAAGCCTCATCTTTCCTGTTTTCTCGTCGATCTCGAGGAGCTTCACGTCCACCTCGTCACCGACCTTGAGGACATCCTCCACCTTCTCGGTCTTCTTCCAGTCGATCTCCGATACATGGAGAAGTCCTTCCTTACCAGGGAGAATCTCTACGAATGCACCGAACTCGAGGATTGAAACTACCTTTCCGTGGTATACTGTACCTGCTTCAGGAACTGCTGTGATGCCGTTGATCCAGTTAAGAGCCTTGTCCATAGACTCCTTGTCAAGACCGAAGATATCTACAACACCCTCTGATACGCCGTTGTTCTGCTCCTCAGTGATTGTGATTGTAGTGCCGGTCTCGCGCTGGATACGCTGGATGGTCTCGCCGCCCTTTCCGATGATTGCGCCGATGAACTCGCCGGCAACACGGATCTGAACCATACGTGGAACGAATTCCTTGTACTCTGCACGTGGCTCGCTGATGGTCTTCATCATCTCGCCCATGATATGGAGACGTCCCTGACGTGCCTGCTCGAGAGCCCTCTCGAGAACGTCGTATGAGAGACCGTCAACCTTGATGTCCATCTGGGTTGCTGTGATACCGTCCTTTGTACCGGTCACCTTGAAGTCCATGTCTCCGAGGTGGTCCTCGTCACCGAGGATGTCGGTAAGGATGGCGTAGCGCTCGTTAGGATTGTCCTTGTCTGTGATGAGACCCATTGCAACACCTG
>JAFQAT010000048.1 GCA_017399865.1 Bacteroidales bacterium | reverse complement strand
CTCTTGATCTTACCCATGATGACCTCACCGTTGATCTCGGATACGATCGCAGGGTTGGATGGGTTACGTGCCTCGAAGAGCTCGGTAACTCGTGGAAGACCTCCAGTGATATCGGATGCCTTACCGATCGCGCGCGGAATCTTGATCACGATGTCTCCGACCTTCACATCCTGGCCGTCCTCTACCATTACATGCGCTCCTACAGGGAGGTTGAAATGCTTGAGGCTCTCGCCGTGCTCGTCTGTAATGATGATCGTAGGGTTCTTTGACTTGTCACGTGACTCGATGATGACCTTGTCTCTGTTGAGAGAGTACTCGTCAGCCATCTCCTCGCGGAATGTCACACCGTCGATCATGCTGTCGAAGCGTACCTTACCGGCGTTCTCGATGATTGTAATCGCGTTATATGCATCCCACTCGCAGATGAGGTCGCCCTTCTTCACTGCCTCTCCGTCATTCTTGTAGAGGATGGATCCGTAAGGAACATCGTATTGTGAGTATGTGATGCCGGTGTTCTCGTCTACGATGCGGACCTCAGTGGTACGGCTGACAACGACGTTTTGTACGCCTTCTTCCGTAACTCTTTCAATTGTCCTGAGCTCCTCGAATTCGAGCTTACCGTTGTATTTAGATACGATAGCATTGTCAGCTGCAGTACTTGAAGCAGTACCTCCGACGTGGAATGTACGGAGTGTAAGCTGTGTACCAGGCTCACCGATTGACTGTGCTGCAATCACGCCGACAACCTCTCCCTTCTCGACCATGCGGCCTGACGCGAGGTTACGTCCGTAACACTTTGCGCAGACTCCCTTACGTGACTCACAGGTGAGTACGGAGCGGATTTCAACCTGCTCGATAGGGAGCGACTCGATGAGGTTCGCGATATCTTCTGTGATCTCCTCGCCTGCAGGAATGATGAGTTCTCCTGTGAGCGGGTTGAACACGTCGTGTACAGATGTACGTCCGAGGATACGCTCGCCGAGTGACTCTACGATCTCGTCCTTGCTCTTGATTGCGGTCGCGATGAGTCCGCGGAGTGTGCCGCAGTCCTCCTCGTTGATGATCACGTCATGAGATACGTCCACGAGACGACGTGTAAGGTAACCTGCATCGGCAGTCTTGAGGGCTGTATCGGCAAGACCTTTACGCGCACCGTGAGTAGAGATGAAGTACTCGAGCACTGACATACCTTCCTTCAGGTTCGAGATGATCGGGTTCTCGATGATCTCTGCGCCCTGTCCGCCGGACTTCTGTGGCTTCGCCATCAATCCACGCATACCGCAAAGCTGCTTGATCTGCGCTGTCGAACCACGGGCTCCAGAGTCGAGCATCATGTATACAGGGTTGAAGCCCTGCTGGTCGCTTGAGATCTGCTGCTCCACGATGCCTGTGATCTTGTTGTCGATTGAAGACCAGAGGTCGATCACCTTGTTATAACGCTCGTTGTTTGTGATGAAACCCATCGCGAAGTTTGTCTTGATCGATTCTACGGTGCTGTAACCGTTCTCGATAAGTTCCTTCTTCTCCTCCGGGATGATAACGTCTCCGAGGTTGAACGAGAGACCTCCCTTGAACGCCATTGTGTATCCGAGGTCCTTGATGTCGTCAAGGAACTGGGCTGTGCGTGCAACTCCGGTATACTTGATCACGTTTGAAATGATCTTTCTGAGTGACTTCTTACCGAGGACGTCGTTGATATATGGCACTTCGATAGGTGCAAGCTGGTTCACGATGATCCTACCTGGAGTAGTCTCTACGAGAACTGTTCCAGCCTCAGGATTCTGCTTGTCCTTAGGAAGCCTTACCTTTACCTTTGCGTGGATGTCGATCACCTTCTCGTTGAGTGCGATGATGACTTCCTCAGGTCCGTAGAAGCACATTCCTTCACCCTTAACGCCAGGTCTTGCCTTAGTGATATAGTAAAGTCCGAGCACCATGTCCTGTGAAGGGACGGTGATAGGAGTACCGTTTGCAGGGTTGAGGATGTTGTGCGAACCGAGCATGAGGAGCTGTGCCTCAAGGATCGCAGCGTTGCCGAGAGGAAGGTGGACAGCCATCTGGTCACCGTCGAAGTCGGCGTTGAACGCTGTACATGCAAGCGGATGGAGCTGGATTGCCTTACCCTCGATCATCTTAGGCTGGAATGCCTGAATACCGAGACGGTGGAGTGTAGGGGCACGGTTGAGAAGAACCGGATGACCCTTCATCACGTTCTCGAGGATGTCCCAGATCACCGCATCCTTCCTGTCCACGATCTTCTTCGCTGACTTCACTGTCTTTACGATGCCGCGCTCGATCAGTTTCCTGATGATGAACGGCTTGTAAAGCTCTGCAGCCATGAACTTAGGAAGACCGCACTCATGCATCTTGAG
>JAFQAT010000047.1 GCA_017399865.1 Bacteroidales bacterium | reverse complement strand
GCCTCAATGCCCTTGAATGAGTCGTTGTCCATGTCGACGTCCTTGAGGGCCTTGCCCATGCCCGGAATCATCGAAGCGAGATCCTTGATGTTACCCATCTTCTTGATCTGCTGGATCTGGTTGTAGAAATCCCAGAGGGTGAACTGGTCCTTTGCGAGCTTCTTCTTGAGCTCGCGGGCCTGTGCCTCGTCGAACTGCTCCTGAGCCTTCTCCACGAGGGAAACGACGTCTCCCATGCCGAGGATTCGGTCAGCGATGCGGGCTGGGTGGAAGACGTCGAGGGCTTCCATCTTCTCGCCTGTGCTGACGAACTTGATAGGCTTTCCTACCACGGCCTTGATTGAGAGTGCCGCACCACCGCGGGTGTCACCGTCCATCTTGGTGAGGACCACTCCGTCGAAGTCGAGCCTGTCGTTGAATGCCTTCGCTGTCTCTACGGCGTCCTGACCGGTCATCGCGTCGACTACGAAGAGGGTCTCGGACGGCTGAAGGGCTGTGTGAAGGGCAGAGATCTCGTCCATGAGCTCCTGATCCACAGCAAGACGTCCGGCTGTATCGACGATCACTACAGAATAGCCTTCCGCCTTCGCTTTGGCAATGGCTCCCTTGGCGATCTGTATAGGGTCCTTCACGCCTTCTTCAGAATAAACCGGAACTCCGATCTGCTCTCCGAGGACCTTCAGCTGGTCGATGGCTGCAGGACGGAAATAGTCGCAGGCAGCGAGCATGACCTTCATGCCCCTCTTGCTCTTGATGTTGAGGGCGAGCTTGCCGGAGAACGTTGTCTTACCGGAACCGTTGAGACCGGCTACGAGCACGACTGCAGGCGACCCCTTGACGTTTATGTCGGAAGATTCGCTTCCCATCAGGGCTGCGAGTTCGTCATGGACGATCTTCACGATCATCTGCTGCGGCTTCACGGCTGTCAGCACGTTCTGTCCTATTGCCTTCTTCTTTACGTCGTCGCAGAACTGCTTTGCGATCTTATAGCTCACGTCGGCGTCCAGAAGGGCGCGGCGGATGTCCTTCATCGCTTCCGAGATGTTGATCTCGGTTATCTTTCCTTCTCCTTTGAGGATCTTGAAGGATCTCTCAAGTCTTTCACTTAAATTCTCAAACATATGTTTCTATTTTCATTTTTCGAAGTAATCCGTCATCTTCGGCGCCTCGTCAAGACGGTCGCTGAAGACTGAAGGAGCGAGGTCCTTCATGTTGTAGCGGCTGGCCATCACCTGGCCGTAGGCTCCGGTGCTGCGGATGGCCATCAGGTCGCCGCGTACGCTAAGCGGCAGCAGGCGGCCCGCTCCCCAGACGTCGCTGGATTCACAGACCGGGCCGACTATGTCGTAGGCCTGGTGGGTCGGGAAGAATGTCCTCATCTCGGCCGACAGGTTCTCGATCTTGTGGTATGCTCCGTAGAGGGCGGGACGGATCAGGTCGTTCATACCTGCGTCCATGATCAGGAAGTTCTTGGTCTCGCCGCTCTTGACGAAGAGCACGCGCGATATGAGGGTCGCGCACTGTGCCACGAGGGATCGTCCGGGCTCGACATGGACCTTCTGGTCCGGTCGGCGGACGATGTTCTCCGAAATGGTCCTGAACCATGTCCCGAAGTCCGCTATAGGGGAACCGTCCGGGTCATCGTAGTCCACTCCAAGTCCTCCTCCGAGGTTTATGTTGTTGATCTTCAGTCCGTTCCTTTCGAAATATGCGACGATCTCATTGACCCTTCTGCATTCAAGGGCGAAGACCTCGTCGACGCGCGTGATCTGCGAGCCGATGTGGAAATGGAGACCGATGAAGTTTATGTGCCCGCTCTTTCCGATGATCTCGATGAGCTTTTCGAACTCATGCTGGGAGATGCCGAACTTGTTTTCGTAGAGTCCGGTGGTCACGTATTTATGGGTATGCGCATCGATGTCCGGGTTGATGCGGACCGATACATTGGCCTTGCGGCCGTATCGGTGGGCCATTTCGTTGATGACGTATATCTCCTGGAGGGATTCGCAGTTGAAGGCCTCGATGCCGAGCATCAGGGCGTTGTATATCTCCTTGTCGCTCTTTCCTACGCCAGCATAGACGATCTTGTCGGCAGGGAATCCGCAGTCATGGGCGTGCAGGACTTCGTTTCCGCTGACGCAGTCAGCTCCGAAGCCCTTTGAACTGATGTATTCGAGAAGACGGCGCTCCACATTTGCCTTCACGGCATAATGGACCTTGATGCCATGCTGCGAGGCCAGTTCCGCGACATGGTCCACAGTCTTGCGGAACAGGTCCATGTCGTAGTAATAGAACGGTGTCGCCAGACCGTCGAGCTTCTCTATAGTGTTGAAATCTAACATGTTAATCGCCAAAAAGTTGTCTATTTTGCCTGTTTTTTGGAAATACGGCAAAAACGATTGCAAAAATAGCGAAAAAATCCGTATTTTCGCAGTCGCATATAGTAAAACGAATAATTCTTAGCCTGACATGTCAAACTTCACAAGTCTGATCTTCAACATAGAGCTGACGCTTGCGATAGGCATCGTGACCTCCTTTATCCTGGGAGCCCTCCTGATGCTTATCAAGGTCCCTAACACGGACTACTCGAGGAAGATCTCCAGGGCAAAGAATACTATAGCGATCTGCTTCTTCATATGTACTCTGCTGATGATTTCGTGCCTTCGGCATTCCGGAATCCCGGATTACGAGAAGTTCGTGTCTATGATGATGTTCGTGATCACGGCCATATCATCGGCCATTCTGTCATATTCCCTGATGAATGTGCTTGAAGACGGATATGTGGACATAGACAAGTTCTTTCTCAATGTCGGCTTTGTGGCTGTGGTGAGCTTCGTGCTGGTCAAGTCGTTCTGGTGGGAGCCGGGCTGGCTCAAGACTGCGGTGATGATAGCCAGCGTGGTACTGTTCGTCGTCCAATGTACTTCACATATCCTGGTCTTCGACAAGCTGTACAGGAAGTGCGTGAAGCAGGTACAGCAGTATTATGACGAGGAAGAGGACCAGAGGCTGAAGTGGGTGCATTTCTGCTATACGATAATGATGCTTACCCAGGTCTTCATCCTTGTGTATCTCTGCCTGCCTCGCGGATTCATGAAGATATGGGTTCTCTGGTATTCTCTTTTCATGCTGTATTTCGCCGCCAACTTCATCTCGTTCATCGGAAGCCATAAGCTGATGCTGGATGCATTCGCCTATAAGGCCCTTTCCGGCCAGGACCTGATGCGCCGGATCGACGAGAACCGCAAGCGGAGGGCCCGCAAGCGCGGCAAGAAGACAGAAGTTGACGACATGCCTCTGCCAGAGTATACAGAAGCGGAATTCGTAAGACTTGAGAAATCGCTGGACAAGTGGGTGAAGGACAAGAAGTTCCGTGAATATGACAGGACCCGCGACGAGATCGCACGCGAACTTCATACGACCAAGGATCTCCTTCATCTTTATTTCGCCACCAGAATGGGCGTGGACTTCAGGACGTGGAGGACGGGCCTGAGGATTGAAGAGGCGAAGGCCCTGCTTCTTGAGAACAAGGATGCCTCTATAAACATTATCGCCGAAGCTTCGGGCTTCAGCGATAAGTCAAATTTCCACAGGCAGTTCGTCAAGATAGTCGGATGTTCTCCGAAGGAATGGAGGGAGTCTGACGGAAAACCGTCTTAATCAGCCCTTTTCATCTGGAAGTTGCAGTCGTTCACGAAGAATGTCTTGCTTTCAGGGTCGAAGGAGTTACCGCTCCATGTAACCACCACCTTATTTGTCAAGGTCTCGTAGTGACCGGTCTTTTCCGTGCTTTCTGCCGTTATCGTGCATGTCACCGGGTCTGAGAATCCTTTGGCTTTGATCGTATATACCCCTTTGCTGTCGGTCACATCCGTCAGGGTAATAAGCGGCATTACTGAAAGGGAAGTCTCATCGAATGCTTCGAATGTTACCTTCACGCCTTCCAGAGGGGCGTTGGTCGCGATATTGGATACGACTCCGTTTACGGATATGGTGAACTCTCCATTCAATGCTGCCTCCTCGTCGTTCAGAAGGGCCATGCTGCAGGATAGCGAAGTTGCGGCAAATATTGTAACTGCCAGTATTCTAAGAAGTTTAGTGATCATTTTCCGGTTCTTTAGCCGGCTCAGGTTTCAGTACCTGCAAATGTACTAATTTTCTTTTAACCTGCAAGCACAGACGGGTCGATGTCGAGAAGTTTCATGCGACGCAGGATCTGAGGCAGCTCCTCTTCCATGAATTCCTTCCTCTGTGCTGCCAGCACGGTCTCCTTTGCATCAGGACTGATGAAGTAACCGATTCCGCGCTTGTTGTAGATGATGCCGTCAGCTGTCAGTTTTTCGTATGAACGCATGATCGTGTTGGGGTTCACCCCGATCTCCGCACCGTACTCGCGCACCGAAGGTATCCTCTCGTCCGGCCTCAGCCTCCCGCTCAGGATCTGCTCGCATATCGCGTCGCAGATCTGAAGATATATTGACTTGTTGCTGTTGAATTCCATGTTCCTAGTGCTTTAAGGTCTTGATTCTGAACCATATGCCAGCAAGAAGGGCGAGGTTTACAATTGTGTCGGTAATCGTGTCTATGAGCGCAAGATGCTTGAATAATCCGTGGCTGAACATGCTGATGACAGCCTGCGGGTCATTGTTTGCGTTGGTTACGATTTCCGATGCCCACTCCGCCATGAATGGAGACATGATTATGCTTGTCGCCATGCTGAATGCGAAGATTGCGAGGAAGGTCTTCACGGTCTTTCCGTTCTTGAAGAAGATTGCTCCGAGGAGGAAAGGAAGTGTGATTCCGAAGAAATCGTCCACGTAAAGCCATGGGGAGTTTATCTGTCTCACAAGTTCCTGAGCCACAGTGGCGTTCTCGACTGTCAGCGACTCTTCGCCAAGGTTCATCGTGAATTCCTGCAGGTCTGACATGTGCCTGAGCAGCTCCATTCCACCAGCGACGAGGTTTCTGCCGCATGTATGGTCGAGGGCGCAGATAATGGCGTCAGCTCCGAGATAGAGGACTGTTCCGGTTATCGGAACGATGATGCATGTCATTATGAACATGCTGACGAACTTCTCCAGTCTGGAAGCGGGGAGGGTCAGCCAGAACGATCCGTACTGCTTTTCAGTGATGCGTCCGTAGCATTTCACCGGCATTGTGACCACCAGACAGAACATCGCTACAGCGAATACGAACACCCTGATTCCCATGTCTGGTCCGTCCCAGCTTGATCTGAGGATGAGGTTGAAAGCCGTCGTCACAATGTATAGGACGGTAGGGAAGAGGAGTGATATGGTCAGCAGGCTGAGGCCGAAGTTCGCCCAGCATGTCCTGACGTCTGTTGCGAAGTATTTTCCGAATCTGCGGAAGTTGAACATGTCGTTTTTCATGATTGCTATTTGTTAAAGATTCCTTTTATAAGTTCCTTGTGCTGGTGCACGGTGTTGAAGAGAGCCTCGATGTTGACCTTGCTGTCTTCTCCGTTCTGGTTGAGGCTGACCTGGATGTTTCCGCCAGGGATCATCTCGCTGTAGAGGGCGTCTTCGATCTTCTCAGAAGAGTAGTCGAAGTATAGCTTTTCGGAAATCTCCTCCAGCGTTGCATTCAGAAGCACGTCCTGGCGGTCGAGGATGATGATGGGGTCGATGATGTTCTCGAGGTCTCGCACCTGGTGGGTCGATATGAGGATCACCGAGTCTTCGCGGGTGTACTTAGTCATAGCTTTGCGGAACTGGGCCTTTGAGGGGATATCGAGGCCGTTGGTCGGTTCGTCCATGAAAAGATACTTTGGATTGCATGCAAGCGCGAAGGAGATGTAGGTCTTCTTGAGCTGTCCGAATGACATGTGGGTCATCTTCTGCTGTGGGTCATTCTCGAATACTCCCATGACTTCGATGAACTTGTCCATGTCGAACCCTTCCCAGAACTTGCCGTAGTTCTTCGCATAATCCACAGCCTTCATGTTCATAGGGGGAACTTCGTCGCTGAGGTAGTACTGCTCGCTGAGCAGGGACGGCTCACGGTCATACGGATTCCTTCCGTCTGCGCTGATCGTTCCCATCTGCGGCTTCTTCAGACCGCAGAGCAGGGTGAGGAGGGTCGTCTTTCCGACTCCGTTTTCTCCGAGAAGGCCATAAATCCTGCCTTCTTCCAGATTCATCGTGATGTTCTTCAGGACAAACTTCTCTGTAGGGACCATATGTCCTTTCTCTTTGTTCAGACTGATGCTTCTCAGTCCTCCTGTCTCACCATATGTGAAACCCAGGTCTTTGATCGTAATCATTGCTTTATACCTTTTAAAGTGTCTATTTGTTGTGTCTTATTTTGTGTATTAGTAAACTAGTACACCGCAAAGGTAGTAATGTTTTTTTAATCTGCAAATGTTTTTTCAATATTCTGACAAGATTTTTTACCAGACGTAGCGCAAATGTACAGCAAAAGAACTGCTGATTTGCAGCATATTTGCTGTTGTGAAATGCTGAGACCACAGCTTAAACATAACACCTAAAGTATTGCTGTTCATAATCTTATGTAAAATCGCCTGCGGCAAATGGAGCAGGCGATTTAGTGTAAGGAGCTGTGTGTCAGTGTTTTGTCTGTTTTTTTCTATTTAGAGGCGGAGCGGTGCTGGGAATGTCTGAAGCGGCGGATGTTTTCTTCGAGGGCCTGACGCTCGGAAGAGGGGAGGGCCCAGTCGAGGAAACGTTCGCGGATATAGTCAACAGCCTGCTGTGATGGGTGGCACATGTCTTCCGCGTAGAAGCGGTAGTCACGAAGCTCGTCCATCATGATCTCGTATGCCGGGAAATAGTCGGCAGGGTAGAACGGGTCCATGCTGAGGTCGACAGGACAACCACAGAGGAAGTCGTCGATGCCCAGAAGGAGGGCGGATTTGCTGATCTGGTTGCCGTGGGCTCCGTCCTTGAAGTGGCGGATGGGGCTGACTGTGAAGATGAACTGCTTGCCGGGGCAGAGCTCGGAGATCTTGCGGAGCGTCTCGGTCACTTCCGCTGATGAGAGCCTTTCCCTGATGAACTCTGCTGCAGGTCTCTTGAGGCAGTTTGAAACCACTGCGCCTGAAGCGACATTCCTGAAACACCATGCCGTTCCTAGGGTTACGATAATCTTGTTGCAGGAAACGAAGCGTTCCCTCGCTGCAGCGAGCGCTTCGTTGGCGTCCGCGAGGAATTCTTCCTCGGACGCCCTGGCGAACGAAGTGTGATGGGAGAAAGAACACCAGCGTTCGTCACCGGCGCCTATCTGGACGCAGTCTTCACGGCCGAACACGCGGCTTCCTGCCAGCATTTCTATGCTCTTAAGTATGGAAACGGGGTTGTACAGGGTTCCGAACGGGTTCACGCAGACTTCGAATCCGAAGTCTGAGAGCTGACGCCCTATGCTGTCCGAGAAGCAGCTTCCCAGCATCATTATCCTGTCCTTATATGAAATCCCGACCTTACACTCCAGGTCGGTCACCGGTGTCTGTAGTTTCAACATACTGCAAACTTACACAAATTCCTCCATCAAACCAACTCTTGAATGTTTCCTTGTTTTGACCGGCGACAGAAATAATGAGTTAATAACTTGAATATTAGGATGTTATCGAATTGCTGCTGTCGCTAGTCCCCCTAAAAATAGGGGGACCGGCGACAGCGTGTTTCATTAACGTGTTAAGCACCAGTGTATTACAATAAAGTAGCGTCGCCGGTCGCCAAAAATTACTAAAGATTCTTAACTTCGTTCAGAATGACAACTAAAAATATTACCTTTGGACGATTTTAAAGACTTGACCGATGAAAATCAGACTGATATGCGCCTTTGCGGCAGCCCTGATGGCTGCCACTGTGGCGGAAGCAAAGCAGAAGGAGGATGTCAGAGTCGTTTACGGAGTGGACTTTGACATGAACTTTGACAACAGGGAATTCTACAGAAGCAGCTTCTCGGAATCCATGACCATCTTCGGCGCCCGCCTGACCCCTTCGATAGGACTGGCGGTCGAGAAGGAGAGAGGGACCAGGCATAGCATCGTCGCTGGAATAGACGTGATGAAGGATTTCGGCGCGCAGATGGCAGCGCCTAAGGAGCTTCTTCGCGAGCCTACCTTATATTACAGGCTGGAGAAGGACTGTGGAAAGATGGATCTGGAACTTTATGCAGGAGTCTTCCCCCGCAAGAAGAGTGAAGGCAAGTATTCGGAGGCCTTCTTCTCCGATTCCCTCAAGTTCTATGACAACAATCTCGAGGGACTTCTCGTGAAGTTCAAGCTTCCTAAGGCATATTTTGAAGTAGGCTGCGACTGGATGGGCCAGTTCGGCCAGACCCAAAGGGAGCGCTTCATGATATACTCCAGTGGTGAGGGCAAAGTGGCTTCGTTCCTGACCTTGGGATATTCCGGATATGTCTACCATTTTGCAGGGTGCACTGAAGTCAGGGGTGTAGTGGACAATATCCTGGCTAATCCGTATGCCCGTTTTGATTTCGGCAAGATGACTGATTTCCAGACGCTGTCGTTCCGCTTGGGATGGCTCCAGGCCCTTCAGAACGATCGCAGGAACATCGGACAGTACACCCGTCCCTACGGCGCTGAGTTCGATATTGAGATCAGGAAATGGAATGTAGGCGTTCGTAACAGCATGTTCTACGGACGCGACATGATGCCGTATTACAATTACTGCGATGCCGGCGGATATAAATATGGAACCAGACTGTATTTCGGTGACCCATTCTATCGTGTCCATGACGATGCGAACGAAGGACCTGGCATGTACGACAGGTTCGAAATCTTCTGGAATCCATACGTCAGTGACCTTATTGACATAAAAGTCAGAGCCATCTTCCACTACCATGGCTCCAATTATTCCGGCTGCCAGCAGGTCGTGAGCCTGAACTTCAACCTTGACCGTGTAACCAAAAAGCTCAAATGAATATGAAAAGAACCATCATATCCCTTTTCAGTGCCCTGACGCTTCTGACCTCGGCATGCGGACCGAAGGACGGAGAATACACTTTCCGCCTTCTTACGACCAACGATGTCCACGGACATTATTTCGATTCCTTTTACGTGTCTGAAGGCATTTCAGGCTCGCTGATGTCTGTCGCCTGGTACGCCGACAGCATCCGCGTCGCTGACGGAGCTGAGAATGTGATCCTCCTTGATGCCGGCGACTGTCTCCAGGGAGACAATGCCGCATATTATTACAATTATGTGGACACAGTTTCGAAGCATATCTTCGCCCGCATGGTGGAGCATATAGGATATGATGCTGTAGTGGTCGGGAACCATGACATCGAGACCGGCCATCCGGTGTACGACCGGCTTGTCGAGACCATGAATGTGCCTTTCCTTGCTGCAAATGCCATCCGTACGGACAATGGAAAGCCTTATTTCGATGAGTATGTGACCCTGAAGAGGCATGGTCTGAACATAACGGTCATCGGTTTCACGAATCCGAACATAAAGAGCTGGCTGTCGCCGCTGCTCTGGTCGGGAATGGAGTTCGAATCGCTGCTTCCGGATTTCGCGCAGAAGACCGTAGACCGTATCAGAGCGAAGGAGAAGTCAGACGTCGTGATAGTTGCCGTCCATGCCGGAACCGGCAGAGGGGACGGCTCGCAGCTGGAAAGCCAGGGACTCGACCTGTTCAGGAACCTTGAAGGAGTGGATTTCGTGGTTTGTGCCCATGACCATCGTCCCGTGGTCCATCAGACTGACAGCATCTGCCTCATCAATGCCGGAAGCCATTGCAACATGCTCGGCTACGGAAGCATCACCCTTAAGGTGGAAGGGGGAAAGGTTGTGGAGAAGACTCTTTCTGCCGACCTCATGCGTCTGGACAAGAGCAAGGTGGACAAGAAGATGCATGCTCTTTTCCGTTCGGAATATGAAGCCGTGAAGGCCTTCACCCTCAAGGAAGTGGGCAGGTTGAATACGGACCTCCGTACCCGTGACGCCTACACCGGAATGTCTGACTATCTGAATCTGATCCATACCCTGAGCCTTGAGGCGACAGACGCTCAGATTTCCTTTGCCGCTCCTCTTACGTTCAACGGACATATCAAGGCCGGTACTCTTGTGTATAATGATCTCTTTACCATCTATCCTTTTGAGAACCAGCTTTTTGAAGTGAAGATGTCAGGTGCGGAGATAAAGACTTACCTTGAACATTCATACGACGCCTGGATCAATACGTTAGACGCAGATCAGATGCATGTCCTGAAGATTTTCGAGAGGGCTGACCCTCGCACAGGCCAGAGCCGCTGGTCGTTCGGAGCTCCGACATACAATTTCGACTCGGCTGCCGGCCTCATATATGATGTAGACGTTACCAAGCCGTTCGGCGAGCGTATAATGATCCGCTCGCTCGCGGACGGCTCGGCATTCGATGAGTCCGCAGAATATAAGGTCGCCATGACCTCATATCGCGCAAGCGGTGGTGGCGAGCTCATGAAGAAGACCGGCATCGACACCGACCGTATCGATGAGAGGGTGACCGGCTATTATCCGGAGATCAGGAACATCCTTTACGACTATCTTGTCGAGCATGGGGAAATAGATTCCGCCACAATCAGCGACGCAAGCGTCATCGGACAGTGGCGGTTCATCCCAGAAAAGAAGGCCCAGGCAGCTTTGGCCCGCGACATGTCCCTCCTCTTCTAGAGTGGAGACGTCAGGCGCACGCCGCTTTTCAAGTTATTAGTTATCAATACGTTATAAAAATAAATGTGCTAAACCCCTGTTTTAAAGGATGGGTTTAGCACATCGTTGTTTACAACCGTTTGCTAGTCAGACATATACGGATCTGCGTGTTCCAGACCGGGTTTTACAGAAGTCCCAGAAGTTTGCTGCGGGAGAGGATGCAGGAACCGATGGTTCCGGCCTTGTCTCCCAGCTTCGAGAACTTGATGGTTGTGTCGCTGTTGATGATGTTGAGGGAGTGCTTCTGGATTGCGCTTCTGACAGGCAGCAGCAGATATTCTTTGGTCTCTGCAACGTTTCCTCCAAGCACTATCAGCTCAGGGTTGAAGATGTTGATGAGACCTGCGATGGCCCTGCCGAGGGTCGTTCCGATCTCCTCTATCACCTCGATCGCGAGCACGTCTTCTTCCTGGACGGCATCGATGATCTCCTCGATATGGATCTTTTCACCCCGGTTGTACTTCTCCGAAAGCATCGATGTCCTTCCTTCCTTGAGCTTCTCCATGAAGATCCTGTAGATGGCTGAGCCCGAGGCTCCCGTCTCAAGGCATCCTGTCTTGCCGCAGTGGCAGATCTGGTTGTTGTTCAGGATAGGGAAGTGGCCTACCTCTCCGGAGAATCCGGACTTTCCGTATGAGAGCTTGCCGTCGAGGATCATTCCCATTCCGAGTCCCCAGCCGATGTTGATGAAGAGCATGTTGCTCTCATTGTTTGCTACTCCGCAGATGTACTCTCCATAGGTCATCGCACGTGAGTCGTTCTCGACGAACGCGGGCTTGCCCATTTCGTCGGAGAGGACCGATGCTATCGGCTTGTCCTCTCCGATGAAAAATGTGAAGCAGTATCCGGTCTCGTTGTTCACTCGACCGGTAAGGTTGAATCCGTATGCCAGCACCTTCTCAGGATCTATCCCGTTTTCCTTCAGCTGCGCTTTAAGGTCACGGCATAACTGTCTGAAGGATTCCTCGGAGTTCTGGACAGTCAGTGCGACCTTTTCGCGCGATTCTATCGCGTTTCCCTTGAAGTCGGTAACGGTGTAGTTGATGTATTTTCTCCTGATGTCGACACCTACGAGGTAGCCTGCGTCCGGGTTCAGTCCGTATACGCTCGGGCGGCGTCCTCCGTTGGTGTCGATCTTTCCGACTTCCTTCAGGAAACCGTCTTCAATCAGTTCCCCGACCAGTTTGGTTATGGTCGGGATACTGGTGTTGAGTTCTTTGCTGAGGTCGGCAAGGCTGTAGTCTCCTTCGTTTATGCAGAGACTGAGGACCATCTTCTTAAGGATGGAATTCTTGCCGTCTATTCTGTTTGGGAATGAGTCTGACATAGTCCGTAGGTCAATATTGTCTATTTCTTTCTGCTGGTCCAGTAAGCCTCGATTTCTTCGAGAGTCTTACCTGTAGTTTCAGGAATTACCTTCCACATGATGAGCATGTATGGCACGCACATCACTGCGAACAGGAAGAATGTTCCTGCCTGGCTCCATCCGAGGAGTACAGGGGTCAGCTGGCCGATGAGGTATGTACCGATCCAGAGGGCAAAGCCGGCGATTGACATGGCGCGTCCGCGCACGCTGTTAGGATACATCTCCGAAAGGAGGACGAATACTATCGCAGAGATCGATATCGCGCAGCAGAACACATATGCGAGGAAGAATGTGAGCATGAATGCATTGCCCAGACCGAGAGCCGATCCCCATGCGAAGTAGATTCCGATGGCGAGAAGGCAGATGATCATGCCGCTTACTCCCCAGTAGATGAGCTGCTTGCGTCCTACTCGGTCGATGATGAAGACAGCGAGGATAGTTGTCACCATGTTGACTACTCCTACGAGCACAGTAGAGAACATCGGGTTGTCAAAACCTGCTTCAGAGAAGATCTTAGGACCGTAGTAGAGGACTGCATTGACTCCCATGAACTGTCCGAGGATCGCGATGGCGCTACCTGCGAGGACAGCCAGAAGGATACCCGGCTTGAGAAGGTCAGACCATTTGCCCTTGTCCTCTCCCTGAAGAGACTCGCGTGTAATCTTGATCTCTTCCTGAACTTCATCCGAAGTAGCATAGATCTTGTTGAGGACGCGGGATGCCTTGTCAAGCTTTCCGTTCACGATCAGCCACTTAGGACTCTCAGGAATGAAGAATATGATGGAGAAGAATAGGAGGGCAGGGAGAGTCTCGCTTCCGAGCATTCCGCGCCACATCTCGCAGTTCCACATGTTTGTCCATAGGTTGCCTGCAACTGAAAGGCTTCCGTTTGCATCGATCACCCAGTTCATCAGGTATGCAAGGAGGAATCCGATGGTAACGGCAAGCTGATAAAGAGATACGAGGGTTCCGCGGATCTTTGCCGGTGATACCTCTGATATATATATAGGTGAAACGATAGATACGATACCGATGCCGACTCCGCCAATGATGCGGAATGCAACGAGGCTGTCAAAGCTTCCGCAGACTGCGCATCCGATTGCCGAGATGCTGAAGAGTGCGGCAGAGATGAGCATTGTCAGCTTGCGGCCGAGGTAGTCGCTGAGCGATCCCGCCACGAGCACTCCGGCGATCGAGCCGATGAGCGCGCATCCTACATACCAGCCTTCCATCATATCTGTAAGCTGGAACTGGTTCTTTACGATTGAAGTCGTTCCTGAAATGACAGCCGTGTCATATCCGAACAATATTCCTCCGATGGCAGCAACCACTGCCATGAAGATGACATATCCCAATGTATTTTTCTGTTTCATGTCTTTAGTGTTGAGATCCTTCACTTCGTTCAGGATGACAAGTGAAATGACATTCTGAACGTCAGCGAAGAATCGTTATTTAATGTTGAAATATTCCTTATACCTGTTATATAGATTGCCGGCTGCGCCGTATACCGACTGAGGGCTGAGGAAGTGCGGGAATTCGAAGGTGATGGCCTTGTCGTATCCGCATCTCTTGGCAGCCTCCAGCTTGAGGCGGAGCTTGTCGAACTTGATCGGGAGGAACTTGATAGGCATGTCGCGGTCGAAGGTCTCGGCGTTGGTCCAGCACTGCATGCCGTATTTGTCCGCCATCTTCTTGTTCACGCTGAAGAATGCGTCGAGCTCGTCGTAGTCGATGTGTCCGTCCTGGAATGCGACTGCGTCGACTACATCATGGATGCCGGAGAATATCTGGCTCCATTCCCTCTCATGTGCTTCGATAGATACTGCGTCTTCCTTCGTCAGGGCTGCTCCGGCCGCGCTTACCGCCTTCTTGCCGTCGATCCATGGCGAAATGAATACCGGCAGTCCGCCTGATACTTCCTTGCACTGCGCTCCCATTGCGTGGAATGCATCCACTGCACCGATGGTGTCACGGCTGATCTCCGTGCTGAGGTACCAGCCTCCGAAGCTGTCGTACTTCTCTCCATACATCTTCCACACCTCGTCGATGACGAACTTGTTGTCTTCGATCTCGTGGCTCATGTCCTTGGTGTCCCAGTATACGCCTGAGTCATATAGACCGAGGTAGAACTTCATTCCATGCTTCTGTGCCAGACGGCAGAACATGTCGATGAGGTCGACAGAAGGCATGTAGCAGCCCTTCTTCAGGAGGTATGGGGATGGATAGGTTATGAACTTGCGGTATCCGCAGCGGATGTCGATGACTGTGTCGATTCCGATGGCCTTCATGTATGCGAAGTCCTGGTCCCATTCCTTTTCGCCCCAGTTCTGGTGCGGGATGTCGTGTGAAATCTCGTCAAGGAAGGTTCCTGTGATGCGGAGTCCGTTGTCCTTAGGGACGATGAGTCCGCCTTCCGATATGCCGGCTGCTGTTCCAGCATTCCCTGTGCATGATGATAAGAGCGACGGGGCTACGAGGGCTGATGCTCCTCCGATTGCCATGGTCTTGAGAAAATCTCTGCGGTCTGCCATAAGTATAGAGTTATTAATTATTTTTAAGAAAAACGTACAAATATACTTAAATTTCTAAAATATATCGCGCAATTATTATTTAAATAGGTATTAAGACCTCTTTTCGACTGCCGTATCTGTGCTTTGGTGTGGTGTGGTCTTTTTAAAAACTATTGCAGATTTTTTAAAATATTTTATTAATTATATGGAAAATCGTTGGTATTTGTAAAATTCTTAATATTTTTGCATGATTATTATAACCTATATTATATAGAAATGCGACTTATACTGACCACAATCATCACCGCTCTTGCAGTAATTTCCTGTAATTCAGCGGATAAGAGCGTTGCAGAGAACCACAATTACATGTGGTTCGACTGCGAGGCGAACTATGCGACCCTTTCTCATCCTGACTCGATCCAGTTCTATCTTGCAAAATGCAAGGACCTCGGATTCGGAAATGTAGTAGTCGATGTGAAGTCGATCATGGGTGAGGTACTCTACGACAGCGAGATCGCTCCTTACATGGGCGACTGGGAAGGCGTGGAGAGGCCACGTGACTACGACATGCTCGGATACTTCATCGAGTACGGACACGAAATGGGCCTGAAGGTCTTCGGCTCACTTAACGTGTTTGCCGGCGGACACAACTATTTCGACCGCGGAGTCGTATATATGGACAAGGCGGCATGGCAGTCGATCTGCTACCACAACGGTAAGCTTACTCCTATCTCTGAGATCAAGTCGAACTACAACTGCATGATGAATCCTTCCAATCCTGAGGTACAGGAGTACCAGATCGAGATCCTGAAGGAGTTCGCGCGCAAATATCCTGAAGTGGACGGACTTATCTTCGACCGCGTGCGTTATGACGGAATCACCGCAGACTTCAGCGAGCTCTCGAAGAAGCAGTTCGAGGAGTATGCAGGCGTGACAGTAGAGAACTTCCCGGAAGACATCCTCAGCTGGTACGACGAGAACGGAAAGCTCAGAGACAGCTGGGTGCCTGGAAAGCATGGAAAGAAGTGGATAGAGTGGCGTGCGACCGTTATCCACGACTTCGTTGTAAAGGCACATGAGGCTCTCAAGGAGATAAACCCTGACCTCATCATCGGTGACTACACAGGCGCATGGTATCCTACCTACTGGCAGCTCGGAGTGAACTGGGCAAGCAAGGACTATGATCCATATCAGGTGCCTCAGTACCAGGCATGGGCTACTGAAGACTATCATAAGACAGGATATGCCGAGATGCTCGACATCTATATGACAGGTCTTTATTATACCCTCATCACCAAGGATGACGTTGACAAGGCGACAGGTGTTGTGGGCCAGCGCAGCGAGGCCGGCATGGACAACAGCCTTACATACTGCTACAGTGTTGAAGGCGGTGCAGAGATCGCCAAGGAGATCACAAAGGGTGTTGTCCCTGTGATCGGATCCATCTATGTGGAGCAGTACCTCGGAGACTTCACTCCGTTCGGTCCTGCCGTGACCCAGGCGCTCAAGAGCACAGACGGCGTGATGATCTTCGACATCGTCCACCTCAACAAGCACAAGCTCTGGGATGAGCTTGAGCAGGCCATGAAGAATGCTGAAAATTAACAACTAACAATAAATTCATGAAAGCGATTACAAGAAATCTGCTCGTCGCGTTCATCTTCCTCTTTGCAGGAGCGGCTTCGGCTTATGCCCAGCCGACTGTGAAGGGTACGGTGACCGACATTGACGGCCTTCCGCTTCCGGGCGTTGCCGTCATGGTCAGCGGTACTACAAATGGTACCATGACAGATGAAGACGGAAAATATGTTCTTTCCGGATTGAAGAAAGGTGATGTGATCTTGTTCACAAGCCTTGGAATGGGTGACCAGACATTCGAGTGCAACGGCAACCTTACGAATCTCAACGTCACTATGGAAGAAGACGCAACCTTCCTTGAGGAAACAATCGTGGTAGGATACGGTGTACAGAAGAAGTCATCAATGACGTCAGCTGTTTCGGCCATGAAGGGAGATGAGCTTCTCAAGGCTCCTTCGACAAACGTTTCGCAGCTTCTTGCCGGAAAGCTTACCGGTGTGTCATCAGTTCAGGAGTCAGGAGAGCCGGGACTTGACCAGGCGTCAATCCGTATCCGTGGATCGCAGGGTGGCGCCAAGTATGTTGTAGACGGTTTCCCTGTTGATAACATCAATGATATCGACCCTTTCGATATCGAGAGTATTTCTGTTCTCAAGGATGGTGCATCGGCTGCCGTATATGGACTTCAGGCATCCAACGGTGTCATCATCGTGACCACAAAGAAGGGTAATTCCGGCAAACCTAAGATCACTTACAATGCGACTGTAGGTGCCTCAATGAATGCCAACTTCCCTGACTTCATGGACGGTCCTCAGTTCGCATACTATTATAATGTAGCGCAGATGATGGACCAGCTGGCGTCAGGAGCAATCGCGTCAGAGGCTGATTACATCCCGTATTTTACGAAGGATCAGGTCGAACTGATGCTTAATGATGACCCTACTGACGGTTGGGACAATGTCAACTATATCGACAAGGTGTTCGGAACAGGTGTTACTCAGAAGCATAATGTGACCGTCCAGGGCGGTAATGATCAGTCCCGTTACTTTGCTTCGTTCGGATATCTCGGACAGAAGGGTAACATTGACAACTACAACTACGACAGATACAATGTCCGTGCGAACATCGAGTCGCAGCTTGCCAAGAACTTCAAGTTCACAATGGGTCTTTCCGGCGTTCTTTCAAAGCGTCATACCCCTGGCTTCGGTACTGGAGGAAGTGACATGGGATCTGAGACAGGATGGCTTTCTATCGCGAACCAGACCATTCAGATGCATCCATATCTTCCAGAGAAGTACAACGGTCTGTATACAGCGTCTTTGAAGAAGAATACGAGCCTTCCTCAGAGCCCGCTTGCTGCTATCTATGAGTCTGGCTATAAGAAGTCAAGGGGCATAGATGTCAACGCAAACATGTCACTCTCATATGATGTTCCATGGGTAAAGGGACTTCAGCTAAAGGCATCAGGCTCTTTTGACTATAGTGCATCGATGAACAAGAACCTCAATACTCCTTTCAATCTTATGGCCTATACCGACGGCCAGTGGAAAGAGGCTGTTGACCCAAGAGGTGTCGACAACGGAGTGAATCTTGGTGAAGGTACATCATATTATCAGCATATTACCGGTCAGGCTAGTGCATCTTATATGAACACATTCGGCAAGCATTTCGTTGAACTTCTTGCTCTCGCCGAGGTTTCAGATACAAAGAGCAATGCACATTCGGCATATGCGAAACTGATTCCTTTCTCAGCACTTCCAGAACTTGGCTACGGACAGCCTGCAGACAGTCCGATAGGAGGATGGAGCAATGCATCACGTACCGTAGGCTACGTTTTCCGCGCGCGTTATAACTGGGATGAACGCTACCTCGCAGAGTTCACAGGACGTTATGACGGTTCATATCTTTTTGCAGGTATGAGAAATACAAGATGGGGATTCTTCCCGTCTGCTTCTGTAGCATGGAATCTCGCCAAGGAGTCATGGATGTCAGGTTTTCCTGCCCTCAACGACTTCAAGATCAGAGGATCGGTGGCTCTTCTTGGAAATGACAGCATTTCTGCCTACTCATTCCTGAACACTTACAGCAAGTATTATTCTCAGATTATCTATGGCAACTATGGTAATGGAACGACTGTGAATCCAGGATATGCGGATTCGGCGCTTGCCAATATAGACCTCACATGGGAAAAGAGCCTTTCATACAACGTAGGTTTCGATCTCAAGATGTGGGACGGTCTCTTTGCGGCTGAAGTGGATGCGTTCTATAGATACAATTATGACCTCCTCACTTACATGGGATCGGATTATCCGCCTTCAATGGGTAACTATTTCATGGGTGTCGAGAACCATAATGCATACGATACGAAGGGTATTGATGTGATGGTGTCTCACAGAAACCACTTCATGTTAGGAAACAAGCCTTTCCAGTATGGCGTGAGTGCAACATTGACTTATGCCCGCAGCTGCTGGATCATCTATCCTGACCAGCCTAACATCCCTGAGAACCAGAAGGTGGTAGGACGTCCTCTCGGCGCCACAATGGCATGGACTGCTGACGGTCTTTACAGGAGCGAAGAAGAAATCGATAACTCTGCATGGTATGGAACACGTCCATGCGTCGGAGATATCAGATATGTCGATCTCAACGGCGACGGAAAGATTGATGGTGACGACAAGGGATTCATCGGACGAACAAACCGTCCGGAGCTCACATACGGTCTTAATCTTGACTTTGCATGGAACGGCATAGACTTCAATGCACAGTTTACAGGAGGTGCCCTCTTCGATGTGTCGCTTACCGGTACATACTACAACGGATACGACGACAACACTATATGGACGCAGACATTCAAGGAGAATGCAAACTCTCCTCTCTTCCTTGTAGAACAGGCATACAGCATCTACAATCCGGATGGAACATTCCCTCGTCTGACTCTCGGTGCTCCGGGACATGGCGGTGATAACGGTCTTGCATCTACATTCTGGCTTCGCGACGGAACATATATCCGTCTCAAGTCAGCACAGCTGGGCTATACATTGCCTCAAAAGTGGACTCAGAAGGTGAATATCGAGGCCCTCAGGTTCTTTGTCGAAGGACAGAACATATTTACGCTGGATGCTCTTCCTGAAGGAATCGACCCTGAGTCTCCAGGTGTAAATAACGGTTATTATCCTCAGCAGAGACTGCTCATGGGAGGTATAACCTTGACATTCTAATCACTGTCATTCTGAACGAAGTGAAGAATCTTAAATCTGAACAATTTATGAAGAATATATTTAAGACATTTATAGCAGCGGCGTTGGTTACACTTTCTTCGTGTACATCGTTCCTTGACATGTCGCCTACCGACAAGGTCTCTGACAAGGTGATGTGGGAGAATACTGTCAATGCGGAATATCATGTGAACTACCTTTATTCATACATCTATGATGTGTTGATGGGGCAGTGCGTGGCAGGTCAGACAGAGGCTTTGACCGATATGCTCAAATATGGTTCATATAACTATAACTCTCTTTGCTATATCCCAAGTGAGATCGCATATGGCGCAGCTACAACGATCACAGCCGGATATGTAGATTCATATATGGGTTACTGGGGTTCATGGTACACTGGTATTTCCAAGATAAACAAGGCTATCGTTTCCCTTAATAAGTTCGGCCAGATGTCCGATGGGGACAAGGTGCGTCTTGAGGCAGAAATGAAGTTCATGCGCGCTTTCCTTTATTTCGACCTTATGAAGCGTTATAAGGAGATTATCCTGTATGATGAGAACCTCGATGAATATACAAAGGACAAGGCTGTAAGCAGCGAGACAGAGGGATGGGACTTTATCCAGGCTGACCTTGAGTTTGCTGCTGCAAATCTTCCTGACAGGACGGCTTCAAAAGGCCGCATTGACAAGGGAATGGCGTGGGGCTTCATGACACGTGCAATGCTTTATGCCGGACGTTGGGATCTCGTGAAGACAGCTGCAGCCGAAGTTGAGAAACTGGGTTACGCTCTTGAGGCAGACTATGAGGATGGCTATATGAAGCCAACCGGAAACGGCAACAAGGAAGCGATTATCCAGTATCAGTTCGATAGAGGCAATGACGTGACTCACAGCTATGACTTCTATTATACTCCTGGCGGTGACTTCTCTATCTACAACGAGGCTGGCGGTGGATACGGTACTCCTACCCAGGAAATGGTCGAGTCATACGAGTATGCTAAGAAGGGAGGATTCCCTGATTGGACAGAGTGGCACGGAACCACAACCAAAACCCCTCCTTATGCTGAGCTTGAACCACGTTTCCATGCGTCGATCCTTTATAATGGTGCATCGTGGAAGGGCCGTAAGATCGAACCTTTTGTCGGCGGTGCTGACGGGTGGTGCCAGTGGAACCTCGAACGTGAGCCAAAGGGCCGTACGACTACCGGCTATTATCTTCGCAAGATGGTTGATGAGACTCATGATGTGATTGCGTATTCCGGCGGAGTACAGCCGCTTATCGTGCTTCGTTATGCGGAAGTGCTTCTCAATAAAGCTGAGGCATGTTACAGGACCGAAGATCCTGCAGGAGCAAATGCCGCTGTAAAGGCCATCCGTGCTCGTGTGGGACTTCCATATGAAGATAAGGCTGGAGACGAGCTCTGGGCGGCAATCCGTCAGGAGCGTAAGGTTGAACTTGCTTACGAAGGACTCTGGTATTGGGATCTTCGCCGTTGGAAAGTGGCCCACAAGGCATATCCTGAAGGCCTTACCGGATACCAGCAGCACGGACTGAAGATAGAGAAGAATTCTGATGGAACATTCACATATACTTATGTTTCAGTAGACGACCAGGATAGAAACTTCCCTGAGAAGATGTATCGTTTCCCTATGCCGACAGGCGAACTGAACAATAATGGTGCGGTCGATCAGTATCCTGAATGGAAATAACGATAAATGATGAATACAATGAAAAAGATATGTTATTTGATGACAATCGGCATTCTTGCTATGACATCTGCATGTCAGGAGCCTCAGTTTGTTGAGCCAACAGCCGAGCGTCAGGGCATCACCAGCCTTACAGCTTATTTCACTTCAGGAAAATTTACCGAGATGGAAATCGGCAAGCTTGTTGTTCCTGAAGGCGAGAATCCTGACAGATATGTCATTCCTATTCCATGGTTCTATCCGGAAGAGTCTGATGATGTCACTACTCTTCACATGGCGAACGTAAGAGTGAGAGCGGAGCTCGCTGAAAACTGCAGCATATATCCTCCTTTGACTCTTATGGACCTGTATCAGGAGCATACTTATACATATACCAATGCCCAAGGTGAGAGCAAGCCTATCACCATTACAGGTGAGAGGGTTAAGTCAAAGACAACGAACATGCTTGGTCTTAATCTGCTGGATCCTGAGACAAAAGAGGTTGTACTCGAAGGTTTTGTAGATAATGACAATAAGTCGGTGTATCTCTTTACCATTGATGATGTCAGCGGACTGATTGCAGAAGTCACTCCTTGGTATCATGCCAGCGTAAAGGGAGCGGACGCTATTCTTGACGAGGATGAACTGCCTACAGGAGTGTATCTCTTTGATACTCCGCAGGACTGGAATCAGGAACAGATTGTAACAGTAATTGCTCATGATGGCAAGACCGAAGGTGATTTCAAGGTAATCAAGAGGAATCCGGAGAAGATCTCTTACGGATTTAATCCTGAAACAGTGAAGGAGTTGTTCAACATCGATCCTGTCAGCCGTCTTGGCGTACCTGCGTACATTACTCCAGTCAATTCGTCACTCGCTTATGTCGGTGGATATCTGGTTGTCAGCCACGGAGACGGATCTGCTCCTATGTACCTTGACGGACGAAACGGTTCGAAGATCGGTGAGATCGCTACAGGTGGCCTTACAATCGGAGCCGTGACAAGTGACGAAGGCGGCAACATGCTCCTTTGCAACCATCTTGATGCAGCCGGAACATTCAATATCTACAGGACGAAGTCCGTTACAGAAGCTCCGACCCTCTTCTACTCGTATGACAGCGAGGTATCCCTCCCAATGGGTGCCAAGATAAAGGTCTGCGGAAACATTGACACTGAAGCACGTATCACTGTTTCTTATGAAGGAGTTGCAGGCGTGACTTCTGCAAGCCAGTTCGTAGAGTTTACAGTTGAAGGTGGACAGGTTGTTGATGCAAAGGTATATGATCTCGCTTCTGCCGGCATCTCATGGGGTTCATATCCTGAGAACTCTGCAGGACTCGTTCCTTCTTCTGCTCAGGCAGGTGATAACGGATGGATGTATGCTTCTTATACAATCAACGGAATGCAGTGGATTAAGCCTGATCTTACAGCAGGTCAGCAGATCGTTACAGATGATATGGACAATGCATGGCTTCTGAACCCTAACTGTCTTGAAAGCAAGGTGTTCAATAATGCAAATTATCTTACCCTTCTGGTATGTCATCACTTCCCTGCATGGGACAAGCAGCCGAGCCTTTGGGTATATGACCTTGCTGATCCTTCGTCATTCACAGGCAATTACCAGAATTCATCATCTCTGGTAACTTACAACAGCTGGCTCATATATTTCAATGCAACAAATGCAGCTGACAACCTTACACAATCATCAGGAGATGTTGTAATGGCTCCTTCTGCTGATGGCTTCAAGGTGTATATCTATTACTACGATCATTATGCAGGCATGATCGGAGGCTATTCGGCTGACTGCGTGAAGAAATAGTATAATGAAAACTTTTGTTAAAATTTTAATATGTCTGGGACTTATGGGAGTCTTCGCTTCTTGCGGAGACGCCCGTGAGTATCCATGGAATCCTGACTGGGATCAGACTCAGCCGGATCAGGATCAGGAGCCGGAACCGGAGCCCGAGCCTGAGCCAGAACCTGAGCCGGAACCAGAACCGGAACCTGAGCCAGAACCGGAACCTGAGCCAGAACCGGAGCCGGAGCCTGAACCCGAGCCAGAGCCAGAGCCAGAACCGGAACCCGGACCCGAAGTCACCCCATTTGACGATTGGACAGATGTTTCTGCACAATACGGTGAACTGCCTGCGTATCTGAAGATATACAGATCGCCAGATAAACTCTTGGGTTACAAGGCTGTGGCCTATGTGGCGGAGGCAGATATGAATCAGGCACAGTGGGATGTGTGGAGTGTGAAGATAATGGAGAACGGAGGAAATCTCACTGAGCAGACAGATGACTCCTTCAAAACACCTTCTGAGGTATATGCATCGCAGGAATTTCCCGTTATAATAAATGGAGGATATTTCTACTATTCCGGCAGCAACAGGTATACTGCCAGTTTCGCAGTAAGTGGGTCGGAGGCTTTGGCCTACAATATAGGTTATGAGTACGATGATGCCGGAAAGATGAGATATCCGACAAGGGCAGTGTTCCGTCAGACTTCAGACGGAACATTCGATGCGTGCTGGACATATACCCTATGGAACAGAGTCAGCTATATGTATCCTGCTCCGTCGGAAGATGTTTCTAAACAACCGTCTGCTACATATCCTGCCGGTGCGGAGACTTTTGTTGCTCAGACAGCTATCGGTGGAGGTCCGGTGCTGATTGATGACGGCAAGATTGTAAATACCTATGAGCAGGAGATGTTCTCCGGAATCAGCCCCGAGTCAGCACAACCGAGAACGGCCATAGGTGTTACCGCAGATAATAGACTCTATTTCTTTGTCTGTGAGGGACGACAGATGACATCCGAGGTGTACGGATACACTACAGGTGAAGTTGCTGAAATACTTCTTGGTTTAGGATGTGTAGAGGCAATCAATCTCGACGGCGGAGGATCAAGCTGCATGCTTGTCAATGGAAAGGAAACTATAAAAGTGTCGGACGGTTCTCAGAGGGCTGTCGCAAGCACTGTGATGATCAAGTGATATGATTATGAAGTATATAATAAGAATAATATTTGCCTTCGCCCTCTTCGCTTTTGTTTCATGCGATGATGCGAAGGAGTATCCGTGGAATCCGGATTGGAATCAGACACAGCCTGATCCGGAACCCGAGCCGGAACCTGAACCTGAACCCGAGCCGGAACCTGAGCCAGAGCCCGAACCGGAACCTGAGCCTGAACCAGAACCAGAGCCGGAGCCAGATACGAATGAAGGAAAGGCTCGACTTGTATGGATAGATGCAGCCGCCAATTTCGAAGATTATGGAAATGATGCAGATAAGATCGCTTCTGATATGGCACGCATCAAGGAAACTGGATTTACTGGCGTGATTGTAGAGGTCCGTCCTACTACAGCAGGACTTCTTTTCAAGTCAGATGTCGAAGCCGGACTCGATAAGGTCGATGCTTGGACAGACAACGGCTATGTATGGCTGCAAAGAACTGCTTCATTTGACTATCTTCAGGCCTTTATCGATGCTGGTAAGGAGAACGGACTCGATGTATATGCTGCTATCAATACCATGGTTGGCGGAAAGGAATGCCCATATGGTCTCGGATCTCATGGCCCCTTGTTCGACGGTTCTATCAGCAGAGATTGGGCGGCCGTAATCAATATGGTTGGCGGCTTGAAGAATTGCATGGATCTGGGAACCGGTACAAAGTTCCTGAACCCGGCTAATGACGATGTCGTAGCATATCTTCTGGGCATTCTTGAAGATCTGGCGGCTTATGATGTGGCAGGAATAATCCTCGACCGTTGCCGTTATGACGATTACGAACTGATGAGTGATTTTTCTGAGGTTTCCCGCGAAAAGTTTGAGGCGTATATAGGCCGTGAACTTGAAAAGTGGCCGGGAGACATTTTCTCACCTGGTGCCGATAAATTGAGTGGAAACGGTACTGACCTGCAGAAGAAATGGATGGAATTCCGTGCAAAGAATATCCATGACTTTATGGAAAAAGCGTCAGAAAGAGTCCATTCAGTCAATCCTGACATACGCTTCGGAGCATATGTGGGAGCCTGGTATTCAAGCTATTATTATTCCGGTGTAAACTGGGCTAGTCCAAAGTATGAAACGTCAAGTTATTATAAATGGGCTACGGCGGATTATAATGAATATGGTTATGCCGATCATTGTGATATCATGATCATAGGTGCATATGCTTCCACCTCATCGATTTATGGCAGTGGAGAATGGACCATGCAGGGCTTCTGCAAAAGGGCACAGACACTGTTCGCAGATGACGTGCCGTTCATCGGAGGACCGGATATCGGAAACGCTACCGGATTTGCCAATGGAGGACAGGGAGGACTGATGCCTCAGATAGTAGATGCCTGCATCAATGCGTCTACAGAAGGTATGTTCTTCTTTGACCTTTGCCATATAAAGATGTATGATTACTGGGATGACATAAAGATTGCTTTCGAGCAGTATGTCGCCAGCCTTAACCCTGAAGAGTAAGAATTTAATAATATATGATTATGAAACGAATCGCTTTATTCTTTGCGATAGCAATAGCCGCTGTTTCCTGTGCACCGGAGGAGGTCATCACTCCTGAACTTACGGTGCTTGCTGATAGCGAGGAACTCGTGCTTACACCTGCGGAAGGAACTCTTCCTATTTCAATCAAAACGAATGTCGAATGGACTGCAAAGATCAAGGAATCTGATGCAGAACCATGGTGTGTCCTTACGCCTTCTAAAGGCAAGGCTGGCGACAACACCCTGAATCTGATCTATCTTGAGAACAAGAATACGGATAACCGTACTGCAACTCTTGTTTTCAAGGCAATGGATCTGACTCAGGAAGTTGTTGTTACTCAGTTGCAGAAGGATGTGCTTGTGCTGACTGCTGAAAAGGAATACAATGTACCTTATCATGGTCAGAATCTTGACT
Source organism: Bacteroidales bacterium (assembly GCA_017399865.1). Lineage (GTDB taxonomy): Bacteria > Bacteroidota > Bacteroidia > Bacteroidales > UBA932 > Cryptobacteroides. The sequence goes on along the minus strand of JAFQAT010000047.1, from coordinate 49,369 downwards.
TCAAGGTTACACATAACCTTGATCTTAAGGTGACTTCCGATGTGGACTGGATCACAGAGGTGAAGGCCAAAGGTCTGCAGGAAGATACATTCACATTTGCAGTAGAGCCTAACAAAGGTGAGGCCAGAACCGGTAAGATCACTTTCACTGCAGATCCTTTCAAGGAAGAGATCATAGTAAAGCAGGACGCATGGGTGCTTGAATTCAATATCGACCCTGCTGAAGACAAGATATTCGATCCTGCAGGCGGCGAGTATAAGATGACTGTCGCTTCAAACGTGGATTACTACGTCAATATGGCGGAGAACGACTGGTTGACCATGACTGTTTCCGGTGATGAATATACATTCACCGCCATCCCGAATGATGGTATGAAGGCTCGCGAGACAGAAGTGAGGATATCTCCTAAGAGTGCGAAGTACGTCGAATATTCGAAGGTTGTCAAGATGAGTCAGAAGTCTGCAGGTGCCAAGCTTGAAGTTTCTGAACTTGACAAGAGGGTGACATGCCTCGCTCAGTCATTCGATCTGACTGTTGACTCAAATGTTGAGTTTGAAATGGCATACAAGAAGTCGGTAGACGGCGAGTATGTGGATCTTGAAGCTGCAGACAAGTGGCTGTCTCATACGGTTTCCGGCAATACATATACATTTACCGTCACTGAAAATCCTGAATGGACAGAGAGATCGCTCGTTCTCCTGTTCACTCCTAAGGATGCTGCATACTCCGATATGATTACCGAGGTTGTCGTACGTCAGTATGGTCATGCCTTCCTCATGTGGTCTCAGCAGATTGCTGCAATAGAAGGCTATGATCCTGCCCAGAAGCTGAGACTTGCCGCTTATGATGGCAAGATCCTCCTTGCAAACACAACCAAGATATTCATGATCGATCCTGCTACAGGCGCTGTAGTAAGCACAGTCCAGATGCCTGCCGGTGTCGCTGCACACAGCCTTATGGTTGATGATGCCGGAAATCTCCTTATCGCTGCAGATGGCACAGTAGATCAGGAAATCGTATTGTATCATGTCGCTGATCCTATGAATCCGGCACCTGAGGTCGTTCTGACTTATAATACAGGAAATTATTACGGCTCCATTACCGGAAACTTCCGTGTCAAGGGTAACATCAAGGATGATGCTGTCATAACTGCAGTTATTTCAGATGGTCAGGACGGTGAGAATATTGAAGACGGAGCTGTCCTGATATGGGAGGTCGTTGACGGCGTATGCGGAGAGTGGAACTGGACGAATGTCCCTTATACAGCATGGGATGTCGCTTCATTGTGCTGCTATCCTGCCGGATCATCATTGTCTGACGGTCTTTTCTATATCGGTTATGGTGGCGATTATAATCTCTATTATACAGCATCAGTAGTCAAGAATCCAGTCAAGGCAGAAGTAGCTGAAGGCGAAGCTCCGCATTATGTCCAGAGTACTTCATGGACCATGTCTTATGTTACCGGATCAACTTGGCAGGAGAATTACAACTGTATATCGACTGCAGAGTGGAAGGGTAACAGCTATGCTGCGATACTCCAGGGCTGCCACTTCAACTATGACGACGCCGGTCTGATCCTTCTCAATGTGAATGATCCTGCCGCTGCATCTTATGTATACAATTATGAGTGTACTTCTGATGTTGAGCGTGATGATGCGTGGGCAAATCTCTGGTGGAACGGAACCGGTATATACAGCGATATTCTTCTTGTTCCGACAGAAGACGCCCTGCTGATGGTAGGTGCTGACAGCAACTACGGAACATTTACATGTCTGGCAATAATGTAAAACACTTTTATATCCACATTTAAAATTAATTACCATGAAAAGAATCTTTAAAGTTCTGTCTATGGCGCTGGTAGCTGCATTGGCTATCTCATGCTATGATGACACAAAGGTTTGGGAGAAGCTCGATTCTCTCGAAGCAAAGCTGACTGAGCTCACATCACAGGTCAACTCAGTTTCAAGCATCGTATCCGCTCTTGAGCAGAAGGTATACGTAAAGGCTGTGACTGAAGTTACCGGAGGTTATGAGATTGAATTTACAGACGGTAAGAAGGTTACTGTAAAGGATGGTAAGGACGGCGCGGACGCTCCTGAAATCGGTGCAACAAAGGATGTTGACGGAATCTACTACTGGACTCTCGGTGGCGAGTGGCTTCTTGATGCTGCAGGCAACAAGGTTCCTGCAGGTATGGGCCAGCCTAAGCTCAAGACAGAGAACGGTCAGTGGTACATCTCTGCTGACGGTAAGGAATGGGCTCTCATCGGACCGGATGTTGCTTGTACAATCAAGAACGTTGCTGTTGCTGCTGATGCTGTTACCTTCACACTTGCTGACGGTACTGAAATCGTCATTCCTCTCGTACAGGTGATTGACATCACATTTGATATTCCTGAAGTGGTTGTATACGGTGAAGAGACACTTGAGTTCTCTTATGTGATCACAGGCGGTACAGAGAAGAACCGTGTTGCAGCTATCTGCACATCAGGAGTCGCTTCAGTTACTGCAACTGATGCAAACAATGGTGTGATCAAGATTTCTTCTCTTGTAGGCGCAGATTTCGAGTGTACTGTATTCGTTACTGACGGTGTAGAGAGAACTATCTTCAAGACTCTCAAGTTCAGGTCAGGTGTATTCACTACTGAGGAAGATGAAATCTATGTTGGTTTTGATGCCGCTGTTCTTACAATTCCAGTAGCGACAAGCATGGAATTCGTTGTGACTCCAGAGTGTGACTGGATTACCCTTGCAGCTGAGACAAAGGCTGAGGTCAAGACTGAGGAGATCGTTCTTAACGTTGCTGCAAATGCAGATATGGCTTCAAGATCTGCATATGTTTCTTTCGTTCCGAAGGATGAAGCAGCAGCTGACATGGCATTCAAGGTAGCAGTCTTCCAGACAGGTCATGCAAATAAGGTATGGTCTGCAGAAGTAAAGGATATCGAGGGTTATGATCCAACTCAGAGAGTTAAGCTCGCCAAGTATGGTGATTATATCCTTCTCGCAAACACAACCAAGGTTTATCTCCTTAATCCGGCTGACGGTGCTGTAGTATCTACTATCGATATGCCGACTGGCTTCGCTGCACATAATGTGCTTGTTGACGATGCAGGTAATGTTCTTATCGGTTCAGATGCATTGGACGGAGCTGGTGATGTGACTCTTAATTATGTGGCTGATCCTTTCAATCCTGCACCAGAGCCAATTTTCAGCTGGAATGCAGGCAATTACTATTGCGTAGGAGCTGGTAACATCCGTGTGAAGGGTAATGTAAAGGATGATGCAGTTATCACAGCGGTTGTAACTGACGGTGCAGGTGGAGCATGTCTCGCTTGGGAAGTAGTTGATGGCGTAGTAGGTGACTGGAAATGGACAAACCCTCCATATACCAACTGGAATGTTCCTTCTCTCTGTTTTGCCCCTCTTGGTGCAACTATGGCTGACGGATTCTTCTATATCGGTTACGGTGGAGACTACAACCTCCAGTATACTTCTACATTCGTAGCTGGTGGCGGTACAACATGGGCACCTACATACGTTACAGGTTCATCATGGATGGAGAACTACAACTGTATCTCTACTGCAACATGGAAAGAGAACAAGTATGCAGCTATCGTAATGGGTTGCCACTTCAATTATGATGCAGCTGATGCACTCCTTCTTGACGTAAATGATCCTGCAGCTGCACAGCTTCTTTACAAGCATGCAGGTGACGGAGATGCTGATTGGGATTGGACAGCAGGTGTGAACAACTCATGGACAGATGGTGGAACATACAGTGACGTTCTCCTTGCTCCTACTGCTGATGCACTCCTTATGGTTTATGTTGACAGCAACTACGGTACAATCGGTTGCGTAGCAATCAAATAATTAAATTAAATCATATCAGGTGGTGGGAGGGTGAAACTTCCCACCACTTCAAAACCAAAACTGATTACTGCAATGGATTTCAAGAAACTTGCCGCTCAGTACAAGAGCGAGCTTTTGGACAGCGTCCTTCCTTTCTGGCTTGAGAAGTCTCAGGACCTCGAGTATGGCGGATATTTCAGCTGTCTGGACCGTGACGGAAGTGTTTTTGACACTGACAAGTTCATCTGGCTTCAGGGAAGGGAAGTGTGGATGTTCGCTATGCTGTATAACAAGGTGGAGAAGAAGCAGGAATGGCTTGACTGCGCTATCCAGGGAGCAGAGTTCCTGAAGAAGTATGCCCACGACGGCAACTATGACTTCTATTTTTCTGTGACCCGTGAGGGAAAGCCTATCATCCAGCCGTATAACATCTTCTCGAATACATTTGCTTGCATGGCTTTCGCCCAGCTTGCTGAAGCGACTGGCAGTGAGGAGTATAAGGAGATCGCTCTGAAGACTTTCCAGAGGATTCTGGACCGTCGCAACGATCCTAAGGGACGTTGGGAGAAGTCATATCCCGGAACCCGTCCTATGAAGGGCTTCGCGCTCCCTATGATCATCTGCAACATGGCTCTTGAGGTGGAGAACATCCTTCCTGACAAGTCATTGCTTGATCAGACCATTGACGAGTGCCTCAGCGAGATTCTGAATGTATTCTACTACCCTGAACTGGGTGTGATGCTTGAGAATGTGGCTCCGGACGGAACTCCTATCGACTGCTTCGAGGGCAGAGAAATCAACCCGGGTCATGACCTTGAGGCTCTCTGGTTCATGATGAACCTCGGTATCCGCAGAAACGACAAGGCTCTCATCGACAAGTGCGTGGAGATCGCTCTCAGCGTTGTTGAGTTCGGATGGGATAAGGAATACGGCGGAATCTTCTACTTCCAGGATCTCAAGGGAGCTCCTATGCAGAAGCTCGAGTGGGATCAGAAGCTCTGGTGGGTACACCTCGAGTCGGCAATCTGCTTCATCAAGGCATACCAGCTGACAGGCAACGAGAAGTGCCTCGAATGGTTCGAGAAGATCCACAATTATATGTGGACACATTTCAAGGATCAGGAATATCCTGAGTGGTACGGCTACCTCAACCGTCGCGGAGAGGTCCTTCTGACCCTCAAGGGCGGAAAGTGGAAAGGATGCTTCCATGTTCCAAGAGGCCTTTACCAGATCTGGCAGATACTCGAAACACTTTAATATACAGGGAGGCTGGCGAAAGCCTCCCTTTTTGTTAATAATCTTTCATGGCTCCTTATAGACGGATGCAGTCAGCTGGAGTCACGTAAATGGAACTCACTGATATGAATAAGATACTTTCAATGATTCTTGTTGCTTTACTGACAATATCATGCAGCAGATACGGATTCACGAACAGTCGGTTCGAGACTCCGGAAGCCTTGAAGGGAATGCCGATCAATGCTACATTCCTGGATGAGATAAGCTGGGACATCCCGCATCAGAACTGGGGTGTTGAGGAATGGGACAAGGATTTCCGTGCCATGAAGGACATGGGAATCAACACCGTCGTACTGATCCGTGCCGGCCTCGGCCGCTGGATAGCAGCTCCGTTCGAGTCGATTCTGGCGACAGAAGATGTATACTATCCTCCGGTGGATCTTGTGGAGATGTTCCTCTGTCTTGCGGACAAGCATGACATGGCCTTCTACTTCGGAATGTATGATTCCGGAAAGTATTGGATAGAAGGCGAATATCTAAAGGAAATCGACCTGAATATCAAGCTCATTGATGAGGTATGGGCCAAATACGGCCACCATAAGTCGTTTCAGGGCTGGTATCTGTCCCAGGAGGTAAGCCGCAGGACCAAGAACATGACGAAGATATATGCGGAGGTTGGCAAGCATGCCAAAGAGGTTTCCGGCAACCTGCCGACGATGGTATCTCCGTATATCCACGGCGTAAAGACCGATCAAGTCATGTGGGGAGACAAGGCCACGACTGTCTCGGAACATGAATATGAGTGGAATGAGATCCTAGGCAATCTTGAGGGTGTAGTTGATATCCTTGCCTTCCAGGACGGTCAGGTCGACTATCATGAGCTTTATGATTATCTTGTCGTGAATAAGAAGCTAGCCGACAAGTACGGTATGAAATGCTGGACCAATTTCGAATCATTCGACCGCGACATGCCGATACGCTTCCTTCCGATAAAGTGGGAGAAGCTCCTCCTCAAGATGGATATGGCACGCAGGGCAGGAATGGACGGGGCTATCACTTTCGAATTCTCGCATTTCATGTCGCCGAACTCTGAATATTCCCAGGCGGGACATCTGTACGACCGCTATTGCGAGCACTTTGGCATCAGAAACCGCTGGAAACAGCGATAGATATCGTTCAGTCGAATTTCTTCATCCATTCCTGTCCTTTCTTAGTGGACATAAAAATCAGCATGGCAATACACACTATGCATATTCCAAGAAAAATCATTGTTGTTCTCATCTCCCTTTATTTGCTAAATGTATAATTACTATACTTACTGTCAGAAGAAGGATTGATCCTCCTATACCCACTACATACATAATCCATCTTGCTTCAGACAACTCATCAAAAGCTGATGTGATTATTACTGCTGTCAGAACATATTTCGATATGTCCATCATGAAATCCGAGACTTTCTCCCAGATCGAAATCCTTTTCACATTATCCTTCTCCATTGCAAAAATAATTAAATATTTGATGCAGTCAAAATTAAGGCATAACACAAAATCTGCAGTTGTTTTACTATAAAACAACTGCAGATTTTTCTTTTTTTTATTATTCAGGCTGTCGTTCTAGCTTCTCCAGAAGAGTTTCTTCTTGGTGAAGAAGCAGGTTACCGCTACCATCAGAAGGGTGAAGACCAGGCCTCTTACTACTCCCCAGAAAGGAGATCCGACGCTGATGGCGTCCAGCCATGCGGTGATTCCGCACATGGTCAGGATCGGTCCTGTCAGGAAGTTTGTGACAGTGTAGGCAAGCATCGGGTTCTGGCCGCTGCCGCTAAGACCGCGTCCCTTGATCTGCCACTTGAGCTCCAGGGCAAGAACGAATGCGCCCGTAAGGGCGGTCATTCCTGTCGTCGTGATCATGTATGACAGGTTGCAGTGGTCCTTGGTGATGCCGCCGTCTATAGGGTCGAAGATGATTCCGACAAGCATGAATGCGAATCCGAAGTATCCGAGCCATGTCATTATGTTGCGTCTCTTCCAGGTCAGCGCCACGAAAGCTGCCCCGAGAACGGCCGAGATCACGAAGTCTGCCAGAATGTGTCTTGTGAAGAGTCCCCAAAGCTGTACCAGCATTGCCGCAAGAGCGATTATGCCGGCTGCAATATGATATGAGTCGATCCGGACTGCTTCTCCCGACCTCGAATGGTCGAGAAGCTTGTCGCCGACGATGGATCCGGCCACGGCGATTACCAGATACTGGAGGAATCCCCAGCTGAAGAACCAGCCTATGCTTCCCATTGAAGGAACCCAGGCAAGGACTTCAGGAGTGTATGAACTCAATGCCTTGATCGCGATTATGAAGAGCAGGATGAGCCAGCGGAGACGGAGATTGTCCTTTGTGAACATCCAGATCAGTCCGCCGAAGATGGCTATGTTGGCGAGGATCATGATGATGATGTCGCTGCTCCATCTGCTGAGCTTCAGTCCCATATAATCGGTTCCGATTACGGCCATGACGATAAGAAGGAACATGCCGGCATTGTTTACCAGACGACATTTCCTGTCATCCTTGAGCCTCACGAGCGACATGAACATGACGCCCCATAATGCCAGAGAAAATATCCCTTTTATGAATTCCGGACGAGGGCTTGCGCCTATCTGGTAGGCGTTTCCGAGCACGATGGCGAAGATAGTGAGAGTCAGCCATCTGCGGAACAGGCTGCCCGTCACTTCCCATCGGCTGACGCCGCTTTCCAGTCTCTTGCGCATCGCAAGAGGGAAAGCCGCTCCCATCGTGAAGAGGAAGAACGGGAAGACGAGGTCTACCCATGTGATGCCCGGCACGTCAGGGTTGAATGCGTAGGTCGGCGGGGGAGTCTGTCCGTGGAACATCCATGCAGGCAGGTCGGAATAGTAGCCGATGTTCGCGCACAGAATCATGGCGAATATCGTGATGCCACGCAGGATGTCTATGGTAATGATTCTTTTGCTTGGTGTCGTTGCCATTATCTTTCGATTGTCTTTGAATATACTCTTCCGAAGCGGTCAGTCACGCGCACTTCGAGCTTCTTCGCTCCTTCTGACTTCTTAGCCCTGAACATGTTCTCTGTTCTGGCTGCATAGACCCATGACCTCTTGAGTGCCGACTGGTCCTTGTAAAGCTCCCTGGCAAGCGGATCCTTGTCCATGAAGCGCTCCATGTCACATACCTTGACGCCGTCCTCAAAATACTCGACCTTCCATTCTGGGTCATAGTCCCATACGTTTGCAACGACTTCTCCCGGGAATGTAGGATCGTCGACGTATACCTTCATCTGATAGTCGAGCGGATGTCCGCAGCCCTTGTAGATCCATGTCGTCTCTTCTCCGTCCATGTCGAAGTGCTTGAATCCTGCTGGCGAACCGTCGATGCAGACCTCTCCGCACCACCATGCTCCGCAGAGGCCTGCGATGTTGATTTCGGTGATGTTCGGCGCGATCTGCTCGTAGTCTGCTGTATGCATGTGTCCTGAAAGGATCAGTGTCTCGTAAGGAAGGAGCATCTGATAGATTGCAGGCTTGTTGCAGAGGTTGTCCAGCATGACGTCCGAGCGGAACGCGTCACGGTCAGACTTGTCCAGAGTTGTTGGGATATGCATCGCTACCACGACCTTTGATCCTTCAGGAACGTATGAAAGGTCATTCTCAAGCCATCTGATCTGCCTCTCGTCGAGGTAACCGATATAGTACCAGTCGCGTCCGATGAAGAAGTTGTCGTTGAGCACGATGTAGTGTACCTTTCCGACATTGAACGAATACCAGCACGGACCGTACATGTCTTCATAGTCCTTCATTGATGTTTCATGTGAACGTCCGTAGTTGGTCATGTCATGGTTTCCGATTACATATCTGTAATCAACACCGGTCTTCGACATGATCTTGTTGTATTCAGGATAGATGGTATGGTCCCAGCCTACGATGTCTCCGAGACAGAGTCCGAAGGTATAGTCGCCGTCCATGTCCTTGACGTATGCCGCTATGTCGTCGGCATGCCTGTCAAGCTCCGGAAGTTCGTCCCTTTCGCTGATCTGCGGGTCTGCGATGGCGATGATGTTATGGTTTGTGTCGTCCTTCGCGTTCTTCTCGACTATGAAGTCATACTTCTTTGTTTCCGGGTTTATCTCCTTGTAGAACAAGGTGTTGCCTTCCAATGTGGCAGATATGTAGCCCGACGGGGTGGAGATGAATACGAACCTGCTGTCCTGGTCTGCGTCCATCCTGAACTTTCCCTTTGCATCGGTAACCGTTGTGTTGAGACCGTCAGAAACGACCACTCCGGCAATACCATTGCCCTCGGTGTCCTTTACAGATCCCTTGATCACGTCAGCCTTCGCTCCGAAGACTGATACTGCTGCTGCAATGAATAATATTATTCCCTTTTTCATGATAGATTACTTATAAGGTTTTTCTTCCATTTCCCATCCTGTCAGCGTCGAGATGTAAGGTATCACGCTGCTTGCTACCTTGATGTGACCCTTGTAGTTCGGATGCCAGCTCGCTCCGAGTTCGTCGGTCTCGTTGTGGATCCCCCTTGTGAGGCCTACATATGTCAGGTTGCTCAGTCCGCTCATCATGCATGCGTTGCGGATGTAGTCGAAGCTGAACGGAGTCACATTCGATGCAAGGCAAAGAACCGGGATGTCATCTCCGTAGTTCGCCTTGATCTTCTTGAGGAGCTCGATATATCTTCCTGCAAAAATGGTTTCATGCGGCTGGCGTGCAGTCGAGAAGTCGTTGGTGCAGAGGTAGATGACCACGATGTCGGGACGGAAAGGAGCTTCTGCGGCGTTCCATGCGGCATCTGCCGATTCGTCGAATGTCTGGCTGTATCTGTCCGGCATGTTGTATCCCGGACGGAAGTCGTCGTAGTTGCGGCAGATTCCCTGGCCGGAGTGGCTCACGAGGTTGAAGTCTGCGCCGAAATACCTTGATGCGATCGCTGCATATGTGAGGTTGCAGTTCTCGGTCTCTGCGAGGAACGGGTCGTCCCTGTCTTCGCTTTCAGTGCCGTATCCGCATGTGTAGGAGTCGCCGATGAACTCGATGTGCCTTTCCTTGCGGCCGTCTGCCTGAAGAATCTCGCCTTCGGTCAGGAATGAATGTACTGTAAAGCGTCCCTGCTCGCCTTCGGTCCTCTTCTGGAGGATGATTTCATGTTCTCCTTTGCCGAGGCCTTCTGCAAGTACGATGAGGGTGTCCTTTGCTCCGACCATGAATACCTTGTCGGCTTTCGGACCCATCTCCTTGTCTGTCCACTGGTTGAACCATGTGTTCTTTGTGTCGGAACATTTCATGGCGAGGTAAGGGCCGTTGAACTTTACTCTGAAGTAGACTCCGCTCCAGTCGTAAGTCACTTCAGGACCGTTTACCTGGGTCCTTCCTGTGTACTCGATGCGGCTGTCTGATGCAGGAGTCTCGATCAGTTCCTTTGCCTTTTTTGCCGAAAGATCGGCGCTGAATGACAGTGCGAGGACTGTCACTAATGCGGTTAGTGTCTTGTGCATATCTGTTTTGATTTTGTCTTATATTCTTATAACCCTCAAAGATAACCATAATTATTAAAATTATTTAAAAAATAAGGGAGGATTTTATAAAAACATGTAATTTTGTGGATATATAAACCCATTTGACATGAAGAGATTGATTATAACTTCTTTTATTGCCCTGCTATGCAGTCAGGTGTATTGCCAGAATGTGGTATATACAGATGCTTCCGCATTCCCTTTATACGGAAAGGTATCAGACCGGACCGAAGGCCGTTATGAGCGTCTTCCTTCTGAACTAAAGGGGGTAAGCCGTGATCCCGTATGGTACCTCGGAAGAAATTCCGCCGGCCTTTTCGTGCGTTTCCGCTCCAATTCGACATCCATCCATGCGAGGTGGGAGTCGACCTTCAACAATACCATGACCCATATGACCGATACCGGAACAAAAGGTCTTGACCTTTATGCTCTTGTCGACGGGGAGTGGAGGCATGTATGCAGCGCCCAGCCGCAGGGAAAGAAATCGGAGAGGGAGATCATCAGGGATATGGATCCGATCGAGCGCGAGTATATGCTCTATCTGTCTCTGTACGATGGAGTAAGTTCGCTTGAGATAGGTGTTGATGAAGGGGCATTCATTGATGGCCCTGCTGTCGACAGGCCCTCGCGCAGCAAACCGATAGTCATGTATGGCACGAGCATTCTTCAGGGCGGTTGTGCCAACCGTCCCGGAATGGCCCATACCAATATCATCAGCCGCCGTCTGGACAGGGAAGTCATAAACCTCGGATTCAGTGGCAATGCCCTTCTGGACATGGAGATAGCCCGTCTGATGGCTTCTGTAGAGGATCCCGGCCTTTTCGTGCTTGACTATGCTCCTAATGCCTACGACTATCTGATTGACAGGCACGGAGAGGAGTTCTTCCGCATCATAAGGGATGCCCATCCTGATGTCCCTGTGATCTTCATTGAGGATGTCATATTCCCGCATTCCGTGTTTGACAAGAGGATGCTTGCGGAAGTTACCGGTAAGAATGAGGCCCAGAAGAGGCTGTTCAGGAAACTCAGGAAGTCAGGCGAGAAGAAGATATATTACATCGGTGCAGAAGGGATGATAGGAGATGATGGAGAAGCGACTGTGGACGGTATCCACTTTACTGACCTTGGAGCCATGCGTTATGTAGATCATGTCATGCCTGTCATCAGGAAGGCGCTTAAAAGATAAGGAAACATATGAAGTCAGTATTTAAGAATCTGTTTCTGCTCGCAGTTGTAGCAGGACAGCTGATGTCTGTAGAGTCATGTTCGAAGACCGGATATGCAGATGTGCTTGTGATCGGAGGCGGCGCCAGCGGGATCTCCGCCGGTATCCAGACTGCCAGGATGGGGGTGCCCGTCATGGTCGTGGAAGAGACTCCATGGGTCGGCGGCATGCTTACCGCTGCGGGAGTGAGCTGCGTAGACGGAAACTACAGGCTACAGAGCGGCATTTTCGGAGAGTTCGCTGATTCTCTTTCGGCTAGATACGGCGGCTGGGATGCCCTGAAGACCGGCTGGGTCAGCAATATCAATTTCGAACCTCATGTCGGACAGGAAGTTCTGACTGCGATGGCCGAAGGATGCGGCGACCTTCTGGACCTAAGGCGTGAGACTGTCATGGTGAGCGTAAGCCCGGAAGGGGAGGACGACTGGAAGGTGGTCCTCCGCGGACCGGAAGGACGTAAGTATACGGTGATTGCCGACGTTCTTATAGACGCGACCGAGCTTGGCGATGTTGCCAAGGCATGCGGAGTGGAGTACAGGATAGGTATGGAGGCATCGGAAGATACGGGCGAATCGATTGCTCCCGCACAGGCAAACGACATAATCCAGGACCTTACGTATGTGGCAATGCTCAAGGATTACGGTCCTGATGCAGATATGACGATCGAAAGGCCGGAAGGCTATGATCCTGCGGTGTTCTATAATTGCGCGACCGGTCCGAACAATACTGTTCCTGAGACCGGACAGACCATATGGAGCCCGGACATGATGATAACATATGGCCGTACTCCGAACGTGAAGTATATGATCAACTGGCCGATTTATGGCAATGACTATTATGTGAATACGATAGAAATGGGCCGTGAGGAGCGTCTGGAGGCATATGAGGAGGCGAAGAACTTCACCCGCTGCTTCCTGTATTACATCCAGACCGAGCTCGGAATGAAGAATCTGGGGCTTGCGGATGATGAGTTCCCGACTGAAGACAAGCTTCCATTCTTCCCATATCACAGGGAGTCAAGACGTATTGTCGGCAAGGCATTCCTTACCCTTGATGCGGCCGCTTCTCCATACGGGTACAGACATCCTTATTACAGGACCGGTATCGCCGTCGGCGACTATGCTGTGGATCATCACCATTTCCGCCATCCGCATTGGCAGGAGCTGCCGGACCTGGAGTTCTATCCTATCCCGTCGTTCAATGTCCCTATGGGAGTGCTCATACCGGAACAGGATGATGTTCAGGATCTTATCGTGGCAGAGAAGTCTGTGTCCGTCTCGAATCTGATCAATGGAGCGACCCGTCTCCAGCCCGTCGTGATGCAGCTCGGACAGGCGGCCGGAGCGATTGCCGCTATTGCCCATAAGGAAGGCAGGAATGTGGATCAGGTGCGGGTCCGCAAGGTCCAGGAGGCTCTTCTTGATGCAGGATGCTATATCATGCCATATCTTGACCTTCCGAAGGACCACAGGCATTTCAAGGCACTTCAGAAGATAGGTGCGACCGGTCTGCTCCGTGGCGAAGGCCGCAATGTCGGCTGGGCGAACCAGACCTGGTTCCGCGCCGATGACCCTCTTCGGGCGGAGGAGATCTTCCCTGAAGGGTATTATAACGGCCATCTTCCGTTCCCTTCCGGACCTGTGTCGGTGGGCGGGTTCACGGACGCTCTGCGCATGCTGGGCCTTCGTGTTCCTAAGGATGAGCAGGCATGGTGGGAAGGTCTCGGACTTTCCGATTATGATGAAGGACGTGATGTCACAAGACTTGAAGCGGCAGTGGTAATCGATGACCTTATCGATCCTTTCATGATGTTCGGAGTGGATTATTATGGAAATGTAATGCTGTACTGATAGGTCCGGCTGTTTGATTTTTTGTTCAAGTTTCGTATATTTGTACGTTTTGATAGAAACTAAACTACACAATCATATGAAACTGAACAGATTCTTTTTTGGCGCTTGCGCGGCTGTGCTTGCCGCTTCATGCTGCAGTTCACCAAAGGTGGAACCTGCTATTCCTTATGATGCCGCTCTGGAAGCTAAGGTCGAGAAGGTCCTCAAGGGTATGACTCTCGAGGAGAAGATCGGTCAGATGACCCAGATCACGGTAGATGCCGTATCCAGAGGCGGAGAGCTTACACCTGCAGGTGATTCGATCATCCGTACCTACAAGGTCGGTTCGATCCTCAATGTTCCTGACGGACATGCGCAGACCCCTGAGACTTACAATAAGCTTATATCAGAGATCAACCGCATTTCTATCGAGGAGATGGGCATCCCGACTCTTTTCGGACTCGACCATATCCACGGAACATCATATGTCCTCGGCGGAATCCTTTTTCCTCAGGAGATCAACCTCGCGGCATCGTTCAACCGCCAGCATGCATATAACATGGGTATGGTGACTGCGTATGAGAGCCGTGCTGCAAATGTTCCTTGGACTTTCTCTCCTACTATGGACCTCGGTAGAAATCCTGCATGGTCAAGAATGTGGGAGAGCTTCGGCGAGGATGTCTATGTGAATGCGGAAATGGCGGTTGCTGAGGTTCGCGGAATGCAGGGTGATGATCCTAACAATCTTGGTCCGAACCATATCGCTGCCTGTGCGAAGCATTTCATGGGCTATGGCGTGCCTGTTTCAGGACAGGACCGTACACCGTCGTCAATCGCTGCATCTGAGCTTCGCGAGAAGCATTTCGAGCCTTTCAAGGAGGCTATGCAGGCTGGGGCCCTCTCGATCATGGTGAACTCAGGCAGCAACAACGGAATGCCTTTCCACTGCAACACCGAACTCCTTACCAAGTGGGTGAAGGAAGAGCTGAACTGGGACGGAATGATCGTTACAGACTGGGCTGACATCGTCAACCTGTATACACGTGAGCGCGTTGCCCCTACCCTTAAGGATGCTGTGAAGATGGCTATCAATGCCGGTATCGACATGTCAATGGTACCCTATGACTGCCAGTTCGCAATCGATCTCAAGGCTCTCGTTGAGGAAGGTGAGGTCCCTATGTCACGCATCGATGACGCGGCACGCCGTGTAATCCGCATGAAGTTCCGCCTCGGTCTTTTCGACCAGCCTGATACAAAAGAGGCGGATTATCCTGATTTCGGAAGCGAGAAGCATGCGCTCATGGCATATGAGGCTGCTGTAGAGTCGCAGGTGCTCCTCAAGAACAACGGCATTCTCCCGTTGAAGAAGGATCTCCGTATCCTCCTCACAGGCCCTAATGCAAATTCAATGAGGACTCTTAACGGAGGCTGGTCATATACATGGCAGGGACATGCTGCGTCATGGCCTCAGTTTACAGACAAGTACAATACCATTTATGAGGCCCTTGCCCAGAAGTTCCCTAACCTTACATATGTACCTGGAGTCGAGTATGACCTCATGGGAACAAACTGGACATATGATGAGCAGACAAGTGTAAAGGAGGCTGTGAAAGCTGCACGCAAATCTGATGTGATCATCGCATGCATCGGTGAGAACACATATTGCGAGACTCCTGGAAACGATGTCGACATGAACCTTTCGGCAAATCAGAAGGAACTTGTCAAGGCATTGTCTGCAACAGGCCGTCCTATCATCCTCATTCTTAACGAGGGCCGTCCTCGCATCATCAACGACATCGAGCCTCTTGCTACTGCTGTTGTGGATGTGCTTCTCCCAGGTAATTATGGCGGCGATGCTCTTGCTGCCCTTCTCAGCGGTGAGGAGAACTTCAGCGGAAAGCTTCCTTTCACATATCCTAAGTACATCAGCAAGCACACTACATACGATTACAAGCCGGCTGAACAGCAGGGCACGATGTCAGGTGCATATAACTACAGTGCCGACGTGGACAGCCAGTGGCCGTTCGGACACGGACTCAGCTATACCGCATTCAAGTATTCGAACATGAAGGTTTCTGCTGCTGAGTTTGGCGTTGATGACGTTATCAAGGTGACTGTGGATGTTACTAACGTGGGCGCAAGAGAGGGTAAGGAGAGTGTTCTTCTCTTCTCGTCTGACCTTTATGCAAGCCAGACTCCTGACGTACGCCGTCTCCGTGATTTCGAGAAGGTGAGCATCGAGCCGGGCAAGACTGTTACCGTAGAGCTTGAGGTTGCTGCAAAGGATCTTGCATTTGCAGACTACTATGGCAAGTGGAGACTCGAGGAAGGTGACTTCATCCTTTCAGTAGGCGATCTCAGCCAGAAGATCACTTGCACGGAGACCGTTCTCTTCGACCAGCCGAACATCGACTAGCCTGTCATCCTGAGCGAAGCGAGGGATCTTTAATATGGACATTATGAAAGTACAGATTGTAAACAAGTCTGCATATCCGACTCCTGCATATGCTACTGAAAAGTCTGCAGGTATGGACCTTAAGGCTAATATCGACGAGCCTATGACTCTCGGTCCTCTCGAGAGGGCCATGGTGCCTACGGGGCTGTTCATTGCGCTTCCGGACGGAACGGAAGCGCAGGTAAGGCCCCGGAGCGGTCTGGCTGCAAAGCATGGAATCTCAGTGCTGAATGCTCCCGGTACCATTGATGCGGATTATCGCGGAGAGGTCAAGGTTATTCTTGTCAATCTTTCCAACGAACCTTTCGTCATAAACCCGGGAGAGAGGATAGCGCAGATGGTGGTGGCGCGTTACGAGAAGGTGGAGTGGGAGGATGTCGAGGTGTTGGATGACACCGAGCGTGGCACAGGTGGTTTTGGCAGTACAGGCCGATAAATCGTCGGAACATTACATGTCCCGACGGTTTATCGGCGCATTGGTCCGTCAAAACCAAAAACAGATATATGTTATTATGAAAATAATGCAGATATATGATAAATTCAGGGAGTGCGGCTCGGTGACTACCGATAGCCGCACTCTTAAGGGAGGGGAGATGTTCTTCGCTCTCAAGGGTGAGAACTTCGACGGAAACGAGTATGCTCTGAAGGCGCTGGAGGCAGGAGCTGCCTATGCTGTGGTAAACGCTTCGTCCGAAGTGGGGACCGCTGCTGCAGAAGGCAGGCTTCCTTCCGATGTTTCAGAGCGTCTTGTGATTGTTGAAGATACGCTGAAGACCCTTCAGGAGCTTGCAAGGTGGCACAGGTCGATGACTTTTGTTGATGGAAAGCCGTTGACTGTCATCGCATTGACCGGTACGAACGGAAAGACGACCACGAAGGAACTCATACGAGAAGTGCTGTCTGTAAAGTATAAGGTGACCGCGACTGAAGGAAATCTGAACAACAGCATCGGAGTCCCTCTGACTCTTCTTAAGATTGATTCGCAGACCCAGATCGCCGTCGTGGAGATGGGTGCGAGCCATCCCGGAGACATCAAGGAACTTGTGGACATCGCTCTTCCGAATTATGGCCTTATCACTAATGTGGGCAAAGCTCACCTTCTGGGATTCGGAAGCTTCGAGGGCGTCATGGCGACGAAAGGCGAGCTGTATGACTACCTTCGCAGGACATCGGATATGGTTTTCCTGAATGTGGATAATCCGTATCTCTGCCGTATGGCTTCAGAGAGGAACCTTCAGAGCGATCCGGAGCGTCCATACTCACTTGTTCTTCCTTATGGAGTGGAGTATCAGGGGTGCTCGGCCCTTCCTGCCGATGCGGATAATCCATACTTGCGCATCAGCCATCCGGAATATGGTGTCATCAGCACCAATCTTGTAGGTTCATACAATGCGGACAATGTTATGGCTGCGATTGCGGTCGGCAGCCGTTTCGGCGTGTCGCTTGAAGATGCAGCCAAGGCTATAGAGGCATATGTTCCTTCGAACAACCGTTCGCAGATGACTAAGACAGGACGCAATGTCCTGATAGTGGATGCGTACAATGCAAATCCGTCAAGTATGGATGTTGCATTGAAGAATCTTTCTTCTGTGGTAGCGGAGCGCAAGGCTGTCATGTTAGGCGATATGCTTGAACTTGGACCGGATTCTCAATCCCTTCATAGGGAAGTGGTTGATAAGCTGCTTGCAATGGACCTGTCTCTTGTCTGTCTGGTCGGAAAGGAGTTTGCTGCGGCTTCTGCAGGGATTGACGGCATACTTTGTTTTGAAACATCAGATGCTCTTGCCAGGTGGCTCCAGGAAAATCCGTTGGATGGAGCGACTGTGCTGATCAAAGGTTCGCGCGGAACGAAGATGGAGAAAGTGATTCCAGTGCTCTAGCGACAGTATCAGTGATATTTCTAGAAGCGGTTTCGGGACACATGGCGTGTTCGAGACCGCTTTTGTCTTCTGGACGCGGGCCGATAGGGAAGGCGGCGGCAAGGCCGAGGCTTCTTAGGTCTGATTCCGTCATGTCCATGATTCCGGCAATCGCCATTACCGGTATTCCGTGCTTCCGCGCAATGGATGCTATTCCTGAAATGACTTTTCCCTTGACGGTCTGGCCGTCCATCTTTCCCTCGCCTGTGATGATAAGGTCGGCTCCCTGTATGGCCTCTTCGAATCCGATGGCTTCAAGTACCATTTCTATTCCGCTTCGGAGCGATGCGCCCATGAATGCCTGAAATGCTCCACCAAGCCCTCCGGCTGCTCCTGAACCCTTTATCTCTGACAGATCCGCGCCGAAGTCTCTTGAGATCACATTGTTGAGGCTCTGCATTCCGGCTTCAAGAAGGACGACGGTTTCCGGCGTTGCCCCCTTCTGCGGTCCGAAGACCGCAGCGGCCCCTTCAGGGCCGCAGAACGGCGTCTCCACATCGCATGCGACGATGAATTCCGACACCGCCAGTTCCGGCATATGTGACGGTGATTCGATCCGGGCGATTCTCCCGATGAGTCCTCCGCACATGCCGGTGATTTTCTGTCCGTCCTTGTCGATGAAGCGGAAACCAAGAGCTTCGAGCATTCCCATGCCTGCATCATTCGTCGCGCTGCCGCCTATGCCTATGAGGAATCTTCTGCAGCCCTTGTCCAGGGCGTCAAGAATCATTTCCCCGGTTCCGTAAGTGGAGGCCAGCAGGGGATTGCGCTCAGCTGGATCGAGCAGGGTAAGTCCTGAAGCCTGTGACATTTCCATGACGGCTGTCTTCATGCCTGATATCTCCGCTATGCCGTATGCCGCTGTAATCTTCCTGCCCAACGGGTCAGAAACGATGGCCTCGGTCATCTGCCCTTTAAGAGCCTTCGTCAGCGTAGATGCCGTGCCTTCTCCGCCGTCGGCGGTCTCAAGGCAGATCGTCTCGCATTCCGGAAATACGGCTCTTACCCCTGCTGCAGCCGCATAAGCGGCTTCCAGGGAAGACAATGACCCTTTGAACGAGTCCGGAGCTATGATTACCTTGCGCATGATGCAAATATACAAAAAAAAGAGACTCTTTCGGAGTCTCTCTGGTAGTCGGTAGGGGAATCGAACCCCTATTGCAAGATTGAGAATCTTGAGTACTAACCGTTATACGAACCGACCGTTTTATCGTTTGGGATTGCAAAGGTAGGTAAAATTTGTTACAATCCAAATTTTTCTTGCATTTTTTGCAAAATTACTTCAGGAAAACAAAGAACACCGCCATGATCAGGCAGAAGAAAGCGGCGAAATGGTTCCACTGGAGAGACTGTCCCTTGAACATTACCGTCACCAGGACAGTGAAAACGGTCAGGGAAATCACCTCCTGGATTATCTTCAGCTGCATCAGGTTGAACGGACCGCCGTTCTCTGTGTATCCGATCCTGTTCGCCGGAACCTGGGCGCAGTATTCGAGGAAGGCTACGCCCCATGAGAAAAGTATGACCAGGATAAGAGGCCAGCTTGTAGATATCTTCATTTCCTGAAGCTTGAGGTGGCCGTACCATGCAAATGTCATGAATACGTTTGATGCTATGAGCAGAAGTATTGTCCAGAGTGCCTTCATCGTTGAATCTGTTTTGGGCTGCAAAAGTAATATTTAATTTGTAATTGCAGACATAAAACTTTAATTTTGCATGATTTAAACTATTGACTTATGACACTTATCAAATCCATTTCAGGTATCCGCGGAACAATCGGCGGAAATCCGGGCGAGGCTCTTACCCCGCTTGATATCGTGAAATTTACATATGCATATTGTGAGAAGATGAAGGAACGCCGTCCGAAGGCTGAGGGCGAGAGGTATAAGGTCGTTGTCGGAAAGGATGCACGTCTTTCCGGTGACATGGTCGAGCAGCTTGTATGCGGAACCCTCGTGGCTTGTGGCGTTGATGTGGTGAAGGCCGGCTTCGCTTCGACCCCTACGACAGAGATGGCCGTTGTCTTCGAGGAGGCTGACGGAGGAATCATCCTTACAGCATCCCATAACCCGAAGCAGTGGAATGCCCTGAAGCTTCTCAACGAGAAGGGTGAGTTCCTCAATGCTGAGGAAGGTGCCGCAATCCTTGAGTGCGCAGAACAGGAGAATTTCACTTTCGCTGATGTGGACTCCCTTGGAGATATGGAGGAAAGAGACTTTACTGACGAGCATCTCGATGCGGTCCTCGCTCTTCCTGCAGTAGATGTTGAGGCTGTGCGCAATGCACATTTCAAGGTTGCCCTTGATGCTGTGAACTCTGTCGGAGGCATCATCATGCCAAGACTTCTCGAGCGTCTTGGCGTCGAGTGCGTATGTGTGAACTGCGAGCCTACAGGCCAGTTCGCACACAATCCGGAACCTCTTCCGGCAAACCTCGTTGAACTCTCGGAGGCTGTTGTTGCCAATAATGCAGACCTCGGAATATCAGTAGACCCTGACGTGGACCGCCTTGCGCTTATCTGCGAGGACGGAAAGCCTTTCGGTGAGGAATATACCCTTGTGAGCGTTGCCGATTACCTGCTTTCACGCGGCGCGGAAGCTCCATATGCGATGACGACTTCTTCAAACCTTTCGTCGTCAAGAGCTCTTCGTGATGTTACCGAACAGTATGGCGGAGTATATCATGCAGCAGCGGTAGGCGAGGTCAATGTGACTACAAAGATGAAGGAGTGCTGTGCCCTGATCGGCGGCGAGGGTAACGGAGGCGTGATCTATCCTGCCCTTCATTATGGACGTGACGCTATGGTAGGAGTAGCACTCTTCCTTACTAACCTTGCATACAAGAAGATGAAGGTATCCGAGCTTCTCGCGACCTATCCTCAGTATGTGATTGCAAAGAACAAGATCGAGCTTTCTGACAGCGCCCTTATCGACAGGATCCTTGAAGAAATCAAGACCGTCTATGCTTCAGAGGACATCAACACGATCGATGGCGTAAAGATCTCGTTCGAATCACGCAAGGAATGGGTTCACCTCCGCCGTTCGAACACCGAGCCTATCATCCGTATATATGCCGAGGCTTCTACAAAGGAGGCTGCTGACGCCCTTGCCCAGCAGATAATCGGAATCGCTAAAGACATCATAGGATAATGTTTTCATTCAGAACGACATCCCTTGAAGATCAGCTTGACAAGGCCCTGCTGGAAGGCAGGGTCGGCTGTTTCTGCACCCAGAACTGCTGGGATACGGAAAAGGGCCGCTATATGTATGAGATATTCAGGGAGAGAGGGAACCTTCAGACCATCTTCTCGCCGAGGGACACCGAGCTCACACCTCTTACCAATCATATCGAATTCTCTAAGGATGAGCTTTCGGGCCTCAATGCGGTGGTGGTAGAGATACAGGATGTGGGAGCAAGATACTTCAATTATACGAAGGATGTGTTCCGCCTTATGGACGTACTCAAGTCGATGAAGGAGGAGGCCCCGTCTCTCTATATAGTCGACCATATCAATCCGGCCGGCAGGGTGGTGGAAGGTACCATGCCTTCTGCCGTACAGGAGGCATATGTGCCGAAAATCGCTCATCGTCATGGACTTACCCTTGGCGAACTGGCGAATCTGTATTACCATGAGATAGGCGCGAAGTTCGCCCTCCATGTGATATCTGCTCTTGCAACCGATTCGAACAAGCAGCTGATGCCATGGACCATCGCTCCTGCTTCGGATATCCCTGGACTCTTTACATGCGACCTGTACAGCGGAGGAGGTCTCTGGAACAACACGAACATTTCTCCGGCAATCGGTACGGCCCGTCCCTATGAGTACATCGGGGCTCCGTTCGTCAAGACCTCTTCGTTCGAACATGTGCCGGTTTCTGACGGTGTGATGCTTCGTCCCTGCTCGTTCACTCCTTCCTGCGGAAGATACGAAGGCAAGAAATGTTTCGGCTATCAGATCATGCTGGAGCCGGGATCCGAATACCATTCGCTGATCCACACCCTTCAGCTGATGCGGTACTTCACTGAAAGGTATTCCGAGTTCGCTTTGGATGATGGCTTTGAGGCGAAGCTTTCAGACCAGGTGCTTCTTGATTATATAAACGGCGAGGTATCCTTTGAGGAAATGAAGGAACATGTGAAGGTGGAAGAGCAGAAATGGATCCGCAAGGCAAAGAAGTTCACGCTTTACGATGACCTGCCTTACAGAATCAAATGATTCCATGTCATCCTGAGCTAAGCGAAGGATCTTTTTCAGAAAAAATTTGATTTGTAAAAATAATGTCGTACATTTGCGCCGCAAAAATAGTTAACTAATCATTTATAACGTTATGAAGAAAGGTATACATCCCGAAACCTACCGTCTTGTAGCTTTCAAGGATATGTCAAACGATGTTGTGTTCATCACACGCTCATGCGCGAACACAAAGGAGACAATCGAGATCGAGGGCGTTGAGTACCCTGTAGTGAAGCTTGAGATTTCTAACACATCTCATCCATTCTACACTGGTAAGATGAAGCTTGTCGATACAGCAGGTCGCGTTGACAAATTCTATCAGAGATACGCAAAGAAGAAGTAATTCTTCCAAGACATATGGTAAAGGAACGGCTCGCAGGATACTGCGGGCCGTTCTCTTTACCATGTCAGCGTGAGGGATTCACCAGTGGACGGATGTCGGAAAGTGATGCTGCAGGCATGCAGATGAAGCCTGGCATATTCCCGGTCTTCTGCCCATATGCTTCCGCATCCGCCGTACAGGAGGTCGCCAAGTATAGGGCGACCGAGGCCCAGGATATGGGCCGAGTGGACGCGGAGCTGGTGGGTGCGTCCTGTATGGGGATGGAAGAGTATGTCTGTCGTACCGTCTTCGTTGACTGTCATTACCTCATATTCGGTCAGTGCTGCCTTGCCTTGAGTGATGTCGACCTTCTGCCGTGGTCTTTCGTCATAGTCCGGACTCAGAGGCAGTTCAATCTTGCATTTGTCGCCGGCATGCAGCGGCCTTACGGCCACGTGGGGTCCGGCAGGGGACAGCCTTGCCAAGTATGTCTTCTTTACGGTATGCTCCTCGAACTGCTTCTTAAGACATGATTCGGCCTGATGATTCTTTGCAAATACTATAAGTCCTGATGTGTCCATGTCCAGCCTGTGGACGGCAATCACCGGAGTCTGCAGCTCTTTCTGCAGCAATTCCTGCAGAGACTCTCTTCCGTCAAGCCCCGGCACGGATGGCATGCCTGACGGCTTGCAGACCACTACGATATCTGCATCTTCGTATACCACCTTCGCAATATGCGGATCTGGTGTGTTACCTGCTGTCATAGGGTGGGGCACATTCCAAGGACCCCCGCCTGCCGTGCGGCAGGCACCCCCTAGCCGTGGGGGGCATGTCCTTTCCATGTGTCCCCACCCTATGACAGCAGTCCCTCTGAGCATATAGTTCAGCAGCGGGCCGCATTTCGATGTGCATGAAGGATAGAAATGCCCGTGGGTGCGGACAGCTGTCGACGGCGACCTGCCGTACCAGAATTCTCCCATGGCCATAGGTGTCATCCCATTCCTATATGCATGGTTCAACAGCTTCGGGGCTGCACAGTCTCCGGTCCCGCCCGGAGGCATCAGCCCTTTCTCATTGAATATTTCCAGTATGGATGCCTCGACTCCTTCTGCGTTGCAGACCATGTACTGCCCGAAAATCCATCTTTGAAGCTCGTCTGATTTACGGGAGCGGTCTTTCTTCAGTGTATTTATTCTCGTCTGAACCTCATTCAATCCGGCTTCCAGACGCAATATCTCTGTCTTCCATCTGTCCTTTGCCCTCTTGATCTCTGCATTCCTGAACTGACTCCCTGCTACGGTATCGTGCTTCATGGCGCGCAGGACTGCGATTTCTTCTTCCATCTTCTTGCGGGCGCCTGCCAGCTGCTCTCTGGCCGGTTCCAGCTCGGACGCAGTCATATCTCGGATCTGCTCGTTTATGCAGGATATCTCCGCCTCATGCTTTCTGTAGTATCCGTCGTGCCTGGTAAGGTCGAATATCGGCGGGACAAAGCCGTCCACCGTGCTTTGGCCTCCCACACTGCCGGAAAATGCAGCGAGATAGCCCTCCTGGCAGACCAGGACTCCCAGCATCTTGCCGTCTGTGAATCCTTTGGCTACCTCTGCAGAAACCGCTCCTTCAGCAATCATCCTGTCAAGCTTTTCCACAAGTTCGCGTGCCGCCTTCCTTACAAGTGGATGCGGAACATATCTGAAAGGATTGGTGAAAGGGGAGCCGGTCATAGCATGACATTGTTTGCAAGATATTCCCTGCAGATGTCCTGCAGACCGCATCCGGCACACTTCGGCTTGCGTGCAGTGCAGACATAACGTCCGTGGAGTATGAGCCAGTGGTGGGCTTTCGGCCTGAGTTCCGGGGCGAATCCTTCAGTAAGGTCCTTCTCGACGGCCTCGACGGTCGTTCCGTCTGAAAGGCCTATGCGCCTGGATACACGGAAGACATGTGTGTCAACCGCTATCACGGGCTTGTCGTATATTACCGATGCTATCACGTTGGCGGTCTTACGGCCTACTCCCGGAAGGGTTTCGAGAAGTCCTGGCTCCGACGGTACTTCGCCTCCGAAGTCGGAAATGAGTCTTGTGGCCATGCCGATCAAGTGCTTGGCCTTGTTGTTCGGAAATGAGATGGACTTGATCAGCTCAAAGACTTCTTCAAACGATGCAGATGCCAGGTCTGAAGGCTCGGGAAAGCGCGCGAATATCTGCGGGGTGTGCATGTTCACCCTCTTGTCAGTGCATTGTGCGGACAGTATTACTGCGATAAGAAGGTGGAAGGGGGTGTCGTAATGGAGTTCCGTTTCGGCATTTTCCATATTAGCCGAAAACCATTGCGTCACCTTGCTGTAAAGTTCTCCGGTTTCCATCAGATGGTCAGTTCCAGGTCAATCACTTCGTCGGAATCCTGTTCGCAGCATGTCTCGTCCTTGCAGACCATCACCCTGCCGGGATATTTCTCGAAGATCTGCCTGTTGTGGGTGACCATCACGACTGCAGTGCCCTTCTCCTTGTTGATGCCGGTGAGAAGCTTCATGATTCCGTCTGCGGTCTCGTTGTCGAGGTTTCCTGTCGGCTCGTCCGCTATGATCACCTGAGGCTCGTTCAGGAGAGAACGCGCTATCGCTATTCGCTGCTGTTCTCCTCCGGAGAGCTGATGCGGCATCTTGTGGGCCTTGAGTTCCATTCCTACGGCCTGAAGGACAGATGTTATCCTTTTGCTCATCTTCTCCTCGTCGCTCCATCCCGTCGCTCTGAGCACGAAAAGAAGATTCTCCTCCACGCTTCTGTCCATCAGGAGCTGGAAATCCTGGAAAACGACTCCCATCTTCCTTCTGAGGTACGGTATGTCCTTGTCCCTTATGCCCTTGAGTTCGAATCCGCATGCCTTGCCCTGCCCCTTGAACAGAGGGTTTTCCGCTATTATGGTCCTGATGATCGAGGTCTTTCCGGTTCCTACCTTTCCTACGATATAGACGAAATCGCCGGGAAACACATCCATGCTGAAGTCGTAGATGACGGTCGCTTCGCCGTTCATTATGTCGGCATTACTGAATGAAATGATCGGAGTCTTCTCTTCCATGTCCAAAAAATGAATTATAAACACACAAATATAGTGGAAAATGGTTAAATTTGTAAATTATTATAAAGAGAAACGTATTTAGGGATGAGAATTCTTTCTTTGATGTTGTCGGCTCTGCTTCTTATGTCCTTTGACGGACCCCAGAAGATGCGTGATGCCGTAAAATTATATGACAATTCTATGTTCAGCCGTGCCCGTACGGCCTTTGATGATCTGGCGGACGGTTCTGAATCTTCAGACCCGGAGGGCTTTTCCGTACTCAGCCAGGTCCGTTCTTCCGTTCCCGGTTATGTGGAGGTCATGGAATCGTTCATAAGCCGTAACCCGCATTCGGTCCATGTGCCTCAGATAAGATGGCATCATGCGCTGAACCTTTTCGAGAACCATGAGTACGATGCTGCCGGAGAAGTCCTCGGAAACATCAGACATAAGGATCTTTATAAGAGCCAGCGTCTGGAATATCTGTTCATCAAGGCATACTGTGACCTTGAAAACAGGGACCTTGAATCCGCAAAGTCGAACTTCGCAAAGGTGGAGAAGAGTTCTTCGCCTGATTATGCGGCACCTTCCAGATATGCCTTGGGCTATATCAACTATGTACAGAAGGACTTTCCGGAGGCGATAAGGTGGTTTGAGATGTCACGGAAGGACGGACGTTTCGCCCAGCCTTCATGCTATTACATCATGGAAAGCCATTTCATGCTCGGCAACCACAAGTATGTGACGGACAATGCCGACAGCATGTATGAGGCTGTGTCTGACGAGCGCAAGCCTCATCTTGCCAGAATCATTTCCGAGTCATGGCTGGTGTCGGGAGATGCGGACAATGCGCGCAGATATCTTGATCTCAATACTCAGGGAGGACAGCAGAAGACGCGTGCCGACTGGTTCTTCCAGGGATCAGTGCTCTATGCGGTCGAGGATTACAAGGGTGCGATAGAGTCCTATTCCATGATGGGCGAGAGACGTGATTCCATCGGTCAGGTGGCGGATTATCATATGGGTTATTCATATATCCAGACAAAGAACAAGGTCGCTGCAATGGCCGCTTTCAGAAACGCATCGTCATTGTCGTATGATGCGAACATATCTGAAGACGCCTTCTTCAACTGGGCGAAGCTCGCCTTCGACCTCAACAGCGACACCTCGGTATTCCAGGACTACCTCGAGCGATATCCAAGCCTCCGCAGGAACGACAGGATCAACAGCTATATTGCGGTAGCGGCCCTCCATGACAGGGATTATGAGAGTGCGATAAACGCATACGACAAGATCGATGATCTGGATGAAGACATGAGGATCAACTACCTCAAGGCAAACTACCTGAGGGCAAACCAGCTTATCTCCAGCGGCTCCTACAGAAAGGCCATTCCGTGTCTGAAGGTGGCTTCATATTACTCGGAGAAGGGCAGCAGGCTCAACCAGCTGACCAGATTCTGGCTAGCCGAGTCGTATTACCGTAACGACCAGTACAGGGAAGCCCGCGAGATCTTTACCGACCTGTATAACACATCGGCTCTGTACGGACGTGCCGAGTCATACCAGATATCTTACAATATCGCATACTGTTACTTCAAGGAGAACAACTATGCAACAGCGGCAAAATGGTTCACTGAGTATCTTGGAGAAGAGTCTGTCAAATACAGGAAGGACGCCATGGAAAGGCGTGCGGACTGTCATTTCATACGTGCCGACTATGCTTCTGCTGCGGCGGCTTATGACAATGTCCTGAAGAACTATTACAACGTGAATGACATCTATCCGTATTACCAGGCCGCTCTTTCTCATGGGCTGGCACAGAATCCGGACAGGAAGATAGAGCTGCTTTCTGGCGTACTGAAGGCGTCTCCTTCCGCGAAGTTCTATCCTGAAGCGCTGTTCGAACTCGGACGCACCTATGCCGTGCGTGAGGATGACGAGAAAGCCTTCATGTGCTTCAACAGGCTGGCCCAGACGGTAAAGGACACCACTTTCGTGGCTCAGGCCTATATCGAGATGGGATCGATCTCCAGAAACCAGTCGCAGTTCAATGACGCTCTGAAGTATTATAAGACTGTGGTGGAGAAGATGCCTATGTCCGGTTATGCCGAGGATGCTCTCGCGGCTATCGAGTCGATATATCAGACAAAGGATGAGCCTGAAGAATATATCGCATATATAGAGACCATCGGAAAGGGTGCCACAAAGACCGCGGATGAGAAGGAGGACATGATATTCGGATCGGCCGAAAGGATCTTCCTTGCCGAGAATCATGACCGGGCCCTTGTTTCGCTCCAGTCGTACAAGGAGAAGTACCCTGACGGAAGATATGTCTACAAGGCGGACTTCTACATGGCGGAGTCGTACAAGAAGCTTGGTAAGCTCGAACAGGCGTGCGACTCATACAGGAAGGTGATCGACGGCGGTGAGGGTTCTTTCGTCGAAATCTCCATGCTGAACTTCTCGGACATCTCCTACAGGCTTGAGAAATGGGATGATGCTTACGGCGGTTATTCGTCCCTCTTCTCGTCAGCTCTTCTGGAGAACAACAAGTTTGTAGCCATGACAGGCATGATGAGGTCTGCCTATCGCGGACATGAGTGGGCGAAGGCTATCGAGAACGCCGATCATCTGCTCTATGACAGCCGCTCCGACGGCAGGCTGAAGATGGAGGCTGATTATATCAAGGCGAAGTCCTTCCTTGCCACAAGCCGAAGAGAAGAAGCGTTTGCGATCCTTGCGCGCCTTGCGAAGGATGTGTCCGACCCATATGGCGCCGAGGCGGCATACATGCTCATCCAGGACTGCTACGACCGTGGTGCATTCGAGGATGTGGAGACCAAGGTTTATGCATTTGCCGATGCGGGTTCCGACCAGGTCTACTGGCTTGCCAAGAGCTTCATAGTGCTCGGAGACTCATTCGCTGAGCGTGAGGAGTTCGAGCAGGCGAAAGCGACTTTCGAGAGCGTACGCGACGGTTATGAACCGGGTGGCGCCGACGATGACGTGATCAGTGACGTGGAAATGCGTCTGAAGAGGATGGAATCCATAATGTCGGAACAGAATTAAAATGAAGCTATGAAGAATATATACAGATATTTGTTTGCGGCGTCTCTGGCTGCCGTCTGTCATGCCTCTTATGCGCAGGATCTGGA
This sequence comes from Bacteroidales bacterium, assembly GCA_017399865.1. Taxonomy (GTDB): domain Bacteria; phylum Bacteroidota; class Bacteroidia; order Bacteroidales; family UBA932; genus Cryptobacteroides. The sequence continues at coordinate 20,534 of JAFQAT010000047.1, read as the reverse complement.
TCCTACGGTCATTGTGGACCGAGCGTATGAGGGCAAGCTTATCGAGGTTCACAAGCCGGCTCTGGAGATGTCTGTGCCGGACAGCCTGATGCGCTTTGATCTTGATTTCGACTATTCGGTTTTCGACAGGCCGTACAAGGGATCATATGAATTCAATCCGTATCTCCTTTCCATGAAGCCGTCTGTCGCATCTGACAGACCCGGCAGGCTGTATGTCCGGGCGGGAGCGGGATACGGTCTCCATCCGGAAGCGGACATCGTATGGTCTCCTGCGCTGTCGAAGAAGGGTAATGCCTTCAGGATGAATGTATATGCCCATCATAGATCCTATGTGGGAGATTATCATAAGATCGACAGAATCCTGTCTGACATCAACAGTGGGCCTGATGTCAACAATATCGTCGACCGTTCGGGAAATCGGGTATGGTCAGGTTATGATTCGCGTACTGAGGCCGGAGTGGATGTCGGCTATGACTGGGCAAGGGGACAGCTGGGACTTGATGCTTCATATCGTGGACTGCATCAGCAGGATTTCCGTTGGGTGAGGGGCTACAATGCCATGGATCTGGATTTCCGTGCAGCATCAAAGGATGGCGCCAGGTTCAAGTATAGTCTTGATGCCGGTTATATTGCTGCCGTTGATAACAGTTCCGGTACCGACGGGATGTATTCACGTCTGAACGAGCAGGTTCTTGACCTGTCTGCTGCTGTCGGAAGCCGCTTCAATGATAAGGATTTCGTTCTTGAAGCCGACATGTCTACGGCTTTGTACTCCGATCTTGTCGATGCTTCCGCAACGGTGGTCGCAGTGACTCCGAAATACATTTATGAACGAGGTGCCCTGTATGCTTCTCTGGGAGTGCGTCTCGACAAGGCGTTCTATGCAGAGTATTTCCATGTGTTCCAGGGGCTCAGAAAGCAGCAGGTGATCTATCCGGATGTCGATGTGAGACTTAAGCTTGTCCCTGAATATCTGTCTGCCTGTCTGAAGTTGGGAGGCGGTTCAAGATTGCTTTCCTATTCCGACATCATCGAGAGGAATCCTTATTTCAAGGCTGCCTCTGTCCATGATCTGTATTTCCTGTATCCGAGCGGCCGCTGCGACATGGGAGTCGAGACGGAAAGGATTTCTGCCGTTGCAGGTCTTGAAGGACGCATAGGAGGGTCGTTCGGCTATGACCTGTATGGCGGATATGTCAATTACGCTGCCGGGATGCTTGATTTCATGGCTTTTGAGGCTGTGTACTACAGTGCGTTACGCCAGGACTTCATGCCATATGAGAAATTATTTGCAGCCCTGGACATGAGGTGGCGGAGCGACAGGTTTGCTGCTGATGCTTCTGTTGTATTCAATCATGTCGGAGGCTCGGCGTTTGATGCAAGTGATCCGTCTAAGGTCTTCCTGTACCTCGGTCCTGCCGCTTTGGAAGGCGACATCTCTCTCGAATACAATTACAGCCGCAGGATATATGCCGGAATCGACTGCAGTTTCCGTACTGCCAGATCAAATGCTCTTGATTACATCAGGATTCCTGGATATGTCGATCTTGGTCTGTCAGCCGAGTATGTGACAAGCCGCGGATTGTCATTCTGGGCCCGCGGAGGAAACCTTCTCGGAATGACCGTTCAGCGTGTCCCTCTGTATGCTGAAAAAGGTCCATATTTCACTCTCGGATTCTCCCTTAAGCTATAGGTTATCCAAGAAAAAATTACTATATTTGTCCGTTTGTTTTCGAACACTGAATGAGACAATAAAAGTAATTTGAAATATGAGTGAAGAAGTAATCAATAACACTTCTGCGGAGCAGTACTCCGCGAACAGTATTCAGGTTCTTGAAGGCCTTGAGGCCGTAAGGAAAAGACCTTCGATGTATATCGGAGATGTCGGTGAAAGAGGTTTGCATCATCTTGTGTATGAGGTGGTTGATAACAGTATCGATGAGGCTCTCGCCGGCTATTGCTCGCACATCGAGGTTACGATCAATGAAGATAACTCCATTACTGTAAAGGATAACGGACGAGGCATCCCTACCGGAATGCATGAGAAGGAGAACCGTTCGGCTCTCGAGGTCGTTCTGACCGTACTTCATGCCGGCGGTAAGTTCAGCAAGGACAGCTACAAGGTGTCCGGCGGTCTCCACGGTGTCGGCGTATCCTGCGTGAACGCCCTTTCTGACTATCTCAAGGCGGAAATCCATCGTGAAGGAAAGGTCTTCGTTCAGGAATACTCAAAGGGAAAGCCGTACAAGCCTGTCGAGGTTGTGGGAGAAGCTGAGGATACAGGTACGTTCGTGACATTCCATCCGGATCCTGAAATCTTCCAGGTGACACAGGTCTACAAGTACGACACTCTCGCTGCCCGTCTGCGTGAACTTGCATACCTTAACAAGGGTATCTATCTTTCGCTGACTGACAAGAGGACTCTTCTCCAGGATGTGGATGAGAACGGCAATGAGCTGGAGACCTCTCACTACAGGAGCGATATCTTCTATTCGAAGGAAGGTCTGCGCGAGTTCGTGGACTATCTCGACGGTGGTGCCGAGAAACTTATCGAGAATCCTGTATATCTTGAGACAGACAAAATAATCCCGATCGAGATCGCTCTCCAGTACAACACAAGCTACACAGAGAAGATATATTCTTACGTAAACAACATCAATACTATCGAGGGCGGTACCCACCTTCAGGGTTTCAAGATGGGTCTTACAAGGACCTTGAAGAATTATGCCGAGAAGCAGGGCATGCTTTCAAAACTCAAGTTCGACCTGGCTGCAGACGACTTCCGCGAAGGTCTTACTGCAGTTGTTTCCGTCAAGGTCGCTGAACCTCAGTTCGAGGGACAGACCAAGACGAAGCTCGGAAATGGTGAGGTCGTGTCCGCCGTATCCCAGGCTACTGCTGCTGCGCTCGAACAGTATCTGGAGGAGAATCCGAAGGAGGCGAAGCTCATCGTGGAGAAGGTGATCCTTGCGGCTACGGCCCGCCATGCTGCACGCAAGGCGCGTGAAATGGTGCAGAGAAAGACCGTCATGTCAGGTGCCGGAATGCCGGGCAAGCTTGCTGACTGCTCTTCAAGGAATCCTGAAGAATGCGAGCTCTTCCTTGTCGAGGGAGACTCTGCGGGCGGTACTGCAAAGCAGGGACGTGACCGTCTGACCCAGGCGATCCTTCCTCTCAGAGGTAAGATCCTCAATGTGGAGAAGGCGATGGAGCACAGGGTGTTCGAGAGCGAGGAGATCCGCAACATATATACTGCACTTGGAGTTACCGTGGGTACGGAGGAAGACAGCAAGGCGCTGAACCTCAGTAAGCTGCGTTACCATAAGGTGATCATCATGACCGATGCCGACGTGGACGGAAGCCACATCGCGACATTGATCCTGACCTTCTTCTTCCGCTATATGATAGACCTTATCAAGAACGGATACGTATATCTGGCGACTCCGCCTCTCTATCTCGTGAAGAAGGGTAAGGAAGAGGTCTACTGCTGGACCGAGGCGCAGCGCAAGGAAGCTACTCTCCAGCTTGGCAAGGGTTCTGACAAGGGAGTGTTCGTACAGCGTTACAAAGGTCTTGGAGAGATGAGCGCCGAACAGCTCCAGAGCACGACGATGGATCCAGAGAAGCGTCTCTTACGCCAGATCACGATAGAGAATGCTGCCGAGGCTGAACGTACTTTCTCGATGCTCATGGGAGATGACGTTCCGCCGCGCAGGGAATTCATCGAGCAGAACGCTCATTACGCAAATATTGACGCATAGTTTTTTGCCGCCCTCGGGCGGCAAGTCCCTTTTATTATGGAGAAGATCAATTTCCCGAGAAAGTTCAAGGTATATCTGCCTCTTATAATCATATTAATACTCCTTGTCTTCCTTATGCCGAGGAGTTCAAGATTCGGTTATGATTATAAGAAGGGTACTCCATGGAAGTACGAGACCCTGATAGCGCAGTTTGATTTTCCGATACTCAAGACGGAGGAACAGTATCAGCGTGAACTGGAGAATGCCGGATCGCATGTCATACCGTACTACAGGTATGACGCCAAGGTGGATACCAAGGGCGCAGAGGCTGTAGCGGCCATGGATTTCGACACTCTCGAGGTGCTGAGGCAGGTCACAGCAGACGCTCTGTCGCATATTTATTCCATCGGAGTGATTTCCACTTCGACTCTGCAGGAACAGACCGGCGTCATCTATGTCCAGAAGGACAGACGCGCCGTAAAGGTCCCTGTAAGCGAAGTCTATACCTTGGACAATGCCTATCGCATCATGAAGGAAAGGATTGCTGAGGCATGTCCTGGCTATGATGTCGATTCCATTTATGCGGCGACGGGACTTGGCAAGCTTGTAGAGCCGAATCTTGTGTTCGACCAGCAGACGACCGATCTTGTCCATGAGGAAAGCTATGACCATATCTCAAGGACGCAGGGAGTGATGCGTTCCGGCCTTGTGATCGTGTCGCAGGGCGAGATGGTGACGGCAGAAATCGAACAGCTTCTGAATTCATACAAGGCTGAGTTCGATTCGAATGTCGGATATATGGGCCCGCGCCCTCTCCAGTGGACTGGAAACGTGCTGATCTCTTTCTTTCTTGTGCTTCTGCTGTTCCTGGCCATTTATTATTGCAACACAAGCATATTTGAGGAGTACAACAAGTACCTGTACCTGTTGATGGTGTTCCTTCTTTCTGCAGTAGGTTCGTCTGTTGTGGCAAATATCGACCCGAGTCTCTTCTATATGATGCCGTTCCTGCTGATCGTATTCTATCAGCTCGCGTTCTTTACGAGGAGAATGGTGTTCTCGGTATATTTCATCTCTCTTCTTCCGATGCTGATATTCGCACCGAACGGAATGGAACTCTTTGTCATCTATCTGGTTGCCGGAACCGTAGGAATCCTCGTGTTCGAGTATTTCAACAAGGGATGGCTCCAGTTCGTCACGGCACTGATACTGTTTGTGGTGATGGTCATGGTGTGGTTCGCATTCAGACTTGTGGAAGGAATGACGACCGCCGATTACCGTACCATACTTGATATCGCATTCGGCGCCGTTCTCTCGGTTGCCGGATATCCTCTCGTCTATCTGTTCGAGAAGATGTTCCGTCTGGTTTCCACCTCGAAGCTCGTGGACCTCAGCGATACGAGCAATCCTCTCCTGCGTATGCTCGCGGACAAGGCGCCTGGTACGTTCCAGCATTCTCTCCAGGTGATGAATCTTGCGGATGCGGTAGGTCGTGCCGTAGATGCCAATGTGCCTCTCATCAGGACGGCCGCCCTGTATCACGATGTCGGCAAGATTGCAAACCCTCAGTGCTTTACCGAAAACGAGACCCCTGGAGTAAAGTTCCATGCAGAGCTCACTCCAAAGGAAAGTGCGCATGAGATCATCAGGCATGTCTCCGACGGTGTGGCGCTTGCACAGAAGCATGGCCTGCCTGAAATAATATGCGATTTCATAAGGACCCATCATGGAACGACTCCGGCAGCATATTTCCTGAACACATACCTTAATGCCGGAGGGGATCCTGATGATGTGGCCGATTTCTACTATGACGGTGTAAGGCCGACGACCAAAGAACAGGTGATACTGATGTTCTGCGATGCTGTAGAGGCGGCTTCAAGAGCGCTCAAGGACTATTCTCCGGAGAATATTTCCGCCCTCGTGGACAGGATCGTTGACGGCAAGATTGCTGACGGTCAGCTTGTCGATGCCGAGGTTTCTCTGAAGGAGATCGCGACAATCAAGGAGACGATGAAGTCATATATCCAGCAGATGTACCACTCACGTGTAGCATACCCGAAGAGGCGCAGGAATGCCTGAAACTGATATTTTGAAAATTCGCTTATATTGATTATTTTTGCCGGCTCGTTTGGAACGACGGAATCCTTTGAAGGAAAATGATTAAAAGATACAAGATATGAAAATTGAACAGAACAGAATTGATGATCTCAATCTCGAGCTTACCCTTGCTGTAGCAGGCGAGGACTATGTTGAAAGCAGAAAGAAGAAGCTGAATGATTACAGGAAGAAGGCTGAAATCAAGGGCTTCAGAAAGGGCATGGTACCTATGTCTCTCGTTGAGAAGATGTACGGACAGTCTGCTCTTGTGGATTCAGTGAATGATGTGGTGGCTGCAGAGCTCAACAACTTCATCCAGGAAAACAATCTCCGCGTTCTCGGTGAACCGCTCCCAAGCGAGGATCAGCCTGAGGCAGAGTGGGTGGCTGGAAATGACTTCACTTTCAAGTTCGATATCGCTCTTAACCCAGAGGTTTCTTTCGAGCTTTCAAAGGAGGATGAGGTTGTATACTATACCATCACAGTGACTGAAGCAGCAAAGAAGGATATGAGGAATAACCTTCTCAAGCAGTACGGCTCACTCGAGGATGGCAAGGCAGCAAAGGAAGAGGACTTCATCATAGTTGATTTCGAGCAGGGCGACATGAGGGTTGAGGATACATATGTGGCTCTCCGCAATGTTGCAGAACCAGCAAGGACAGCCTTTGTAGGTGTTAAGGCAGGTGATGTTCTGGATGTGAACGTAAACGAGGCATTTGTGAACGAGACAGACCGTTCGTCTATGCTCAAGGTGAATAAGGATGAGCTTGCAAACCTTGATCCTATGTTCAAGATGACTGTAAAGAACGTGAAGACCTTCGTGAACGCTCCGCTTACAGAGGAGACATTCGAGAAGATCTTCGGTGTCAAGACCGAGGAGGAGTTCGATGCCAAGATTGAGGAGAAGATCCGTGCTGAGTATGCTCAGGAGGCGGACTTCCGCTTTGGTAAGGACCTCAAGGAGTACCTTCTTGCAAAGGCAGACGTGAAGGTTGCCGAGAAGTTCCTCAAGAGATGGGTATATGTCGTTAACGACGGCAAGTTCACCATGGAGGACATCGAGAAGGATTGGGAGTTCTTCATCGCTGACTACAAGTGGCAGATGGTCCGCAGCTATCTCATGAACAAGTATGGTGTAAAGGTAGAGGAGGCTGACCTTCTTGCAAGCGCAAAGGGATTTGCAGCATACCAGTTCGCTATGTACGGCATGAACAATGTGCCGGAGGAGCAGCTTGAGGCATTTGCAAAGAATATCCTTGCACAGGAGGATCAGGGCAGAAGGATCCTCGACAAGGTTGAGGACGACAAGACCTTCGATGCTGTTCGCGAGGTTGTGTCTCTCAAGAAGAAGAAGATATCGGTTGACAAGTTCCGCGAGTTGAAATAAACTTTAATGCCGGCTCGTGTGGCCGGCATTTTTTATAATATAGCATTATGAATAAGGAATTCGAAAAATACGCCCGTCTGGAACATCGTATCAGTTCCATGACAATGCACAGATATGAATCAGTGCTTGACGGATACATCAATCCTACCATCATTGAGGAAAGAAAGCTGAATGTCGCATCCATGGACGTGTTCAGCCGTCTGATGATGGACAGGATCATCTTCCTGGGTGTGCCTATTGATGACGATGTGGCAAACATCATCCAGGCCCAGCTCCTTTTCCTTGCCTCAAATGACAGTACAAGCGATATTTCCCTGTATCTGAATACTCCGGGAGGTGTCGTTTCTTCCGGTCTTGGCATTTATGACACCATGCAGCTCATCGAGCCGGATGTGGCTACCATCTGTACAGGGATGGCTGCATCCATGGGTTCAGTGCTCCTTTGTGCCGGTGCAAAGGGCAAGAGGTCTGCACTGCCGCATTCGAAGGTGATGATACATCAGCCTCTCGGAGGTGCACGCGGACAGGCATCCGATATCCTTATCGCCGCACAGGAAATAGAAAAGACCAGAAAGGAACTGTATGAGATAATTGCAGAGCATTCGGGACAGCCTGTCGAGCGCATTTATGCGGACGGAGACCGTGATTTCTGGCTCACCTCACAGGAAGCTCTAGAATACGGCATGATTGACGAGATCCTGAGAAAGAAGAAGTAACATATGGCGAAAGATAGAAAACAGTCCGGATACTGTATGTTCTGCGGAAGGAGCGAGAAGGAAGTCTCCCTTCTTCTGCAGGGTCTCGATGCATGCATATGTGCTGATTGTGTGAAGATTGCTCAGGACTATATACGCGATCTTGACAAGACGTCAGTTCCTGCTGTGCCTGAGAAGATCGAGACGGATTACAAGCCGAAGGATATCCACGAATACCTTGACCAGTATGTGATAGGGCAGGACAGGGCAAAGAAACTGCTTGCCGTCGCTGTCTATAACCACTACAAGAGGCTTAACAACAATCTTTCGGAGGATAACGGACTTGAGCTTGAAAAGTCCAATGTCCTTATGGTCGGTCCGACCGGTACGGGAAAGACGCTTCTGGCGAAGACTATAGCCAAGCTTCTCAATGTGCCGTTCACAATAGTTGACGCTACGGTTCTTACCGAGGCAGGATATGTAGGCGAAGATGTGGAAAGCATCCTGTCCCGTCTTCTTCAGGAGGCCGATTATGATGTGGCAAAGGCAGAGCGCGGTATCGTGTTCATCGATGAGATCGACAAGATCGCACGAAAGAGTGACAATCCGTCCATTACACGCGATGTGTCCGGCGAGGGTGTGCAGCAGGCAATGCTCAAGCTTCTTGAAGGAAGCGTCGTGAACGTTCCGCCTCAGGGGGGACGCAAGCATCCGGAGCAGGAGTTCCTCCATGTAAACACCCAGAACATACTTTTCATATGCGGAGGTGCATTCGAGGGAATCGAGCGCAGGATTGCGCAGCGTCTGAACACTCAGGTCATAGGATTCGGCTCCTCTAACAAGACACAGATCGACAAGGACAATCTCCTCAAGTATGTCGAAGCGCAGGACCTGAGGTCATATGGTCTGATACCGGAGATCATCGGACGTCTTCCTGTGATCACATATCTCGACCATCTTGACAGGGATGCGTTGAAGAGGATCCTCACAGAACCGAAGAATGCCTTGCTGCGTCAATACAAGAAGATGTTTGAGCTTGACGGCATAAAGCTCTCGATAGATCCTGAAGTGCTGGACCTGATTGTCGACACATCCATTGAGAATAAGCTGGGGGCCAGAGGCTTACGCTCCATCTGTGAACAGATTATGACAGACGCCATGTATGATGCTCCGTCATCCGGACGCAAGACGTTCAGAATAACCCTGGATTATGCAAGAGAAAAGTTGAGCAAATAAGCTTGAAAAATGTTGCTCAATTGAAAAAAATGTCCTACACTTGCACCGGAATTTGAAAAATTAAGATAACAGAATATGTCTACTACAACAAAGAGAAGAGGTGTTGTCAGCTATGAGAACATGTCAGAGGAGCTGGCAGCTGCATTTGCAGAGAAGTATCCAAAAGGATATAGTGACTATTTTACTGATCTTGTAAAATATGACAAGCCGGACGGAACATCTTTTTACGCTGTGATGATAGAGATTCCTGATGCTATCTACCTTGTCAAGATAAAGGTAAAGACAGACGATGTGGAGGATCTTGAGCGTTGGCTCGATGGCGAAGATGGTGACGAGAATGAATCAGATGAGGGAGAAAGCCTGCCGGACGATAATATATCGCAGTACTCGACAGAAGATGACAGCGCGGATGCGTAAAATCTCATAAACTTATAAAAGCCGTCCTTATGACAAAAGGTCGGCTTTTTTTTCATATATTTGTAGACTTTTGAAACCTATGGGAAAGAAATTCGGAATCAATGGAATCTCAACCTCGCTCAGGCGCCTGATAAAGAGCATGCCTGAGCGTGATGTCATGATTCTGCTATCCCTTCTCGTGGGTGTCGCATGCGGTCTTGCCGCAGTCCTGCTCAAGAGTACCATCGAATTCATTCACCATTCCATAACTTCGTGGTTTGACGGTGTTGCCTACAGCGCTCTTTATCTCATCTATCCCGGTGTGGGAATGCTTCTGGCGATGCTTTTCGTGCGCTATGTGGTAAAGGACAACATCGGGCATGGAGTGACGAAGGTTCTTCAGGCAGTCTCCAAGAATGAGTCCAAGATCAAGCCCCATAACATGTGGTCTTCGATGCTTGCTTCATCAGTGACGATCGGATTCGGAGGATCCGTAGGAGCCGAGGCACCGATCGTATATACAGGAGCGGCAATAGGCTCAAATGTGGCCAGATACATGAACCTGTCATATAAGAATATGACGATCCTTCTTGGATGCGGTGCTGCCGGTGCGGTGGCAGGCATATTCAAGGCCCCTCTGGCCGGAGTCCTTTTCACTCTGGAGATTCTTCTATTCAATATCTCCATGAGTTCGATCCTGCCTCTTCTCCTTTCGACCATTTCCGCTACGGTGATTTCATATATCTTCTTCGGCGACCAGCCGGCCTTCGAATGCACGATATCCGAATTCACCATGCACAACATTCCGTTCTATCTGATTCTCGGTCTGTTCAGCGCGGCATGTTCCGTATATTTCACCAGAACCACATTATGGCTTGAAGACAAGATCAGGGCAATCAAGGGTCCATATCTGCGATGGGCTGTGTCGGCTTTCGGACTGGGACTTCTGATCTTCCTTTTCCCTCCGCTTTATGGTGAGGGATATGAGCATCTGCATGTCCTCCTGAACGGCGGAATGATCGATTTCGAAGGTGAGACCATTCTTGCCTTTTTCATGAACAGCGAATGGTCCATCCCGATCTTCTTCCTTCTGATCCTTATCCTGAAGGTGTTCTCGATGTCCTTTACCAATGCCGGTGGAGGAGTCGGAGGAACATTCGGACCGACGCTTTTCATCGGTGCCATCGCCGGATTCTTTGTCTCAAGAACCATCAACCTTATCGGTGGGGGAGCGGTTGTGCCCGAGCAGAACTTCGTGCTGGTAGGTATGGCCGGACTTATGGCTGGAGTGATGCAGGCCCCTATGACCGCTATCTTCCTTATTGCGGACATGACAGGAGGGTATGAACTCCTTATTCCATTGATTCTGACCTCTACTGTTTCATATGCTGTGGCAAGGACAATAGAGCCTTATTCAATCTATACGAAGCGAATAGCGAAGAGGGGAGAGCTCCTGACCCACGACAGCGATCAGGCCGTGCTTACCCTTCTCAAGACCAGCGACCTGATCGAGTCGGATTTCCTTCCGGTAAGGATCGATGCGTCTTTGGGCGAGCTTGTAGAGGTTGTGGCCACTTCCAAGAGAAACATCTTCCCTGTAGTCGATGACAGGAATCATTTCCACGGATATGTGTCTCTGGAAGATATCCGTCAGGATATGTTCCATTCCGAGCTTTATGATAAGATGCATGTGTATAACTTCATGATGTCGGCCCCGGCCTATGTCTATATAGATGAGAAGATGGACAGCGTGATGAACAAGTTCGAGAAGACCCAGGCGTGGAATCTGCCTGTGGTCGACCATGACAGGACTTATATCGGCTTTGTTTCCAAGTCCAAGATATTCTCGGCTTATAGGGATCAGCTGAAACAGGTTTCGCATGATTGATTATCCCTCCCCTACTCGGGGGTGCGAAAATGCCAATTCCATACAAAAGTCAATCTATTGAATGAGAACGTAATAACAATCAACCGACGTTGATGCGACGGGTAAAAGAACAAAAATGGGCGTTTTTGTTCTTTTGAGGGCTTAAAGTTGGGTTAAAAGAACATATAGAGGGGTTTTTGTGCTTTTGAATTTTAGGATTATGAAGGAGGTTTATATAAAGAGCATTGCTGCAAGGGTAGGGGTGAAGGATTGGCAGGTCGAGAACTGCGTGTCGCTGTTTGATGAAGGAGCGACCATCCCATTCATCAGCCGATACAGGAAGGAGAGGACGGGTGGCCTTGACGAGGTTGCGATTGCCGAGATCAGGCACTGGTCAGATATATTCTCTGAAATGGAGAAGCGTAAGGCGACCGTGCTTGAAACCATCGGGCAGGCAGGGGCGCTTACTGATGAACTCCGTTTACGTATCGAGAATTGCGTTGAGTCGCGCGAACTGGAAGATCTTTATCTTCCGTTCAAGCCGAAGAGACGCACCCGCGCTACAGTTGCCAAGGAAGCCGGTCTGGAACCCTTGGCTGACAGGATGTATAATGTCTCTTTGACCGATCCTGCCCAAGAAGCACGCAAGTATGTCGGAGACAAGGTCGCCTCTGTTGAAGATGCTCTGGCTGGAGCGCGTGATATCATTGCCGAGCGTCTCAGCGAGACCGCATCGGTAAGGGAAACCTTGAGGCAGATATTCAAGACACGCCGCCTGGTCACCAAGGCGACAAAGAAAGCTTCCGGACAGGAGGCTATGAAATATCGTTCATATTTCGACTACTCGGAATCCTTGGAAAGAATAGCGCCGCACAGGCTTCTTGCAGTCCTCAGGGCTGAAGAGGAAGGTTTCATTACCGTAAAGATTGATGCAGACCCTGAGAAGTGCGGCAAGAAGATATACTATGATTTCTGTCAGGAGAGACGCTATCCTGCCCAGCCTTTGGCAGAACAGATCCATATGGCTTTTGACGATTCCTTCAAGAGGCTTCTGGAACCGTCGATTTCCAACGAGGTGATCAAGGAAGCAAAGGAGAAGGCGGACATCGAGTCCATCAGGATATTCGGCGAGAATCTCCGCCAGCTTCTTCTGGCCCCACCTGTCGGACAGAAGCGCGTTCTGGCCATAGACCCGGGATTCAGGACCGGATGCAAGGTGGTATGTCTGGATGAGCAGGGAAACCTGCTGCATAATGAAGCTATCTTCCCTCATCCTCCGGCAAGTGAAAAGATAAAGTCCATTAAGTCTGTTTCAGCAATGGTGCAGAAGTATGGAATCGAGGTGATAGCGATCGGAAACGGTACTGCAAGCCGCGAGACTGAAGAATTCATCAAGCGCGTTCCGCTTCCGAAAGGTGTGCGCGTATTTACGGTCAGCGAGGACGGAGCATCGATCTATTCGGCTTCCGATGTGGCCAGAGCCGAGTTTCCTGACCATGACGTAACCGTGCGTGGAGCGGTGTCGATAGGACGCAGACTCATGGACCCCCTTGCGGAGCTGGTAAAGATAGATCCGAAGTCCTTGGGAGTGGGACAGTATCAGCACGATGTCGACCAGGGCCTTCTTAAGGAGACGCTTGACAATACTGTGGAGAGCTGCGTGAACAGCGTCGGAGTAAACCTTAATACAGCCAGCAGCTACCTTTTGAGCTATGTGTCCGGAATCGGTCCGGCTCTTGCGGAAAATATCGTGGAATACAGATCTGCCAATGGAGCATATAGGTCAAGGAAGGAACTGCTTAAGGTGAAGCGGTTAGGCGGAAAGGCTTTTGAACAGTGTGCCGGCTTTCTTCGCATTGCAGATGCTGAAAATCCTCTGGACAATTCTGCTGTCCATCCTGAGGCATATCATATTGTAGACCGGATGGCAAGGGACCTGAAGGTTACTCCTCGCGATCTTGTCGGAAATGCTGAGCTGTGCGCACGTATTGATGCAGCAAGATATGTTGAAGGAGATTTCGGACTTCCTACGATAAACGATATCATCCAGGAGCTTAAGAAGCCGGGACGCGACCCGCGCGAAAGCGCACAGACCTTCGAGTTTGCCCATGACATCAAGACGATGGAAGATCTGAAGACAGGAATGGAACTTCCTGGCATAGTGACGAATATCACTGCGTTCGGTGCCTTCGTAGATATCGGAATTAAGCAGAACGGACTGATACACGCATCCCAGATGGGTGTAAAGGGTATGGCAGACCCGTCCAAGGTCCTCAAGCTCCATCAGCAGATAAAGGTTTCAGTGATTTCTGTAGACCTTGATAGAGGTCGTATCGGATTACGCCTTCTTTGATGTATACTGGGAGAGGATTACTCCCAAAGTTGAGATAGCAATACCGATCCACTGTCTCTGGTTCAGCATTTCATGTCCGATAAGCCATGCAATGATTGCGGCAGCGACAGGTATGAGCGCCGAGAATATGCTGGATTTAGCGACTCCGAGGTTCTTGATGGTGCTGACCCAAAGTGAAAATGCGAGGCTTGAACACAAGACAGCCAGACAGATTATCGGGTACCATACGTCCCCGTCAAAGTAGACATCATAGTCGAATCCGTTCAGGCCTTTCCACAAGAACAGAGGGAAAAGGTATACAGAACCTATCAGAAACTGATACATCACAATAGTCTGGCTGGAGTAGTTTCCGGACAGACTTTTTGTTATGGATGCATGTCCGACTTCTGAGACTACGGCTATAAGGAGCAGAATGATTCCCCAGATGAAGTGCTCTCCCAGTTCTCCCTTCGCCATTGCTACCAGAACTATTCCTACAAGGGAAAGTGCGATTCCTGCGATGTTGACTCCATTTATCTTTTCCTTGAAGAAGATAATTCCGGCACCGATGGAAAAGATCGGAATGGTGGCTATGACCATCGCGCTGATGGTAGGGGAACCTGTCAGCTTCAGCCCGAAAGTCTCGCAGATGAAGTATATGAAAGGCTCAAAGAATGCGAGAAGGAGGAATTTGCCGACATCCTGCTTCTGTATCCTTTTGATCCGTGCATATGCTGTGTTGAATAGGAACAGGATTATTCCTGCTAGGAATATTCTGACAAATACAAAATAAAAGATAGGTATTCCTTGAGCGATCAGCTTGTCTGTCCATATGTATGACATTCCCCATAGCACTATGGCAAACATCGATGCTATGTAGACAAGAGTCTTGCTGGGCTGTACTTTCGGTGACATGTCCTTTAAATGAATTTTCCGTCTTTGTATATGATGTTTCCTCCGACAAATACGGTCTCTATGGTTCCGTATAATGTTTCTCCATCATATGGGCTCCATCCGCATTTGCTGTACTGGTCTTCGTTTCTGACAGTGAATGTCTTTTCTTTGTCGAAAACCACTATGTCAGCGTCATATCCTGGCTTGATCTTTCCTCTGTCGAGTCTGTACAGGTCTGACGCGTTTTCGGAGAAAACAGCCGCTATCCTCGTCAGAGGAATTTCTTCCTCTCTGGCTATTGTAAGGAGTAACGGAAGGCTCTGCTGTATAGAAGGCAGGCCTGAAGGCGCCTTGGTATATGTTCCTTCCTTTTCCGCAGGCAGATGCGGGGCATGGTCGGAACCTATAGTGTCTATGAGACCGTTGGCCAAGGCTTCTCTCAAGGCATCCCTGTCGGCCGATGTCTTTACGGAAGGGTTGCATTTCAGCCTGCTGCCCATGCGCTCGTAATCTTCGTTGCAGAACCATAGGTAGTTGCATGAAGTCTCGGCGATTATGTCAGGATTGTTTGATTTTGCAGCCCTGACCATCTCGATCTCTTCCTTTGTCGATATATGGCATAGTACAAGTCTGGTTCCATGCTGGATAGCCTTTTCCAGCGCCTTGATGCTGGACTTGATGCATGCTCTCCTGCTTCGGATGTTTTCATGTTCGCTGAACGGGATGTTCTCTCCGTATCTTTCGACCGCTGCCTGAAGGTTCTGGCGTATTGTTTCCTCCTCCTCGCAATGGACCAGGACAGGCTTGTCCTTTATCGAGAACAACCTGTCAAGGGTAGTGTTCTTATCGACTAGCATGTTTCCGGTCGAAGACCCCATGAATACCTTGATGCCTTTGATGTCTGCAGGGGACAGGGAAGTCTTCCCGTCAAGAATACGTTCGATCTCCTCAATGTTTGTGTTGGTTGCGCCTAAATGGAAACCCAGATTCATGCAGGATTTCTCCTTTGCCAGCTCCATCTTGCCGGCAAATGCTTCCTCACTGACTGTTGCTGGATTGGTATTAGGCATATCGAATGCCGTAGTGACGCCTCCGGCTACCGCTGCGCGTGATTCGGTCGCCATATCGGCCTTATGTGTAAGGCCGGGCTCCCGGAAATGTACATGTGCATCGATTCCGCCGGCAATGATATGCTTTCCCTCAAGATCGATCGTCTCTATCTCCGGATATCGGTCCTTTGCAACCTTCAATTTATAGTCATAGCCCTCGTCATCGGTGTAGAATACGTCGGCAATCCTGCCTCCTGATATGATCACGCTGCCGGCAGCCTCCTTTGCCGCGGTCACGATCGTCGCCTTGTGCAGAAGATATGTCTTCATTATTTTCTTGGCTTTATTTTTCTCATCTTGAGTCCCATGACTCCCCAGAATGCTTCTCCGAAGATACCGCTGCTCATCTTTGAGGTGCCTTCCGTCCTGTCAACGAATATGATAGGAACTTCCTGTATCTTGAATCCCAGTTTATAAGTCGAGTACTTCATCTCGATCTGGAATCCGTATCCCTTCATCTTGACCTTGTCGAGGTCGATGGTCTCCAGAACCTGCCTTCTGTAGCACTTGAATCCTGCAGTTGTATCATATACCTTCATACCGAGTACCTTGCGGACATATACGGATGCATAGTATGACATTATTACTCTGCCGATCGGCCAGTTTATGACGCTGATGCCGTTGCAGTAACGCGATCCGATCGCAAGGTCAGCTCCTTCCCTGCAAGCCTGATATAGCCTTGGCACATCGTCCGGGTTATGCGAGAAGTCCGCGTCCATTTCGAAAATGTAGTCATATCCCTGTGCTACAGCCCATTTGAAGCCTGTTATATATGCGGTTCCCAGTCCCAGCTTGCCTTTCCTTTCGATCATGTGGAGCCTTTCAGGGAACTCCTGCTGCAGACTTTTGACAATTGCCGCCGTTCCGTCAGGCGAACCGTCCTCAATCACGAGGATGTGATATTCTCCCTCCAAGGCAAATACTGCCCTGATGATCTTCTCGATATTCTCCTTCTCGTTATAAGTAGGGATAATAACTACCTTTCTATCCATGTCGCTGTTATTTCTGTATTGTCTTCATCATTTCTGCCACAGCAGCTTCCAGCTGTTTGTCCTCGCCTCGAAGAATGGATGCCGGGTCATTGTATACGAGGATGTCCGGCTCTATCTGCATGTTCTCCAGATATCTGCCTTCCTTGACTCCAAGCGCTCCCACCTGAGGGATTCCGAATACTATCGTGTTGTCGATCTGGTTCTCCCACCATACTGCAGTCATTGTGCCAGGGACCGGTGCTCCGATGAGCTTTCCGATGCCGAGGGCCCTATATACATAAGGGAAGCCGCATGCATCCGAGTAATTGTCTTCTCCCATGAGCACGCATGAAGGCTTTGTCCATTTGTTGTATGGTTCCGTGCCGATATATTGTCCTCTCGGCTCGAACCTGATGTATCCTGTTCCTCCGAGAAGGGTCGCCAGGTCGTCATGGAGCCATCCGCCACCGTTATGTCTGGTGTCGACGATGACAGCTTCGCATGTGCGGTATTTGCCGAGAAGGTCAGAATACACTCTTCTGAAGCTTTCTGAATCCATGCCTTCGACATGCACATAACCTATCTTTCCGCCGGAGAGTTCCTTCACCATCTGTGCGCGTTGCTCTACCCATCTGTTATAGAGTTGAGGGATGTCTGTGAATGCAGGCTCGACATACATTTCTACCTCCTTCTTTCCGCCTTTCTTTATGGTGAGGGCCATCTTCTTTCCACCCTGCATGCGAAGAAGCGGATACCAGTCCATGCCTGCCTTTATCTCTGTGCCGTTTATTGAGGTGATCACATCGCCAGCCTTTATTTCAGGATCTGCTATGTATAGAGTGCCGCCCTTTATGACTTCCTTGATTCTGATTCCGTCTCCATTGTAGTCGTGGTCAGGGAATATTCCGAGATTGGCGGTGTTGAGTCCCGACCTGTACTGATAACGGGCTCCGGTGTGTGAGCCGTTTAGTTCTCCAAGAAGCTCTGAAAGCATTTCCTGAAAGTCGAAGTTGTTCTCGATGTGCGGCAGGAATCTCTTGTAGTTTACATAGTGACCTTCCCAGTCTGTGCCATGCAGATCCGGCATGTAGAACTTCTCCTTTACCTGCTTCCAGATATGGTCGAACATGTATTCACGCTCTCCTGCAGGCTTGTATTCGAAATTGCCTGAGAATGAGATGGTCTCTCTTGAACCGTTTGCTGTAGAAATGCGTGATATGCTTCCGCCGGAAAGCATGTACATGTATTTGTCGTCCGAAGTCGGATAGATTGATCCGCTCACTCCTTTGGCAACGACCTTGATGCTGTTGTCTTCGAGGTTAAGCATGCAGAGGTCCATGCTGCGCTCCAGCCTCATCGTGTAATAAAGCTTCTTGCCGTCCTGGGTGAGATGATGATCGCCGAGCCTGCCCGAGAAACGGGTGAGGCGTACTATCCTGTCCTTTCTGTTCTCAAGGTCGAGCACTAGTTCCTCTGCCTTCTTTTCAGCCTTGATGCTGTCCTTCTTCTCTTTCTTGTCTTCCTTCTTCTTTTCTGTATCAGTCTTCAGCATTTCCGCAATAGCACGGTCTTCCTTGTCTTTCTTGAATTCTGCGAACCTCTTGCCGTCAAAGAACATCACATAGATATCGTTCTCTGCGCCCCAGCTTCCGTGGCTGCGGTATCCTGCCTTGTCAGAAGTCCAGGTCATGGCCTTGCCCTTGAGAGCCCATTTGAAGTTGCCGTCAGAATATCCGCTTTCAGTCAGGTCGGTGATATTTCCGCTTTCCACGTCAATCAGAGCGACATCTTCGTTATTCCATCCACCGTTCGCCTGATAGTTGCAGAGGATATATCTGCTGTCAGGACTCCATGCGAAACTCTGGTCTCCGTCCTGATATGAATAATTTATGCTTCTGTCAAGAATTATCTTCTCGTCTCCGCTCTTGAGGTTCATGACGGCAATCGCTGTCCTGTCTTTCAGATATGCTATGCTCTTTCCGTCAGGGGAAACCTGCGGCTGGAAGCATGTCTCTCCAGGCTTGGTTACAAGCTTCTCCTCCATCTTCACAGCATAAGTGAAGTATTTGTCATCCTTGTCTGCAAGCGACGTTGCCCATATTCCCCAGTGGCCGTTTCTTTCGGAAGAGTAATAGAGTGTCTTTCCGTCTTTTGAGAACGATAGGTCTCTTTCCTGCTGCGGGGTGTTGGTTATACGCTTCGTAGTCGAGTGGTCTGTCGTGGTGACATATACGTCTCCTCTCAACACCACGGCTACTTCCTTACCATCAGGCGATACAGCCATACTCCTGGCTCCGGATGATATCGTGCGGTCCTGCACCGGGCTTTCGATCTGATCCGTAACTATCTTTACGGCGACCTTCTCCGGCTGTGCCCCTTCCTTCATTGTGTAGAGCTCTCCGTTGTATGAGAAGCAGAGGGTCCCGTTCTGCGATACTGAAATGTATCTTACAGGATTTCCCTTGAAAGATGTGAGCTGTTCAGGTTTACCTTCGCCTTTAAGCGATGCTGAATATACATTGAGGGTCCCGTCCTCTTCGCTGAGGAAGAAGTATTTCTGTGTTCCAGGAAGGAATACTGGATTTCTGTCCTCGCCGATAAAACCGCTAAGCTTGTTGAACTTTCCGTTTCCTGTGATCTTGAATCCTTCTGCAGATGCATCTGGAACATACTGCCAGATGTCTCTTGTCACAGAAGATGTGTGGTGCTTTCTGAGCGCATCCTCATATCCCTTGTAGTCTTCATAGATCACATGGGTCCCTTCCGCGTCTTCCGTTACGCTGATGTTTGAAATCGGGAGGGAGGTTACCAGTACCGGCTTGCCTCCTTCCTGACTTACCCTATATAACTGGGCGCTTCCAGGGAAATCTCCATACTGTGCATCCGGCTGTATGTTTGCGGTGAATAAGACGCTGCCGTCCTTCAGGACTTCAAGAGGTGTTTCGTTTCCTGTATGTGAAGTCAGCCTCTTCGGCGACCCTCCTTCGGCAGGTACTACATATATGTCCTTGCTCTTCTCTCTATATGAGCTGAACACTATGCTGTTTCCGTCAGGAGTCCATATAGGGTCGGAATCGTAGCTCGGATTGGTCGTGATCTGGCTGGCCTTGCCTCCGTCGGCAGATACTACATATATATTACCTTTATATGTAAAGGCAATCTTGCTTCCGTCAGGGGAGATGTCGTTCTTTCTAAGCCAGAGAGGGGAGTCCTCGGCCGACAGCATTATTGCTGTCGCAAAAAGAGCCGCAAGAGTCAGGAATGTTTTCTTCATGTCTGTTTTATATTACTTATATTATATATATGTACAATATGCAAATATAATAAAAATATCGTTTCATTGTGTTTGGATGGGTCACATGTCGCCCTGTTTGTGATGCTAACCGCTTTTAACAAATTTGTAACAAGCTCTTACCTGTTTTGAGAATCAAGGAGTTATGTTCGTTTTTCTGCGTTTCGTGATGTTTGGAGACGGTTTCTTGCAAAGAATAAATTTGGAGGTTTCAGAAAAAGTAGTATCTTTGCAATCCCTTTGAAAACGGGATGAGTTCTTTAAAAGACTGACGCTTGAAGAAAAGTGAAAAATTTTTTGCGAGAAAGTTTGGAAGTTTAAAAATAAAGCGTACCTTTGCATCCCCGTTCGAAAAACGGGCATTAAGAAGTTCATTGAAAAGACTGTTTTACTGTACAAGAAGCAAGTACCGAGAAATACAATTTATCGAGAAGCGTTAATTTCTTTGTGAAATTATAAGTGTCAGGACAAGCTGAGAGATTTATATTATACAATGAAGAGTTTGATCCTGGCTCAGG
>JAFQAT010000046.1 GCA_017399865.1 Bacteroidales bacterium | reverse complement strand
TTTCAATCCAGGTTTTATAACTCTTATCTTTTACAAAGGTCGTACAAAAATATGAAAATATTGATTTACGTTGCCCCTTCCCTAAATCCCTTCCCTCGGGGAAGGGACTTACTATCACTTCGTTCGATCTTTTCTATCGTAGGTATTTCAATCCAGGTGTTATGACTCTTATCTTTTACAAAGGTCGTACAAAAATATGAAAATATTCATTTACGTTGCCCCTTCCCTAAATCCCTTCCCTCGGGGAAGGGACTTACTATCACTTCGTTCGACCTTAAAGTTCTGTTTTCACATTTTTAAAGCTGCCAATCTATCGGGACGAGACCTCTGGAAGAGAGGATGGCATTGGTCTGCGAGAAATGGCGGCAGCCGAAGAAGGCGCCACGAGCAAGAGGGGACGGATGAGCCGCCTCCAGTACATAATGCCGCGATCTGTCTATCAGGGCACTCTTGCTGCGAGCGAAATTGCCCCAAAGCAAAAACACCACACCCTCGCAGTTATCTGATATATATCTTATTACCGCATCCGTGAATTCCTCCCATCCGATCTTGCTGTGAGACGCCGCCACACCTGCACGGACAGTAAGGACAGCGTTCAGCAGCAGCACTCCCTGACGGGCCCATTTCTCAAGATCCGGATATCCGCTCATCGTTATTCCAAGATCGGATTCTATCTCCTTGAAGATATTCTTGAGCGAAGGCGGAGCCGGAACTCCTGCAGAAACGGAGAACGAAAGTCCATGCGCCTGTCCGGGTCCATGATATGGGTCCTGCCCCAGAATCACCACCTTCAGCTTGTCTACGGGTGTCAGTTCAAACGCCCTGAATATCTGGCTTCCGGGAGGATATATCTTCTTTCCTTCCTCCTTTTCCTTATGCAGAAAACGCACCAGCGACTCGAAGTACGGTTTCCCGAATTCGCCCGCCAGTGCGTTTTTCCAGCTCTCTTCTATGCGTACCTGCATCAGAATATGTTTTTAATGACCTCGTCTATACTGTTGACATAGACAAAGGTAAGACCTTTTATGTAAATTTCCTTAATATCCTCCACATCTTTTCTGTTCTCCTCGGAAATGATGATCGTATGGATGCCTGACCTTTTGGCTGCAAGTATCTTCTCCTTGATGCCGCCTACAGGCAGCACACGACCGCGCAAGGTCATTTCTCCTGTCATAGCAATGCCGCTCCTGACCTTCTGACCGCGATATGCCGACACCATCGAGCTCACCATGGTAATGCCGGCAGACGGGCCGTCCTTAGGCACTGCTCCTTCCGGCACATGCACATGAATATCCTTCTCGATGAATTCCTCGTACGGCATGCCGGTAAGTTCCGGATGAGCCTTGATATACTGGTAGGCAATCTGTGCCGACTCCTTCATCACATCTCCAAGGTTACCCGTCATCGAAAGACTTCCCTTTCCCTTGCTCACTGAGCTCTCGATGAAGAGGATCTCTCCTCCCATCGATGTCCACGCAAGGCCTGTAACCACTCCGGGAGCCTCGTTGCCCTTCTGGACATCATGAGAATTGGTCGGCAGACCGAGATATTCGCGAAGATGCGCTGGCTTGATGGTCTTGTAATATTTTTCGCTGAGGGTCAGCTTCTTTACAGTGACACGGCAGATCTTGGCAATCTGCTTCTCAAGACCTCTGACTCCAGACTCACGTGTATATTCCTCGATGATCTTCGTCAAGGCTTCCTTGCTGAAACGGATGGAATCCCTTGTCAGACCATGCTCCTCCAACTGCTTAGGAATCAGATAGTTCTTCGCGATCTCAATCTTCTCCTCCGCAAGATATCCGCTTACGTTTATCATCTCCATACGGTCCTTGAGAGCCGGCTGGATCGTGTCGATATTATTGGCAGTCGTGATGAACATCACGTTGGACAGATCGTAATCGATATCCAGATAATTGTCATGGAATGCAGTGTTCTGCTCAGGGTCGAGAGCCTCGAGAAGAGCCGATGAAGGGTCTCCCTTGAAGTCGCTGCTTAGCTTGTCCACCTCATCAAGCACAATCACAGGATTGGAAGTACCGGCACGGTTGATTCCGTTCAGGATACGTCCCGGAAGTGCTCCCACATATGTCTTTCTGTGACCGCGGATCTCCGACTCATCATGGACGCCGCCCAATGCGATACGCACATACTTGCGTCCCAACGCCCTGGCGATAGACTTTCCGAGGCTGGTCTTTCCGACTCCCGGAGGGCCGTAGAGGCAGAGGATAGGAGACTTGAGGTCTCCCTTCAGCTTCAGCACTGCAAGGTACTCGATGATCCTCTCCTTGACCCTGTCAAGTCCGAAATGATCCTCATCCAGGACCTTCTGGGCATTCTTCATGTCGAGATTGTCGACAGACTTGCTTCCCCAAGGGAGGTCCAGCATGAACTGGATATAGTTGTACTGGATGCTGTAGTCCGGAGAGCTCGGATTGTATCTCTCCAGCTTGGCCATCTCCTTTTCGAAGATTTCCTGTATATCCTGCGTCCACTCCTTCTGCTCGGCACGCGCCCTAAGCTGGGTAAACTCTTCCATCTCGTCCATTCCAAGTTCTTCCTGGATGGTCTTGAGCTGGTTGTTCAGGTAGTATTCCCTCTGCTGCTGATCGATCTCGGTCTTCACCTTCTGGTTGATCTCCTGCTTGATCTTCTGGAGTTCCACCTGCGTATCGAGAACCGAGAGAAGCTTCATCGCCCTGGCCTTGATGTCACCGTACTGAAGTAACTCGACCTTATCCATAAAGTTCTCGACCTCGATCGTCGTCGCGATGAAATTCACAAGGAACTCGAAGTTGTCGATTCCCTTCAAGGCGTTGGCAGCCTCGCGGGGGACAAAGCTCGAGGACTTTATTATCTGGACAGCCTTCTCCTTTAGGGATTCGGCTATCATACGTGTCTGCACATCCGATTCAGGAACAGTGTCATTCATATATCTTACACGTCCTATCAGATAAGGATCGTGCTCAAATACGGTCTCGAGTTCGAATCTCTTGTAGCCCTGCAGGATGGCTGTAACTGTACCATCCGGCATCTCCAGGGTCTTGACGATCTTGGCCACGGTTCCGTAAGGGTAGAGGTCTTCCTGCCTCGGATCCTCTACCGAAAGATCGTTCTGCGGCACCGCACCGATAAAGGCATTCGCATGCTCGGCATCTTCGATCAGACGTATGGATTTCTCCCTTCCTATGGTTATCGGGAACACGGCTCCAGGAAAAAGGACCGCATTCCTCAAGGCAAGAATCGGCAATGAATCCGGCAGCTGCGACTCATCTATCTTCATCACTCCATCACCCTGCATAACCGGAATGATGCTCACTTCCGCACCCGCAGCGGATAAAATGTCATTCATCATGTCTTTCATATTTTCTGGCATATGTATTTCAATCTTTGTCTGTCAACTTTTCACTTCGATTCAGGGCGTACATAAATATGAAAATATCATCTACGTTACCCTATCCCTAAATCCCTTTCCTCGGGAAAGGGACTTTCTATCGCATAGCTCAAAGTCGGTTCATATTTCAATCTTTGTCTGTCAACTTTTCACTTCGATTCAGGGCGTACATAAATATGAAAATATAATCTACGTTACCCTATCCCTAAATCCCTTTCCTCGGGAAAGGGACTTTCTATCGCATAGCTCAAAGTCGGTTCATATTTCAATCTTTGTCTGTCAACTTTTCACTTCGATGCTAAGTCACACCACTGCCAAAATGGCAGAGTTTCCCCTTTAATGGGGAGACACAGGTATATGGTCAATCTCTATGCCAAGGATTTAATGTGTCAGGTATGTCAGTACGCGTTAATTTTTAAACATTTATGTGAAAGTAATTTGCCAATTTCAAAAATTCGCTCTATCTTTGCGAGCTATATCGGAAAAATTTTTGTGATTTAAAATTTTAAAAGTAAATAAGTTATGACAAAGGCAGAGATCGTAAACGAAGTTGCTAAAGCAACCGGTATTGAGAAGGCGACAGTTCAGATTGTCGTAGAGGCGTTCATGGAGAGCGTAAAGGGCTCTCTTGCAAAGGGCAATCCTGTATATCTCCGTGGATTCGGCAGCTTCATCATCAAGCACAGAGCAGAGAAGGCTGCAAGAAACATCACAAAGAACACAACAATGACCATTCCGGCACACAATATCCCAGCATTCAAGCCGGCTAAGGTGTTCGTTAACGAGGTAAAATAATTACAACAATAATAATATTTTAAACCTTTTTAATTATGCCAAACGGAAAGAAGCATAAAAGGCACAAGATGGCTACGCACAAGCGCAAGAAGCGCCTGCGTAAGAACAGACACAAGAAGAGAAAGTAATTTCTCGCAGTGTCTGCCATTTTAG
>JAFQAT010000003.1 GCA_017399865.1 Bacteroidales bacterium | reverse complement strand
TTGTCTTTTTAGCCATATCGCTTAAAAATAAAATATCGGGTTACTATATATATTCTGCGTAATGCGAACTGCAAAGGTAGGAAAATTTTTCCTTAACAATGAAAATAAAATATCAACTATCTCTATTTCACTTTCATAATGTCCTATATCCATGATCATGAATCCCTCGCGCGTGAAGAAATTATGGTAGGATATGTCACCGCTGATGTACAGCTGGGCGCCGGAAGCGGATGCGGCCTTAATCAAGGAACCGCCTGATCCGCCGCACATGGCCACACGTGATATCTTCCCATCAACAGGCCTCGATGTCCTCATGGCCTTGAGGGAGAACCTTTCCTTCACAAGAGCAACTGCCTCTGAAGCCGAAAGAGGCTGCGTAAGGTCTCCGACGACTCCGAGACCGGTCCCGTCGCCGTCCTCATCAAGGATGGACACATTCTGCAGACCGAGTCTCGCGGCCATGGCGCCGCTCACGCCTGCAATCACCTTGTCCGCACTCGTATGTGCCGCATATATGCTGATGCCTGCCTTTATGGCCTTGATCACAGCCTCGCCCACCTGATCTTCCGGAGAAATCTTCTTCAGACCGGAGAATATCAGAGGGTGATGGGTCACGATCATGTCAGCACCGCACTCTATGGCCTCATCCACCAGTTCCGGAGTACAGTCCAGACCAAGGAGCACAGAGGTCACCGGCGCATCAGGGGATCCGATGCACAGGCCGCTGTTGTCCCATCCTTCCTGGATAGAGAGAGGGGCAAACTCCTCGATGACTTTCGTCACGTCTTTTACCTTGTATTCCATACCTACAGATCTTCCTTGATTTCTTCGAGCTGGCTGCGGATGCTGCGAAGCGACTCCAGCACCTTTGCCTTGTTGATGACATCCTTCCTGTCTCCCCTGAGCCTTTTAGCCGCACCTTCGAGTGTCAGTCCCTCCACCTTCACGAGAAGATGGATATGCTTGAACGTCTCTATGTCTTCCTTTGTGAAGAGGCGGTTGCCTTTTGCGTTTCTCTGAGGCTTTATGAACTTGGGGAATTCATTTGCCCAGAAGCGCACCAGAGATGTGCTTTCACCCAGAATCTCGGCTGTTTCGCCGATCGTGTACAGATACTTTTCCATAATCGTCAATCCATAGACTGGCCCGTTGTCACGGACATCACCAGCATATTCACATATTCTTCCGGAGCCACGGAAGCGAACATATAGTTCACCGGATCCATGACCACCGTATCCTTTATCACTTCATAATGGAGATGAGGGGCAAAGGAGTTGCCCGACACTCCGACATATCCGATTCGGTCCCCCTTCAGGAGCTTGCGCCCCTTGCGGACCTCGACATCAGCCAGATGGGCATACCTTGTCATATATCCGTTGCCGTGATCGATCTCCACAACATTTCCCAGTCCCTTCCTCGAACGTATCACATTGCTTACGACACCGTCGGCAGAAGCATATACAGGCTCGCCCGAAGGCGCTATCATATCAAGACCGTTATGCTGGACAGGCACCTTGTAGAAAGGATTTATCCTGCTTCCGACAGAGGCACCGGTCTGGGCGAACGAATAGTTCTTCAGCGGATTGGTCATCGGAGGGAGGGAGTAACCTTCAGAGCCCAGCACCTGGGCGATCCTGCGGAAATTATCCTCTACCCTGGCAGCACTCCTGCATGCAACATCAAGCCTTGCCGCAGAGCGGAGGACGATGTCCTGGTCCGGAATGGAATCATATCCGGAAAGAAAGTCTATGGAAGACAGCGGATTCACATCCGGAGCCGAAGTCTTGAATATCTCGGAGTATATTCCGTCATCTCTGACCATCAGGCCGTCGACCACATCCGCGAGCAGTTTCTCTTTCCTTTCAAGCTCGGGATATTCCTTAGCATACATCCTGTTTTCCTGCCTGATCCTCTTCTCCTCGTCCGTGCTGAACACCAGAGCGAAAATCACGTAATAAAGCACGGCCAGGGACACCGATGCGACAAAAAACATCAGTATCCTGCGCACGACCGCCCACACTGATGTCTTTTTCTTCCGGAACCTTATGTCGTCCTTGTCGAATATGTACCTGCTGCTCATGAGCGGCTCTTGGATTTGCCCCTATGCGAAGGGTGGAGGGTCAGCTTCTCTGAAAGGTCGGCTGTATTCTGAACCATTTCCGCATACTCGTCAGGAGTGATTGTCAGATCGTAATAGTTGCTCGGATTGACCGGGCTGCCTTTGTAGATGACTTCATAGTGGAGGTGAGGTCCCGTCGACTTTCCTGAATTACCGCTTTCGCCTATGCACTCTCCCCTCTTCACCTTCATGCCTTCCACTACTCCGATGTTACGCATATGGGCATAACGTGTCTTGTATCCGAATCCATGGTCGATCACCACCTGGTTTCCATAACCGAAGAACTCGAACTTGACACTTTCCACCACTCCGTCTCCGGTAGAGTATATAGGGTTGCCGGGATTCATGGCGAAGTCTACACCCGTATGACGGGCAGAGCGTCCGTACACAGGGTCGATCCTGTATCCGAAGCCGCTGGAAAGACGGTATTTCGACGGATCCGGGTTGATAGGAGGGATTGCAGGGATGCATGAGGCCATGTCACCGGCTCTTTTTGAAAGCTGCGCGACCTCATCGAAAGACTTGCTCTGGACATACGATTTCTTCGTCAGGACATCCATCCTCACGGTCGTGCTCTTAAGCAGACCACCCTGGTCGATACCGTCGAGATGGGCATACCTGTTGACTCCTCCGAAGCCTGCGTTGCGGACCTCCGCCGGAATCTCATGCATACCGAAGATAGACCTGTATATGTCGTCATCCCTCATCTGAAGCGAGGCGAGCGCATCTTCATAACCGTCCAACTGCCTGTTCATGACCTCCATCTTCGAACACCATTCGGCGTTCTGCTTCTTAAGGAGGACCGTCTTCGGGAGCTCGAGTCCCAGGACAGACGTGTAGAGCCAGAAATACAGAACAGACATGCCCAGAGTCAACGCAAAGACAGCCGCAGACTTGAAGATCCGCGACAACCTCGAACGCTTACGTATCTCATACATGAGCGTTCTGTCATTGAAAATATAGTTTTTGTTCTTGGACATACGAGCGCAAAGATATACAAAATCTTACATTCTTCTATAAAAAATATTATTTTTTAAACACATGCGCACGAAAGTGGGGTTTTCTTTAGTTTATTACGGATTTAATGTGTATTTTTGCGAGTTAAAAATTTTGATATGACTTCTAAAGAAATAAGAAAAGCTTTTCTGGACTTCTTCGCTTCGAAGGGTCACCAGATCGTGCCATCGGCACCAATGGTCGTAAAGAACGACCCTACGCTTATGTTCACGAATGCCGGAATGAATCAGTTCAAGGACTGGTTCCTCGGCAACAGCCCTGCAAAATGGAAGAGGGTTGCAGACAGCCAGAAGTGCCTCCGCGTGAGCGGAAAGCACAACGACCTTGAAGAGGTAGGACGCGACACATATCACCATACGATGTTCGAGATGCTCGGCAACTGGAGCTTCGGAGACTATTTCAAGAACGAGGCGATCGACTGGGCATGGGAGCTCCTGACAGACGTCTACAAGCTCGACAAGGACAGACTCTATGCTACAGTGTTCGAGGGTTCGGAGGCAGACGGCACCAAGCTCGACACAGAGGCGATGGAGGCATGGAAGAGACATCTCCCTGAGGACCGCATCCTTCTCGGAAACAAGAAGGACAACTTCTGGGAAATGGGCGACACAGGCCCTTGCGGACCATGTTCTGAGATCCACATAGACCTTCGCGACGACGAGGAACGCGCAGCCGTTCCGGGCGCGTCGCTCGTGAACAAGGACCATCCGCTCGTAATCGAGATCTGGAACAACGTGTTCATGCAGTACAACCGCAAGGCAAGCGGCGAACTTGAGCTGCTTCCGAACAAGAACGTGGATACAGGAATGGGATTCGAGCGTCTCTGCATGGCTCTCCAGGGCAAGAAGTCAAACTACGATACCGACGTGTTCACAGGCATGATCGCGAAGATCGAAGATCTTTCAGGCCACACATACGGCAAGACGACAGAAGAGGACATCGCGATGCGCGTCATCGCCGACCACATCCGCGCCATCAGCTTCTCTATCGCTGACGGCCAGCTTCCTTCAAACGTGAAGGCAGGATATGTGATCCGCCGAATCCTCCGCCGCGCCGTACGTTACGGATACACATTCCTCGGATTCAACGAGCCTTTCCTCTGCCGCCTCGTGCAGCAGCTGATCGACGACATGGGCGAGTTCTATCCTGAGATCGTGAAGCAGCAGACCCTCATTGAGCGTGTGATCAAGGAAGAAGAGATGGCTTTCCTCCGCACTCTTGACAGAGGTATCCGCCTGATGGACAACATCATGGCAAAGTCTGCAGAGACAAAGGTGATTTCAGGCGAGGATGCATTCGTGCTTTACGACACATTCGGTTTCCCTATCGACCTTTCGGAGCTCATTGCTTCGGAGAAGGGCTACAGGATCGACATCGACGGCTTCCAGGTGGAGCTCCAGAAGCAGAAGGACAGGGCACGCAACGCGACTGCGATAGAGTCAGGCGACTGGGTCGAGTTCGCACATTGCGACAACATCGAGTTCCTCGGCTACGATGCGACAGAGCTCGAAGGCGTACAGCTGACCCGCCACCGCACCGTAAAGGCAAAGAACAAGACTATGTACCAGCTCGTGTTCGAGCGCACACCGTTCTATGCTGAAATGGGCGGACAGGTCGGAGACACAGGATACATCCTTTCGGAAAGCGGTGAGAAGATCAATATCATAAACACAATCAAGGAGAACAACCTCACGATCCATGTCGCAGAGCGCATTCCTGCAGACTGCACTGAAAGCTTCAGTCTCCATGTGGACGCAGAGCGCAGGACACAGATCGAGAACAACCACACAGCGACCCACCTCCTCCACCAGGCTCTCCGCGAGATCCTCGGAACACATGTGGAGCAGAAGGGTTCATATGTATGTGACAAATATTTCCGCTTCGACTTCTCGCATTTCGAGAAGCTCAGCGACGAGCAGATAAAGCTTGTCGAGAAAAGGGTCAACGAGCTGATCAGAAGCAACTTCCCTCTCGATGAGAACCGCAACGCGACTATGGAGCAGGCACAGGAGATGGGCGCGATGGCCCTCTTCGGCGAGAAATACGGCGACACGGTCCGCGTCATCAGGTTCGGCAGCTCATGCGAGCTCTGCGGCGGTACCCATACCTCTGCAACAGGCCGCATCGGATATTTCAGAATCGTTTCAGAGTCTGCGATTGCAGCGGGAGTACGCCGTATCGAGGCAGCTACCGGAGTGCATGCCGAGTCGATGGTTGACGAGATGGCCGAGACCATCCGCACAGCCAGGTCATTCTTCAACAATGTCCCAGACCTCGCAGGAGCCATCAGAAAGATGGTCGAGGAGAACGAGGCGTACAAGAAGCAGATGGAAGAGATTGCAAAGGAGAAGACTCTGGCGCTCAAGGGCAGCCTCAAGGGCATGGCTGTTGAAATGAACGGAATCAATGTCGTGAAGATCGACTCACCGATGGATCCTGTGATGCTCAAGAATGCGGCGTTCATGCTCCAGAAGGAGGCGCAGAACCTTGTGATTGCTGCCGCCTTCGAGGCTGCCGGCAAGCCGCAGCTTCTGCTCATGTATTCCGATGACCTTGTGAAGGCCGGCCACAATGCAGGCGCTGACGTGCGTGAGGCTGCCAAGCTGATCCAGGGCGGTGGAGGCGGACAGCCGGGACTTGCAACAGCTGGCGGAAAGAACGTTGAAGGCCTCAGCGCTGCTCTTGCAAAACTGATTGAGCTTGCTACCTGCTAAATAACAGCCGGACACCCTGTAGGCTCCATTGGCCCCCTCCCAGCAAGCTGGGCCCCTCCCCCTAGCCGGGGGTGGCAAAATGCCAATTCCGCCTATCAGGCTATCCGACTGATAATTGAGTTTGCGACATTGCATAGATGAAGAAGTTAGACCAGTTCATATTGAAGTCATTCATAGGACCGTTCATAGCGATCCTGCTGGTCGTCGTGTTCATCCTGATGATGCAGTTCCTCTGGCTCTACATCGACGAACTGGTCGGCAAGGGCTTGAGCTTCAAAGTCATAATGGAATTCCTGGGATGGGGCTGCATCACCATGCTCCCCCTCTCCCTTCCTCTGTCCACCTTGCTGTCATCCATGATGACCCTGGGTCAGCTGGGCGAAAACAACGAGCTTCTGGCGATCAAGGCAGCCGGAATATCCCTCCAGAGAATGTTCATACCCCTTGCTGTAGTATGCTTCGGAATCAGTGTCGGCGCATTCTTCGTTTCAAACGACCTGATACCGGTCGCATACAACAAGATCTATCAGCTCAGAGCAGATATCGGAAAGACCAAGGACGAGATCAAGATACCGGCAAAGATGTTCTATGACGGCATCGAGGGATATATCCTGCGTGTAGACGAAAGAAATGACGAGACCGGCATCATGCACGGAGTCATGGTATACAACCACACCGGCAACAAGGGAAACACCAGCCTTACGCTTGCAGACTCTGCCATGATGAAGATGTCGAAGGACAAGTCATACCTATCCTTCATAATGTTCGACGGATCCAACTACGAGGAGACCAACAACAGGAAGTACCGCGACACGACCCTGCAGTTCCAGAAGATCGACTTCAAAAGGCAGGAGCTGGTCATTCCTCTGGAAAACTATTCGTTCCAGAAATCGGACACGAGCAGATTCGGAGACCAGGTCAAGTCCATGAACCTCAAGCAGCTGCATGAGAGCGAAGATTCCATCGGCTACATCAATGAACAAGGCAAGACCCGCAACATCTCTACGCTCAACAAATCCCGGTCTTTGAGATACAATTCACAGCTTGACACAGCTTCAAAGATCGTGCGCACCACTCCGTTCGAACACGAAGACCTCCACAAGTGGAAGTCGCTGGACAAGGAGATAGAGGCTGTAAGGAAGGCGATAACGGCTTCCGACGAGATAGAGAACTCGCTGGTTTCATTCTCAAGGGAAAGATACCACCACACCTATATCCTGAGGCTCATCGACATTGAAGTCTTCAAGAAGTTCGCGCTTGCCATAGCCTGCTTCATATTCTTCTTCATCGGAGCGCCTCTGGGAGCGATCATCAGGAAAGGCGGACTGGGAGCTTCGGCCATCATTTCCGTCCTCTTCTTCGTTGCATATTATGTAATCGACATCGCTGGAACGAAGCTGGCAAGAGATGGAGCGGTAGGTCCGTTCATAGGAGTCTTCTTCTCCAGCTATGTGCTCTTCCCTACAGGACTTTTCCTGACATGGAAGGCAATCAACGACTCTACATTCTTCAACATGGATTCGATAAAGAGCGGATTCAGAAAGATAAAGACAAAGATAATGGACATATTCAGAAAGACCCGCATCGTCTACATGGGCACTCCGGAATTCGCGGTAGCACCGCTGGACGAGCTCATAAAGAACGGATACAACATAGTCGGAGTAGTGACGGTGGCCGACAAGGCAAGCGGTCGAGGACTCAAGGTCAACGAAAGCGCAGTGAAGAAATATGCTGTCGAGCACAACATTCCTGTCCTCCAGCCGCTTTCGCTGAAGGATCCGGAATTCCTCGAAGCGCTGAAGGCATGGAAGGCCGACCTCTTCGTGGTCGTGGCCTTCCGCATGCTGCCGAAGGTCGTATGGTCTATGCCTAAGCTGGGAACATTCAACCTCCACGCCGCGCTCCTGCCTCAGTACCGCGGTGCCGCCCCTATCAACTGGGCTGTAATCAACGGCGACAAGACCACAGGTGTGACCACATTCATGATCGACGACGGAATGGACACCGGAGGCATCATGTACAGGTACGACTGCCGCATCGAGCCGGACGAGACTGTAGGCGAAGTCCATGACAAGCTCATGGAGCTCGGCTCGAAGCTCGTTGTGAACACCGTCGAAGCGATAATCGAAAACAATGTCGAGCTCCGCGTCCAGAGAAGCTTCATCCAGGGATCTGAGATCCTCAGACCGGCACCGAAGATCACACGCGAGCTCTGCCATGTCGACTGGAACGGCAAGGTGAAGGACATCTATAACCTCATCCGTGGATTGAGTCCATATCCTGCAGCTTTCACGGAACTGACAAAGGATGACAAGGTTCTTCAGATGAAGATATACAAGACTGTAAAAGTAACGGGCGACGAGTATACAGAAATGCTCTCAGCTTCCGGACTTGAACAGGCAGCTCCAGGAACCGTGCTTTCAGACGGCAAGACTTATCTTGCAATTGCCGCTGCAGACGGTGCTCTCTCGATCACCGAACTCCAGCTGGCAGGCAAGAAGAAGATGGCCGTAAGGGACTTCCTCATCGGATTCAGAGAGCCGCAGTCATACGGCACGACACAGGGCACATCATCACAGATAACGGGAAAGCATGCATAAGACGGTCGTCATAATCTGCGACGGAAGATTTCCGAAGTCGGACTACCCGCGCTATCTGATCCGCTGCGCGGATTTTGTGATATGCTGCGACGGAGCGCTGCAGAAGTTCATCCGCAACAGCGAGGCAATATTCGGGGAGAAGAAGCTTCCGGATGTCGTGGTAGGTGACATGGATTCATTGCCTCAGTCCCTGCGCAAAAGGCACAGCGACATAATAGTACAGATCGACGAGCAGGAGCATAACGACCAGACCAAGGCCTTCAGATGGGCCATCGAAAACATAAAGGACATCTCGCAGATCTATATCCTCGGCGCCACTGGAGAAAGGGAGGACCATACCATCGGAAACATTTCCCTGCTGATGGAATATGCGAGGACGTATGACCTTGAAGGAATGGGAATCAACGTCGAGATGGTTTCCGACCATGCGACAATATTTGCCATAACCGACACATTCGAGATGGACTGCGGAGAAGGAAGAAGAATCTCGATATTCAGTCCTGACAACAGTCTGCGCATATGTTCGGAAGGTCTGGAATGGCCTACAGACGGCGTCGTTTTCGACAACTGGTGGAAAGCGACCCTCAACAGAGCATCACAGGACCACATAAAGCTGACCTTCAGCCACAGGTCCATTGCTTTGATAATGATGAATTAATCAGGAAAATCCGTCCTATTTATTAGGATTTCCGCGATTTTAATTATAATTTTGACACATAAATCGAAATACGATTTAAATTCATTACAGAATGAACACTAATAAGTACATCCCTACCACCGAGGCGATTGACCATGCGGCAACCGTGCTTTCGGAGATTCTCGAACCTACTCCGTTCGTAAAGAACAACAATCTCTCCGACATCTATGATGCCGAGGTATATCTGAAAAGGGAAGACCTCCAGATGGTGAGGTCGTACAAGATCAGGGGCGCGTACAACAAGATCCGTTCTCTTTCAGCAGAATCGCTCGAGAACGGCATCGTCTGCGCCAGTGCCGGAAACCATGCCCAGGGAGTCGCATTCTCGTGCAGCAAGCTCCAGATAATGGGTTCCATCTTCATGCCGGTGACAACTCCAAAGCAGAAGATCGAACAGGTCAGGATGTTCGGAAGGGAGTTCATCGAGATCGTGCTCACAGGAGATACATTCGACGCAGCAAACTCTGCGGCCATCAAATATGCCAATGAGAACGGCAAGACCTTCATCCCGCCGTTCGATGACCCGAAGGTCATGGAAGGACAGGGCACCATCGGAAGGGAGATCCTCAACCAGACTTCAGCGCCGCTCGACTATATATTCGTACCTATCGGAGGTGGCGGACTTGCGTCCGGACTCGGTTCCTACATCAAGGCTATGTCCCCTCAGACCAAGATAATCGGCGTGGAGCCGGGAGGAGCGCCATGCATGAAGGCGGCGATCGAGAACGGCTGCCCTGTCGAGCTTGAAGAGATCGACAAGTTCGTGGACGGAGCTGCAGTGAAGAAGGCCGGAGCAATGACATACGAAGTATGCAAGGAGGTGCTCGACGACATCGTGATCGTCCCTGAAGGCGCTGTCTGCACCATGATCATCCAGATGTACAACAAGAGCGCGATCGTTGTAGAACCTGCAGGAGCCCTCGCGACAGCGGCATTGAGATTCTATGCGGACAAGATCAAGGGCAAGAGGGTCGCATGCATCGTCAGCGGAAGCAATAACGACATCACCAGGATGGAGGAGATCCGCGAGAAATCCCTTCTCTATGAAGGCCTCAAGCATTACTTCATAGTGGAGTTCCCGCAGAAGCCGGGAGTGATCGTTTCGTTCATCAACAATGTCATCGGACCTTCGGACGACCTCGTGCTCATCCAGTACATGAAGAAGACGAACAAGAACTTCGGACCTGCCCTCATCGGCATCGAGCTGGCTTCCAAAGACGACTTTGAGCCGCTTATCGCAAGAATGGACGCCATTGGCATCAAATACGAATACATAAACGAGAATAACCAATTATTTGAAATACTAATCTGATACAATCATGGCAAATATTGACTGGAGCAAACTCACATTTTCCTACACTAAGACAAACACTATCCTTACCACCACTTTCAAGGACGGCGAATGGTCGCCTGTAGAGAGCACAACTGACGACTATATGAAGGTAAGCACCTTCTGCGGTGCCTTCCACTATGCCATCGAGTGCTTCGAAGGTCTAAAGGCGTTCAGAGGCAAGGATGGCAGGATCAGACTGTTCAGACCGGAGGAAAACGCGAAGCGACTGATCAGGTCTGCAAAATACCTGGGAATCGAGGCTCCGTCAGTGGAGATGTTCGTAGACATGTGCAAGAGGGCGGTTCTCGAGAACATCGACTACCTTCCTCCATACGAAGAGGCAGGTGCGTCCCTCTACCTTCGCCCTACCCTCATCGGTACAAACCCTCAGCTCGGCGTGCAGTCGTCTAAGGAAAGCACATTCATGATGCTGTGCTCGCCTGTTGGCGCATACGTCGGAGGTGCTCTTGACGCTGTGGATGTAGTCATCGCAAGAAACTATGACAGAGCCGCTCCTAACGGATCGGGAGCATTCAAGGTGGGCGGAAACTATGCATGCTCGCTTTACTCCCTCAACGTGGCTCACGAACAGGGCTACAAGGCAGTCCTTTACCTGGACCCGGCAACAAAGACCTACATCGACGAGTTCAACTCATCGAACTTCTTCGCGATCAAGGGCAACACATACATAACTCCTAAGTCCGATTCAATACTTCCTTCGATTACCAACATGTCTCTTGAAACAGTTGCGGCACACCTCGGAATGGATGTCGAAAGAAGGCCGGTACGCGTAGAAGAACTCAGCACATTCGAAGAGGTCGGAGAATGCGGAACAGCAGTTGTGATCACTCCTGTCCACAAACTCGTTGACAAGCCTTTCCTCGAGTCAGACGAGGAGACCGTATACACTTACGGTGACGGTCAGTGCGGTCCTAAGTCCCTCAAGCTCTACAACTACATCAAGGCCATCCAGCGCGGCGAGACCGAAGATGTCTTCGGCTGGATTGTCTTTGTCGACTGATGTAATACATAATAATCCGACCCTGCTGTATTCCGGTGACCCCCTGTCCTCTTTGAGGACGTCCCCCTAGCCGGGGTGGCATGTCACCTGCAACAGCAGGGTCGGATTATTTATACCCATAGCTCCGGACGAGAACCGGACCGGAGGTTACTTCGGAGCGAGGCGGTAGAGGACGGCGGCGATTATGGTGAAGACTATGTTCGGGAGCCATAATGCGACAGCCGGCGATAGGGTGTCGGTATAGACGAACATCTCGCTGAACTTCATGAAGAGGATGTAGGTGAAGGCCAGAGCTATGCCGGCTCCGATGTTCCACCCGATTCCGCCCCTGCGCTTCTTTGACGACAGGGCGACACCCATGATAGTAAGAATGAATGCCGAGAAAGGAAGGGCGAAGCGGTTGTGCTTCTGGATCAGGGAGAACTTCACATTTGCGTCTCCTCTCATGTTCTGGAGATCGATCAGGTCGTTCAGTTCGAAGTAGTTGTAAGTCTCCACGGACTCAGGATTCCAATAGAAGTCACTCACGTCCAAGGCGAGCGTCGTATCGAGCTGTTTTCCGCTGCGGATATTGTCTGTAAGGTCCTCGTTGTAATCACGGATGAAGTATTTCTTCAGACGCCATACGTTTCTTGTAGTGTCATACACTGCTGTCTCGGCAGTTATCTTCGATACGAGTCGGTTGTCTTCGATCCTTTCAAGGGTAAAGCGGTATGCCGTGTTGTTCCACGAGCTGAAGGATTCGGCAAAGGCGAACTCTCCGGGGGCGATCTGATAATGGACGTTGCGTCCTACGTTCTTCGTCTTGTCCTTCACGTATTTCGTCTCGAACTCTATTCGTTCCTTATTGGAGTCCGGGATTACGAACAGGTTGAGTCCCAGGGAGAAAAGGGCGATCAGAGCTGCGGAGAATATGTACGGAACCATCATCCTGTGGAAGCTTACGCCGCAGGAGAGTATGGCCACTATCTCCGTATCGGAGGCCATCTTGGATGTGAAGAATATCACGGTGATGAACACGAACAGAGGACTGAACATGTTCATGAAATACGGGACAAAGTTCACATAATAGTCAAAAACGATGGCCTTGAGCGGAGCTTCCTTCTCGACAAAGTTGTCGATCTTCTCGCTGACGTCGAAGATGATCACGATGCCGATGATGAGGATAAGCGCCACGAAGAACGTCGTTATGAACTTCTTGACGATATATACATCCAGTTTCTTTGGCCTGAGGTCGAACTCCATTTCCTTTATAATCTAGTCGTTATCCTGCGCACGGTCTCATCCTTCCATTTCGCGAAATCCCCTGCCTTGATGTGCTTCCTGGCCTCGCGCACAAGGTCAAGATAGAAGGCGAGGTTGTGCTCGCTGGCTATCTGGCCGGCGAAAATCTCGCCTGCCACGAAAAGATGGCGGACATATGCCTTGGTATATGTATGGTCCACAAATGACGTACCCTTCGGATCGAGCGGCGAGAAATCATCCGCCCACTTCCTGTTCTTCATGTTCATGATTCCGTCCCATGTGAACAGCATGCCGTTGCGGCCGTTGCGGGTAGGCATCACGCAGTCGAACATGTCCACGCCTCGCGCTATGCCTTCGAGGATATTGGCAGGCGTACCGACGCCCATAAGGTAGCGCGGCTTGTCTTCCGGAAGAATCGGGCACACCACCTCGAGCATCTCATACATCTTCTCGGTCGGCTCGCCTACGGCAAGTCCGCCGATCGCATATCCTTCGCGGTCGAGAGCTGCCGCATGGTCGACCGCCGCACGGCGTAGGTCGGGATAGACGCAGCCCTGGATGATAGGGAAAAGGGCCTGCGAATAGCCGTAGAGAGGCTCGGTCTCGTCAAAATGCTTCACGCATCTCTCCAGCCATCTCTGGGTAAGCGCCAGGGATTTCTTGGCATACCGGTAGTCCGCATCTCCGGGACAGCACTCGTCCAGAGCCATGACGATGTCAGCTCCGATGATCCTCTGCGTGTCCATGTTGTTTTCAGGGGTGAAGATATGCTTCGAACCGTCGATGTGGGAACGGAAGATGCATCCGTCCTCGGTGAGCTTGCGGATCGGGCTGAGGGAGAAGACCTGGAATCCGCCGCTGTCGGTCAGGATAGGCCTGTCCCAGGACTCGAACTTATGGAGTCCGCCGGCCGCCTTGAGGACTTCCAGTCCCGGACGGAGATAAAGATGATATGTATTGCCCAGGATGATCTCTGCCTTGATGTCTTCCTTGAGGTCCTTGTGGTATATGCCTTTGACCGAACCTACCGTGCCGACAGGCATGAAGATAGGAGTCTCGATCTGACCGTGGTCAGTCGTGATGACTCCGCATCTTGCTGCGGAATTCGGGTCATTATGTGTCTTGACAAATTTCATTCAAATCAAATTAACCCTCAAAGATAACAACTTTTACTCAAAATCGCTTATCTTTGTATGATACATGACGAAATTCAAATAACGGACAACATTAAAAACTGATAACAAATGAACAAGTCAATCAAACTCAGGCTGATCGTGATGAACATCATCCAGTGGGCTGTGTGGGGATCGTATCTCACCTCGATGGGAAGCTACCTCGCATCCGTAGGGCTGGCGACACGCATCGGCATCTTCTATTCAATGCAGGGAATCGTTTCCATCTTCATGCCTACCCTCATGGGCATCGTGGCGGACAAGTTCATCCCGGCCCAGAAGCTCCTCGGGCTCTGCCACGGCATCGCCGGAGCCGCAATGGCCGGCGCAGGCCTCTACGGAATGACCGCCGGAAGCGAAGTCTCATTCGGCATCCTCTTCGGGCTGTATGCAGTCAGCGTGGCATTCTACATGCCTACGATCGCCCTTTCCAACTCGGTAGCATTCGGCATCCTTGAGAGGAACGGCTATGACACCGTAAAGGACTTCCCTCCTATCCGAGTATTCGGAACCATCGGATTCATCTGCGCAATGCTCTTTGTGAACTTCGTGAAAAACGGCGCCGGAATCCAGTACCAGCATTCATACAACCAGTTCATCGTATCGGGAATCTGCGGTCTGGCAATGTTCCTTTACTGCTTCACTCTTCCAGAATGCCCTTGCAACAAGAACTCAGGAGCGGAGCAGACCCTCGCAGAGCGCTTCGGTCTGAATGCATTCTCCCTTTTCAAGGACAGGCAGATGGCGATCTTCTTCATCTTCTCGATGCTCCTCGGAGTGGCCCTCCAGATCACCAACGGTTTTGCAAACCCGTTCATCTCACACTTCAAGGAAGTTCCTGAATTCGCGAGCACTTGGGGTGCACGCAACGCCAACGCCCTCATTTCGATCTCACAGATATCCGAAACCCTCGGCATCCTCCTCATCCCTGTAGCGATGAAGATCTTCGGCATCAAGAGGGTAATGCTCATCGCAATGTTCGCATGGGTTCTCCGCTTCGGTCTCTTCGGAGCCGGCAACCCCGGATCAGGGGTATGGATGCTCATCCTCTCGATGATCGTCTACGGCGTGGCATTCGACTTCTTCAACATCTCAGGAGCCCTCTACACCAACATGCGCACAAGCGAGAAGCTCCAGAACAGCGCACAGGGCCTCTTCATGCTGATGACCAACGGTATCGGAGCGACAATCGGAACCCTCAGCGCACAGGCTGTGGTGAACCATTTCGTCTACAACGCCGCCGAGCCGAACTGGAGCGCCGCATGGTACACATTCGCTGCATATGCCCTCGTAGTAGCCTTCCTCTTCATGATCCTCTTCAAGACCCCGAAGAACGAAGACAAGATAGCGTAAAACCACATCATAAAATCACAGTCCCCCGACCGGGAGGAAAGCATTTTCCTTAGTTTTCTGCTTTCCGATGGTCGGGGGACTGTGGCTTTATCTGGTAGGATTCTGTTTCTTCGGCCAGATTACTTTGTCAGTCCGAGCTTCTGCATGAGGGCTTTAGGCTGAGGGTCGTGGCCGCGGAAGTTGCGGTAGATCACTGCCTCATCCTGCGCACCGCCCTTTGAAAGGATGTTTTCACGGAACGATGCTGCAACATCTGTATTGAAGATGCCCTTCTCCTTGAAGAGGGAGAATGCGTCAGCTTCGAGGACCTCTGCCCACTTGTATGAATAGTAACCTGCAGAATATCCGCCTGAGAAGATATGCGAGAATGAGCCTGAGAATGCTGTACCCTCAACGGCCGGCATCACTGCATATGGTGCAAGAGCCTTCTTCTCAAACTCTACCGTGCTCTCTGAAGGAAGAGCTGTAAGAGTATGCCATGACATGTCGAGGAGGCCGTAGTGGAGCTGGCGTACCTGTGCATAGCCTGCAAGATAGTTCTTTGCAGCGACGATCTTCTCGATAAGCTCTGCTGGGATAGGCTCGCCTGTCTGATAGTGCTTTGCGAATGAGTTGAGGTATTCAGGCTCGAACGCCCAGTTCTCCATGATCTGAGAAGGGAGCTCCACGAAGTCGCGGCTTACGTTGGTACCTGTAAGAGAACCGTAACGGCCCTGCGCGAAGATGCCGTGGAGGGCATGTCCGAACTCATGGAGGAATGTTGTAAGCTCATCATGGGTGATGAGGGCAGGAGCGTCAGCAGTAGGCTTTGTGAAGTTGCATACGATGCTGATGAAAGGCCTCTTCTCAACGCCGTCCTTGATGCTCTGTCCGCGGAACTCTGTCATCCATGCACCGCCCCTCTTGCTTGCTCTTGGGAAGAAGTCTGCATAGAAGAGGGCAAGGTGGCTTCCGTCTGCGTCCTTAACCTCATATACCTTTACATCTTCGTGATATACAGGCACATTGTCAAGCTCCTGGAAAGAGATTCCGTAAAGACGTGATGCAAGTCCGAAGACTGCGTCGATGCAGCTTTCGAGCTGGAAGTAAGGCTTGAGTTCCTCTGCGCTGAGAGAGTATTCAGCCTGCTGGTACTTCTCCGACCAGTAGCTGAAGTCCCAAGACTCGAGCCTGTCGCCTTCGAATCCGTTCTTCTTCGCATATGTGAAAACATCTGCAACATCCTTCTTCGCATATGGAAGCGATGGCTCGAGAAGGTTCATGATGAACTCGGTGACAGTCTTCCTGTCCTTCGCCATTCTTGTTTCAAGGGCATAGTCTGCATATGTCTCGTATCCGAGGATGTTCGCGATCTTGATCCTCAGGTCAACGATCTTCCTGACGATCTCGGTATTGTCGAATTCGCCGCCGATCGCTCTTGTGTTGTATGCTGTCCATATCTGCTTGCGGAGGTCACGCTTCTCGCTGTACTTGAGGAAAGGGCTGTAGCTTGGTGCATCAAGAGTGAAAGCCCATCCTTCAAGACCCTTTTCGGCAGCTGTCTCTGCAGCCATTGTCCTCACGAACTCAGGAAGGCCTGCAAGGTCTGCCTCGTCAGTGATGTTGAGGACGTATGCATTTGTCGCCGCGAGCACGTTCTTGCTGAACTGGAGAGTGGTAAGAGAAAGTTCCTCAGACCACTTGCTGTAAAGCTCCTTCTCCGCGTCTGAGAGGTTCGCTCCTCCGCGTACAAAGCCCTTGTAGTTATTCTCGAGGAGCTTCATCTGGTCCTGGTCAAGACCGAGCTCGTTCCTCTTCTCATATACGGACTTCACCTTCTCGAAAAGCACCGGATTGAGAGATACGTACATTTCGTATTCGGTGAGCATCGGCGAGATCTGCTCGGCGATAGTCTGCATCTGCTCGTTTGTGTTCGCTTCCATGAGGTTATAGAAGATGCCTGCCACATTGTTCAATGTCTCGCCGGCATACTCCATTGCCTCGATTGTGTTCTCGAATGTAGGCTCTTCCTCATTCGCGATGATTGCATCAATTTCAGCCTTTGCCTCGGCTATGCCTGCCTCGAAGGCAGGAAGATAATGTTCATTTTCAATCTTGTCGAACTGCGGAGCTCCGAATGGTGCCGAAGACTCCGTAAGGAGAGGATTCTTCATAGTGCATCCTGTGATAAGTGCAAGCGCTGCGCCTGCAATAAGTAAATTCTTCATGTTTTATTTTGTTTGTGATAATTCCATACCGACCTGCAAAGTTAGTCAAAGTTTTCTATTTTCGATATGGAATATATCCTGGTGCCGGTCCTGATGTATCTTATGTCGAAGCAGCCGCATTCCTCATGCTTGCCGCGCTTGCGGAAAGACGTCATGATCGTGGGTACGAAGCCCAAGGAGGTCAGAGACATGAGGTCGGCGGAATCCACATCTGCCTTGATGAGGTTCTCCAGCACTTCATAATTCCGGTAAAGGACCTTGAGGATCCTTCTCTTGAACACCCTGCTCTTCTTTGCGCGTTCGTTGAAATTCCTGGTCCGGCACTCGTCGCAGCAGAATTTCTTGTCAGAACGTCCGTAACGTATCTGATCGCCACATTCCAGACACACAGGAATATGTCTCGCCTGCTTTACATACACCATTGTCACATTCTTTATCACCGACAAATATCAGCTGCAGGGTAGTATTTTCAAATACTCGGAATCATGTTTTTCCGTTTCTTGTCTGAAGTTTTTCTTTTTTTTATCATCGGCTCCAGATAAAAATAAATCTTTGCACAATAAAATAAATCCTTGCATCATAAGAAAAACGACATGATCATAAAAAACAGAAAAATCTTTTTTAAGACTGCACGAAAATTCATTGAACTCACACGGATTCTCCATTACTTTGGTTCCAACATATCTAGTGCGCATAAGATGTGGGTGAAAAGTAATCATTAATCAAAAGTAAGGAGAATCTTATGGAACACATCAACAAGATCGAACTGCAGGGCCGCGTAGGCACAGTAAGAACCAACATCGTCGGAGACAACATGGTGGCAAACTTCTCCATGGTCACGGAATATCTGTACAAGACCCGTGACGGCGGAGCGGCAAACGAGACGACATGGCATCAGGTGACAGCATGGGAAGGGCGGGATATGCCGGACCTCACACAGATCACCAAGGGTACGCCTGTCCATGTGACCGGCCGCCTGAGATCATTCAAGTACACGAACTCGGAAGGAGTGGACAAGCAGTTGTATGAAGTCGTGGCATACAAGATCCGGATCCTGACTGAAGAAGAAGCAGCTTAAAGTTACACAATCACACGGACAGGCGCGATTTAATAATAATTTAACACGTTACGCGCCTGTTCAAATTGCTTATAATCATAATATAGGGTATCTTTGCCGCCGTTTTTGAAAGATGATCTAAAAATTGGTTTTTATGGTACAGAAGTTCAATGACGGCAGATGGAGCCGCAGGATTGATGTCGCTGATTTCGTTTACAGCAACATCACCCCTTACGAAGGAGATGCATCATTCCTCCAGGGCGCTACAGAGCGCACAAAGAAGCTTTGGAACAAATGCCTCGAGGCTCTCGCAGAAGAGAGGGCAAACGGCGGAGTCCGTTCAATCGACGCAAAGACGATATCTACAATAACATCACACGCAGCAGGATATATCGACAGGGAAAACGAGCTTATCGTAGGTCTTCAGACAGACGAGCTCCTCAAGAGGGCGATCAAGCCTTTCGGAGGTCTCAAGGTCGTAGAGAAGGCATGCCTTGAAAACGGCGTGGAACTCGATCCTAAGGTAAAGGAAATCTTCACCCATTACAGAAAGACCCATAACGACGGAGTGTTCGACGTATACACTGAGGAGATTCGCAAGTACAGGTCTCTCGGATTCCTGACAGGACTTCCTGACAACTACTCGAGAGGACGTATCATCGGAGACTACAGAAGGCTCGCGCTTTACGGAATCGACAGACTGATCGAGGCGAAGAGGGAGGACCTCAGGAACCTTACCGGTACAATGACCCGCTCGCGAATCACTCTCCGCGAGGAGGTTGCGGAGCAGATCCGCGCCCTCCAGGAGATCAAGGTGATGGGAGAGTACTACGGACTCGACCTCAGCAGACCTGCGACAAACGCACAGGAGGCAGTGCAGTGGCTTTACATGGCATACCTCGCAGCTGTAAAGGAGCAGGACGGAGCAGCGATGTCCCTCGGCAACGTATCCTCATTCCTCGACATCTACATCCAGTACGACCTCGATAACAACATCATCGACGAGACATTCGCACAGGAGCTCATCGACCAGTTCGTGATGAAGCTCAGAATGGTGCGCCACCTCAGGATGAACTCATATAACGACCTCTTCGCAGGAGAC
This sequence comes from Bacteroidales bacterium, assembly GCA_017399865.1. GTDB lineage: Bacteria > Bacteroidota > Bacteroidia > Bacteroidales > UBA932 > Cryptobacteroides. The sequence continues at coordinate 66,946 of JAFQAT010000003.1, read as the reverse complement.
CCTACATGGATCACCGAGTCTATCGGAGGGCGTTTCACAGGCGGAAAGAGCAAGGTCACCAAGACTTCGTTCCGTTTCCTCCAGACCCTCTACAACCTTGGTCCTGCACCGGAGCCTAACATGACCGTCCTCTGGCATCCTGCGCTCCCTGAAGGATTCAAGGAGTTCTGCGCAAAGGTTTCCATCGAGACAAGCTCCGTGCAGTACGAGAACGACTCGCTCATGCGTAAGGTAAGAGGATGCGACGACTACGGCATCGCATGCTGCGTATCATATCAGGCTATCGGAAAGGCTATCCAGTTCTTCGGAGCACGCGCAAATCTCGCGAAGGCTCTCCTCCTCGCCCTCAACGGCGGACGTTGCGAGAACACAGGAACGCTTATCGTAGAAGGAATCAAGCCTCTCAAGAGCGATGTTCTTGACTTTGACGAAGTAATGGAGAACTATAAGAAGGTGCTCCACGAGGTGGCACGCGTCTACAATGAGACAATGAACATCATCCACTTCATGCATGACAAGTACGACTATGAGAAGTCACAGATGGCGTTCATCGACACAGATCCTAAGATCAACCTCGCATACGGAGTGGCAGGTCTTTCCATCGTGGCCGACTCGCTTTCAGCGATCAAGCATGCAAAGGTGACTGCACGCCGCAACGCAGACGGACTGACAGACGGCTTCGACATCGAGGGAGAATTCCCTATGTTCGGAAACGATGACGACAGGGTGGATGTGCTCGCACGCGACGTAGTCCAGCTCTTCGACACCGAACTCCGCGCAAGAAAGGTCTACAAGGGCGCAGAGCCTACACTCTCCCTCCTCACCATCACATCGAACGTGATGTACGGAAAGAAGACTGGAGCAACACCTGACGGACGCGCGAAGGGAGTGGCATTCGCACCGGGCGCAAACCCGATGCACGGCCGCGACACCCATGGAGCGATCGCTTCGCTCTCGTCAGTAGCAAAGCTCGACTACCACGACTCTAAGGACGGTATTTCGAACACATTCTCGATCGTACCGAAGTCCCTCGGCCCAACAGAGGAGGACAAGATCGACAACCTCATCACAATGATGGACGGCTACTTCAGCAAGGGCGCCCACCACCTCAACGTGAACGTCCTCAACAGGGAGATGCTTGAAGATGCTATGGAGCATCCTGAGAAGTATCCGCAGCTCACCATCCGAGTTTCAGGATACGCAGTAAACTTCATCAGGCTCAGCCGCGAGCAGCAGCTTGAAGTGATTTCAAGAACATTCCACGAATCTTTATAATGATAAAGGTACATTCATACGAATCAATGGGAACATACGACGGACCTGGGCTCAGGCTCGTCGTATTTCTTCAGGGATGTCCGTTCCGCTGCCTCTACTGCGCGAACCCTGACACCATAAGCTTCGACGGCGGGACTCCCACCGATCCTGAGGAAATCGTCAGGATGGCGGTAAGCCAGAAGCCATTCTTCGGCAGAAGAGGAGGAATCACATTCTCCGGAGGAGAGCCGACGATGCAGGCAAAGGAACTTCTTCCGCTTTATGCCAGACTCAAGGAAGAGGGCATTAACATATGCCTGGACACCAACGGAGGTACATGGAACAGCGACATCGAGGAACTCCTGAAGCAGACTGACCTTGTGCTTCTGGACTGCAAGCAGTTCAACAATTCAAGGCACGAAACGCTGACAGGACGCAGCAATGCGCAGACATTGAAGACGGCACAGTGGCTTGAAGACAACGGAAAGCCGTTCTGGCTCAGATATGTCCTGGTTCCGGGAATCAGCGACTTCGAAGAGGACATAAGGGCGCTTGGAGAGCATTTCAGGAGCTTCAGGATGATTCAAAGAGTGGAAATCCTCCCATACCACACCCTCGGAAAGCACAAGTACGAATCCCTGGGATGGGAGTACAAGCTGGAAGGAACCCCTTCCAACACTCCTGAGCAGCTGGACAAGGCAGTAGCTCTGTTCCGGGAATATTTCGGCTGCGTAATACTGAATTAACATCAAAAGAACCTTCACGGGTTCTTTTTTTTGTTATATTTGTCGGAATGAACGGTAAAAAACCAAACCATAACTATATGCTACGAAAAATTCGAATCATCCTGGCGTCCATCTTCTTTATAGGCGTGACGCTTCTCTTCCTGGATTTCACAGGAACGATCCACGCATGGCTCGGATGGATGGCGAAGGTACAGTTCCTTCCTGCCCTCCTGGCCCTGAATTTCGGAGTAGTGGCGGTGCTGCTTGTACTGACCCTTCTTTTCGGCAGAGTCTATTGTTCTGTGATCTGTCCTCTCGGAGTGACGCAGGACATCATCTCGTGGATCCACGGCAAGACAAAGAAGAAGAACCGTTTCCGCTTCAGTTACTCCCCTGCCGTCAACTGGCTCAGATATGGAGTACTGACATTGTTCATAATCGCCCTCGTTGCAGGCCTGCACTCTTTGGTCGCCCTTGTGGCTCCATACAGCGCATACGGCCGCATCGCGTCCAACCTCCTTGCCCCTCTCTACCAGCTGGGCAACAATTTCTTCGCATGGATAGCTGAAAGGGCAGGAAGCTATGCATTCTACAGCAATGAAGTATGGATCAAGTCAGCAGCCACATTTGCTGTAGCGGCTGTGACATTCATCGTGGTCGCAATCCTCGCATGGAAGAACGGCAGGACATGGTGCAACACCATCTGCCCTGTCGGCACAGTCCTCGGATTCTTCTCAAGATTCAGCGTATTCGCCCCTGTCATCGACACGGAGAAGTGCCGCAACTGCGGTCTCTGCGGAAAGCAGTGCAAGGCTTCATGCATCAACATGAAGGAGCATCAGATCGACCTCAGCCGCTGCGTGGCATGCATGGACTGCATCGATACATGCAAGGACGGAGCGATACATTATGCTTGCAGATACGGAAAGGGATCCCCGGTCAAGCAGGGGATGACGGAGAAAAAGCCGGGGATGACGGACCAGGGCCGACGTGCGTTCATGGTATCTGCAGCGATCGCGACGACAGCCGTTGCCGCCAAGGCACAGGAAATGAAGGTCGACGGAGGACTCACGGACATTGATCGCGCAAAGAAGCCGGAAAGGCAGACTCCGCTGGTGCCTGCCGGTTCGCTCAGTCTGAAGAACTTCGCGAACCATTGCACGGCATGCCAGCTCTGCGTAAGCGTATGTCCTAACCAGGTTCTCAGGCCTTCGACTTCCCTGATGACCCTCATGCAGCCGGAAATGTCATACGAAAGAGGCTACTGCCGTCCTGAGTGTACGAAATGTTCGGACGTATGTCCTGCAGGAGCGATCAGGCCTATAAGCGTTGAGGAGAAGTCTTCGATCCAGATAGGACACGCTGTCGTATGCCTTGACAACTGCGTCGTGAACACAGACGAAGTCAGCTGCGGCAATTGCGCAAGACACTGTCCTGCCGGAGCCATCAGCATGGTAAGGAAGAATCCGGACGACCCTAAGTCGCTCAGGATCCCGGTAGTGAATGAGGAAAGGTGCATCGGATGCGGAGCATGCGAAAACCTTTGCCCTGCAAGGCCGCTTACCGCAATTCATGTAGAAGGACACGAAGTACATAAAACGATTTAGGCTATGAAGAACAACAATATCGACAGAAGAGAATTTCTTAAGAAGGCAGGAAGCTCTGCCCTTGTGATAGGAGGTCTGGGAGCTGTTGCGGGATGCAAGGGGAATTCCTCGGCTGCGCCCGGTGCGACAGCGAAAGGTGCGGAAGGCACAGGCGAAATGACATACAGGACCAACAGCGTGAGGGGCGACAAGGTCAGCATCCTCGGCTACGGCTGCATGCGCTGGCCTATGGTAAAGGACGAGAACGGCCGCGACGTATGCGACCAGGAAGCCATCGACCGTCTCATAGACTATGCGATCGAGCACGGTGTGAACTACTTCGACACAGCTCCGGTCTACCTCCAGGGCCAGAGCGAATCGGCTACAGGAAAATCACTCAAGAGATATCCTAGGGAGAGCTACTACATCGCTACAAAGCTCTCCAACTTCAGCAACGCGAGCAGGGAGAACTCCATAGAAATGTACAGGAAGTCTCTTGAAAACCTTCAGACAGACTATCTCGACTACTACCTTCTCCATTCGCTCGGAAACGAGGCTGGATTCAGATACAGGTTCGTGGACAACGGCATCATGGACTTCCTTCTGGAAGAGCGCAAGGCCGGCCGCATCCGCAACCTCGGATTCTCATTCCACGGAAGCAGGGAAGGATTTGACGAGATGATGGCATATCACGAAAAATACCACTGGGACTTCGTGCAGATCCAGCTCAACTATGTCGACTGGAGGCATGCAAGCGGCAGAAATGCCGATGCGGAGTATCTCCAGCAGGAGCTCGACAAGAGGGGCATCCAGTCTGTGATCATGGAGCCGCTTCTGGGAGGCCGTCTTTCAAAGGTGCCTCAGTATGTGGCAGACCGCCTCAAGGAGCGCAATCCGGAAGGAAGCGTGGCATCATGGGCATTCAGATTTGCCGGAACCCATCCGGGAGTCCTTACAGTGCTCAGCGGCATGACATACATGGAGCATCTCCAGGACAACGTGAAGACCTACTCCCCTCTCGTTCCGCTTACTGAAGACGAACTCGCCTTCCTTGACGAGACTGCAGCCATCATGCAGAAATACCCGACGATTCCATGCAACGACTGCAAATACTGCATGCCATGCCCATACGGAATCGATATTCCGGCCATCCTCCTGCACTACAACAAGTGCGTGAACGCCGGAGAAGTTGCTGCAAGCATCAACGACGAGGGATACAGAAAAGCCCGTCGCGCTTATCTGGTAAGCTACGATCGGGCTGTTCCGAAACTCCGCCAGGCTTCGCGCTGCATCGGTTGCAACCAGTGCATGTCACACTGCCCTCAGAGCATCAATATTCCTAGAGAACTGCATAAGATCGACAGATACGTCGAGAACCTTAAGCAGGACAAGCTTTAAAGGAATCTAGGACCGTCCTGTGCGGACTTGGTCACAAGAATAGCTTCAGCCTTGTCGGACTCCGACAGGGCTTTCTTTTCATATTTGCAGACTTCTGCCGAGCCGTTCTGGGCCGAGAGGACAAGCTGCTCTCCTTCGAACGTAGCCTCATATTCGCTGCCCCACTTCTCGCCGTCGGAATACTTTCCGGATACGATGGCTCCGGCTACGGCATATGTGCCTTCATACTTTCTGTAACGGCCTTCACCGACCTTCTGATAAAGTTCGAAGGAAAGATCCTGACCAAACTCCACATATACCTGAGGCACCGTATTCAATCCTGAAACGCTGACAAGATGCCATTCTCCGACGATCTGGTCAGATACGACCGGACCGTTTGAACCTGTCTCTCCACAAGAGATGGAAGCGAATGCGACTGAAAGCGCAAGTAATAGTTTATATACTGTTTTCATCATATTGCCATTAAAGATTCTTCACTTCGTTCAGAATGACATTACAGCCATCCGCCGTTGCCGCTTGCGACGCCTCTTGAAATGATAGATATGGTCCTTGAGATTTCCATACCTCCGGTCTGGTTCCAGCCGTCAGCCTTTCCATCCTCGTCATATCCTGCAAGAGCCTTGATGGTTATCTTGCCTGATCCGGCCTTGGTAGGCTTGATGCTGAGCTTGCCGTACTTGATTTCGAGCGACGAAGCATCGTCGGAAAGGCCGAGAGCAGCTCTTGTCGCAGCATCACACTCTACGCCGACATAAGTAAGGTCTGTCGCTCCGCCTCCGAAGTACTCGGTAAGGTCGTATCTCTTCGCCTTCTCGTCAGCGCCAAGCACCCTCACGGTAATCGAAGGAGTGCCTTCCACATTCATGAGAAGTTTCCATGCGTCGATCGCACCTGTTCCCATCTTGCCGCCGCGGTATGCTCCGAGGTCAACATAATTGTACTTTCCGCCTTCGATGTAGAACTTGCCCTTGTAACCGTCCACGAAGTTCTTGTTGACTTCTTCGATGTCATTGACAGAAGTAAGGAGCATTGCAATGAAATCCTCACGAGAGAACTTCTTGCCCACCTTGTATGCATATGAAAGTCCGAGGGCAGCGACTCCCGACACATGAGGGCATGCCATTGATGTTCCCTGCATGTACACATAGTCATGACCTGTTCCTACATTGTCGTCTGAAGCTGTATTGATGAATGTAGAAAGGATGCGGCTGCGGTTGTTCTCGACAGCAGTTATGTCACCGATATAGAAGTCACCGCCAGGAGCTGCGATATTACATCCGGGGCCATAGTTTGTATAGCCTACAGCAGGAAGATAATCCGGTCCGATTGCAGTAACGGAAACGACTTCTTCAAGGGCTGCAGGATAGCTGGAAATGGCTGCACGCTCATTTCCGGCAGCAGCGATTATGATGTTTCCGTCAAGGATGTCGCTGTTGTTGTTCTCCTTGTCGAGGAAGAACTGGACTCCGTCATATTCGGCTCCGTAAAGCTCCGCATATTCGGCATCCGTCTGGTAGTTACCGTTTATCAGACCGAAAGAGCACTGCGCTATGCTTGCTCCGTTCTGTGCCGCATATACGAAACCGTTTGCAGATGCATCCAGGTTCGATGACATTCCGTTCTCGAAGATCTGGCATGACATCAGACGCACGCCGTCACCGTTGCCGGTTCCGCCGGCGATTCCGCTGACGCCTACGCCGTTGCCGTTTACAGCGGCAACGATTCCGGCCACATGGGTACCATGGCCGGAAGCCTTGGCACCTTCCCAGCTGATGTTACCGTTCTCTCTCTCACAGTTCCAACCATATACATCATCGACATAGCCGTTGTTGTCGTCGTCCTTTCCGTTGCCGGCAACTTCCTTCTCGTTCTTCCACATGTTTGCGGCGAGGTCAGGATGGTCATACTTGACAGGGCTGTCGAGTACAGCCACGATTATACGAGGGTCACCGCCTGTAAGCTTCCAGGCATCCCTGACAGCGATGTCGCCGCCCACAACAGCGGTGTTTGAACCAGCGTTCTTTCCGTCATTGATGTAATGCCACTGGTCCTTGAGCATAGGGTCGTTGAACGGAAGGTCTCCTGCAGCGAACTGATGACGCGAAGGGGTGTACGGAGTGAAGGAGAGGTCGCATGCCGGAACTATGGTCTTGTTGTACTGCACCTTCACCACGTCTGAAAACGTGGTAAGACGGGCAGCGGCAACAGACTTGTCCTTGCCTTCGAACTCTACCTTGAACCATCTGTGGAGGTTATGCTTCCTGGCCACCTTCTCCTTGCCCGGAGCGATGGTGAAGACAGGCTTCAGGGACTTCACCTGAATGCCTTCGGAAAATGCCTCGACAAGGGTCCTGTCCCCGGCAGCAAAGGCATCCGAAACCTCTTCCGAAAGGAGAAGAAGCAGGGCTCCTTCCTCTGAATCTTCAGGAGTGTTGATGACCTTGGTCATGACGGCTCCCGGTACATCTGATGATGGTGCATTAACAGCATCATGCAGCTCCTCCATACAGGAAGAAGCTGCAAGAAGCGTCAATGTCAAGAGCAGAGATGCTCTTCTGATTGAATTGAGATGCATATTATCTGTTTAGTATTTATCTGAGTTCTGCCTTATGGAACTCCACTTTCTTTGACGAGGTCTCCGTTCCGGATGCCTTGGTCATAGTAAAGTCTACTGGAGTGGATTCAACGAATACTGAAGCGCCTTCCACCTTATTCCTTATATAGTTGTAAGGCATTCCCTTTATCTTGTCGATTGTCGACATGATATATCCGCGGTCAGTCTCAACATAATTTGCACGTGGCTTTCCAAGCCCGCTTGAAACGGCCTTGCAAGACTCCGGAGCCTTGAAAGAAGATGCAGCAGAAGCATCATATGATGCATCAGGACTTACCAGCATAGGATATATATGAGCATCTTCCCTGATGAGTGTGAAATTACCTTCATAGCTCTCATCATCGAAATATCCGAGCAGCATGGCCAGATATGAGAAACCGTATGAACCTGCTTCCGATCCCGGGTTGCTTACAAAAGCCACCACATCCTGAGCTTCATTTATGAATCCGCCGACCATAGCTCCGTTCTCAAGGTAAACATTCAGGCCATTTGAAGCAGAATACCAGTATGCATTTGTCGGATAAATAGGCTTTCCGTCATGTTCGCCGACCTCCATCTGGGTCATCATGGTGTATATGAAGCCCTCATAATACTCGAACTGGATCTCATCCTTGAAGCCATAGATACGGGCTGCATTAGGATACATACCGTTTATCTTCACAAGGTCGAGCACTGATTCAGCCTTATCCTTATCTTCGGTAAGGTTGCCGTTCTTGTCATAATAGAAATCGATGTCATCAGACATTTCCGCACGGCTGCGCTTTGTCCTCTCCCACACGATCTCTTCATCATCTTCCATACCGATGTTGACAGACCACACATCCCACTCCTTGAAGTAAGATTCCTTTGAAGACTGGAGTCTTGACGGAATGTCATAGATCGTATAGTCAGACTGCAGAACATTGAATACGCCCTCAGTTGAAGCTGTCACTGTATAGACTCCGCTATGGTATCCGTTGTCGGCATATACCATGAGGATGTATTCTGTTCCAGCACTCATTCCGCCAAGAAGACCGGTAAATCCGCCACCGTTCACCTGAGCGAGTTCGTCACGGCCTATAGGAGACATGTATGACTCGAACTCAAGGTCAATGACCTCGCGGAAATCTTCATAGTGCGCCTTCTTGTACAAAGCCAGCTTCACCTCAGTAAGTTCGCTTCCGTACACATAGAATTCCATCGAATTCTCTTTTGTATAGCCGGCACCAGCATACTTGTCGGATACGATGAGGCCCATATGTACATCGACTTCCTTAGGGTCCTTTTCAGTATCGTAGCCGAACTTTGCTGATGCATATTCCTTGAAGCTGCCTTTATCATCGTATGAGCAGGCAACAAGTGTATAAAGGCCTGTCTCATCTGTAGTGAAATCATATACACCCGATGCTGTGACGGTCTTGACATTCTTTCCATTCTTGACTTCCTCAAGCTTAGACACCATGTCGACATCTGAAAGATGGCCGCTGAACACCTTGTAATTTACTTTTGCAACATCCTCACCAAGCGTGAAGGTCACAGGCATGACACCCTTTACAGAAGGAGATGTCTTTACTGCCACAGAGTAATCATATCCCTTGTATCCAGGAAGGACGATACGGTGCTTTCCTGAAATGTTTGCATAAGCAAAGCCGCCGGCAGCAGGTACATAGGCGACAAGGCCGGACTTAGGGAAGGTTATGACTCCTTCCTTGAGTGTTCCGTACTGGTCACCTGCATCAAGGAATACTTCAGGAACATAAGAGGCAATGTAGATTCCACCATATGCCGCATGATTGAATGCGAGCTGGGCATCGACATATACTCTTGAAGGATCAGATGCATTCACATATATGCTTCCGCCAGGACACAGCTCGGTATAGGAAGAAGCATACTTGTCTGTTCCGTCAGAAAGATAAGACACATAATCTGCCGTATAGACCTTGTCCACCCTGTAATAGCCCGGAAGGTCTTCTCTCTGATAGATTTCTACAGTTTTCTCATGATATGGTGCCTTGATTTCTGTACCCAGCACCTCAGAGCAGAAGCTGGTAAAGAAGTCGTCTCTCCAGAGACCTTCTCCGAGAAGCTCCCACTTCACCACAGTAAGAGAGAATGTCAGCTCGTTGCTTGAAAGACCGTAGTTCGAAACATACTGAGGATCAGTCACCTTGATCGTACAGGTATACTTCTTTCCAGTCTCGAAATCCTCGGAGAAATAGACCTTGAATGAAGTGCTTTCCTGATCTTCATCAAAATAGATGAACTCGTCTTCGAGTTCGAAGAAGCCATCCTCGCTGCTGGTCAGTTCGTAAGGAACATATGCTTCAGGAAAGTAGTTCTTGACCGCCGGATTCCTCTCTACTGTAAAGGTAAGGTACTTCGCACCTTCCGGAGTTACCTCGTATGCCCTTGCCTGCTCCTGCGGGAAGAAGAGGCCCTGGCAATCCAGGAGGTCAGGCTCACCAGGAGAATAAGGCTCTTCCTGGCATGCTGCGAATGAGAGAGCCATTGCCGCAGCAAGAATATATTTAAATATTGTCTTCATATTCATCATATCCTTTTAGATTATTCTGACCATGGAACAAGAAGTTCGGTAGGATCAGGGTTGTTGAGTTCCTGATTCAGTGCAGTGTTTGACTGATACTCCGACCTTGTGATCACTACATTCCATTGAGGTGAACGGCCTTCGGTATTGAACCTTGCCACTGCAGGGAAGTTTGTTCCACGGTAGCCGCGGGTGATATTCTGGTCGAGACGCTTGTAGTCGAAGAAAAGGATACCCTCTCCCCAGAACTCGATCCTCTTCTGGAGCATCATCTCCTGAATGAAGGCTGTCTCCGATGTGATGCTGCTGCAGTCGTAGCTGCTGTAGCGATAGGTCTGCATGAACTCGTTGAGGAGCTTCTTCGCAGCGTCAAGTCCGCTCGCTGTCTTCTTGCGGAGCGCAGCCTCGATCCGGATGAAGTACATTTCCTCGACACGCATCAGGACGTGGTCTGCAACGTTTCCTTCAGTATACTCCACGCACTGTCCGCCAGCCGGACGGAACTTGAGGTTCACATATGGAGCGGCTCCCTGAGACAGGAAGTAATCATATGCGGTATATATGTTCCACTGCTCGAATCCCGCAAGCGGGTCATCCATTCCGGCAAACTGATAGCCGTTTGAAGGATTGTAGTTCTCATGTCCAGGATGCCATGTGTATTCAGGGTCGAGCCATGACATTCTTCTGAAGTCGTCATAGCTGATTCTGTCATACAGAGCCTTGTTCACGCTTGGAAGGGAGAGGATCGAATATCCCCACACTGCCTCAGGAGCGAGGTGGGCGACATTTGTGATGATGTTCGAAGCGTTCTCGACAGAAAGGGTAAGTCCCCATATCCATGAGTTGTTCGAGTTTCCGCTGTTGAATCCTGTCTGAGGGTCCATCCACTGCTGCCATGTCAGAGGGGTCTTTCCGCTGGTCTTGATGGCAAGGTCTGCATACTCGTACGCCTTCTCATAAGCGTTCCTGTCGATCTTGTCATCAGCTGCGCCGAGCTCTACATAAGCTCTTGCATACATTCCGTACACTGCGCCCAGCGTAGGGTTCGTGTATGAATTGTCTGTTGCGCTGAGATACTTTTCCGCCATCTGAAGGTCAGAGAAGATGAAGTCGTACATCTGCTCGCGGTCAGCCCTTGGATTGTACTTTGCGATCTCTTCTGTAGTGTCCTCTGTTACGATAGGAACTGTAAGGCCCTTTATCTCTTCGCCTACAGGAGCATATTTGTTATCCTTAGGCTCATAGAGACGGGCGAGGTCGAGGTAGCACATCGCTCTGTAGGCGTATGCCTGGCCGAGTGCGTTGATCACGGTCTGGTCTGTTTCGTCAGTAACCTCGCCGGCTCTTGCGATTATGTCGTTGGCAAGCTTGATCCAGCCGTAGTAGCAGTCCCAGAAATATGCAGGGTAGATGTAATCCGCACCCATCGCTGTGTTCTGGAAGAAGGCACCGAACCAGAAGTATCCGAGCTCTCCGCTGATGGTGAAGTCTTCAAGCATGGACTCGGTCATGAGGTGGATTCCCGGAAGACCGAAGTCGGCATGGTATCCGTATGCAGATGCATAGCCTGCAGTACCCGAAGCCATCATTGCAGAAGGAATACCGTTCACCAGATACTGGAGCGCATTAGGAGATGACTCAAGCTGCTCTGAAGTGACTGTGCTTCCTGTAGGGAAGGTCTCTTCGATACATCCTGCGGCAATGAAAGCTGCAGAAAGTATTGCAATTGATTTGATAAGTATATTCTTCATGTTACGTATTCCTTTAGAAAGTGATGTTGAAACCGCCTGAAATCGTCCTTACAGGAGAGTTCATCGCGTTGCTTGTAGCACCTGTGAAGCTCTGGCGAGGGTCGAGACCCTGACGCTTAGACCAGTACCAGATGTTGTCGCATGCGACATATACCCTGAGCCTGCTCAGATACATGTTCCTTGTCATTCTTTCAGGGAAGGTATATCCTATCTGCGCATTCTGGATGTTGAGGTAGCTTGCGTCAACAAGGAACCTGTCTGAAGATGCTGCGGTATACTGGTCATTATACTGGAATCTAGGAACGTCCGTATTCCTGTTCTCCGGCGTCCATGAATTCAGGATATCCTTGTGGAAGTTCTTTCCGCCGCCTGTATTTGTAGGGGAAGCCATGTAGCTTGCATATCCGGAGTCATAAGCAAGACCGCCGATTGAGTATGTGAAAGCCACCGAGAAGTCAAGGCCGCGATAGTCGATCGAAGTACCGAAACCTCCGTAAAGATCCGGTGTAGGATCTCCGCAGAGATACTGGGTAGCCTGCGAGTATGTTGCGGTCTTCTCGCGTCCGATCACCTTTCCGCTCTCGTCCTTCACGTCCCTGTACCAGAGGGCGTCTCCGTTTTCAGGATCCACGCCTGCGTACTTGTACATGTAGAATGTATTGAGAGGGAGTCCTTCACCGACGAATGTCGTGCTGCTCGCAAATCCCCTGTAGCCCTCTACTGTAACGCTCTTGTTCTCTTCAGGAATCATCGTCACCTTGTTCTTGTAGTGGGTGAAGTTCAGGTATGCGCTCCAGTTGAAGCCTTCCCTGCGGATGATGTTCACGTTAGCAGAAAGCTCGACACCTGCATTCCTCATGTCACCGATATTGTCGTAGTATCCGCCGTATCCGAGAGATGCCGGAACAGGGAAATAATAGAGCATATCGGTGGTGTTCCTGTAGAAGTACTCTACGCTACCTGTCACGCGTGCCCTGAGGAACTCGAAGTCAACACCGGCGTTGAAGTTGGTGTTGGTCTCCCATGTGATGGTCTTGTTACCCTTGCGTCCGAAGGCAAGAGCTGGAGTTCCGTTGTTGTTCGACAGATAGTATGTGTCTGTGTAGAGGTAGTTTCCGATGTTGTCGTTACCCTGCGAACCGATGGAAGCCTTGAGCTTGAGCATGTCGATCCACGGAGCCCTTGGGAACCAGCTTTCCTCATTGAGGATCCAACCTCCGCCGAGAGACCAGAAGTTACCCCAGCGATGGTCAGGATGGAAACGTGAAGATGCGTCGCGACGGTATGATGCGCTGACGAATATCCTGTTCAGATAGTCGTACTGTGCACGTGCGAAGTATCCCTCGTTGTTGTATCTGCTTCTTGAAGATCCCGCTGTCTTTCCGTCTACCACAGCTCCGTTGAGCTCATCGTTCTCCATCGAGAACATCTGGCTCTTTGATGCTGAAAGCGAGTATGAATCGGCCACATAGTTCTCATGTCCGAGGAGGACGCTCACATGGTGGATACCTGCGAAGGTCCTGTTCCAGTTTAGGAGCTGCTGGAGGTTGAGGGTAATGGACCTGCTGTGCGACTTGGCGATGAGACCGCCCATGGTCGCATACTGTCCGTAGTACATGTTCATCACGTTCGAAGCGCGGTACTCCTGAAGTCCGAGACCGGCGTTGAATGTGAATGTGAAGTCCTTGAGGAACTTGACCTCGGCATATCCGTTTCCGTTGAATGCGTTTCCTTCGGAGTTGTTCTTGTCGAGGGTAGAAGCCTGGAGGGCGTTCGAGTTCATCATGTACGGACGGGTCGCACCGGCGTTCATGCCGTTACCGTAGTCATACATGTTGTAGCCGTATCTGTCGGTCATGACGCGTCCCATCGCATCCCTGATGTAGAGAGGATAGATAGGAGCTATGTCATTTGCAATCGCAAAGACGTTTCCTGTAGACGAGCTTGAGCCTTCTCCGGTGTTGCCGTTGTTGTAGTTGAAGTTCGCGTATGAGAAGTTTCCGCCCACCTTGAGATAGTCCTTTGCCTGATAGTCAGCGCGAAGACGGACTGTGTAGCGGTACATGTCTGAACCGTCCACGATACCCTTGTTGTTCAGGTAACCGAATGAAGCGAGGACTGAAGCGTTGCCCGAGGTACCCGAAACGCTGACATTGTACTCCTGCCTGAGCGACTGGCGGTATGTCTCTTCAAGCCAGTTGTCTGGGGTGAGCCAGTATGACTCGCCGTTGTAGTCCACTACGCGGCCGAGAGTTGCGTATGGGTTGAGCTTTCCGTTGGCACCGATGAATGCCTGTCCTTCCGGGATGGTGTAGACCATATATCCGAGACCTCCTTCGTCAGGGTCGCCGCCGATGATCTGGTTGGCCTGGATATGTGCAGCATATTCTGACATGCCCTGCTTGTTCATGTAGAAGTTCTTGAGACCGGCATAATAGACCTCATAGTACTGTCCCGGATCGGTGATGTAGTCGTAGTTCTTGAGGGCCTTTGTGTTGAGACCGAACTTCGCATCCACATTCACCACTGCGTCGCCATGCTTCGCCTTCTTGGTGGTGATCATGATGACACCGTTCGCACCGCGCGCACCGTAGAGCGCATTTGAAGCCGCATCCTTGAGGACTGTCATCGACTCGATGTCGGAAGGGTTGATGTTGTTCATGTCGCCCTCGAAAGGAATTCCGTCCACGACATAGAGAGGTGCTGTACCTGCATTGATCGAGCTCGCTCCACGGATCATGATCGACGGCGAGCTTCCGAGCGAGCCGGAAGCCGTGGTCATCTGTACACCGGCAACCACGCCTTCAAGGGCTCTGGTAGCATCCGACGCCTGCACCTTGGCGATATCATCCGACTTGACTACTGTAGCTGATCCTGTAAAGGATTCCTTTGTCGCGGTACCGAAGGCTACGACGATGGTCTCCTCGATAGCTTCAGTGTCGGGAGCCAGCATAACATCGTGCTGGGTCTTGCCCGCAACAGGCACTTCCACGGTGACATATCCGATTGAAGAGAAGATGAGGACTCCGTCAGACGGAACATCGATGGAATAGTATCCATCCAGGTCCGTACTTGCTCCTGTCATCGTTCCCTTTACCTGAAGGGACGCGAAAGGCACTCCTTCACCTGTGGAAGCATCTTTGACAACACCTTTGACCGTCAGATTCTGACCGAAGGCCAGAGACGACACAAGCATTGCCATAGCCAGAAAAAACAGTTTGATTTTTTGCATCTGGTTAGACTTTTAGTTATTAAACATAAATATCGAACATTCTTTTTTTTCTACTGCAGGACACACCGGAAAAGGCAGTCCACGCCAACATGCAAAGATGCGGATTTATTGCATCATATCCAAATTTTTATATCCGAACAGCAAGGGTAATTCTACGAAAATCACTATATTAGCGACAAAATCGACTGCTATGGCAATATTCCGCACCTCCGACAGCTCGGTGAAAACCGCTGCCATCATCTCGTCGGCCGTATTTATGGGGCTGGCCATATTATACTTCATTCCTGTCAGCATTCCGGGAAAGATCGCATTCCCTCTTGCATCGATTGCTCTGACTTCGCTCTGGCTCTGCCCCTGGCAGATAAGCGCTGCGCTTCTTTTCTCCGCCCTCGGAGACCTGGCCGGATCGGCGGGAAGCTTCATGCTCCAGATGGGATCCTTCGCCATCGCACATATCTTCCTGATACTGTTCTTCATCAAGAGATATGGAGAGAAGGTTGAACGCGACAGGAAACTGACCGAAAAGGCCAAGGGATTCGCCATCATCGTATTTCTGATGAGCGCGACGATAGCCGGCTTCGCATTCTCGGAAATCGTCGTGAAAGCCCCTGCAGGAATCATCCGCACGGGAGCAGGCATCTACACCGTCCTGATCTGCACCATGCTCATCCTTGCCCTCCTCCAGAGAAGTTCATTATATGCATTGGGAGCACTTCTGTTCGTGTTTTCGGACTTCATCCTGGCCTGGAACATGTTCACATCCCCGATAGAAAACGCCGGACTTCTGATCATGATTCCGTACTATCTGGGACAGTGGCTCATATATATAAGATCAGCCTCATTCCGAGTTGGACCCGAAATGAGGCTGATGAGATTCTGAAAGTTATTTCTAGAGTTCCCAAGCGAGGGCTGAAGCGCCAAGGATGGCTGCATCAGACTCCTTAAGCTGAGAGTAGACGATCTTTACCTTTCCTCTCCACAAAGGAAGAACATTTTCATTCATCGCATTCTCGATATGTTCTGTGAGGAATTCCTTCGCGCGTGCAAGACCTCCGAAGAGAACGATTGCCTCAGGTGAGCTGAAAGCGATGAAGTCTGCAAAAGAGCGTCCGAGGATCTTTCCTGTGAACTCGAATATCTTGAGGGCAAGCTTGTCGCCTTCCTTGGCTGCTTCGTAAACGTCCTTTGAAGCGATGGTGTCAAGGCTTCTGAGGACAGAAGGCTCGTCTGAAAGCTCAAGCCACTCGCGTGCGGTACGTGCCACACCTGTTGCTGAAGCATATGTCTCGAGACATCCTGTCTTGCCGCATCCGCAGGTACGGCCGTTGTTGCGCACTGCTGCAACGTGTCCGAGCTCGCCTGCAAATCCGTCATGACCGTATACGACCTCTCCGTTGATCACGATACCTGAACCGACTCCTGTACCGAGGGTGATCATGATGAAGTTCTTCATTCCTCTTGCGGCTCCGTAAGTCATTTCACCTACAGCGGCAGCATTGGCGTCATTTGTAAGAGCTACAGGAAGGCCGCCCATAGCCTTTGAAAGAAGCTTTGAGAACTCCACTCTTTCATGAGCCCACTTAAGGTTCGGAGCATTTTCGATCGTACCTGTATAATAGTTTCCATTAGGAGCGCCTACACCGATACCTCTTACCTTTCCTTCTGTGCCAGACTCCTTTATGAGCTTGTTTACAGCCTCTGCAAGTTCTGCGACGAAAGGTTCTACCTTATCATATGTGTCTGTTCTGATGACAGTCTGGGCAAGAACTGTTCCTCTTGCGTCAACCACACCTATCTTGGAGGTCTGTCCTCCGACGTCAATACCGACTACAAATGTTGAATCCATTGTGTTATTATGATTATTTAGTTATTAGTCTTCTTAACCTTCGATCCCACGAGGGCGAACCAGCAGATGTATGCAAGGGCTGCAACAGGAACCCAGTAGCTGATCATGTAAGTTGTTGCGTCTGCAATCGCGTTCTGTACGAGTGGAAGGATACCGCCACCGATCACCATTGTCATGAAGAGGCCTGAAGCCGCTGCCGACTTCTTGCCGAGACCTTCAACAGAGAGGTTGAAGATCGCTCCCCACATCACTGATGTGCAGAGACCGCAGAGAACAAGGAGAAGTGCAGTAAGAGGAACCTGTGCCATTCCGAAGCCGCTTCCTGTAAATACCGGCATAGATGCCTGTACTTTTGTAGTGAACATGGCTACAACCACGAGAGCGATTGCTGTTCCGCTGGTAACTGCAAGCTGAGTGCGGCTCGAAACCTTTCCGCTGATGAGGCTTGAAACGAAACGTCCTATAAGCATGAGGAGCCAGTATGTACCTGCCACGAAACCTGCTGTAGTCGCTGCATTTGCAGTTCCGAGGGTATCGGTAAGATAGAAGTTCATTGTACCTGGGATACCTACCTCTACTCCTACATAAAGGAAGATTGCGATCACGCCGCATACGAGGTGGCGGTACTCGAAGAGAGACTTCACAGAGATATCGTTCTTCTCCTGCTCAGGCTCTACGAAAGGCACGAATGTAAGGATCACGAATGTAACAGCGAACACGCCCATCGCCATGTAGAGGACAAGGTTCACGTCTGTAATGACTGTGTCCTTTGTAACCGATCCGATAAGCGCACCTACGAGCATAGGGGTAAGGGTTCCGAGGAGGGAGTTGAATGTACCACCTATCTGAACGAGCTGGTTGCCCTTGTTTCCGCCGCCTCCGAGGAGGTTAAGCATAGGGTTTACTACAGTGTTGAGGATACATACAGAGAAACCGCATACGAATGCTCCGAGGAGATATACGAAGAAGTTTGCAGGAAGTCCGGCGAGAGTGGCGCCCACTCCGACCTTTCCTGAAAGGAACTGTACGAAAACTCCGAGAAGGCCTACGCCCACACCGATGAGGGTGGTCTTCTTATAGCCCAATCTTGTAATGAGCTTTCCGGCAGGGATACCCATGAAGGCATATGCAAGGAAGTTCATCATGTTACCCATCATTCCCCAGAAGTTCGAACCCTCGATACCAGGGGCCTGCTTCCAGATGACTCCGATAGGAGCGGCAAGGTTAGTCACGAATGCGATCATTCCGAAAAGGAACATCATCGTAAAGACTGCAATCCAGTTAGTTTTGTTGTTATTCATTTTTGTTTAGATTTTATGGTTTTATCAATTTTTCCAAAAGCGCGTCCAAGTTACGAAAAAAAACTCAAATAGACTAAATAAATAAAAAATTAGCAGGCGCCCCTCCCCAAGGACGCCTGCCGTATATAAAACGAACTTAACAAATAGACACGAAAAAAAATTTCTGATGTCTGATTGCAAAGTTAAGAATTTTTATCAATATGGCAAATTTTACGATAAATTTTTAACAAGTATTCAACAAATCGACAAAATCAGTCAACTAAACGGACATCTGCACACGATTTGCATAGAACGGCAAATTACTTATCTTTGCGACCGCTATGCTAAAGAGAATCATTACTACTACCATTCTGGCTATCGCCGCATGCGCGGCATGCCTCGCCGGAAACGGCAAAGAAAAAGCGATCAGAGGTTTCTCCGGAGGAATGATGGTCCATACCGGATATCTCAGCGGATGCGACAATCCGTTCAACTACGATGCGGCAGGAGCCACATTCGGCATCGGCGGCGTGGCGAAGCTCCATCTGACAGACCATTTCAGGGCAGGATTCGAAGGATATTTCTCGAATATGGGGCTTAAGAAAGACATAAGCGACGGAAGCTTCAATAAAGTCTTCTGGACCGGTCTCCTCGCTGACTGGTATTGGAAATGCGGAAAATTCTATCCATATGCCGGAATCTCTTTAGGAGGCGGAATGGAAACTGCCTTCTACATGTTCGAAGGTGACAAGCACGACTGGCTGCCGGAGCCGGTGGCCGTATACAACAAGAAGCCGTTCTTTGCAGCAGATCCGTTCGTCGGCATGGAATACGCTGTCGGAGAAGCTTTGCGTCTGACATTGAAGGCGGACTGGCTTCTTGCGGTACGCAAGGACGGCATCAACCGTCCGATGGGACCGCGCCTCTATTTCGGATTCATTTTTGCGCATTAAGGTCTGATAATTGTTTTGTGTCCGGATGAACTTTCAAACAGACACGAAATGATCTATACATTACCTCCGCTCCCATATGCGTCAGACGCACTGGAGCCCAGAATCAGCAAGGAGACGATAGAGTACCACTACGGCAAACATCTCCAGACTTACATCGACAACCTCAACAATCTGATTGCAGGCACTCCTTACGAGGAAATGCAGATCGAGACCCTCATCATGACCACATCAGGACCGATCTTCAATAATGCGGCCCAGGTGTGGAACCACGTGTTCTATTTCAATTCACTGTCCCCTGTCCAGGTGTCCATGCCTCTGGAACTCAAGGATTACCTCATCCGTGACTTCGGATCGGTAGAGAACTTCAAGGAAATGTTCAAGAAGGCGGCCGCAGGAGTGTTCGGATCCGGATGGGCATGGCTTGCCCAGGACGCAGAGGGAAAGCTCGTCATAATCCAGGAATCAAACGCTGGAAATCCGATGAGGAACGGCTTCAAGCCGCTTCTGACCATCGATGTATGGGAACATGCGTACTACATAGACTACCGTAACCGACGGGCCGAATACATCGACAGATGCTGGGAGCTCATCAACTGGGACAAGGTTGTGAAGAGGATGCATTCCGACCTTCCTTCTGCCGTCACTGACGTTGAAACCGTCATGGTGACGGAAACATCCCGGGACGGATTGACAGAAGCCATCGCCGAGGCAATCATCGAAGATGAGAAAGACATGCGGAAATATGTCTGCGTCACATGCGGATGGGTCTACGATCCGGTAGAAGGCGACCCTGAAAACGGCGTGCCTCCGGGAACTCCGTTCAGCGAACTGCCGGAAGACTGGACATGTCCGGCATGCGGAGTCGGAAAAGAATACTTCGAGCCGGAAAAGTGATTCCCGGCCCGATAAAGATCAGTATTTGTTCCAGGAGGAAATATCCTCCAGAGGCTTGCGGACCTTGCTGCGGGTCGGCGAATCAGGATGTCCGAGCGTGATCAGGAGCTGGATTCTGCGGCCGCGAGGCACTTCCAGGACCTTCCTGACGCGCTTCTCGTCGAACCACCCCATGATGCATGTACCCAGGCCGAGCTCGGCCGCCTGAAGGCAGAAATGCTCGACCGCCATGCCGAGGTCCATCAGGCTGTAATCCTTGTCCTTGAGCAGGGCGCCGGCCTTGGCCTCCATGTTCATCTTCTCCTGGACTACGGCAACCATCACAGGCACCTGTGCCGTGAACTTGTTCATGCCCAATCCTATAGCCGCCTCGGACAGTTCGGCGAGCTTTGCCTTGTCATCCACTACGATGAATTTCCACGGCTGCGAGTTGCATGCCGAAGGAGCGAGGCGGGCTGCCTCGAGACATTTGAGAATATGCTCCCTTGCCACTGGCTCGGGAGCATATTTTCTGTCACTTTGTCTTTTATGAACTAATTCTGAGAATTCCATTAAAGTGAAGCGAGGTTCATATCGTTTACGATGTTCTTTCCTTCAGGAGTATATGCGAAGTCCATATGGGCCTTGTATGCCTCCTCTACCCTTCCGCGAACGACCTTCATCGAGCTGTTGAGGAAGTGGTTCTGCTCTGTCCAAGGCTCAGGGAGCACGCAGACAGCTGCAGGGAGCCATCTTTCAGGGAATGCACCTGCAAGGCGGCCGCCCTTTCTGTACATGTTCACCTCTTCCTGGAGAAGCTCGAGCATCTTCACCTTCGCCTCCTTTGTCTCAGGATCGAGACCGAGTCCCTTCACATATGCCTTGAGGGCATCCTTGTTAGGAGTGATCAGGGCGATTGTGTAAGGGTCCTGGCTGTTGTGGAGGATAGCTCCGTCGATATACTTCGAGCTCTCCACGAGGTTCTCCTCGATTCCCTCCGGAGAATACTTCTCACCGTCTGCGGCGATAAGGAGGGACTTGAATCGTCCTACCACATAAAGCATCTCGGCATCACGCATGTAGCCCATGTCTCCGGTGTGGAGCCAGCCGTCAACGATCGTGTCAGCCGTTGACTTAGGGTTCTTCCAGTATCCGGCCATCACGTTCTCTCCCTTGATGCAGATCTCACCCTTCTGTCCGAATGGCTGCTCTACTCCGTCAGCATCAAGGATCTTGATCTCCATAGGAGAAACGATCTTTCCTGACGATCCGAAGATATGCTTTTCAGGAGAGTTTGCAGAAATGATAGGAGTAGCCTCCGAAAGGCCGTATCCCTGGTACATAGGGATTCCGATCGCATAGTAGTATCTCTGAAGGTCGATGTCAAGAAGAGCACCGCCACCGACGAAGAACTTCATCTGACCGCCGAGTCCCTCACGCACAGCCTTGAAGATAAGCTTGTCGAAAAGAAGCATCAGAGGCTTGCGGAAAATATCCACGAACTGGGTTCCCTTGTTGTATCCTTCCTTATTATATGCGATTGCGTTCTTGAGAGCGAAGTTATAAAGTCTCTCCACTGTCTTTCCCTTTCTCGCGATAGTGCTCTCGATGTTCTTCTTGAAGTTCTTTGCAAGGGTAGGTACCGAAAGCATCACGTTAGGCTTGAGTTCCTGGATGCTTGGAGAAATGTTCCTGAGGGCTTCCTTGCCGCTCTTTCCTGAAGGAACGGTACCGAATGATGCACCGTATGACATCATTGTATACATACCTGCGACATGTGCGAAGCAATGGTCGAGAGGTATGATGATGAGCATCTTGTCTCCTTCGTCGATACCGATCACCGAATGGGCCTGCTCTACATTTGCAGTGTAATTTCTATGTGTAAGGAGGATACCCTTCGGATCGGCAGTCGTTCCTGAAGTATAGCTGATGTTCGCGTAGTCGTCCGGTTCGATGGACTTGTATCTCTGTATGAACATATCCTCATGCTCAGCAAGGAACTTGTCACCCATCTCCATGACCTCGCTGATGTAGATTTCATTCTCCTGCTTGTCAGCCACCTCGTCGAAGATGATGACCTTCTCCACCATAGGACATTCAGGAAGGATCGCCCTCACCTTCGGAAGCTGGAACTTCGAAGTGATGACATACTTTGAATCAGAATGCTTTACTCGGAATACGAGATCGTTCTTCTCGCCAAGCTTGATTGAGAGAGGCACATTCACTGCACCTGCATAAAGAACGCCAAGCTCGCCGATGACCCACATGTCACGGCCTTCGCTGAGGTAAGAGACCTTCTCTCCCTTCTGCACTCCGAGTGCCATAAGTCCTGCAGCGATGCGCTTTGCCTTCTTAAGAGTTTCCTCGTAGGATGTAGACTCCCATACATTTGTATCCAGATTCTTTTCCCAGAGGTAAGGATTCTTTGAATACTTGGCAACATACTTCTCTACAAAGTCAATGATTGTCAATCTTTCTTTCATGATCATTAAGGTTTAAGGTTATTCATTCGGGAACAGACCGAAAAGCTCTGCATCGATCTTGTCGACGACCTCCTGAAAGTCTTCAGGACGGTTTTCGAACTTTATGCGGTCCACATCAAGGATGAGGAGCTTGTGCTTGTAGTCCTTGATCCAGTTCTCGTAACGTTCATTGAGTCCGGTGATATAGTCGATGCGGATGCTCTTCTCATACTCACGTCCCCTCTTCTGGATCTGGCCGATGAGGTTAGGAATGGAACTTCTGAGATAGATGAGGAGGTCAGGCGGATTCACCAGGGACATCATGAGGTCGAAGAGGTCGGAATAATTCTCGAAATCCCTTGTACTCATAAGGCCCATGCCGTGGAGGTTCGGAGCGAAGATGCGCGCATCCTCATAGATCGTACGGTCCTGGATGATGACCTCGTCAAGCTTCGAGATGTCCACTACATCCTTGAACCTCTTGTTGAGGAAATATACCTGAAGATTGAAGGACCATCTTTCCATGTCCTCGTAGAAATCAGCCAGATACGGATTATAATCCACGGACTCGAATTTAGGAGTCCAGCCATAATGTGCGGCCAGCATCTTTGTGAGCGTAGTCTTTCCGCTGCCGATATTGCCTGCTATCGCTATATGCATAATTATTGTATTTTAATTCAAATAATTAGCAAACATACTAATTTTTAATGTAAATTTGTATGTTTTAACTGATTTTTTGATGATACATATAGAACATTTCACATTCAACAGCTTCCAGACCAACTCATTCATTCTTTGGGACGAAAGCGGAAAATGTGCCATAGCGGACCCCGGATGCTCTTCTGAAGCCGAATTGTCGAGACTGACCGGATTCATCGCGGACAAAGGTCTCGAACCTGTCTGCATACTTCTGACCCACTGCCACTTCGACCATGTCTACGGAATGGCATCCCTCGTCAGGAAATATGAAATCCCTGCATATGCTGACATGAGTGAAATGTATTCGCTTCAGGTAACGAATGCGAAGCTCTGCGGACAGTTCGGATTTCCGATGCCGGATGAGTTCCCGATCATCGGATCATCGTCAGACTGCAACCATACCGGCAGGGCTATATTTGTCCGGGACGGAGACACAATAGATGTCGGAAGCCTCCGTTTCGAGGTAATACAGACTCCCGGCCATTCCAAAGGAGGCCTCTGCTTTCTTGAAAGGAACGAGAAGATTCTCCTTTCAGGAGACACCCTCTTCGCAGGCGCAATCGGACGTACGGACCATCCGGGCGGCGACTATGAAACGCTGATGAAAAGCATATTCGAGAAACTCCTCATGCTCGACGGCGAAACACGCGTCCTCCCCGGCCACGGCCCTTCTAGCGACATCGCCACCGAACGCATGACCAATCCTTTCCTCCTCCCCTTCAACGAACCGTACGAAGACTGATTTCCGTCAGCACCCCAGCCCAGCGCCCGCAAATCACACTTTCGAGCATCCTTCCGAAGGATGGAATCAGAGGGTCTGGCCGTCGATGAACTCGCGGAGGATGGAGGTCGGAGGGATGGCGGCTATCTCAGACGGAGAAAGGGCCACGATATAATCCAGGAACTTCAACATCCTGGCAGCTTCGGTATATGCCGGCGAAGACGGCGAGATGCGGCGAAGAAGCGGCTCTGCATAGTATTTCAGCACCGGCAGCTCGAAGATATGTGCCGAATTGAAGACGGCATCCGCATTCTCCTGGAACGGGAATATGTTCCTGTTCTCTCCCCTGCGCACACTCTGCCATCTCATGATGGTATCTTCAGGGACGACACCTCTGGTGCGGTTGTCACGGACCATGCGGCGGAGCATCCTGTTGTCGGACGTAGAGATGTTGTTGTTCTCGTCTATAGATAGCGACGTAAGGGCCGAAGCATATACACGGAACACCTTGGACGGATCCACTCCCGGTATCATAGCCGGATTCAAGGCATGGATTCCTTCCATGATGAGGATATCCTTTTCATGCAGCTGCATCATGTTGCCCTCAAAAAGCTGACGACCCTCCCTGAAATCGAAACGCGGTATCTCCACTTCCTTTCCTTCCAGCAGTTCGTTCAGCTGACGTCCCAGAAGGTCAAGGTCCATCGCGTTCAGAGCCTCGAAATCATATTCGCCTTTCTCGTCACGGGGCGTCCTTTCACGGTCTACAAAGTAATTGTCCAGCTCGATCACCTTAGGATTCAGGCCGAGAATACGGCACTGGATGGCAAGCCTTTTAGAGGTCGACGTCTTTCCGCTGCTCGAAGGTCCGGCGATGAAGACTATCTTCACGCTGCCGCGCCTTTCATATATCTGGTCCGCTATGTCGGCATATTTCCTCTCATGAAGAGCTTCCGAAAGATTGATCAGATCCACGATGCTTCCGTCACGTACCTTGCTGTTCAGCATGCCGACTCCGCGCACGCCCATGACAGAGCACCAGTCCGAATGCTCCTTAAGGGCAGTGGCAAGCTTCGACTGCCGTTTCATCGGCAGCACCTTGCCCGGATCTCCGTCCATAGGATACTGCAGACAGAATCCGTCGTTGAAGCCCATGATGTTGAAGGTTGTCAGTACCCCGGTGGAAGGAGTCAGCGGTCCATAGAATGTATCTGCCTTTCCGTCAAGAAAATACACATTATAGTTAAACCTGCCGATGCTTTTATGCAGATTCACCTTCTGGATCTGGTTGTTGGCAGAATACAGCTTCTCGCATTCACTCAGGCTCATCATCACCTTCCTGAACGGAAGGTCTGCAGCCACTATCTCATGCATCCTGGCCTCGATCTTCTCCAGTTCATCGTCAGTGACATAATAGACCTTCGGACGACCGTCCTCCATCGGCTCGACCTCACGGATCTCGCAATAAAGCCCGCTCGGAAGGGAATAATCGATGGCCAGCACTTTGGAAGGATACATCTCGCGCACCACATTCTGGAGCACGAAGCACAGCGACCTGATGTACGTACGGCGGCCGTCAGGATGGTCATATCCCACAAAACGGACATTATGAGGATTGATGATCTTATAGTCCAGAGACTTGAGCTTGTTGTCCACTAGAGCTGCCAGCACCGGCAGTGCGCATCCGTTCCCGCCATCGACAGTCGGGCATATACGTTCCGCCACCTCATTCAATGTCGTGCCCATCGCGACCTTCTCATACGAGCCGCTGTTTTCGCACCAGATTCTGATTTCTTCCATATTTCGTATCCTCCAATATATCAACAACTTACCGAATATACGTGCCGCCAAAGGGGAGCACGCGGTTTTCATAAATAGTTAACAATCAGACATTTATGTTTTACAATAGTATTTCTTTCAGGAAAGGGCCGGTCACCGAATCAGGGTTGTCGGCCAGCTGTTCGGGAGTACCTTCCGCAATTATCATTCCTCCCTTCTTTCCGCCTTCAGGTCCCATGTCGAAGATGTAATCTACGGACTTCAGGACATCGAGGTTGTGTTCGATGACGATAACGGTATTGCCCTGGTCGACAAGCTGCTGGAGCACTTCGAGAAGAACCTTTATGTCATCGAAATGCAGTCCGGTGGTCGGCTCGTCCAGAATGTACAGGGTGTTTCCCGTGCTCCGCTTTGCCAGCTCTGAAGCAAGCTTCATTCGCTGGCTCTCGCCGCCGGAAAGGGTCACGGCGGACTGTCCGAGACGGACATAGCCGAGACCGACATCAACCAGAGCCTTGAGTTTCTGGGCGATGGAAGGGACATTCGCAAAGAATTCGTACGCTTCGCTTATCGGCATCTCGAGCACGTCGTTTATGTTCTTGCCCTTGTACTTTACTGCAAGGGTGTCGTTCTTGTATCTTCTTCCGCGACATTCGTTGCAGACGACATTCACGGACGGAAGGAAATTCATCTCGATGACCTTGATTCCGGCGCCTTTACATTCCTCGCAACGGCCTCCTGGCACATTGAAAGAGAACCTGCCGGCCTTGAAGCCGCGCACCTTGGCGTCAGGAGTCGCTTCAAAAAGGTTTCGGATGTCGTTGAAGACTCCGGTAAATGTAGCAGGATTACTCCTCGGAGTGCGTCCGATCGGACTTTGGTCTATTTCGATGAGCTTGTCGATGTTGCCTACCCCGACAATGCTTCCATACGGCAGAGGCTGCAGTTTCGCGTTGTAGAACTTGTTCTTCAGGACAGGCATCAGGGTCTCGTTTATCAGAGAAGACTTGCCGCTGCCGCTGACTCCGCTGATTCCGATCAGCATTCCCAGCGGGAAGTCCACATCTACATCCTTCAGGTTGTTTCCTCTCGCTCCCCTGATTCCGAGGGTCAGTCCGTTGCCGATACGGCGCTCGGCCGGCACCTCGATCGTCTTCTCGCCACGCAGATACTCCAGCGTCGTCGACGGTCCCATGATGACCGGCAAAGATTCTTCACTTCGTTCAGAATGACAAGAAGGATAGTCAGAATGACATGCCGCAGTTCCACCGGCAGCATGATCCTGCGGAGCATTTCCCCCAATACTCTGCGAAGCGGATTCCGGACTCCCGGAAATGCCTACTAAGGACAGCGGGCCGCTGAAACAGATGCGCCCGCCGGCATCACCGGCCCCCGGGCCCACATCCACAAGCCAGTCCGCCGCCATCATGGTCTCGGCATCATGCTCGACGACCATCACGGAATTGCCCTCGTCGCGAAGCTTCTTCAAGGAAGCTATGAGCTTGCGGTTATCCCTCTGGTGAAGGCCGATCGAAGGCTCATCCAGTATGTAAAGCACATTGACCAGTTTCGAGCCGATCTGGGTCGCAAGTCTGATTCTCTGGCTCTCACCTCCTGAGAGAGAGGCCGTGGCACGGTCCAGAGACAGATAGTCCAGACCCACATCAAGCAGGAACTGCACCCTGTCCTTAAGTTCCTTGAGAATATCGCGTGCGATGGTGCTTTCCCTCTTGCCCAGAATGCCGTCCAGAGAGAAAAGCCAGTCACGCAGCTGCGAAATCTCCATCGCAGCCACTTCGGAAATCGTCTTTCCGTCTATCTTGAAATATTCCGTTTCCTTGTTCAGACGGGTACCTCCGCACACAGGACATGTTATCTTGTCATGGATGTCATCCACTATGCCTCCGAAGCTCACCATCTCGGAAGACGCTCCCTCCCCCACTCTGAAAAGCTCGTCGGAGCCGAAGACTATCAGCGACACAACCTCGTCCGGAAGCACCTCAATCGGGTCGTAAAGCGAGAAATTGTATTTTCGTGCAATGGACCTGATGACATCGAACTTCTTGGTCTCGCGGATCTTGCCGAGCGGCACTATGCCGCCATCGGCGATCGAGACCGAACGGTCCGGGATGATCGTATCCATATTGACATCGACTATGATTCCCAGACCCTTGCAATGAGGGCAGTATCCCTGCGGAGAATTGAAAGAGAAGGAATGAGGAGCCGGTTCCGCCAGAGATATTCCCGTATCGGGACATACCAGATGTTTCGAATAATGGTGGACCTCGCCGGTCTCCTGATCAAGGATTGCAAGCGAGCCCTTTCCGTAGTTCAAGGCCGACATCACAGAATCCTTGATGCGTTTCTCATCCTTCTGCGAAGGCTTCAGACGGTCCACTACCATCTCGATGAAATGGGCCTTGTAACGGTCCAGGGCAGTGATTTCATTCAGTTCCACAAGTTCGCCATCGATGCGTGCCTGGGTATATCCCCTCTTGCGCATCAGCTCGATAAGCTCCTTGTAATGGCCCTTTCGACCCTTTACGACAGGAGACAGGAGATAGCATTTGCGGCCTGAATAATTCTCCATTATGAGCGAGACTATCTGCTCGTCGCTGTAGCGGACCATAGGCCTGCCGGTCTGCGGAGAATAGGCGGTCGACGCCCTCGCATAAAGAAGACGCAGGAAGTCGTATATTTCAGTTATGGTTCCGACGGTCGAGCGCGGATTGTTTCCCGTGGTCTTCTGCTCTATTGCTATTATCGGGCTGAGGCCCGTGATGGACTCGACCTCCGGCTTTTCCAGTATGCCCATGAAATGCTTGGCATATGTGGACAATGTGTCCATATACCTGCGCTGGCCTTCGGCGTATATGGTGTCGAATGCAAGGGAGGACTTTCCGCTGCCGCTGAGTCCGGTCACGACGACAAAGCTGTCGCGCGGAACCGACAGCGACGCACCCTTGAGGTTATGGGCTTTCGCTCCCCTTATCTCTATATAATCCTTCTTCTTGTCCATAAGAATACAAATATATGAAATTATTCGTAAATTTATCACCGATAACATTTAACGGACAGACCGATGAAAAGATTTCTGATCATGATTCTTGCCGCTGCATCTTTCAGTGCAGCAGCGGCTTACGCACAGGACAGGCTGCCGGAATACCTACAGGCAGAGAAGTTCACCCAGTCCAAATTGAACACAATGCTTTTCTCTACGACCGTAGACCCGCACTGGTTCCAGCAAGGAAACTGCTTCTGGTACGAGTACAAGACCAGCGACGGAACCCAGTGGTATGTGGTGGACCCGGCGAAAAGGACAAAGACGCCTCTGTTTGACAGGGACGAGCTTGCCGCACAGCTTACCGAAACAGTGAAGGACCCGTTTGAGGCACGGCACCTCCCTATCCGCAACCTCAAGGCCAAGGAAGACGGCAAGACGTTCACTTTCGAAGTGACTTCCACCAAAGAGGTAAAGAACGAGAAGGGAAAGAAGGAAAAGGAAGTCTTCTACTTCTCATATGATTACCCTACTCAAACACTGACCCATCTGAAGGACAAGGAAAAGGATCCTAAGCGCCTCAGCTGGGGTTCCATCTCCCCTGACAGGAAGACAGTCGTCTATGCAAAGGACCTCAACCTCTACAGGATGAGCTACGAAGACTACCAGAAGGCGCGCAAGGACGAGAAGGATTCCACGATAGTGGAGACTCAGATCACCGACGACGGAGTAAAGGATTTCGGTTACGGAATGCCTTACAAGACAGTGAACACCGACACCCTATGCAACGGAAAGAGACGCGCGGTATACGGAATGTGGTCGCCGGACTCAAGATATTTCGTCACCGTCCTTACCGACGAGCGCGCAGTCAAGGACCTATGGGTTCTGAACGTGATGTCGAACCCTCGTCCTACCCTCGAAACCTACAAGTACCAGATGCCTGGAGAGAAGGAAGCGCCTGTAGACCATCTGTACATCTTCGACATGAAGGACAACAGCCGCAAGGAGATCAGGACATCGGCATACAAGGACCAGTCCCTCGGACTGGAAAGACGTCCGCTCGAGCAGAAGCAGAGGGATATGGAGGAAAGGCCGACAATATGGCAGGGAGACGACGGAAGGTTCTTCCTGACCCGCAGCAGCCGTGACCTTTACCGCATCGACATATGCTCATACACCGTCGGCCAGGACAGCATCGTGCCTGTGATCGAGGAAAGGATGAACACATATCAGGAGACACGTCCTCTGAAAACACTCGCTGGCGGGAAGGAACTTATCCACTGGAGCGAGCGCGACGGCTGGGCCCATCTGTACCTCTACGACGACAAGGGTAATCTCAAGAACCGCATAACCAAGGGACCTTGGCATGTGGAGGAGATCCTGAAGGTGGACGAGAAGGCACGCACGGTATATTTCACAGCCAACGGAAGGAATGCGGACGAGAATCCGTATTACGAGCATCTTTATAAGGCTAACCTCGACGGAAGCGGACTTACCCAGATCACCAAGGGAGACTTCTTCCATCAGGTCGAGGTCGATGACGACGCGAAGTTCGTGGTCGACAATTATTCGAGGATCAACACCGTCCCTATGTGCGTGCTTCTGGACAACACCGGAAAGAAGGTCATGGACATCCAGGAGAGCGATTTCTCACAGCTGTTCGCGAACGGATACAAATTCCCTGAACTCTTCAAGGTCAAGGCTGCTGACGGCGTAACAGACCTTTACGGAGTCATGTACAAGCCTTTTGACTTCGACTCGACAAAGGTCTATCCTATAGTGGACTATGTATATCCTGGTCCTCAGGTAGAGGCAGTATATTATCCGTTCACACGCATGAGCGTGCGTACAGACCGTCTGGCTCAGGCAGGATTCATTGTCATATCTGTAGGTCAGCGCGGAGGCCATCCGAGCAGGTCGAAATGGTACCACAACTACGGTTACGGCAACATGAGGGACTATCCTCTGGCCGACCATAAGTATGCGATCGAGCAGCTTGCGAACCGCCATCCGTTCATCGACATCGACAGGGTCGGAATCCACGGCCATTCGGGCGGAGGATTCATGAGTACAGCTGCCATCTGCCAGTATCCTGACTTCTTCAAGGTAGCCGTTTCATGCGCAGGAAACCATGACAACACGATCTACAACCGCTGGTGGAGCGAGACCCACCATGGCGTAAAGGAGACCGTCAGCGAGAAGGGAGACACTACCTTCGTATATAAGATCGGCACCAATCCGGAGATCGCGAAGAACCTCAAGGGCCATCTTCTTCTTGTCCATGGAGACATCGACGACAATGTCCATCCGGGCAACACGACCCGCGTAGTGAATGCCCTGATCAGGGCCGGCAAAAGATTCGACATGCTCATGCTGCCGCAGCAGAGGCACAGCTTCGGCGACATGAACGAGTATTTCTACTGGCGCATGGTCGACTACTTCTCCGAGCACCTCAAGGGCCAGAGCGAAAAATCGGTCGACATTCCTAAACGATAGGTAACCCCTTATATAGAAACAGAAATCCCTCCGGATGCGGCTCGCTTCGCAGAAGCATAGGTAAATGCTTCGCTCGTCCGCATCCGGAGGGATTTCTGTTTATCTGTCAGAGGATTACTTAACTTCTTCGAAGCTGATTGCGAATCCGCCGCCCGGAGCCATTGTGACAGGAAGATAATCGTGGAATGTCACGTTCTTCTTCTCGATAACGTAGGCCTGAGGATTCTCCTTGTAATGTGCGTCATCAGCATCACGGTAGATTGTAGCCTCATATGTCTTGCCAGGTTCGAGGAACTGGAGAGGAACGTCAACCGAACGCTTGTTGTCGTCGGTGACGCCGCCGCAGAACCACTGTCCGTTCTTCTTGCCCTGACGTGCTATCACAACATACCCGCCCGGCTCTGCAAGGAGATACTTTGACTGGATCCAGTCGATGTCCACATCCTTGATGAACTGGAAGGCATCCATGAACTGTGCATAGTGCTCAGGAAGGTCTGCCGCCATCTGGAGAGGAGAGTAGAGGGTCACATAGAGGGCCAGCTGGTTTGCCAGGGTAGCATTAACCCATGAGTTGTTCTTGCCGTCTGTAACTGAAGCAAGATCCTGGAAGAAGATGCCCGGAGTATAGTCCATAGGACCTCCGTTGAGACGTGTGAACGGAAGTATGGTCACATGGTGAGGCATTGTGCCGCCGAACGCCTGATACTCTGTACCGCGTGCTGACTCGCTGCCGATGAGGTTAGGATATGTACGGCAGAGACCGGTAGGACGTACCATCTCGTGGCCGTTGAGCATGATCTTATGGTCAGCAGCCTTCTTCACGACATACATGTAGTGGTTGATGAGAGACTGGCTGTAGTGGTGCTCGCCGATAGGAAGGATATCGCCTACATAACCGCTCTTGATAGCGTTGTAGCCGTACTTGTCCATAAGGTCGAGAGCCTGGTCGAGGTGGCGCTCGTAGTTGCGTACCGACGATGATGTCTCATGGTGCATCATGAGCTTCACGCCCTTCTTGTGAGCATACTTGTTGAGAGCCTCGATGTCGAAGTCAGGATATGGAGTCACGAAATCGAAGACATAGTCCTTGTTGCAGTTAGCCCAGTCTTCCCATCCTTCGTTCCATCCTTCAACAAGCACCTGGTCGAAGCCGTGCTCTGCAGCGAAGTCAACATAGCGGCGAACCTTCTCGTTGTTTGCAGAGTGGGTGCCGTTAGGAGTTGCGCTTGCATAGTCGGTTACTCCGAGCTGTACGGAAGCGAAGTCGTTGGTGTATGACCATGAGCCCTTGCCTGAAATCATCTCCCACCAGATACCGATATACTTCACCGGCTTGATCCAGTCTGTAGACTCGAGGGCGCAAGGATCGTTGAGGTTGAGGATAAGGCGTGAAGCAAGCTGTGCAGTTGCGCTCGGAGCGACCTGAACGGTTCTCCAAGGTGTGTTGCAAGGAGTCTGCATGCGGCCCTTCCATCCCTGTGCGTCAGGAGTAAGGTGAGAAACGAAAGTGAATGTCTCAGGATCAAGATCCAAGTGCATGCAAGGATAGTCGAGAAGGGCAGCCTCGTGGATATTGATATAGAGACCCTTGTCCGTACGCATCTGGAGTGATGTCTGGACACCGTTCATAGAGAACGGAGTCTGCGAGTCGTTAGGATTGATGGCTGCTTCCATCTTTGCGCTGATCTCGCTCAGGCGTGACTCTACATAGTTGTACTCCTGGGTATCATAATCTCCCGGAACCCACCAAGCGGTGTGGTCGCCTGCAAGAGCGAACTGGGTAAGCTCTTCCTTGATCACGAAATAGCTGAGCTTCTGCTGGTAAGGGAACTCGTAGCGGAAGCCGAGTCCGTCGTTGTAAAGACGGAAACGGATAGCCATCTTCCTCTCGGTAGAAGGCTGGATGAGGTTCACGAGAAGCTCGTTGTAATTGTTGCGGATCTGAGCTTCCTCTCCCCATACAGGCTCCCATGTCTCGTCGAAGGTCGCGGTCTCCACGCTTTCAACCTTGAAGCCGTCATAGAATGAGTTGCAAGGCTCGCGGTCTTCCTTCGAGATGGTGCCGTCTTCGTTGAAGATGAGCTTCTGTGCCTTGAGTACGCCACGAAGCTCGAATCCGAGGTTTGAAGGAAGGATGACCTTCTGGTCTTCATAATTGAGGGCATACTGAGGTGTTCCCTCTGCTGTGAGCTGGAATGTCATCTCAAGAACTCCGTCAGGGGACTTGAGGGTCTGGACGTCCGTAACTTCACCAGCCGGCTTTGCTCCGCAGCCGGCAAGGAGGACGATCGCTGAAATTGCTGATAATATCTTCTTCATATCTTAACGATTATATTCTACAACAAGTACTGACTGAGGACCGACGACAGTCGCATCCGAAACATCGCAAGGCTCGCCTGTAACCACATTCACGCCGCCTGCAAGGCCTTCTGAAATCTCCTTGTAATATGTCCAAGGAACATTCTTCGGCTCGTTCGAATTGTTCACATAGACGAAGACAACGTCATCATCGTCATAGCGGAAGAAGCCGTAGGTGTTGTCACGGGTCATGAAATGGAGGGTCTTTCCATTGTGGATGACATCCTTTGTCTTTCTCCACTGGAAGAGATGGCTCACATAGTCGAAAAGGTCGGCAGCCTGGCCCTGAGGCACCTTGAGTCCGTCGGTATTATGGGTCTGTGCGGCACGTCCTTCCGCTGTGAACAGGTCGGTCTCGTCGCCGGGCCATCCGCCCGGGAAGTCCACGCGGAGTCCTCCGTGGTCGCTAGGATACTGGAGGTTGTCCGACACCATCATGATCTCGTCGCCGGCAAAGATCTGAGGTATGCCTCGCATTGTGGCCATGAGGGTCATGGCGATCTTCACGCGGTTCGGATTCTTGCCCAGAGCGTCTGCGATACGCTCGGTATCATGGTTTCCGGGGAATATGAGCATCTTCGAAAGATCATGATATACGAAGTCATGTGACAGGATGTCATAGATCCTGAGGATACCCTGGCCCCAGCCAGGATTGTCCTCCACGAGGCCTGCACGCATGGCGTCATGGAGCGGGAAGTCCATGATCGAAGGAAGATGCGAATCAAATCCGTCCTTGTTCGCATTTCCGCCCTGCCAGTACGCAAGCTGAGGGATGGATGCTGTCCAGCACTCGCCTACGATATTGAAGTTCGGGTACTCGTTCATGACGGCAGCACACCACTCCGACATCGGATCCTTCTCGTTATACGGATATGTATCCACACGGAATCCGTCGAGGTCAGCCCACTCGATCCACCAGATAGCCCACTGCTGGAAATACTTCAGCATGTACGGGTTGTCGAGGTTCATATCCACCATGGTGGTGTCGAACCAGCCGCTTTCCTGGATGTAGAGGTCCTGCTTCGAAGCGTTAGGATCCATGTTGGTAGAGAACACGATGTTCGATCCTGTATATGTGTCGAACACATGATACCAGTCCTTGAAAGGAGTGTCTTCCATCCACCAGTGGCCAGAACCGGCATGGTTAGGGACGATGTCCATGATGATTTTGAGGTCCTTCTCGTGCGCCTTCTCTACATATGTCTTGAAAAGGTCATTGTCGCCGAAACGCGGATCCACATGGTAGTAGTCAGTACATGCGTATCCGTGGTATGTCACTGCTGGAAGGTTGTCCTCGAGAAGAGGGGTGCACCAGATCGCAGTCGCGCCGAGCTCGCTGATGTAGTCGAGATGGTCGATGATGCCTTGGATGTCGCCGCCGTGACGGCCGAAACGCAGGTCGCGGTTCACCTTTTCCTTCATTGAATCCACAGAGTCGTTCGAAGGGTCGCCGTTTGCGAAACGGTCAGGCATGATGAGGTAGATCATGTCCGCAGTGGTGAAGCTTCTTCGTTCTGCGGAGCCTGCCTCACGTGCCGCTATCTCATACGGATACTTGAAAGACTGGCCGTCCTTCGAGAACACGATGTAATATGTGCCGGGCTTTGCGTTTGGCGCGATCTTCACGTCCACAAAAAGATAGTTCGGGCTGTCCGCCTTATTTACCTTCTCTACAGAAACGCCCTTGCCGCCTTCGATGGCCACATCAAAGCCGGAAATGCCTTCTCCCTGTACGAGGAGCTGGAGAGGCATCTTCATGCCTGTCCACCATGAGAGCGGTTCCACGCGCGTCACCTGCTCCGCTGAAGCGTCAGCTACGGATGCCGGATCGAATGCAGGGCCCGAGCATGCTGCGAGGGCCGCTGCAGCGATTGCTATAAGTATTTTCTTCATATTACTCTGCTGTGATTTCGTAAGACCATGGAGCCTTGAGCTCAACCTTTACAGTCACCTTGTTTTCAGGAAGTGTGCGTGTGAAAACGAGGACGCTGTCTTCAGCTGAAACGACCTCGAATTCTCCTCCCATCTCGCCTGCAGCAAGTGCAGGATTTGCATGACGGATAGCGATGAGCTCCTTGTAGAAGTCGAAGTACTCGTTCTTCTCCCAAGCCGGTACCGGATCCTTCTCGAAGAACTCGAACCTCTTGTTCCAGCCCATCTCCTGGCCGGTGTAGATCAGAGGCTGACCGTTAGGAAGAGTGAATGTGAGGACAGCCATCACCTTTGCTGCATCGCCCATCCTCTCGAACTCGGTGCCTGCCCATGAGTTCTCGTCATGGTTTGATGTGAACATGAGGCGGAATGCATCCTCCGGATGTCTTGCCTGATCCTTCTCCAGGTATGCGAGAAGCTCAGGGATATTCTGCTCGCCGCGGGCTATCGCATTCATCATATGGTGGAGTTCCCATGAATATGATGCATTGAAGTCGGAAAGAGTGTGGAGCAGAGGCTCTTCGCCTTCTGCAAGCATGTACATTCCCGGATAGTCAGCACGGAGGCCGGCGATGGTCTCCTGCCAGAACTCGAGGGGAACTTCGCACGCCATGTCGCAGCGGAAGCCGTCGATGCCGCGCTCCATCCAGAAACGCATAGCATCAGCCATTCCCTTCCATACGTCCTTGTTCTCATAGTTGAGGTTGGCTGTGTCGGACCAGTCTGCAGTAAATGTCGTGTTTCCTTCGGCATCACGCTCATACCAGTCAGGGGCCTGTCCTGTCACCCATACAGCATCTGGAGACGTGTGGTTGGCCACCCAGTCGAGCACCACGCGAAGACCAAGCCTGTGGGCTTCTGCAAGGAAGTTGTCAAAGTCCTCGAGGGTTCCGAATTCAGGGTTGATGTCGCAGTAGTTCTTCACCGCATAGTATGAACCAAGGGTACCCTTGCGGCCTTCGACGCCGATAGGATAGACAGGCATGAGCCATACGATGTCCACGCCGAGCTCGGCAAGGCGTGGAAGCTCCTGCTGTGCGGCAGCGAATGTGCCTTCAGGAGTGTACTGGCGTACATTCATCTCGTACACCACAGAATTTTCAAGAGGCTGCTGCTCGGGAACCTGGGTCTGTGCACAGGACATCGCAACGAGGGCAGCGCAGATTGCAAAAAGTATTTTCTTCATATCTGTTGTTTTGATTATTTGTCATTTCAGGCATTGGCCGAGGCTCGCGGAGCGAAGCATTTCCCCATGCTTCTGCGTAGCGAGGCGAGCCTCGGCCAATGCGGCAATCTACATTTCAGCAAGAATCGTTGCAGATGTTGCAGGAGCTGACATCATGTTGCCCGAGAATGCTCCCAGACCGTCAGCGTCTGCCTGACCATCCTTTGCAAGGACTGTATAATTACCCTGCGGAATCTCGACCTTGACATTCTTCTTCGAACCGTTAAGGAGAACTGTCAGCGACTTTGCAGAGTCGATTCCCTCGAGACCGCTGATGCGGAATGCGACTACGCATGGATCGTCAACCTCGATGAACTGGAGCTTCTCACGTACGAGGTCAGCGTCGCCGAGACAGAAGCCAGGGTGGGCATGGCGGATGGCGGCGAGCTCGGAATAATACTTCACGAGGTCGTTGTATTTCGTCTTGTATGTCCAGTCGATGGCGTTGATCGAGTCAGGCTGGTTGTAGCTGTTCTTCACGCCCTGCTTGTGGCGATAAAGTTCCTCACCGTTGAAGATGAAAGGAATTCCCTGTGATGTATAGACCGCTGTCTGAGCAAGCTTCACCATCCTGAGGCGCTCCTGCTCGGAAGCCTTTGTAGCTTCCTCGAGGCGGTCGCGAAGGCAGTGGTCGTCGTGGCAGCTCACATAGCTCACATGCTGGAGAGGATTGTTTGTCCATCGCTCCACGCTTACCTGCGGATGCTCTACGCCGCCGGCAATACCGAACTCCACATTCTCCTTGTTGCCTGCAACACCGTCCATGAATCCCGCATTCTCGCATCCGAGAGGGCCGCGTACCGCGTCACGGATGTTGTCGCTGAATGCACCGACCTTGTCAAGCATGTATGTGTTCGCTTTGAGGGCGATCTTCTCTGCAGGATATGCAGGAGCCTGGGCAGCCCATCCTTCGCCGTAGATCACGACGTCAGGATCGATGGCATGGAGGCGCTCGCTGATCTCGTTCATCGTGTCGATATCATGGATGGCCATAAGGTCGAAACGGAAACCGTCAATGTGGTATTCCTTCATCCACCACTCGAGGGACTCGATCATGTACTTGCGGAACATGGCCTGCTCCGAAGCGGTCTCATTGCCGCATCCCGAGCCGTCAAAGAAGGTTCCGTCCTCGCGCATGCGGTAGAAATAGCCCGGCATGGTACGCTCGAAACCTGTGTTCGCTGTATTTGTGGTATGGTTGTAGACCACGTCCAGGATCACCCTGATGCCGGCATTATGGAGTGCCTGGACCATCTGCTTGAATTCCCTGATACGGGTCACAGGATTGTATGGATCGGTTGAGAACGAACCCTCTACCGCATTGTAGTTGAGAGGCTCGTATCCCCAGTTGTACTGGTTGTCCTCGAGACGGGTCTCGTCGATCGTCGCGAAGTCTGTCGAAGGAAGCAGCTGGACATATGTCACGCCGAGTTCCTTGAGGTGGTCGATGCCGGTTGCAAGACCGTCAGGATTCTTTGTTCCCTGTTCTGTGAGGGCAAGATACTTTCCCTTGTTGCTGACTCCAGATGTCTGATGAACAGAGAAGTCCCTGTGCTGAAGCTCATAGACGATGATGTCCGACGGCTTCACCTTCGGGCTCTTGTCATCCGCCCATCCTTCCGGATCTGTCTCATCCCAGTCGATCACTGCCCCGCGCATTCCGTTCACACCTACAGCCTTGGCAGCGATACCGGCAGTCTCTTCGAGCCACTTGCCGTCCTTCTGCACTTGGAACGTATAGAACGCACCCTTCACATCTTCCTTTACCACAGCCTTCCAGAGGCCGTCCTTTGACTTCTTCATGTTGACGATCTTGAATGCAGACTCGTCGGAAGCGGAATGATAAAGTCTCAGCTGTGCGGCTTCCGCATCAGGAGCCCAGACTGAAAACTCTGTCTTGTCTCCAAGATATACACACTCCTCAAGCTGTGCCTCAGGCACCGGAAGATCCCCTCCGCGCGTGCATGACACCAGAGCGGCAGCGGCTAATGTACCCATCAGAATTGATTTAAATATCTTCATAACTTTATAACGTTTTTTACTTGCTTGCTTACAAATCTGACGAATATACGAAATTTCTCTTATATTTTTAAATATAAGAGCCAAAATGTAGCATATGCATGACGAACTGCAGGAATTTCCGGATGAAACACAACATCAGCCAACACGGTATCCTACAAGACTTTACGACAAAACGCCTGTGACAAATGCCACAGGCGTTTTACGGTATACGGCTGATAATCAGCCGTATATATGTATCATTTTTTAGTAGCCGGGATTCTGTACGAGGAGGTCGTTGGCGGCCAGTTCCGTAGGAGGGATCGGGAATATGAGCTTGTAGGAAGGGAATGCCTGGCCGGCAAATGAATCCCCGCCTTTATACGGCCACAGGTATTCCGCCGAGTCGTATAGTCCGAACCTGATGAGATCGGTCCTGCGATGGCCTTCCCACATGAGCTCGCGGGCACGTTCGGCTACGAGGAAATCAGACGTGATTTCCGCAGGAGGAGCGACGCCGGCTCTCTGCGAAAGCTCCACGATCTTCGGCATAGCCGTCGCGCCTTCTCCAAGATTCATGCATGCCTCCGCATAGATCAGGTACACTTCAGCCAGTCGGATCATCGGAAAATCGACGTCCGAGAATGCCTTCACCGCCGATACCGGCAGGTATGACTGGTCTGTCTGTCCGTATGGTATGTTGTTGAATTTCAGGCATGACCATCCGTTCATGAAGGAGTATAGAGCACCATCCATGGACTCGGACCTGCCTTTGATGTAGAACACCTTTCCGCGGGCGTCGGCAACATCATATGCTCCGGTCTCATAGTCCTGTCCGCTGACGTTGAAATAGCGCGAGACGTATTCATACGGAACGCGCAGGCCGGCCCATCCGTTGCGCTGGCCGTTCGGCCTCGACTGGTCCGTTATGTCGGTCGAGGCAAGGGTGGCGCTCAGGATGTATGACGTGCCTCCGTACGACTGGGTCTTCTCCGCGTTGTATGAAACGGCCCAGAGCATCTCGGAGCGAGCCTGCTGGCTTTCTCCGTTGTCTCCCCTGAAAAGTGCTGCCTGATCCGGGCAGAGGCTGTATCTCATCGAGAAGATATCCTCGCATACGGCCTTGGCTTCAGACCATCTTTCGACTCCTGTATATACCTTGGAATTCAAGTACATGCGGGCCAGAAGGCCGGAGACGGACCCTTTATCCGCGCGCGGATACAGGGTCCCCGGTTCCGGCATCGGGCTTTCATCAGAACGGAGGTATTCAAGCTCCGTGATGCAGAAAGCGAAAATGTCTGCGCGAGGGGCCTGTGTAGGGAAATATGTGCCTCCGAAAGGAGAATTTTCCGTAGTGAACGGCACGCTTCCGAAGCAGTCCAGAGCCATCCAGTAGAGATATGCCCTTATGAACCTGGCCTCCGCCCTGAAGCCGTCTATACTGGCTGCAAGGTCTGCGGAAACTCCCCTGTCCTTGAGTTTTGCAGGGGTCGTCTGGCGAAGGTATTCGTTAGTCAGAGCTATGCCCTGCATGGTCCTGACATAGACGGCGTAGACAGCATCGTTCTGGGTCTCGTTCCATGTATTGGTGTTGAGGGCGCGGACCCATGCATCGTTTTCCCATGAGCATTTGGCCGCGTCCGTGGTGGTCTCCTGGACGGACCAGAAGGCGCGGAGGATCTCCGACGCGCCACCGTCCATCTGCTGGAGATCGGTAAGGTCGTTGGTAACGAACTGGAAGTACAGACGCGTCAGACCTTGAAGATATGCCTCCTCTGAATTGCCGTAGACATATTCCACGACCGGTTCCGTGCTGTTCAGCGGAAGGGTGTCAAGATCGCCGACACAGGCGCTCATCGACGCTGCTGCAAGCATTATGTATATATATCGTTTCATGATTCTAGAAGTTTACGTTTACTCGTAATGACCATGTCCTCGGACGAGGCCACATTGTATTGTCGATGCCGTTTTCCGAAACGGTCTCCGGATCCATTCCGCTGTAGCCGGTCAGTACAAAGACGTTCTGGACTGCGGCTCCGACGCGTATATCTGTGTCCCAGCGTCCTATGCCTCTGAATGTGTATCCGAGGTTGATGTCGTCAAGGCGGAAGAACGAAGCGTTCTCAAGGAAGTAATCAGAATACCACTGCTGGCCACTGTTAGGTGCTGTGAAGCCGGTCTTCCTGACAAGTCTTGCCTGGTTCGGAAGCGCACCGGAATTCAGGTCAAGCGATGCCGTGGAATTTGCTGAAGCGAAATCGTTGAACACCCATGTTCCTGCCGATCCGTGGCCGTTCAGACCGAAATCCCAGTCCTTGTATGTAACCTTCAGATTGAGGCCGTAATAGAAGTCAGGAGATGCGCTCTTTCCCGTCATGTACCTGTCACCTTCGGTGATGGCTCCGTCGCCGTCCAGGTCCACGAATTCGTTCTGAAGAGGCTTTCCGCTGGAGTCATATTTCTGTTTGTACAGATAGTATGTATATGGTGCATAACCCACCATCTGGCGGCAGAGATATCCTCCGGTTCCCTTGGATATCGTTCCTGTCTCGATGTAGTAGTTCCTGTCTTCGGTAGGATTCAGCTTCGTGAAGACGGTGCTCTGGAATGTTCCGTTGAAGCCGACCTGCACGCTCCAGTCTCCGGTCTGTACCGGCACTCCTGTTATCGAGAACTCCAGTCCCTTGTTGCGGATCGAACCGACATTGGTCATCAGCTTGTTGCCGAAGTTCGAACCCATCGGTATCTGTACCGAATTCAGAAGGTCACGCGTGTCGCGTATATATGCGTCAATGCTTCCGCTGAGCCGTTCCCCGAAGAATCCGTAGTCCACACCAAGGTTCCATGTCATGGTCGTCTCCCACCTGATCGTAGGATCATATGCCTGCGGCCCCAGCATGCCCATGTACCTGCCGTCACCCATGTCATATTTGTGATATGAATCGATGTATATGTTGTAGAGCGCCAGATGGGCATAGTTTCCGATGCCGTCCTGCTGGCCTGTAAGACCTGCAGAGAGACGCAACTTCAAGGTGGACACATCTTTCACATCAGCCAGGAACGGCTCGCGCTTGATGTTCCATGCGAAGGCTCCGGATGGGAAGAATCCCCATCTGTACGCCTTTGCGAACTTGCTTGACCCGTCACCGCGGGCTGTGAACGTGAAGACATATTTTGAATCTATCGAATAATTGACACGGCCGTAGAATGACACCAGATAATTCTCGGTGTTTGACCATGTATATCTTGAATCGACAGTCTGTCCGGGAAGGAGATTAGGCTTATCGGTGATGTTGAAATAGTTTATGTATCTGTTGCCGGACCAGTTGTTCTGCCATGAATATCCGGCCATGGCATCAAGGGAATGGATTCCCCATGTCTCCTTGTAGGCCACATAAGACTCGAAAACCTGGCTTCTGGTCACGACCTTGCCCCTTGTATGCTGACCTATGCCAAGATTCTCGGTATCTGTATATGCCTGGAACGATCCCGGTCTTACGCCGCTGTATGATCTCGTCTCGGTAAAGTCAAGACCTGCGCTCACATTGAGACTCAGGGCTTCTAATCCATGAACCTTGTATGTGGCTGCCAGACTTCCGATGAATCTGGATGACTTTGCATCGCTCTGGCTGTCGTAAAGCATTGAAAGCGGGCTAGGGCCGACCAGAGTATTCGGACTGAAGGCATCACCTCTTCCGTTACCGTAGTTCCAGAAACCGTTGGTCGTAGTGTAATCGATCGTATTGTCTGCGGTCAGCCAATATGGGTTGGCCGTCGGATTGAAGAAGGCAGCCTTACCTACAGTGCCACCATCAGAATAATCTGAATATGAATACACTCCTTTAACATTGGCGTTCAATGTCAGATGCTTGTCAAGGAATTCCGGCGATGCACTAAGTTCGATGGTTCCCCTGTCATACCGGGATTCGTGTAGGGTTCCCTGCTGTCCGCTGTATGAGATTGAAGCACGGTAAGGCATCATGGAGCTGTAGTTTCCTCTCATGCTGACATTGTGCTCTGTCGAAAACGCTGTCCGGAAGATAAGGTCCTGCCAGTCAGTCTGTGACGTGCCACGGATCTCCTTGATGCGGTCTCCTATCGGAGTTCCTTCCGGATATGTCCTTGCATAGAAATCCATCAGTTCCCCCGGCGACATCACAGGCACCTTCTTATGTACATTCTGAAGACTGAAGGATCCAGTGTAGCTGACCTGGGGTCGACTACCGATACCTTTCTTGGTCGT
Organism: Bacteroidales bacterium; assembly: GCA_017399865.1. GTDB lineage: Bacteria > Bacteroidota > Bacteroidia > Bacteroidales > UBA932 > Cryptobacteroides. Next base: position 23,996 of record JAFQAT010000003.1, on the reverse strand, counting down.
GATCATTATGACTCCGTTAGAAGCTCTGGAACCATAGATTGCTGAAGATGAGGCATCCTTCAGAACTGTAAACGATTCAATATCGTTCGGGTTCAGAAGGTCTAGGGGATTTGACATGGCACCTCCGGCTCCTTGGGCTATCGGCACGCCGTCGATCACTATCAGCGGGTCATTGGAAGCATTCAGCGAGGCTGAGCCTCTGATGCGGATCCGGGAACCGGATCCGGGGCCTCCGTCACCGGGAGTAATCAGAACGCCAGCGATCTTTCCCTTGAGCATATCCTGGGTATTGGTGACGGCGCCTCTGTTGATATCCTCTGCCTTTATTGCCGCTACTGATCCTGTCAGGTCATCCTTCTTCACTGTACCGTAACCGATAACAACTATCTCATCAAGAAACTCGGAGTCCTCCGTGAGAGTGATGACCTTCGGAATCTGGGAAGCGACAAATGTCCGGGAAGCATATCCGATGCAGCTTATCTCGACTTCAGCCTGCGGGTCTGTGACCCTCAGGCTGAACATGCCGTCCAGATCCGTCGAAGTGCCGTTTGACGCACCCAGTTCCACTACCGCCGCCCCGGCAACCGGTCCGGATTCATCCTCCACCATTCCGCTGACAATATATCCTTCCTGAGCGGAAGCAAAATCGCCCCCGGCACACGACAGTGCCAAGGCGATGCACATCTTGATAAAATCATCCATATAAGTCCGTTTATAATTATTCCAAATTAACACACAGACCTATGGCAATCCTCGGACCAAACCTAGAGAATCAACAGCGCAAATCACAAAACGCTGCAACACAGCAACTTACGCAAAGTGCGTGCTCCCTTTGGGGAGCACGCACTTTGCTGATAACGCTGATAATCAGCGTGTTGTATTTTGACTACTTTCTGCCGCAGGCTGCGATCATGCCGCTGAGGGTTTCGTTGAAGTCGCTTGCTGATGCGAGCTTCTCGACAGTCAGGTGCATGCGGTAGCGCCAGTAGTGGCGTGAGTTTGCAGGGACGTTGATACGCTCTTCGTTAGGATTCTGACGGCGGAGCGCAGGGTCCATAGAGAGCCAGTCCTGAAGAGGAAGCACTGTCAGCATGGCCGGAGACCAGAGGTGCTGGTCGAGGATCTGACGGCAGATCCAAGGCTCGCAATAGTATGGAGCGTCTCCATGACCGCCGAGCATCTCATGCCAGAACTGCTCTGTCACCTGACGATCCTCCTCCCACCATGCACGGATAGGGTTCATGTCGTGGGTCGAAGTCGTACATACCGAAAGGTAAGGATACCATGCAGGGTTCGCGAAATTGTCATGGATAGACTTCGGCATGCGCTGGATCTCAAGAGAAAGGATCCTGAGATCAGACATCACCTGAGGCACTGTCGCAGGGATCATTCCGAGGTCCTCTCCGCATGCGAGCATTCCTGTCGAATCGAGGAGGGCAGGGAGCTTCATCATGGCCTTGTCCTTCCAGAACTCGTTGTTGCGGCGATAGAAGAAGTCATCGTAGAGACGGTCGAATGCCGCACGGCGGTATGCATCCAGACATCTGTATGAGTTGGTGTCACGGGCTCCGATCTTAGGATGGTAATATCCTTCCTGACGCGGATCCTGGAGGAAGAGATCGAAGTCATTGACGTCGAATCCCTGGCTCTGGAGTTCGTGTGCAGGGAATGGAAGAGCAGGATTGAAGTAGCCGTTGAGGCCGCTCTTAGTCCACATAGGGATCTCCCAGATGCGGAAGAATCCGAGGATATGGTCGATACGGAATGCATCGAAGTATTCCGACATCTTCGCAAGGCGTGACTTCCACCATGCGAATCCGTCTTCCGCCATCTTCTCCCAGTTGTATGTAGGGAATCCCCAGTTCTGTCCGTCGGCAGAGAATGCATCAGGCGGTGCACCTGCCTGTGAGTCCACATGGAAGAGCTCAGGGTAGAGCCATGCGTCCACGCTTGTGCGGCTGATTCCGATAGGAAGGTCACCCTTGAAGATGACTCCCTTCGAATGGGCATATGCGCACACTTCCGAGAGCTGGAGGTCGAGATGGTACTGCACGAAGCACCAGAAGTCGATGTCAGCGCGGTTCTCTTCGCAGAATGCAGCGATCTTCTTCCTGCTGTATTTCGCATATCCCTTCCACTGTGTGAAATCAGGGGTGCCGTTCAGGTCGCGGAGGACGCAGAATGCCGCGTATGGAAGAAGCCATGAAGCGTTGGTCTCCACGAACTTCTGATATTTCTCAGTAGCCGAAAGCTTCTTGAATGTCTTTGCGAACGCCTTGCGCAGGAGTTCGTTCTTGAGATTGTTCACGCGCTCGTAATCAATCTGCTCGAGAGCGTTGAGCTCGGCCTGAAGGGCCTTGTACTCCTCATCCACCTTGACGCCTACTGCAGGAAGATGCAGGAATTGAGGATGGAGGGCGAATGTCGAGTTAGGGTTGTAAGGATATGAATCCTCCCATGTGTGGAGCATTGTGGTATCGTTGATCGGGAGAAGCTGGAGGATGCTCTGGCCTGTCGCTGCAGCCCAATCCACCATCTTCTTGAGGTCGTAGAACTCACCTACTCCAAAGTCGTCTTCAGTACGGAGGGAGAACACCGGAATAGCCGTACCAGCTCCCTTCCAGTCACGTCCGCTGAAACGGACCTGTGCATCTGCCTCAACTGTAACCTCGTCCTTTTCAGGAACATTGAGGAACCATCTGTTCTCGCCGTCTTCCCATGCAACCGGCTCGAGGGTCTTCCTGTCTGCCACGAGAATCTTGTATGCGAACGGCTCGGTCACATTGAGCTGGAGGGTCCATACAGGGAAATTGGTCTCATCGAAAGGAACGACCTTTGTCCATTCCTTCAATGCCTTGCCGCTTCCGGCAAGGGCAAGAACTTCGTTCGGACGGAGCGATGGAACAGAAACCTGGAGAACGACGTTTGCGTCCTTGGCAGGAGCAGCCTTGGCTGCCTTCCTGCCGAAGATTGCATCTGTGAATGCAGATGAATAGAACGGAGCGTCCGCAGGACGGTCGTTCCATCTGTCATATACATTCACTTCTTTTGCCTTCGTACCTTCAGGAAGTACCAGAAGATGCTTCTTCCACTCTGTGCGTACGGTCACTCCGTCACGTACCACTTCATATGTATACTCGGAAGCCTTCGCCGGATTGAAACGGGCGATTTCGCCCTTCCAGATACCCTCAGCCACATATGAGAGAGGATAGCGCTTTCCGCCAAGACAGAGGACGAGTTCCTCGCCCCAGCTTGTCCTGTATTCGATGCTTAAATTAAGTTTCATATAGTTTTTGTTTATTTCTTTGCAAATATTGCGGATTCTAGAAATCTGTCAAGAGCCTGAACTCTCCCTGCTTCAAAGTCACGCTTCCGGAAACCGGACCACCATTGATATAATCGGTCCATGAACCTGAAGGTACGGTATAAGTCGTGGAAGTCTTGCCGAAGTTTCCTACCACATGGAATGTCTTTCCATCCACACTGCATGTGATCTTCTTGACAGCGCCGGAAGGAGTCCACTCGAACTTCGCATCCTTGTCGAAGAACCTAGGATTCTCACGACGGAACTTCAGAAGAGTTGCATATGTGTCATAGAGACCCTTGCGTGCAGGATCAGCCATATATTCGGCAGTAACGACAGGCTTCTCGCCGGTACGGCCGTTATGCTCGATCGTATAGTCATATCCGATTTCGCCGAACTGCCAGATCATCTTCGGACCAGGAACAGTAAGGAAGAACGCAGCAGAAGCACCTGCGCGGCGCATTGCTACCGTAAGGGCATCTTCATCCGACACCTCCACATCCGGCTCTTCAGGACGCTGCCCCGGCGTCATCATCCAGATTGTCTCGACTGCTTCACAGAAATACACATCGTATGAACCTGCGGCAGGAGCCTTCATGTTCTGGGCGTTAGACGAAAGTTTATATCCGGTGCCGAGAGGAAGTTTATATCCTGCAGTCGAAGTTCCGTAGTTGCGTCCCCAATCGCCTGCATATCTGAGTTTGAATTCATCATCTGCTGTAAATGTGAAATTCTTTGCAACAACGAAAGGACCGTCTGCAGACATGGTCACATCAGATGACCAGTTTGTCATAGTTCCGCAGATGCCCCATGATCCGTCTGAAGAACCTGCCGCTCCGTAGCAGAGACGCTCCTCATCATGACTCTCCATATATCCTACGAATCCTCCGAAAGGAGCATTTGAATACATGTTGGTGAAGTTTCCTGTACCTCCGCTGACGGCTGAACGATACTCATGGTTTACGTTTCTCCAAAGCTGCATTCCATGCTCGGCGAGAACCTTCTCCTCATCCCAGTCTGAAAGGTGCTCGAAGATTACGACAGCATTGTCATTGACAGACCAGATATGGTCGGCATATCCCTTGAGGATGTCCACACGCGACTGGTCGTAGCGTCCCCACTTTGCCACATCTCCATTGTCTCCGCCTGAGTCTGTCTGGGTGAATCCCTTTGTAAGGTCGAAGCGGAATCCGTCCACATCATATTCGGTAAGCAGATACTCGAGGCTTCTCTTCACATGTTCCTTGACCATGGCGTTTTCATGGTTCATATCATGGTATACATTGTATGGGTGGGTCGGTGTCACATTGAAGAACGGATTGTTCTCAGCCGTAGCGCTGCCGTTCCACCACATCTTCGCCCATGGATGCGAGCCTGTGGCATGGTTGTATACAACGTCTATGATTACTGCAAGACCTCTTGCATGGCACTCGTCGATGAACGCCTTATATTCATCACGTGTTCCGTAATACTTGTCAAGGGCAAACCAGTGGTTAGGGTTGTAGCCCCAGCTGAGGTTGCCGTCGAATTCCTGTACAGGCATGAGCTGGATGGCGTTCACACCGAGGTTCTCGATATAGTCGAGCTCCGCCATGGCTCCTTCGATGTCCTGTGACGTCGTGAAGTCACGGAAAAGCATCTCGTATATCACAAGGTCATGCTTGTCCTCGACCTTGAAGTCAGAATGCTTCCAGCTGTATGAAGGACGGTTTATCTGGAAAGCTGAAACAAGAGCCTTCGCTCCTTCAGGGAAGGCTGGTACGCCATCTATATACTGGTCATTCCACTGATCATAAACGATCTCGGTATACGGGTCGCTCACATACGTGTCGCTTCCCGATGCATTTCCGAGACGGTACTGGAAGCGGTACTCCTTGTCAGCGTCGAAGCCGTCGAGGGTTATCCACCACATTCCTGCTGAATTATCCCTGTACATCGCACCCTCCTTCACTCTCTCCCAATTGTTCCAGTCACCGACAATATAACAGTATGTATGAGATGCACCTGCCTTATCCTTGTCATAAAGAACAAATGTGACAGAGCCGTCTTCATTATAGTTGATTCCCTGTTTCACTCCTTCAGGAAGCCACTTTCCTACAACCTCGTCCGGAATAAATTCTTCAACCTCAAACTTATCATCGTATACTGAACAGAACTGATCGGCATCGTGGCTCTTGGTATTTCCGTCTGCGGTTCTTACGATGAGAGCTATCTTAGTGACAGGGGTCTCACCGCTGCCGAAGTATTCACGTATCGAAGGCTCCATCTTGAACTCCCAATGGTTCTCAGCCACCTTCTTGAAATGGGTCTTTTCATCGGTTGTTCCCCATTCAGTAGGAACGAACATCCATTCACCTTCAACTACGACTCCGAAATGGCCGTATAACTCATCGGCATAACCGTATAGAGGGTTGTCCGAAGATGGTTTGAAGACAATTGTACATGGTTTATCAGCAGCAGGATAAGCAGGTTCAACGGTTATGCCTGATGATGCTTCAGGATAGAATTCTCCCTGAACACTGTCATCATAATCGGGGCCAGACTCAGCATTTCCTGGTGCCTGGGTTACAGTCACGGACACAGGTTTTCCTCCTACTGCGTTGAAATAAAGAATGACAGAACGTTCAGTATCTGAATTTGCAGTAACAGAAACCTCGATGGTTTCGGAAGACTTGCCATAAGTCTTTGAAACAGTGCACCATTTTACATCTGACGACATCGCCATGGTCCATGAAGCTGAAGAATTGACCGTCAGCGTCTCAGTTCCGGCATCGCCACCGAATTCCAAAGATACAGGACTTACGGAAAGTTCTCCTTCAAGTTCCCTGTTGCAACCAAATACCGCCAGAACTGCAGCAAAGGTTATAAAGGCATAAAGTATTCTTTTCATTTTCGTTTATTATTATTGGAAACCAGCGGTCCGGTCAGGGGCCGCTGGTCTGATATGATTATTTAGAGAAGACAACCTTCACGTCTGAATGAGTGCTGCCATCCCAAGCGAATGTGATTACTGCTGTGTAAGTACCCGCCTCACCGGCAATGAAGTTATCGGTACCGGTCACTGCAAGGCCCTCTACAGTAGCACCGCCTACTCCGATCCACTGTCCGTTGATACGAACCTTGAGCTCATCGTTTTCAGCAATTGCCAATCCTTCGAGCTTGAATTCATATGTGCCTGCATATGTCGCTGCATCAGTTACATTCTTGCTTACGAAAGATGCTCTGTCGTTAGTGTCGAATGATGGGTCATCCCAACCAAGGGCACTACCGGAGAAACCTACTACGAAAGTTTCTGCAGAAGGATCAACATAAGTCTTCTGAGCCTCGCCTGCATCAGCAGGAGTCTTGCCAGGAGTCATTACATAGTATGCAGAAAGATCGTTAGCAAGGTATACATCGTAAGTACCGGCCTCAGCGATAGATGAATTCTGCTTTCCACCTGTTCCGTCGATAAGGTCGAGCTTCGCATCGATAGTGATCGCTCCCTCATAGGTAAGCTCTACGCCCCAAGCTTCACCCTTTCTGAACTTGAACTGGTCATTAGCTGCAAATACAACTCCCTTCGCCACAGAATAGTCACCATCAACATAGAGAGGGATATTCACACTCCAGTTGTTGCATGCTGCAATAGAACCGATGAGACCCCATTCAGAAGCTACAGGAGCAGCTCCGCCGCCAGGATAAGATCCGTCATTGATGAACCAAGCCTTGGCATTAGCCTCATCAAGATATACATCATATGTACCTGCAGCGATAGTGAAGTTCTTACCGCCGGCTGCAAGAGTGAGTTCAGTGTTTACAGTGATCTCTACAGGCTCTACGTCGCCAGGAGCACCGAAGTTCACATCCCAGCCACCGTCCTTACGGAACTTCACCTGACCAGAGAGTTCAACACCCTTAGCTGCAAGGTATGTACCGTCAGAAGCGAGCATTACGTCAGGTGTTGCTCCCCAACCATTGTATTCGCCTACAAGGCCCCAACCTTTGACTGGTTCTGGCTCTGGTTCTGGTTCAGTTGTACCGCCTACAGGCTCGTCCTTGCCATACATTCCTTCAACAAGTTCGATTGTCATACCTGCAGGGTTGTTCATATCAGCATAAATACGATACTGACCTGCAGCAGCCTCAAGGTTACCGTCACCGTTAGATACTGTCACACCGAATGCATCAGCACCCCAGTTGACTGACCAGTCAGCATCAGCACGAAGCTTGAACTGACCAGCCTCAGTGAACTCAACGTCAGCATAGAATCTCTGCTTCTCAGCATTGAACTGCATCACGACATCATCAGCCCAGCCATTGAATGAACCGATGACACCGATCTGATTGAATGAGAAGTTCTTGATAACCTTAGGAGTACTCTTGTCAAGTGTAAGGCTGTAGAATCTGTGATGGCGATATGCAGATATATTGCTTCCACCTCCTGCAACGAGCGTAAGCTCAGATGCCTCAGCAGTCTGTTCTGCGCCCTCCGGAGCAGAGAACTCATTCTCACCCCAAGCGGTTCCGACAAACTTGAATTCAAGAGCAGATACATCCTCACCGAAGTCGATGACACCACTGTACTTGACATCTGTTTCATCGAAGTCATACACATACTGTCCCTTGCCTGGAGACCAGCTGTTGTATGCATAGCTACCTGCAACAGTCAGCTTAGGATAAACCTTCTCAGCTGCGGTAGGAGTTACCTTTGCAGATACTGGAGAAGCATAGAAAGTCTCACCTACGCCAAGACTGGCACCAAGAGTGAATGTTACATCTGCCGCATCTCCTGAAGGAATCGCAAGGTCATTGAATGCCTTGTTGTTGATGTTATCGTATGACACATTCATGGAAGTGCCGGACACACCGCTGAAGAGGCTCACCTTCTTGTCACCTCTAGCCATGTCGAGAGTGTAGTACACCTGGGTCTTCACACCGAAATCTGCAGCATCCCAAGTGAATGTCACATTATCGGACTTATTGTCAACAGTCACGACAATATCCTCAACCGCATGAAGGACAGGAGCAACCACATTCTCAGGATTGTAAACGACGTGCTCCAGCTCCTCCTGGCAGGCAACTGACAGACCAGCCACTGCCGCCAACATAGCGAAATATCTTGTAATTTTCATTTTCATAACTTTAATGATCCTAATTAATTGGCGTAACCGTCATTCTGCTTAAGGTTAGCATTTGCATTCAGGTCACCCTGTGGGATAGGGAAAAGGTTTCTGTGAGCAGCCACACCCTGACCATTCTCAGCACCACCCTTGTAAGCCCAAAGATATGAGTCAGAAGTGAACTTGCCGAAACGTACAAGGTCTGAACGTCTCCATCCTTCAAGAGCAAGCTCGCGAGCACGCTCGTCGAGGATGAGATCTTCTGTAAGAGATGTTGCAGCAGGAAGGCCGGCACGTGCACGTACTGCATTGAGTGATGCAAGACCGTTTGCTCCTGTAGCACCGTTGAGTTCGCACTCAGCCTTCATGAGGAGAGCGTCAGCATAACGGAAGAGAGGATAGTCAACATCTGAGAAACCGTTTGTCGATGCTTCACCGCCATCGCTCTTGATATTCACGAACTTCACGAATGCAGCACCATACTTGAAGTTAGAGTAGTCATCAATTGTGATGCCGAGCTGGTTTTCAGTATCGAAGAGCTTACGAAGGTCACCATCCTCGAATCTGTTGTAGAACTCAGGAGTTGCGCGGTATCCGCCCCATCCTGATGAGATTCCGTAGTCAGCAGCAGGCATATCACCACCGATGAATCCGAAGATGAAGAATGTGGTCACACCATAGCTGTTGGTGTTGAGTCCGTGCTGCTCTATAGGGAAGATGATCTCATCTGTGCACTTCTCGTTGTCAGCAAGGAAGAGGTCCTGGAATGCACTGTACTTGCTTCCGTTTGCCTGAGTGTGAAGAGAGTAAGCAGCGTCGAGTCCTGCAAGTACGTCTGCGCACTCCTGATACTTCTTCTGACCGATATAAACCTCTGCGTTAAGGTAAAGCTTTGCAAGAACCATTGCAACCATACCCTTGTTTGCTCTTCCGTAAGGGCCTTCGCCATATCCGTAAAGATCGCTTCCTTCGAGGAGGTCCTTACATTCGCTCTCGATATAGTTGAAGAGGTCTGCGCGTGAGATCTGTGCAGGACCGGTAGATCCGATCACGAAGTTCTCGTCAGCGAAAGGCATGTTACCGAAGTTGTCGATACCGTCAAGCCAGCAGAGAACGCGGAGAGCTCTTGCTTCTGCGATCCAGCGGGCCTTCTCAGGAAGTTCGATAACTGCAGCGTTTGCCTGACGGATGAACTCATTGCTGAGACCGATCTGATGGCATACGCGATAGTAGAATGAAGATACAGCCACATCCTCTGTAGTCCAGTCAAGTGAGTGCATCTTGAGGATCACCTGGTCGTTCCAGCAGCATACTGTCTCGTCTGTAGTAAGACCGTTGAGGTGGTAACGTCCACGATAGTACTGGCTGGCACCGCCATCAAGACCTGAGATACTTGGGCCACTGTTGGCTCCCTCATATCCTGATGTTGCGAATCCAGTGTAGATTGAAGCAAGGAGAGACTCATAGTCCTCTACCTTAGTAAGCGCCTTGTCAGCTGTATTGAGGTTCGGATCGAGCGGAGCATCAATTGTGAGGTCACCCACACAAGAAGACAATCCCAACGCAAAAACGACAGACGCAAGTATATATTTCATTGTTTTCATATTATTACCCGCGATTTAGAAGTTAAATTTAACACCAAGGATATATGTTCTTGGGCGTGGATAGAGGATGTTGTCGATACCGCTGTAAACTTCAGGGTCGATACCGTCATAGTTTGTGACAGTTGCAACGTTCTGGATTGTAGCGAATACGTTCAGACCTGCAGTACGGTCATTCTTCTTATCCTTGAAGATTTCAGGGAATGTATAACCGAGTGTCACATTGTCGAACTTGAAGAATGAAGCGTTCTTAAGATAATAGTCAGAAAGGTAGCATGCACCCTCGAAGTTAGAGTCAAGAGCAGACTGTACACGGTTGCTTGTGAATGTATTTGTCCAGAGATCACCGAACATTTCACAGTCTGAAGCAACGTTGTTGTAAACCCAGTTTCCAAGGCTGCCGTGACCTGATGCAGCGAGTGTCCAGTTCTTGTAAGTGAGGGTTGTATTGAGACCGAATGTCCAGTCAGCAGCCGGCTTCTTTGAATAATATCTGTCGTTCTCATCTACAGTTCCGTTACCGTCTCTGTCCACATAAACACCTTCGATAGGACGTCCCTCAATGTCGTATACCTGCTGATAGAGATAATATGTATAAGGTGCATAACCTACCTGATGCTTCTGGATAGTGTTACCTGTACCACCTGAGATTCCTCCAACGTCAACACCTGCATAGTTGTCAGATGATGAAGTAAGCTTGGTGATCTTGGTGTTGTTGTAAGAGATGTTACCGCCGACTGACCATGTCATGTCCTTGGTATCGATCACCATTGCGTTCACATCGAACTCGAATCCCTTGTTTACAAGGCTACCGATGTTTGAGTTGAGGTAGTTTGTAAGGTTGGAGAGTGCAGGAACAGGAACATAGTTGAGCATGTCTGTCGTCTCACGTACATAGAAGTCGAGACCGGCTGTGATCCTGTCGCGGAGGAAACCGAAGTCGAAACCTACGTTGTAAGAAGTTGTTGTCTCCCACTTGAGGTCTGCGTTGTATCCGAGTGGTGAGATAGGAGTGATGAGCTTGTCACCGAAGTAGTAGTATGAACCGATCTTGTTTGTTGTGAAGATGGACATCGAATCATAATATCCGCCTACACCCTGCTGACCGGTCTGACCCCATGAAGCACGGAGCTTGAGAGTTGTGAGAGTCTCGTTATCCTTGAGGAAGTCCTCATTAGCGATGTTCCAACCGAATGCAACTGATGGGAAGAGACCCCACTTGTTGTTCTGGAAACGTGAAGTACCGTCACGACGTACAGTTGCTGTGAGCATGTAACGGTTGTCATATGTGTAGTTCACACGACCGAAGAAAGAAACAAGGAAGAGCTCACCTGCACCTGGATACTCACCGATCACAGATTCGTCCTTAAGTCTGTAGCTCTTTGAGTATGACTCGCTGAGGAAGTGCTGCCAAGAGTAACCTGCCATAGCATCGAAATGATGTCCGCCGGTAAAGTCCTTGTTATATGCGAAGTAAGCCTCGAGAGTCTTGTCCATACGCTTGTACTCGTAGTCAGAACGATAACCTGAACCATTCTGGTCAGTGCTGTGGTATGACTGCTCCGATCCGATTGGAGTCGAGTTGTATCCGCCTGAAGAAGCGTAGTCGATACCGAGGTTGAGGTTGAAACGAAGATCCTCGAAACCGTGGAACTTGTAGTCGAACTGAGCGTTTCCGATGAAACGTGTGGCGTTGCTGAGGTCAACCTTCTGCTCAAGGAGAGCGATAGGGTTCTGGACTGCCATTGTATTGACTGAACCGTCTCCCATCATGTGAGTATAGTATCCGTTAAGACCGTTCTCGTCATATACAGGAACTGTAGGGTTCATTCTTACAGCTGCACCGATAGCGCCCTGGTTTGCAAAGCTCTGGTTTGAGAACACACCCTTACCGTTGAGGTTTACTGTGAGGTGGTTGTCGAAGAGTACTGGAGAAACGTTTACTGAAACTGTTCCTCTGTTCATGTGGTCTGTCCTGAGGACACCGTCCTGTGACAGGTAACCGCCTGAAACACGATATGGAAGAACACCTGCATCACCAAGAGCGACGCGTCCTGCAAGGCTGAGGTTGCCTTCGTAAGTAGGAGCGATCTGATAGATGAGGCTCTGCCAGTCTGTATTCTCTGTTCCGAGAGCATCAAGGGCATCCTGCTTCATGAGGCCTGCTGCTACACGGTTGCTGATGAGTTCACGCATCTGGTCGCCTGTGAGGACATCGATGTAGTCAGTCACCTGGCTGACAGAAGTCTGGAAATCGAAGTTGATCTGAGGAACGTTGGTAACGGTCTTTGCACCCTTCTTGGTTGTGATCACGATGACACCGTTTGATGCACGTGAACCGTAGATTGCAGTTGCAGAAGCATCCTTGAGTACTGAGAATGACTCGATATCGTTAGGGTTGATTGATGAAAGCGGATCACCCATACCGCTGATACCGTCGTTGCTTACCGGAAGACCGTCGATGATGATGAGAGGGTCGTTTGTAGCGTTGAGTGACGAACCACCACGGATACGGATTGTAGAACCTGAACCAGGCTGTCCTGAACCAGGAGTTACAACCACACCGGCAGACTTACCTTTGAGGAGGTCTGCAGGGGATGAAATCATACCCTTATTGATCTCGTCAGCCTTTACTGTGGCTACCGATCCTGTCATGTCGCCCTTCTTCACTGTACCGTAACCGATAACGACTACGTCATCAAGGAAAAGAGCATCTTCTGAAAGAGTCACAGTTGCAGGCAGTTCAGATGCCTTGAAAGTCTGTGATGCATAACCGATGCAGCTGATTTCCACAACTGCGTCAGCGCTAGAAACTGTAAGGACATAGTCGCCGTCGAGACCGGTCGAAGTACCGTTTGTGGTACCCTGCTCGATGACTGTTGCACCGATGACAGGACCGATTGCGTCAACAACTACACCCTTCACCTCGTATCCGCCCTGGGCGAATACAGACACACCCATGATGCATGAGAGCACGAAGGATGCGCATAGTGTCTTGATTCTATTCATAAGAACTTTTTTTGGTTAGTAGATTGTTTGTTGTATATATTCTGTTTGGTGAATGCTTATTTTTCCTTCACGAAACGTACTGAAAGAGCACCCAGCACAAGGAGCACTCCCGCTACGAGGAACATGCTTACCTGCGCGCCTCCCACAAGCTTGAGGATGAATCCGCCACATGCAGCGGCAGCGATCTGCGGAAGGCAGATGGTGCCGTTGAACAGACCGAGGTATGTTCCGATATGGTCTCCTGAAAGCGAGTTTGTAAGGAGGGTGAAAGGAATCGCCAGCATAGCTGCCCATGCCGCTCCGATAAGGAGGAATGAGGCGATGAGGAGGTACTGGTCATGGATGAAGAACACGGATGCGAAGCCGACGGCGCCGACAAGGAGGCTTACGACATATGCAGTCCTGATGTTCTTGAACTTAGGGATGAGGAGGGCCCAGAGCATCGATCCGATCGCCTGGACAGCGAACATCATTCCCACCCAGTTGCCGGCTTCCTGATAGCCTTCAGAAGCTACATCAGTAGTGCCCCAGCAGGTGTCGGCGATGGCGCCGTTCGTGTATGTCCACATATAAAGGAATGCCGCCCAGCAGAAGAACTGCACGATACCTACTGTCCAGAAGGTCTTTGGCGCATTCTTGAGGAGGGTCAGCATGCTTGGAGCCTTCTCGTTCTCCTTCTTCTCTGTGTCGATGCCATGGAAATCCGCATATTCCTTCGGTGGCATCTCCTTCACCTTGAATGTCGTGAAGAGTACGCAGAGGATGAGGATGGCAGCACCGATGTAGAAAGCATATTTCACGGTATCCGGAACCTGTCCCTCAGGAGCTGTATTAGCGATTCCGACCCATGCGAAGATGAACGGGAAGACATATCCCACGAGACTTCCGGCATTGCAGAGGAAGCTCTGGATAGAGTATGCCTGCGCCTTCTGGTTCTCGCCTACCATGTCGCCCACGAGCATCTTGAACGGCTGCATGGCTACATTGATCGATGTGTCGAGAAGCATGAGGGAGATAAGCCCGAAGATCATCGCACCGCCGACTGCCAGGCCGAAGTTGCCGGCATTAGGAAGCATGCACATCACGAGGATGGCGATGATCGAACCGAGGAAAAGATAAGGGATGCGACGGCCGAGACGGGTCCATGTCCTGTCGCTGTACTTTCCTACGAGAGGCTGCACGATGAGTCCCATGAGCGGCGGAAGGATCCAGAAGAAGCTGAGGCTGTGAGGATCCGCACCAAGCGTAGCGAAAATACGGCTGATATTGGCGTTCTGAAGGGAATATGCGATCTGAACTCCGAAGAAACCGAAGCTGATATTCCACATCTGCCAGAAAGTAAGTTTCGTTTTTTGCATTATTTGCGAGTTTTAGTTACTAATTTTAACGTATTGATAAGCATGCGAAGATAAAAATTAACTTCTATACCTTATTATTAAGAGCGACGAATTGTTGAAAGTTTTTGATGAACTGCCAGTATTTCCGGACGAACAAACGGTCAAAATTGGATTTTATGAGCGTTTTTCATAACTTCGTAGCGATTTTATGTCAGATTTGAAACATATGAAATCTATAGGATTACCTTGGATAATACATATATTCGCCCTGCTTCACGCTGCGGTGGCCTTGGGATGCCGGTTCGCCGGTTTCGACGACCAGCTCCTGCTTACGGTACTGACGATGGCCCTGTCGCTTATCATCTGCATGAAACAGGGACTTAAGGTTGAATTCACTGCAGCGGTTGTCATCATCGTAAACATCCTCGGCTTTCTGATCGGAACCTTCGGAGCGAACGTGCTGCAGACATTCATCCATTCGGAATATGCCGTCCACGGCATCTCGACAGCCGTCACTACCGAGATTCTCGGATGGTGCATCGTCGCGATGACGAACATATTCGTCAAGAAGGAAGACAGGCCGGCAGACATCAAGGCTTCCCCGTACATGAAATGGATCCTTCTGATCGCGGCCGGCATATTCGCGTTGAGGCTCATCATCGTGATATTCCTTCCGAAGTCGGTCTTCGCTCAGGATACCGTCTTTGAGATGATAAGGAAAGTGATGAGCAACTCATTCTCGCTCATCATCCTGATATGCGTAAACATCCTGTTCATCAGGTCTCTGGCTTCCATTTCAAGATCAAAGTCAATGTCGAAGCTAAGCCTGACAACGATATATGTATCATTCATGGCCATGGCCACCCTTCTGGAAGCCTTCCTGGTCGGGCAGGACGGAGAGAGTCTGGCGCTCCTGCTGACTGTCTCGCTGATAGTAGAGATCACCATCTACTGCATCGTATACATGATCAATTACGGCATCACGATGAGCATAAAGATGCAGTCGGAAAGGGAAAAGGCAAACATGGCGCAGTACAGGTACCTTAAATTGAAAAGGCAGGTAAACCCCCATTTCCTGTTCAATTCCCTGAACATACTCGACTGCCTGATCTGTGAAGAGAAATCCGAACAGGCAAGCATCTATACTCACAAGCTGGCCGGCATCTACCGTTACATGATCAAGAGCGAGGAAGAGGAGCTGGTGACGCTCCGGGACGAGCTCGTGTTCGTAAGACTGTACATAGACCTTCTCAAGGTTCGCTTCCCGGAAGGATTTGAAGTGGAAATAGATGTCCCGGAAGACAGACTGGCGCGGTTTGTGCCGCCATGCTCGATACAGCTGCTGATTGAGAATGCGACCAAGCATAATGCAGTGAGCACGGAGAATCCGCTGACAGTCAGGGTGGAAGCAGTCGAAGGCCATGTCAGGGTCTGCAACAACATTGTGCCGAAAGTGACCAAGAGCCCGTCCACAGGCCTGGGGCAGCAGTATATCAGACAGCTGTACATGGACCTGTCCGGAAAGTCGATTGACATTGAGAAGACAGAAAAGAAATATTGTGTAACCTTACCGTTATTGTGATATGGCAATGAAAGTCCTGATAGTAGAAGATGAGATCATGGCCCAGAAGAGCCTAATCAGAACCCTCGCCCAGAACTTCCCGGATATGGAGGTCGTCGGCACGACGGGTTCCGTAAAAGGTACCGTAGAATGGCTGAATGCACCAGGAAACCATGCAGACGTAATCTTCATGGATGTTGAGCTGTCAGACGGAGAGTGCTTCGAGATTTTCCGCCAGACCGACGTAACGGCAAAGGTGATCATGACTACAGCGTATGACAGTTACGCCATTAAGGCTTTCGAGGCCGGAAGCATCGACTATCTCCTCAAGCCGGTAGATCTGGACTCGTTAAAGCGTGCTGTCGCCCGCTGCCGCATGAGCGGCGGCCATGTCGACGTGGAGGCGCTTCTCAAGGCGATCGGGGGAAACAAGGCTCCGAAAAAGGAATACAAGGAAAGGTTCATAATACGCTTCAACGACAGGATCGTGCCAGTCGACACCGCGAACATAGCCTATGTCTATTCGGAAGAGAAGACCAACTGGCTCGTGACATCCGAAGGGGACAAGTATATAATCGACTCTTCGCTTGATGTGATGACGGAAGACCTGGATCCGGAAAAATTCTTCAGAATATCCAGAGGATGCATAATTTCCACACATGCCATCTCCAGCATCATAAAGCAGCCTGGCAGCCGCATGAGGGTCATCTCGAAGCCGGAGGCTTCATTCGAGATGACGGTGAGCCGTGCGCGAGTGGATGATTTTCTCGAGTGGCTGGAAAGATAGGTCAGCGTTTCATCTTCTTCCAGTTCAGCACCGGAAGGATGAATGATATCAGGGCTGCTGCAAGCCAGAACCAGGATACCGGTCCGAAATCATAGATGTCGACACCATCCGCACGGGTGGTGTTGAACTGTATAAGGTAGCCGCTGGTGATCTCCTGAAGTCCTGCCGCCACATAACTTGATATGCCGACCACTCCCAATGCTGCGCCTGTCGCCTTTCTAGGTACGATATCTATAGCCATCAGACCTGCGACAATACAGTAAAGCACTCCGATGGCGAGACTGAAAAGAGACACATAGAACACATGCATCATATAACCGGCATCAGTGAAAAGAAAGAGAGCCAGAGATATGAAGCTCAACACACCTGCAAGCACGGCAGGCTTGACCCTGTCGCTCTTGAAGAGCTTGTCTGAGAGCCATCCGGCCAGCACGGTTCCGACCATTCCGGAGGCAGCGTAGAATCCGATTATCTGCGTCGCCTCCTCTATAGGAAACCCCTTCTCCTTCTGCAGGAAAAGGACTCCCCAGCCGGTGATCGCATACTTGGTTATATAGATGAAGGCACTGGAGATCGCTATTATCCATATGCCCGGATGCTTCAACACGTATTTCTGAAGTTCCCTGGTCGGCATCGCGTCATGTCTTGTGACACCCTCACCTGTAAGTTCCTGCACGGATGGAAGTCCCCTGCTCTCCGGCGTGTCAGACACCATCAGAAGTATTATAAGGGAGCCGATGAGGCCAGCAACAGCGGCCACGATGAAACCGGCCTTCCAGCCGAGAGCCCCGACGACAAGTCCTGTAATGATGAACGACAGGAACTCACCTATATATGGCGTCGAACTGAAGATGCTGTAGAAGGTTCCACGCTGAGACTTAGGGAACCAGCGGGACAGGCATATAACTCCGGGAGGCGAACCCATGGACTGCATCCACCCGTTTATGCCCCAGAGGATCGCGAAAGAAAAGAAGATGACTGCAGTTGAAAGGCTGAAGCCGTCGTGGAGGAAGCCAAGGGAGCCTAAAACAAGGTTTATCAAGGCAGAAAAGAACAGGCCCGTCGCCATGAATCGCTTGATGTTGCAGTAGTCTGCTATGAAGCCGTTCATGAACTTGCCTACGGCATATACGAAAAGAAGGGCGGAACCGATGACTCCGAGCTCACCGGCAGAGAGCACGCCCTCATCTATAAGCGGCTGCTTCACCACGCTCAGGCTCATGCGGCATACATAATATAGGCTGTAAGCAATCGTAACACCCCAGAAGGTCCTGTTCCTCAAGACCTTGTATGTGCTGTCCGTCTTTTCAGAAGCGACCTGTTCCGACGAAGGCTTGCTTATCCTGTAGAATGAATATAGACCCATCTCCTGTTTTTTTTACAAATATAGGACATCCTTTTTATAACGCACCGACAGATATATCGTTCTTGCCAGCAGATGGGCAAAATATGCACCCATCAGAACATGCATGGAAACCTCCGGAGCAAGATCGCCGCATACAAGGCCGGCCAGCCAGACGGCGAAGAACCCCACGACCGCCCAAAGCATAGAGTTGCGTATCGCCTTGGACGCCGTCGCCCCTATGTATATGCCGTCCCATGTAAATGCCGCACATCCGGCGACGGGCATGAGCAGAAGCCATGGAAGGAAGGCCTCGGCTGCAGAAACGACCACCGCATCCGAGGTCATCATCTTAAGCAGAAGGACTCCTCCGAAATGATATATTCCCATGAATATCAATGCAATGCCCATGCTCCATACGAAAGTCCATTTTACCGTCTGACGCACCATAGGCTGGTCCTTCGCGCCGATATAACGGCCCGTCAGAGCCTCGCCGGCATAAGCAAATCCGTCTGTGAAATACGAGAATATCATCAGCAGCTTCATCATTATCGAACTTACTGCCAGAAGGACGTCGCCGTAACGGGCGGAGATGACGGTAAAGCCTATGTAGATGGCGATGAAGCAGAGGGAGCGGACAAAAAGGTTCGAGTTCATGACGAAGAACCTGCGTGTCTCGCTGCCCTTGAACACAGATCTGAGGTCATCCTTGCCAAGCTGTGAGAAAACCGGCCTGCGGTATTTGAACAGCACCAGGAAGGCAGCCGTAAGAAGGCCGGAATACTGCGCCACAACAGTACCTGCGGCAACTCCGGAAAATCCCATTCCTTCAAAGCCTATAGGGCTGAATCCCAAGGCCAGGACAATGCTTGCCAGAACGTTCATGCCATTTACCACAAGATCCACGATCATGGCGCTGAGGCTGTCCTGCATGCCGATGAACCAGCCTTTGAAAGCCATTAGGCTGAGGGTTGCAGGAGCTGCCCAGATGCGTATGAAGAAATACTGCTCGGCAAGGGCACGGACTTCAGGAGTGCAGTCCACGACAAGGAATGCCGCCTTGACGAATATCCATTGGATGGCTATCAGCACCATCGCGCAGGCAAGCGCTATTCCAACCGCCCTCGTAAAGATTCTAGCACATTCCTTGCGGTCCTCTTTTCCGTAAGCTTGGGCCGTCAGGCCGCCTGTGCCTACACGAAGAAAGCCGAAATTCCAGTACAGCAGGTCGAAAAGCATGGTTCCGATAGCTATGCCGCCTATCATCACGGCCGCACTGGTATCAAGATGACCGGCCACGGCTATGTCGACCATGCCGACAATCGGAACGGTAATGTTCGCCAGGATGCTGGGAACCGCAAGCTTAAGTATGTCTCTGTTGATTGTCTTCATAAACGTCTTTGCCGGCCTGACCGGCAATCTCCTACCTGTATTTGCCTTCTTCATCAAGCATGCCGAGATACGAAGAGTAGCGGTCGTAGCTGATTTCTCCTGCCTCGACAGCTTCCTTGACTGCGCATCCCGGCTCGTGGGTATGTGTGCAAGGAGTGAAACGGCAGTTCTCTGAAGCCTTCAACATTTCCGGGAAGTAAAGGGCTATCTCCTCCTTCTTGAGGTCCACCAGGCCGAAGCCTCTCAGGCCCGGAGTATCTACTATGAAACCTCCGGAAGCGAGACTGTACATCTCATAGAACGTTGTCGTGTGCTTTCCCTGAAGATG
Organism: Bacteroidales bacterium; assembly: GCA_017399865.1. Lineage (GTDB taxonomy): Bacteria > Bacteroidota > Bacteroidia > Bacteroidales > UBA932 > Cryptobacteroides. Next base: position 4,233 of record JAFQAT010000003.1, on the reverse strand, counting down.
AACATCAGATATCTCCCCGACCCTAGGGTCAAGCGACGGGTCAAGAGCTTTTATGAGCGAAGACTTGCCGACTCCGGATACTCCCGAAAACAGGGACAGATGGCCTTTGCAGGCTTCCCTGAGGGCATCTATTCCCTCTCCCGTAAGAGCCGACACCTCCATAACAGGGTACCCTGCACCTTCATATATTTCATGGAAGGCCTCAAGCATTTCCGCGTGGGATTCCCGATAGAGATCGACCTTGTTGAGGACTATGGTCACAGGCACGTTATACACCTCGCATGTCACGAGGATGCGGTCCAGGAACGGAAGCTTGATCTCAGGATAGTCTATTGTCGCGATTATGAATGCCCTGTCCAGATTGGAGGCTATGATGTGAGACTGCCGCGAGAGATTCGTGGATTTGCGGATTATATAGTTCTTCCTCGGTTTCACGGCCGTGATCGCCGCCGGATTTTCCAGCGTCACTCCGGCCGCCACGTCCGTACCTTCAGGAAGTTCAGCCTCGAAGTCCACGACATCACCCACCGCCACAGGATTTGTGGCAGAGGAACCCTTCAGACGAATCTTGCCCCTGAGCACTGCAGGAAACAGTTCCCATTCAGGAAGGCGGGACAGCAGATAATGGCTTCCCGTATGCTTTACAACCGTCGCTTCTCCTTTAAAAATCATGATGCAAAGATAAGATAAAAAAACGTACGATAAACCACAAAACCCAATTCACTCACTCTCAACAACTTGCACAAAACCGCCTGCGCCAAACGCCTCAGGCGATTTTCGACAACGCCCTATTAGTCAACAAATTAAGCGTTACGCATAGAATCTATCAGTTATTTTTAATACCTTTGTGAAACAATAACACATGCATATGATACAGGAAAAGCATATTGAAGCCACCATCCATGAGATGTTCGCGAATATGAAGTTCAATCAGGAACCGTCAGGTCTTTACGATCCATTGAGATACATGATCGAAATCGGAGGCAAGAGGATACGTCCGAGACTATGTCTGACCGCCTATGCCCTCTTCAAGGACTCGTTCTCCGAGGAGATCCTTTCCCCTGCGGCAGCAATCGAGGTGTTCCACAGCTTCACCCTCATCCATGACGACATCATGGACAAGGCTGACGTCCGCCGTGGAGTGCCTACCGTATACAGGAAATGGAATGAGAACACCGCCATCCTTTCAGGAGACGTAATGTCGATAGAGAGCTACCGCATGATCGCCAAGGCACCGGCTTTCGCCCTGCCGGCAGTGCTTGCCCTGTTCTCCGACACAGCCGCACAGGTATGCGAGGGACAGCAGTACGACATGGATTTCGAAGACCTGCCGCAGGTCCCTATGGAAGATTACCTGAAGATGATCGGACTCAAGACCGCCGTGCTCATCGCATGCTCGGCCAAGATGGGTGCCCTGATTGCAGGTGCTTCGGCAGAAGAGGCTGACCTTCTCTACAAGTTCGGCTACGACCTCGGACTTGCATTCCAGATCACCGACGACTGGCTCGACACATACGGCGACCCTGCAGTGTTCGGAAAGGCCATCGGAGGCGACATCCTGAACAACAAGAAGAGCTGGCTGCTTACCCGTGCCCTTGAAAAGGCCGGCACGGAGCGCTTCGCAGAAGCGCTGGCTATGCCGATATCGACTGATGAGGAGAAGGACGCCAAGATCGCTGCCGTGAAGAAGCTTTATGAAGAGCTCGGCATCGGAGAGGAGGCAAAGGAAGAGATCAGACGCTTCCACAATCAGGCAATGGGTTATGTCGAGAAGCTTAACCTCGGCAAGATCAAATCAGAAATGCTGCATCGCTATGCAGACATGCTTTTAGGAAGACGCAAATAATGGAAAGGAAGCTGGAAATAATGGCTCCGGCAGGCAATTTCGAATGCCTGCATGCAGCCATACAGGGAGGGGCGGATTCGGTTTATTTCGGAGTGGAGAAGCTGAACATGCGTTCGCATTCGGCCAACAACTTCAAGATGACCGACCTGGCTGAAATCGTACGCATCTGCTCTGAATATGGGGTCAAGACATATCTGACCCTCAACATTGTGCTCTACAACGAGGATATCGAAGACATGAAGCGCACGCTGGATGCGGCAAAGGAGGCAGGGATCACAGCCGTGATCGCCTCCGACATGGCAGCAATAATGTATGCCCGCCAGATAGGCGTGGAGGTACATATCTCCACACAGCTCAGCATCTCGAACGCCGAGGCTCTGCGTTTCTACGCACAGTTTGCCGACGTCATAGTCCTGGCCCGCGAGCTCAACCTCGGACAGGTCAAGGAAATCAAGGCCGTCATAGACCGCGATCATATCTGCGGTCCTTCCGGCCGTCTCGTGGAGATCGAGATGTTCGCCCACGGAGCGCTCTGCATGGCCATTTCCGGCAAATGCTACCTCAGCCTGCACGAATACGGAGCCTCGGCAAACAGAGGTTCATGCTACCAGCTCTGCCGCCGTGCCTACAAGGTCCAGGACCGCGAGACCGGAATGGAGCTCGAGATCGATAACAAATACATAATGTCGCCGAAAGACCTCTGTACCATCGAGTTCATGGACAAGATAATTGATGCGGGCGTCACCGTATTCAAGATCGAAGGCCGTGCCCGTTCGGCTGAATATGTGAAGCGAGTGGCTTCATGCTACAGACGCGCAGCGGATGCAGTCTGCAACGGAACATATACTGCGGAACTCGGAGCCTCGTTCAAGAAAGAACTTGAAGAAGTGTTCAACAGAGGGTTCTGGGACGGATACTATCAGGGCGCGCGTCTCGGAGAGTGGTGCGACGTCTACGGCAGCACCTCTACCCGCAAGAAGGTCTACTGCGGCAAGATCACGAACTGGTTCGGAAAGCTCGGCGTCGCGGAGATCCTTGTAGAGTCGACGACTCTGACTGTCGGTGACAAGATCCTCATAATCGGTCCTACTTCAGGCTGCGTAGAATATACGGTTCCTGAGATCAGAGTCGATCTGAAACCTGTCCAGGAAGCATCCAAAGGCACATACTGCTCTATCGCCATTGACTGGAGCAAGGTGGTTCCGGGAGCCCGCGAAGAGGCTCTCAGCCTCTGCGGCGACGGCTGCAACGAAGTTGCCTGCAAGGCCATCGAAGAGACCCGCCTCCGCCGCAGCGACAAAGTCTACGTCTGGAAGGCGGAATAAATCACGAAGCGGTTGCTTCTGCGAGATCGAGTCCGAGCTGATGAAGCACGGACTTGATTTTTTTCATACGATCCTGGCTCGGAGTCTTCACGCCATAAATATACTGTGCCAGAAGGCTCTTATGTATTCCTATCAGTCTTGCCACCTCGGAAACATTCAACTGCGGAAACTGATTGAACAAGGCCGCCACCTCATTATCATGATTCGGCTTCAGATCTTCGTAGAATGTCGATATATGGATATCCTCGTCGATCTCCTCCCATCTCATCGCATCACCCCACGGCTCGATTACTACAGCGTTGCGTTGATCGGGAGTCGCATCCTTCAAAGTAGGAAATACCTCCAGGTCCAAAGACATAGTATTGCCTTTGTCTGTATGGATGTATATGCGCTCATTCTCGAACCATACCTTCAGGATCTTCTCATCACTTTTCCATGAAAAACTCATACCAGAATTCCGTTATCTGTTCTTTATATAAATTAGCCAGGGTTAAAGCCTTCTTCAAATCATTAGGCTTGATACCCTTGTTTTCTATCAATACAACTTCAGGATCAACCTGAATCTTCGCTCTTCCATCAGGATTTCTGACATGGACGTGAATCGGAAGATGTTCTTCGGAATAAAAATAAAACCTCAGACCAAAAATCGTAAATAATGTAGGCATTGCTTTACTGTTTACAAATATGAGTATAAAAATTTAAACCTCCAAATCTTATGACCAGAGGTACAGTAAAACTACGTCAGACTCCTGAAAACATTGCACGATAATAAAAAAGATTGTTCAGATTTTTCTGTTTCTTTTTGACTAAAATTTATTTTTATGTGCCCAAATAAATTTTATGATGAGATTGCGCGTTTAAATTTGGTTTATATTATAAACTTGTTTATATTTGCATCGTGATCACAGGAAGGAGACTGCCCTTATCCGTCCGGAAGGGTAAGGACAGGATCCGAAAAGTCAAACCGATAAACAGAGTTTTTATATGGAAACCAATGAAATGACTCCTGAAAGAAGCCTTCAGATCATCAATGATGCGATCGAGAAGAGCAGAAAGGATTTT
>JAFQAT010000045.1 GCA_017399865.1 Bacteroidales bacterium | reverse complement strand
TCTCTATCAGTGGGGTACAGAGAACAACCTCGGTGGCAGCTGGCCAGGAGCTCAGCCTGCAGGCACAGAGACAATCTCAGGAGTTGAGTACACTTACTTCGAATACAAGACCGAAGACGTTGACGGAAAGGCTCAGAACCTCATCTTCAACAACAACGGCGGCGGCACACAGACTGCAGACATGCCTCTCACATTCAGCGCAGATGTAATCGACCACTTCTATGTAATCTACAACGAGAAGGACTGCGAAGTAATCGAAGATCCGTTCAACCGCGTTCCTCCAGGAAGCACAGAGGAGCCTGAGACACCGGAAGAGCCTGAAACTCCGGAAGAGCCTGAGACACCTGAAACTCCTGCTGAACCTGTATATCTCTATGTGAACGACCAGACAGGATGGACCACATTCGCACATTACTGGAATGCTGGCGGATTCAGTACTCAGTGGCCTGGAGTAAACGTAGGCACTGCCGAGTTAAAGAGTCTTTCAGGTGTTGCATACAAGTATTTCCAGGTGGATCCTGAAGCAGGAGCTGCAATCAGCATTATCTTCAGCAATGACGGAAGCGAAACTGAAAGGCTCCAGAAAGACTTGACAACAGACAAGACACGCTACTACACACTGACTACTACTGAACTCACAGAAACACAGCCTAAGGCAAGAATCTATGTTGAGGACAAGACCGGATGGGAAGCAATAGCAGCATATGGCTGGAGCGGAGACACCAAGATTTTCGGTGATTGGCCAGGTGCTCAGCCTGCAGGTACAGAAACTGTCGGTGGCAAGGAGTACAAGTATTTCGAAGTTGCCTTTGAGCATCTCGGACTCAAGGCAAACATCATTTTCAACAATAATGGTGGCGGCACACAGATTGAAGGAAAGCCTGCACAGGTTGACCTCGTACTTGATCAGGACTATTTCTATGTAGTTACTGCTGACGACGCCGTTTTCGCTGAATAATCTGCCATGAAGATTAAAAACTTATATTATTTTATCCTGACTGCGTTCATTTTGGGCGCAGTCAGTTGTTCTGATAAGGCCGGTGACGAGAACAAGCCGGTCAGGGACCCGAATGAGAAGCCGGATGCTTCCTATGTATTCTACGAAGCAAACCCTCGAGTGTTCGCGACAAGCAACCAGCTCAACGCCATTTCGGCACGTCTGGACGACATCAAGGACCTCGGTGTGGATGTGATCTGGCTCATGCCTATCTGCGAGCAGGGACAGAAGAAGGCCATAGGCTCGCCATACTGCATCAAGGACTTCAAGAAGGTTCATCCTCAGTACGGAACCCTTGAGGACCTCAAGAGTCTTGTAAGCAAGGCGCACGGCCTCGGAATGAAAGTCATCATGGACTGGATCGCAAACCACACATCATGGGACAATCCTTGGCTTGAGAACGCCGGCTGGCACACTACAGACGGCAGCGGAAACGTGATTTCCCCTCCAGGCTTCAACTGGACGGACGTTGCGGACCTCAACTTCAACAGCAAAGAGATGCGCGCAGCGATGAAGGATGCCATGGGATACTGGGTTACAGAGGCCGGCATCGACGGATTCCGCTGCGACTATGCCGAGGGCGTTCCGCAGGACTTCTGGACTGATGCGCTCGCACATCTCCGCACTCTCGACCAGGACATCATCCTCCTTGCGGAGGGAGACAAGAGCTGGCTCTACGAGGTTGGTTTCGACGTGATGTACGCATGGAGCTTCCCTTCAGCTCTTGAGAAGGTGTTCAAGGGCAATTCAGGCGCCGCAAGCATTTTTGATGCGTTCACCAATGACATGAAGAACGTTCCTGAAGGAAAGTCCAGGATGAGATACATCATCAACCACGACACAGCTTCGGAGAACTCCCCTATTTCTCTTTACGGAGGCGAAAGAGGAGCGATGGCAGCATTCGTGATGGCCACTATGCTTGAAGGATGCCCTCTCATCTACAGCTCGCAGGAAATAGGATACAGCAAGTCTCTGTCATTCTTCAGCAACAATGTGATGAACTGGGATTCAAACAAGGCTTATACTGACGAGTACATCAAGGTGATGGCTGCATTCAACAGCACAAGAGACGTCCGCGTAAAGGACCCTGTATTCGCCAATACAGGAAACATTGCCAAGATGACATACAAGAACTCGGTTGGAGACGTTCTCGTAGTGATGGTGAACACCAAGAACGAAGCCGCGACCGTAAGAGTTCCTCTCGACATAGTAGGAAAGAAGGTTACAGACCTGATGACAGGAAGTACTGTGACTCCGGAGGCCAGCATCGACATGGAACCATACCAGTACCTCATCTACAGAAAATAAAGCGGTCAATCCGCATAAAAAAGTAATGTCGGCCGGGTTTCACAACCGGGCCGACATTTTTATAATGCAAATCTACTAACCAAAAAATGACGTGCATTATATTTATCTCTGTATCCTCCTCTGTCCGGAGACTCTAGTCTTGATCTCTCCGTCCTGCTCAGGATATCTTTCATATTCCGCCTTTCCTCCTGGGACAAAGATGATGTCTCTGGTGAATTCCATCTGGAAATCAGCATCCTCAATGCCTGTGAGAAGCTTACCTCCGACATAGCAGTTGGTAAATACGACATTCTCCACATATCTGGTAGGATGGCCTACAATAGTGAACGGTTTGAACGCATTCTCCCACGAGATGTTCTTCAGATACACGCCTGAAATCGAGCCCATACGGCCGTTTCCGTAGCGTTCGGCCTCGGTCAGTATGATCTCCAGGTTCTTGTACTCGATCGCCGCCTCAACGCGTATATCCTCAAAGAAGATGTTCTTGACTTCTGAAGCGCCGTCACATACGATGCTGAATGCAGCATGTCCGCCGGTTCTTCCGGAACCTCTCGCCGAGAGGATGTCGCAATTGGTCACCTTGATGTTCTCCACGACTCCGCCGTTGAGTTCAAAGCCAAGGGTCACGCCGTCAGCATGATCCCAGCCCACCATCGTGCTGTTGCGTATGGTTATGTCGCGCGAGCTGAGGTCGAACTTCTCCGGATCGCCGTTTGACTTAACGGCAATACAGTCGTCTCTTGTACGGATGAAGCAGTCATTGATGTCGAAACCCTTGCATGAAACCGGATTGATTCCGTCGAGGCCCCATACGCCTGTGTGGCTGAATATCTTGACATTGTTGTACGAAGTGTTGACGCTGTTGGTGATGGTGTTTGCCCACCCGCGGGTATTACGCATATAGATTCCGTCGACGACAAGGTTCTCGCAGTCGTTAAGTCTGGCGTTGCCGGTGAACGATCCTCTTCCGCAGACAGTCACATTTTTAGCGGTACCTGTCAGACGGCCGTTCACGTTCGCTCCTCCTGCAATGTAGATGGTCTGGCCGTCGTGCACCTTGATTTCGCCTACATCATGGTTGCCGGGGCCGTAATAGTCCACATCCTTATCCCGCTTCGAAGGGGTCTTTCCCTCAAGAGGATTGGCGAATATCGCCAGATAAGGCAGGCTGTTGACCCTGATGTAGAGTTTCATAGGCTTGTCAATGCTGACGGTCAGGGTCTTTCCGTCAGCCTGACCTTTGATTCCGTAGCTCTTGGGCTGGATGGAGTAGCTTTCTATATCCTCATTTACAGAAATGACGAAGGTCTGCTTTCCTTCAGCCGAGAAGTTGAGTGTGTGAAGGTCCTCCATGCCGCCGGGCCCCACAGCCTCCACCCATGCATCCTGACCGTTCACGGCAATGGAATAAACATCGCTCGTCCTCATATCAGGAACCGCCGGATACAGTACGGTCTGTGCCGCTGCCGCAATTGTCAGGCAGAGCAGAGACACAATCATCGCTATCCTCTTCATGACCTTATCTCTTGAATTCTACTACAAGTACTGTCTCCGGTGCAACTGCGGTCTCGTCTGTAATGGTCACAGGCTCGCCTGTAATTACATCCTTGCCGTCCTTGAGACCTTCAGCGATCTCTGCATATGTCGACCAAGGAACGTTTACAGGCTCCTGGGAAGCATTTACGAAAACGAATACGGCATCTGTATCATTGTAACGGAAATAGCCGTAATTGTTGCCCCTTGAGATAAAGTGGAGGGTCTTTCCGCTATGGATGACTTCCTTGTCTTTTCTCCACTGGAAGAGGCGGCTGGTATAGTCAAACAGGTCGGCTGCCTGACCCTTCTCCACTTCCTCTCCTGCGGTATTGACAGTCATCTCCTTTCTTCCTTCAGCAGTGAACCAGTCACATTCGTCTCCAGGCCATCCGCCAGGGAAATCAACCCTAAGACCAGGGTGACCCGAACGTGGGTCCTTCGATACGAACATCATCTCGTCACCGGCAAATATCTGTGGAATTCCGCGCATTGTCGCCATCATTGCCATGGCTATCTTCTGCTTTGCTGCAGACTTGCCCACAACGTCGCCGATGCGGTCTGTATCATGATTTCCAGGGAAGATGAGCATCTTGGAAAGGTCATGGTAGATGAAGTCGTTTGCCAGGATGTCATATACTCTTGAGATGCTGCCTCCCCTTCCGCCTTGGCCTCTCCCTGCCTGTCCTGACAGTCCTGAACGGATGGCGTCATGCAGAGGGAAGTCCATTATCGATGGAAGATGGGAGTCAAAGCCGTCATTGTTCGCATTTCCGCCCTGCCAGTATGCCAGCTGAGGGATATTGCCGGTCCAGCACTCTCCTACAATGTTGAAGTTCGGATACTCGTTCACGATTGCTGCGCACCAGTCTGCCATCGGCTGCTTCTCGTTATAAGGATATGTATCCACGCGGAAACCATCGAGACCTGAGAACTCTATCCACCAGATGCCCAACTGCTGGAAATACTTCAGCATGTACGGGTTGTTGAGGTTCATGTCAGGCATGCCGCGTGAGAACCAGCCGCTCTCATGGTGGTTGAGGTCACGCTTCGATGCGTTCGGATCCATATGGGTCGAGAACTTGCCGTTGGTGCCGGTATATGAAGGGAACTGGTGGACCCAGTCTTCAAAAGGAAGGTCCTTCATCCACCAATGCTCGCTTCCGCAATGATTCGTCACGATGTCCATGATTATCTTGATGCCCTTCTCATGCGCTTTCTGAACGTATTCCTTATAAAGGTCGTTAGTTCCGAAACGAGGGTCGATCTTATAGTAGTCAGACGCCGCATAGCCATGGTATGAGCCCCTTCGTGCATTATCTTCGAGGAACGGAGTAGCCCAGATGGCTGTAGCACCGAGTTCGGCGATATAGTCAAGATGGTCTATCACTCCCTGGATATCGCCGCCGTGACGGCCTCCGAGCCTGGTCCTGTCCGCCTTCTCGGCAGTATCGTCAGTGGAGTCGTTCGACGGATCTCCGTTGGCGAAACGGTCAGGCATGATGAGATAGATCATATCGGCGGCTGTGAAGCTCTCCCTTTCGGCAGAGCCCGCCGCACGCTCCTCGATCTGATACGCGTACTTGAAAGACTGTCCGTCCTTTGTGAACACGATATAGTATGTTCCCGGAGCGGCATTGGCACTGACCTCCACGTCCGCAAACACATAGTTCGGGCTGTCGGCCTTATGGATCTGAGTCACCTTCACCCCTTTGCCGCCTTCTATGGTCACGTCATAGTCAGAGATGTTCTCTCCGTTTATGAGAAGCTGGAGAGGGGTCTTCATTCCGGTCCACCATGACAGTGGCTCCACATGTGAGACCTGGGCCTGGGTAGCGTCAGCTGTCGCGGCAGGATCGAATTTCGGTCCTGCACACGCAGCTGCAACCAATACTATAATGCAATAAACCAACCGTTTCATATGCTTTCCTAATATTTGATCACTACTGAAACTGATGAATCAGCCTGAAGGACAGGAAGCTTCACGCTTGCCTCCTTGGCTTCAGGATTGTAGATGACTTCAAGATCTTCAGCACCCATCTTTGCAGATGCAGGCTTCTTTGCAAGACCGCCGAGCACAATGGTAAGGTCTCTCTGAGGATCCATGCCCTTGAAAGATCCCTCGCGTGCGCCTACCGTCACAGTACAAGCTGAAGAAGTAGCATTCTTGGTTATCTCGGTAACGGCATAGTCCGTTTCATAAGCCTGGCTGACACCGTCGTCCTCGTAATGCCTGTATGAAGACCTGCCCTTGCCCGGAGCCACATAGATGCGGAGGGCGTTTGTCTTGTCCTGGAGGCTCTGGATGCCTTCATGGGCAAGCGGAAGTATCGCGCCGGCCTTTACAAACCAGCAGTTCTCCGCGATCGTATAATCAAGGGTCTTTGTGGTTCCGCCCTTCACCATCTGCTTATGCGCCATGTCATACCAGTCGTTTCCTGCAGGGAACCATACGTCCCTCTTTGCAACTCCTGTAAGCGTGTCGACAGGCTCGCAGACCGTTGCCACGAGGATGTTGTCTCCGAACATATACTGCTCCTTGTATTCGTATGCCTCGTTCTTTTCAGGATAAGAGTAATACATAGGACGGCAGAGGGACACACCTGTGTCATATGTCTGTCTTGCGGCGTCATAGATGTATGGAGTCAGTGCATAACGGAGCTCGAACGCATCCTTCATGTACTCATAATGGTTATCGAACGTCCATATGCGTCTCTCGATGATCTCGGAGCTTGTGCAATGGGTCTTGAACAGAGGTGAGAACACTCCGTACTGGAGCCACCTTGTATAGAGTTCAGGATCTGTTGGGATCTGGCCTCTCTGCATATGTCCGCCAAGGTCGTGGCCCCAATATCCGTAACCTACATTCGAAGCAGTCGATGTGAAGTATGGAAGATATCCGAGCACCTCCCAGAGAATATGGGTGTCGCCGGAGAAGCCGAGCTGGTAGCGATGGCTTCCGAGACCGCCCCAGCGGTGGTAGGTCATCGGCCTCTCGCTGTCTTCTGCAGCATTGCCCCTGTTGCGTCTTACCTTGTCGTTGAAGAAGGTGTAGTTGAGCCAGAAAGTGTTGCTGAGGTTGTCTACATACTTGCTGAGCTTCCACTGCTGCCAGTCGAGCCACCAGAAGTCCACGCCCTCCACCTCGAGAGGATGGATCACAGAATTGAAATATGCGTCCGCCCACTCCTGCTGCGACATTCTGAAAGGCACATTCGCGCGGTATCCCTTGACACCCGTCATGGTCTCGGTGATCTTCTCGCCGCCCTTGTAGATGTAGCCTTCAGGACCGTCATAGTCGTCTGTCCTCGAGATATAGTCGGCAACGAAATCCTCATAGCAGTCCTCTCTTACTCCGATACCTGATGCAGGGTGGAGGTTGAGGGCTGTCTTGAATCCCATGTCATGGAGCTCTGCAAGGAATCCCTTGGTATCAGGGAAGAGATCCCTGTTCCAAGAATATCCTGTCCAGCCGATGCTCTGGCCGAACTCGTCCCTGCGCTGTCTGCGTGCGCTGCTCTGCCATGTCTCGTGCCAGTCCATGTCAATGATCATCACGTCCATAGGGATGTTCCTGTTGCGGAATTCCTTGCCGAGAGCGATGAGCTCGTCTGCCGAATATGCCTTGTAACGGCTCCACCAGTATCCGAACACATACTTCGGAGGAAGAGGAATCTTTCCTGCCACCTTGGTGAAGTCTGCAAGAGCGTCTGTATAGTCATGTCCATATGCGAAGATATAAAGGTCCTGGACCTCGCCCTCCGGACGTGCCTGCACCCATTCTCCCCAGTCGGAATCATCCTTCACGAAGATGTGGCGCTCACTCTCATCAACTATGGCCCATCCGTCGCGCGAAACGATTCCGAGTTCCATAGGGTCATTGTTATTTATCTTGTCCGGGCCCATGCATCCGTCGAGGGTACGGGCTGTTCCCATAAGGTTTCCTGTATCCTCCTTTCCCGGATTCCATGTCACAGTCTTTCCGTTAAGCTTGAATGATACCGAAAGATTGTCCTTGGTGAACTTTCCGCCGCCCTTGTAATCAAGAGTAACGGCTCCTGTCCTTATATGGACGCCTTCGCCTGAACGGGTCGTCGTGAAAGCAGGAACCGGAAGGTTTCTGTTGATGATAGCAAGAGTCGCATTGTCTTCGAACTTTCCGTTCTCGGCCCACTCCATTCTTATGAGTCTGTCTGTCAATACGGTGAATCTTGCATTTCCGGCAACGACCTGCGCCTTGGCATCAGCCACCGGGTTGTTTTCAGCATGTGCAGTGCCGGCAAAGGCCAGAAGGCCTGTCAGCAAAGCTGCCATTATTCTGTTGATCTTCATCTTGGTATGTTTAGTTGTTTGTTTCATATCCTGCTATACGGGCAATGAGCCTAGGGATGTCGGTATTGTCCGTACATGAGTTGAACTCCCGGGCGCGTACTCCGTTCACATACAGTCCGACAGGCGAGCCGCTGTGAGAGCCATGTGACCACTGGTATCCTGCCTTTGCATTCAGATAGATGACTGCATCGGAAATCAGACGGGTGTTCACAGCGTAAAGGCTTCTGACGTCGTTTCCTCCGTCCTTCGATCCGAATGTCGACTGGTAAGTCTCCATTAACTTCGCCTCTGTCCTTCTGTCTACAGGCACCTTGTCCCAAAGTCCGAGGTTCTCCTGGAGGAATCCCTTGACCTCTTCCCATGTCGGAGGAGTCCATTGCGGCTGCTGCTGACCGAATCCAGGACCGTTTCCGCGCTGTCCGCGGCGCTGCTGCTGAGGAGGGGCCGGCATGAACTTCTGACGGAACTTCGCCGTCAGTTCGTTTTCGGACATGGTCTGTCCCGCGAGCATCTCCGGACTCATCGAATATTCCCCTGCTCCGAGCATCAGTCCGCCTGTCTCATGATCGGCTGTAACCACGATCAGAGTCTCGTCCGGATGCTCGTTGTAGAATGCAAGCACGACATCCATAGCTTCCGCCAGGTCATTGACTTCCTCGAAGCATGCCACAGCATCGTCATTATGTCCTGCATAATCGATCTTTCCGCCTTCGATCATGAAGAAGAATCCTTCTTCCGGGTATCTTCCGTAAAGGTATGAGATGCCGGTGCTGACGAAATCCTTCAGCGCCGTATCGCCTTCCTTGCGGTCCACCGCGTAAGGGAGTTCTCCTATATTCCTGCCTCCGAGACATATGACACGGTCATAGCTGGTCGATACGTTCTCGAAATCTTCTGTTCCGTAGAACACCTTGATGCCTTCACCACGGGCTTCCTGCTCGTAGAAGACCGCATCAAGACCGGTCCTTCTTTCTGTAAGGAAGCCTGCTCCCGCCGCAAAATCCACGTCTGAAGCTATAAGCTGGCGTGCTATAGCGTCATAACTGTTCCTGTCATTGACATGTGCGTAGAATGCCGACGGAGTAGCATGGTTTATTCCTACGCTTGTCGCTACGCCGACACCCGCTCCCGAATCTTTCGCCCACTCGGCTATGGTGCTGACCGGATTGCGGTCTGCATCTACTCCTATTGCACCGTTATATGTCTTTGTGCCGGTAGAAAGTGCTGTACCTCCTGCCGCAGAATCCGTTACCAGAGCTGAAGCAGAATACGTAGTCACGAACGTCCTGACAGGGAAATGCATGAAGTTGATCCGCTCGGGACCGTTTCCGGTAGCCTGGTTGTACAGCTCGGTACCGGTCACTTCGTTTATGCCCATACCGTCGCCGATAAGATAGAACACATACTTTGCCTGAGGTTCCTTCTTAGCCCTTCTGGCATGTGTCATATCAGCGGTACCTGTCATGAAGATCACGGCAAGCACCATATATAAAAACTTGATACGAAGTTTCATCGGACTTTAGTTTTCTGTTACAGGGAATGTTGTAAGCCTGAGGGTAGTAGAGCCGTATGGTACAAGCTCGATATATTCCACTTCGTCGCTTTCAGCAACAACTGTCTCAGGAAGAGGAGGAGTGAACCTGTCGTCTACAAGAGTCCAGTCCTTGACACCCTTTACAGGAACCTTTATCTTCAAAGGAACCGAATTGAGATCGAACGGGAATCCCTTTGCACCGGTCTTCTCCACTTTGAGTCCCTCAAGCATGCCGTCGACCAGAGCATAGTTCCACTTTCCTTCCGGAGTGAGCTCCCAGCTCTTGAATTCAGGGTTTGCTGAAACCTTGCCTGCAAGATTGTCATATATCCTGGTGTCCTCGACCCACTTTGTAGGAATAGCATATGAATATACGATCGGACCTCTCTGGATACACTTGCCGTCCACAGGATTGTCGACCACTTCTATCTCCATAGGGAGGCTGACTGTAAACACATCACCGCTCTTCCACTCCCTGCTTTCGGTATGGAAGCCTGACTCGGCTTCCTTGCACCATCCCGGAATCCTGTAGGTGAAATCCATCTGGTGGGCCTTCCTTGACTTCTTTCCGTCCTTGAAGAATGAAAACTTGAACTTGACCTGCTCCTCAAAAGGATATTCCGTGATTTCCTCGATCTTTACGGTCAGGCCTTCGCCGAGGTCATATACCACTGATGAAGGCCCGTAAAGAGCTGCCACAGGATGGCCTTTCCTGTCCTTGAGCCACATTCTTGCAACGTAGTTAGGCATATATCTGTGGAGGTTTCCGATGCAGCACTCGGTCTCATGGATAGGACGGTACGCCATCCATGTAAGGCCGTGCTTGAAGCCGTTATGGTTCGAATTGCCTGTCGCGATGAACTGGTTAGGGCAAGAGAAATACTGCATTGAGCGGAAGTCCTTGGTAATCGCACCAAGGCCGCCGTTGAAGATACCCTTCTCGATGCGGTCAGCCCACTGGGCGTCTCCTGTCGTCATGAGATAGTATCCCATCGTCCATGTGTAGTCGGATATGTCGCAGGTTTCGTGGCTGGCGAGAGGATCGTTGCCGGCAAGGGCTTCGGTGCTGGAGTTGATTCCGTCGATGAGCATGTTAGGAGTCTCCATCTTATAGTCAGCCTTCAGAGCCGCCTGGAGGTATTCCGGTCTGCCTGTGTGGGCATAAAGTATCATCGGAATCTTCATCAGTTCGTTCATGGTCACTCCATGCATATGGAACTCCGAATCATCAAGGCATGTCTCCTGGGTAAGTTCTGACGCATCCTCGTCCCACGCCTTTACGGCGAGGTCGAGAAGGGCCGGATTCTTTGTGATCGAATATGTCCAGAGGATGCCTTCCACATTCACCACGAAGCGGTTCATTCCAAGTTCCTCTACAGGATATGACAGATAGTTCTTCTCGAGGGCTGCAGGAATACGGGGATCGCCTGTAACCTCATAATAAGCCTGCACTGCTCTGAAGAACACTGCGAAAGGCCATGCCATCGAGCTTGTCTCAGGGCCGAGACGTCCTTCCGGACGGTCGATCGCATTGATCCTCATCTGCTTTTCACGGCGGGCCTGCTGAGCGGCCATCCTCTGGCGGAGACGAGGGTCTGCAGATACCTGGGCATTGAAATCCCTGCGCGGACCTCTGCGCTGCTGGTCCATCTTCCTCTGGGTCTCGATATCAATTCCCTTCTTCGCAGGAAGAGGGTTTGCAAGCACATAGTCGATGTTCTCCTGCCATATCTGGAGGAACTTCTCGTCATCGAGAAGGTATCCTAGCCTGGTCAGACCATCGAGATAGTATGCTGTCTGCTCGAACCTCCACCAGTCCGCTCCGCGAGACTCCGAATCCCTTTCGAGTTCTCCGGCCCAGAGGCATGAGTTATAAGGATAGGCCATCGCTTCCGGATGCCCTGTCAATCCCTCCTGCTGACGTACAAGTATCTCCTTGAGCCATCCTTCAGGAGTGATGTCATCGATAAGGCCTTCAGAGAACTGCGCGTACTCGGGAGCAGGCACATTCGCTGCCGTAGGGGTCTTCGGCTGCTGGGCGCAACCCGCCATAGCCAGAGCAGCTATGGATAACGATATCAATAATTTTTTCATTTCCTAAGGGATTATTTCTTGAGTTCGAAGATGTAGGTTCCTCTTGCAGGAACGTCGAGATTGCCTGTAAGGTCGTAGTCGGCTCCTGTGATGACATCGGTTCCCTTTGTGAAATCCTTCACTACATCGCTGTACCTCGACATCTTTATCGAAGCATCCTTGTCAGAGCCGTTTAGCACGACGAGGACAGTCTCGTCGCCCTTGATCCTTGCATATACATAGCAGTCGCCATGCTCGCGAAGAGGAGCGTACTGGATCATCGATCCCGACTTGACAGCATCGGAAGTCTGCCTCCAGTTGAGGATGCGGCTCATGTAGTTCCATGCCTCATTCTCCTGTGGAGTCCTGCCTTCTGCTGTGAAGACAGACCTTTCGTCGCCTTCCCAGCCGCCCGGCATGTCCTTGCGGATCACGCCGTCGCCCTGCTGCTTTGTACCGGTGAAGAGAAGTTCAGTACCGTAATAGATCTGAGGGATTCCGCGGGTTGTGAGAATGAATGCGACTCCCTGCTTGTATTTGTTAAGGTTGGTGTCCTCTACTGTCGAGAATCTTCCGAGGTCATGGTTGTCGAGGAAGATGAGCACACTGTTAGGATCAGGATAAAGGAAGTCGTTCGCCATCGAAACATAGATGTTGAACAGACCCTGTGCCTTTCCGTCATCAGTCACATTCGCATCGACGAATGCATCTGGAACGATGAAGGCCAGGTTGAAGTCCATGACGGAGGTCAGGTTGCTGTTGATGGTGCTGAACGACGAGTTCTTCTGCCACCATGCAGGAAAACCGCTGCCTACAGGATACCATGTCTCGCCTGTGATGTTGAACTGAGGATATTCGTCCATGGTGGCCTTGCACCACTTCGAGGCGAACTCCGCATCCATGTACGGATGTGTATCCTGGCGGATGCCGTCGATTCTTGCATACTCGATCCACCATGTAGATGTCTGGATGAGATAGTCGCTTACGAGAGGATTCCTCTGGTTGAGGTCAGGCATGCCCCTGTTGAACCATCCGTCCGTAAAGAGCTTCTTCTCAGAAGGAGCTGCGTGAGGGTCCACCTGGGTCCATTTCTGGTGGCTGGTTGGGACAAATGTGTTGTCGAAATTGAGCCAGTCGCCAGTAGGAAGGTCTTCCATCCACCAGTGCGAACTTCCGCAATGGTTGAAGATCATGTCCATGACCACCTTGAGTCCCTGCTCATGCGCCTTGTCGATCATCTCGATGTACTCCTCCATCGTACCGAAGCGAGGATCCACATCATAGAAGTCTGTGATCGCATAGCCGTGGTATGTGTTGGCATTGTTCTCCTGTACAGGATTGAGCCAGATTGCAGTAACTCCGAGGTCCTTGATATAGGCGAGATTGTCGGTAACACCCTTGATGTCGCCGCCATGTCTTGCACCAGACCTTTCGCGGTTCATTCTGGCACCGCCGATGGTGTCGTTGGAAGGGTCGCCGTTAGCGAATCTGTCCGGAGTGATGAGGTAGAGGACGTCAGCTGATGTGAAGCCTTTTGCACCTTCCTTTGTGCTTCTTGGAAGAAGTTCATACTCATGGACGAGCTTGTCCTTGCCATCCTTGAACACTATATCCATCTTGCCAGGCTTTGTCTTAGGATCGATGTCCAGATAGATGAAAAGGTAGTTAGGATTCTCAGTCTTTACGATTTCCTTGATGCTCACTCCCGGATACTTGATCTTTACGGTCGAATTGGAGATGTTTTCTCCATGGACCATGATCTGAAGCTGGGTGTTCTTCATTCCCACCCACCAGCATGGAGGGTCAAGATGCTGGATTTCAACGGCTGCCGCCTTTTGTCCGACAAAGGACAAAAGGACAGCCGCAACTAATGAAAGTGTGAAGTTCTTCATAGTGTGTTATCTGCTTAATTCAAGTACATAAACGCCTCTCGGCTCTATCTTTACAAGCGATGTGAGGTCTACAGTCTCTCCTGTAACCACATCCTTGCCCTTTGTGTTGTCTCCGATGACCTCAGAGAACCTGTGCATGTCGACAAGCCTCATGGTGTCGCTTCCGTTGAGGATCACGAGCACGGTCTCGTTGCCGTCAGTCCTTGCATAGACATAGCACTTCGTCCTGTTGTCAGGAGTATAGTGTACAAGCTTTCCTTCCGTCACAGGCTTCGAAGTCCTTCTCCAGTTGAGGAGGGTGCTGGCGAAGTTCCAGCTCTCGTTCTGCTCAGGAGTTCTTCCTGCAGCTGTAAAGGCCGACTTCTCGTCCTCTGCCCATCCGCCAGGGAAGTCTGCACGCATGTCCCTGTCGTTCTCCAGACCCATCATGATTTCCGTACCATAGTAGATCTGAGGGATTCCCCTTGTGGTAAGGAGGAAGGCAAGACCCTGCTTGAACTTCCAGATTGGGTCACCAGGCTTCATGAATCTGGCGATGTCGTGGTTGTCAAGGAAGGTAAGCACATAGTTCGGATCAGGAATCAGGAAGTCCTGGGTCACGCACTCATACATCTTGAAGAGACCTGCCTCGGAACCTTCGCTGGTATTGCTCTCCTTGAGGATCTCCTTCTGTGTGGTGAAAGTCAGGTCGAAGTCCATGACGGTCTTCAGCTTTGAATCGGCTGCATTGAATTCAGATCCGCCCTGCCACCATCCGGCAGCGGAATTGCGCGGATACCATCCTTCACCTACGATATTGAAGTCCGGATACTCTTCATTGATCACCTCGCACCATCTTGCCATGAAGTCATAGTCCGCATACGGATATGTATCCATTCTGATGCCGTCGATGCGGGAATACTCTATCCACCATACGCTGTTCTGGATGAGGTATGTTCCAAGATGACGGTTCTTCTGGTTGAGGTCAGGCATACCGCCGGAGAACCATCCTTCTACCAGGATGTCCTTCTCTGTCTGCGGAGCATGAGGGTCAAGAAGAGCCCACTTATAGTGTGTTGTGGTCACCAGAGCATTCTCATCATGGCTGTTCATCCTGATGAGAGCGTCCTTCTGCTCCTGTGGAAGAGCCTCGAACTCGGCAATGCTTGCAGGCATCTGCATCTGCTGCCTGCGGTTGCCGCCGAACTGCCTCTGCTGCTGCCTGCCTCGGTTCGCCTGCTGCTCGAGCATCCTGCGTCCTGTATTCACTGCATGGTCATTCTGATTGAACCAGTCTGATGTAGGGACATCGGTTATCCACCAGTGCGAGCTTCCGCTATGGTTGAATATCATGTCCATGACCACCTTGATGCCTTTTTCATGTGCCGCATCGATCAGTTCGCAATACTCATCATTGGATCCCAGACGAGGTTCCACGAGATAGTAATCAGAGATAGCGTATCCGTGCGATGCGTTACCCTTGTTGTACTGGATGGGGTTGAGCCAGATCGCTGTCACACCGAGATCGTCGATATAGTCGAGATGGTCCTTGATGCCCTGGAGGTCACCGCCGTGGCGTCCGCCACCCTGGCGGTTCGCTATGTATCCGTCAAGGTTGTCATTGTCCGGATTTCCGTTTGCGAAACGGTCTGGCATGATGAGGTAGAGCACATCCGCAGGGGTGAAGCCCATCGCTCCCGCCTTTGCGTTCCTCGGACGAAGCTCGAACTGCCTTGAAGTAACCTTCCTGCCTTCCTTGAACTGGAAATTCAGGGTTCCCGGCTGAGATTCAGGAGCAACGTCGAGATATACGAACAGATAGTTAGGGTTTTCCACCTTGCATACCTCCTTGAGGGTCACACCGTCATATTTTTCGAGAGAGAATGAGGCGTCAGAGATATTCTCGCCGTAGAACATCACCTGCAGCTCGGTATTCTTCATTCCGGCATACCAGAACGGAGGATCCATCCTCTGGATCTCGACTGCAGAAATCGATGTGCAGCATAGTGCGAGCACTATAAGGGAAAGAAGTTTCTTCATAGTCTGATGATTATTTAACCACGTAGTATTCGAACGGTCTGAGAAGTTCCTCGCCTGCAGGGAGGTTTACTGCTTCTCCGGTCACGAGGTTTGTGCATGTACGTCCCTTCCATGCCTCCGGAAGAGCGATATGCTGCTGGGTATCCCTCATGTTGATTACAACAAGAATCTTGTCACCTTCGTATACACGCTCGAATACGAGGACATTGTTGTCAGGATAAGGAACCATGCTTCCCTTTCTGAGAGCAGGCTCTGAATTGTACACCTTCATGAGGTCGCAGTATTCCTTGTACATATGAGGATTTGCGTTCCAGTCGACCTCCACATAGTTGAAGAAGTTGATCTTGCCCGGATATCCTACTTCCTGTGAGCCATAGATAAGGACTCCTCCGTGGATGAATGTGCTGGCTACGAAAGCTGCCATTGAGCCTTCTGGGCTGAAGAACTCCCTGATAGGAGACATCTTCACGCACTCGTCATGGTTGGTAGTGAAGCGGAGCTTAACCTTTCCTTCAGGAAGACCCGCATACTCGAGAGAGTCTGTAGTGAAGAGCGAACTTACAGGAGCGATTCCGCCGCCTCTTCTGCCGCCCTGCTGAGGAGAGTACACTCTTCTGAGTGCAGAAAGCCAGCCCCATGCATAGTTCATGTCGAAGCCTGCCTCGAAATGGTCTTTTCTCTCGCCTTCTGCGAGCATGAGAAGTTCCTTTCCTTCGATGGCCCTGAGCTGCTTGAGGCAGTCAACCCAGAATTCATATGGAACGAAGTCGGCAGCATCGCAGCGGAAGCCGTCCACGCCGATCTCCTCTACCCAGAACTTCATGTCATCAATCATGGCCTGACACATATGTGGATTGCTGAAATCAAGATCAGCCACGTCTTCCCAGCCTGTTCCCGGAGGGCAGATGATCTCACCGGCCTCGTTATGGGTATACCATTCAGGATTGTCATAGATCCACTGGCTGTCCCATGATGTATGGTTGGCAACCCAGTCCACGATCACGATCATACCCCTCTTGTGGCTTTCGGCTACGAGAGACTTGAAGTCAGCCAGTGTACCGAATTCAGGGTTCACAGATCTGTAGTCCTTGATTGAATAAGGAGAGTTCACGCTCTTGATCTTACCGATTTCGTAGATAGGCATGAACCAGATTGTATTGACGCCCATTGTCTTGATCGAATCGAGGTGGGCAGCTACCGCATTGAACGAATTCTGCGGAGCGAAGTTTCTAGGATTGACCTGATACATCACCACATCTTCCGGAGCCGGAATCTGCAGATCACAAGTCTTATCTGCTGTGGCGCCGCATGCGACAGCCAGCAATGCAATCGAAATGATGGAAATGAGATTTTTCATAATATGTTTTTCTGTTGATTATGCAAGCCATGCCAGGAAATCATCGACTCTCGCTCTGGAAACGGTCATTTCGCACTTAGGTTCGAAATCGGTGACTACCTTGAGTCTTCCTCCCTTTATCTTGCTGACTCCCTTGATTTCCGAAAGGGAGATGATGCAGTTACGGGATATTCTGAAGAACTCTAATACATCTATCTGGGTGATTATCTCATCCAGAGAGAAGTTGATTATATATTGCACCCCATCTTTGGTAACTATATATGAGGCGTTGTCTTCCGTGTAGAAGTATGCAATGTCGGACGTAGGCACAAGGACGAAGTTATCACCAAGCTTGATGATGAATCTCTTCTTTACCTTGCCGCTGACGCTGACAGGATTGTTCGTCATGTACTGGTTGAACGTGGAGAGCAGTCCGGCAGAGCTCACTACGTTCATGTTCTTCCTGCATCGCTCTACAGAGCGGCACAGAGCCTGAGGGTCTATCGGTTTCAGTATATAGTCTATGCATCCGACCTTGAAGGCCTCGATGGCATATTTGTTATATGCAGTGACAAGCACCACATTTGAAGTTATGTTTATGTGTCTGAAGATATCGAAGCAGTTGCCGTCCTGAAGTTCTACATCCATAAAGATCAGATCAGGGACAGGTTCATCAGAACGGAAGTAATCCAAGGTATCCTTGACTGTACGCGTCGTTCCTACTACTTCAATATCAGGATAGCATGCATTAAGCATCCTTATCAGAGACATCTGGGAGACTCTTTCATCTTCAACTATCAGAACTTTCATATATGTAAGTTTATTATCGGCAGTTTCACTACAAATTCTTCGTCACTCGAGTCCACCTTAAGTCCTTTTGGACTCACATCGTCATACATCTGTCTGATATATTTCAAGCCAAGATGGGTGGAAGGCTCGCATGAATTCTTTTCAATGCGGTTGTTCCTTACGACAATGTGGGTCGAGGTGTTGAAAATACTAACCATCAACGGGGTCTCGGATGTGCCCCCATTGTGCTTCAGGGCGTTTTCTATCAGCATCTGTATCGAGCTTGGCACCACCAGGGTGGACATTATGTTCTCGTCTATATTGACATCCACATTGAAAGATGACTCGAACCTCACCTTCATCAGGTCGATATACTTGTTCACAAAGTCCATCTCTTCACGCAAAGGGACAAGCTTTTCATCTTCGTTGTCGATCAGATAGCGGTAAAGGTATGCAAGCTTATATACAAAATCAGAAGCCTGATCTGTCTGACGGTCACATATCAGACTGTTCAGTATATTAAGGTTATTGAACATGAAATGTGGCTTTACCTGCTGCTGGAGGCGTATATAGCTGT
Organism: Bacteroidales bacterium; assembly: GCA_017399865.1. Taxonomy (GTDB): domain Bacteria; phylum Bacteroidota; class Bacteroidia; order Bacteroidales; family UBA932; genus Cryptobacteroides. The sequence goes on along the minus strand of JAFQAT010000045.1, from coordinate 10,955 downwards.
ATTGAGCCAGCTTGGTCTGTTCTTTCGCTTCCTGTGCAAGCTTGGCCTCCTTTATTGCATTGGTAGCAAGATAAAGCATGGCAAAGCAGCAGAAGCTGTAGTCAAGTATGATGTTCAGGGTCATATGGCTGCCGTACATGTTTTTGTTCGCCACTATGATAAGCGTCAGCCTCGCGATGATGATGACCGTAAACACCAGCATGAGCCAGTAGCTGCTGATCTCCTTTCTGTCACGGAAGCACCCTTTCTTCGACGCCAATGACACTATACCTGACACGATACCGCCTACCATGAGGGTTGTGATGAATGTCGTGAGTCCGCCCCTGAGATAGGTATTGGAGAAAAGTATCTTAAGTATCTTTCCGATATAAGTGCTGAGATAGAATCCGCCGAAATTGACTATGATAAGGATAATTATCATAGTGTTGACACTGGTTCTCCTGACCTGGCACAACGCCACTGCCATCAGCATAGTGAGGGTCGTGAGTGTCAGATGGTCGGACAGTCCCAGCAATCGCGAAAGGATGGCCATGACCGCATGCAAAAGGGAGAACGACAATATGATCGTCAGTTCCTTTCCTGGCTTTTTCATATGAACCGATGTCTATATTTAAAGAAGGTGGAGGATTTTGACCTCCTCCACCATTCCTTTTAAATTATTCAGCTGCTGTCAAGTAAGCTGGATTCTGTGTCAGACCTGGGTTAGCGGCCATTGCTCTGTCCGGAACCGGGAACCACTCGTATTTGCGGTCACGCTTTGCAGGGAGATCATATCCGACCTCTGTTGCACGTCCGAAGAACCACCACTGTCCCTGTGTGAACTTGTCGAAACGACGGAGGTCTGTACGGCGACGGTGTCCCTCGTCGAAGAACTCGATTCCCCACTCGCTGAGCATTCTGTCCTCGTCAAATGCGCTGTCAAAGCCTCTAGGAGCCTGATCCTGTGCACCTGTAAGTGACCTGCCGTCAACTGTAGAACCGTTTGTCCAGTCGTTTGCAGAGAAATATCTCTTACGTACCTGGTTCACCCATGACTTAGCCTCGTTATTGTTTCCTTCACGGAGGAGACACTCGGCATAAGTGTAATATACTTCGGCAAGACGGAATTCAACCACGTCAGGATCACAGAAGTTATAAGGTGAATCGATATGATAGTATGGATACTTGGCAGCACGGATACCTGAGTTAGTCTCGCCCCAACGTGGATTCTCGACTACCTGGAGAGGATGCTCGCCCTTGCCCTGGAAGTTACCCACCTGGTCAACGTATACAAGCGGCTGTCCGTCGCGGTCTGCATCTGCAAACTGGAGGTCACCCTTACCGAAGTCAGAGTACATCACGCCCTTCATGAAGTGGCCGCCCCAGTTTCCTGTAGCATCATTGTAAGGTGTAACAAGACGGATGTCACGAGGGTCATAGCGCTCCATTACAGCACCGAGCTTGTCGTTGTAAGGTGCGTCAAGGAAGCATACTGCGAGTTCCTTGTCATACATGTCCTTCACTACGCTTGCCACACCGTTTGCATCGAATGATACGCACTGGTTGTAGAAGTTGCTTGAGTTGTCGAATGAAGGGGTCAAGCAGCAGCAGTTCCATCCTGCATGCTCTTCCTTTGTGTTGAAGTATGCTGTGAACACGTAGCTCATGAACGGACCGTTACGCATGTTGGTCGACCTCTTGTTGTAAACGACGTCGCTTGAGAATGCGAAGACGATTTCCTTGCACTCGGTGTTGTTGTTTGCTGAATAGATGGACTTGTAGTCATCTGCGATAGCGTATGAACCGAACTTGCCGTCGATGATGTCCTTTGCAAGAAGCTTGCACTCGCCGAAGCGTGCCTCGCCTGTGAAGATCTCTGAGTTGAGGAGAATCCTCATCTTGATCATACGGTTCATCGCCTGGTTACAACGGTTTACTGAACCGTTTACAGCAAGAGACTCCAATGCGTCATCGAGCTCGTCGATCATCCAGTCACAGATCTTCTTACATCCTTCCTCGAATGTCATGCCGTCCATGGCACTTACAGGGAGGATTGATGTATCTGTAGATGTAGTCAACGGAATCACTCCACCGAACACCTCGAACACATTGTAGTAGCAGTATACGCGGAAAGTACGCACCTCATCGATATAAGCTCTCTTCTGTGCCTCAGAGATTCCGAGAGCAGATGCGCTGATAGCCTCGAGGTCTGTGATGAAGTTGTTGCAGAGGCCGATAGCGGTCCATGCACCGTTCCATATCCTGTTCACATAGTTTGATGAAGGATTCCAGGTGTGTGTAGAAAGCACGAACTTGTCACCTGAGTCCCAGCCCCATGAACCACCGTTCCATGAACGCCAGGTGATCTGGTCTGCAGAAAGTTCCTGAGCGTACCAGTAGAGCTCCGAAAGGTCGCTCTGCTCCTGCGCGTAGATATGGGCAATTACCTGCTTGATAGAGTTCTCATCTGTAAAGTAGTTTGAAGCATCAAGCAATGTGTAAGGACGCTCTGTCATATCAAAACAGCCGGTGAGGGCAAGTCCTGAGATGATCGTTACTAAAAATTTCTTTATAGCATTCATATTGATGTTTTCCTTTTACACGTTGAGATTAGAACTTTGCTGAAATTCCAAGAGTAACCTTGGTGGTATAGAGTGATGTCGAACCTGCGATACCAGGGGTAAGGCCGATTGATGATACGGTTGAAGGGTCAACACCTGAGAACTTGGTAAGAGTAAGGAGGTTGGTAGCTGCGAGGTAAACGTAGATGTTCTCGAGACCTGCCTTGTTGCTCTTGAAGTTGAAGTTCCTTCCTACAGATACCTTCTCGATCTTGAACCAGTCACCATCCTCAAGGAAGAATGAGTTGAGGTAGTTGTTGTCGGCTGTAAGGTGAGGGTACTTCTCGTATGCGCTCTTGAGAAGGTTCTCTGCAGCTACGCCCGGATAGCCGAAGCTCTGAAGCTGTGAGTTCCAGATCTGGTGTCCTGCGAGACCACGGCCGTTGATTGTGAGATCCCAGTTCTTGTACTTGAGAGTCACGTTGAGAGAGAATGCATGCTCAGGAAGAGTGTTACCGATAACCTGCTTGTCGCTGTCCTGAACACCAGTCTTTGTAGCTGTACCGCCGTCAGCTGTCTCGTGGAGGAGCTGTCCGTCCTCAGTATAGCCTGCGTACTTGAAACCGCGGAGGCTACCGATCTGTGTTCCTTCATAGAGACGGAAGAAGTAGTCGCTTGAACCGAGACCGCCTGTGCTGTAAAGGTCTACGAAGTTAGCTGAGTAAACGTCGTTTCCGATGCTGTCGAGGATTGCAGTGCTGTATGAATAAGTACCGCCGACGAAGAGGCTCCAGTTCTTTGCAAGACGTGTGTTGTAGTTGAGTGCGAGCTCCATACCGGTGTTCTTTGTTGAACCGAGGTTGAGCTGGATAGAGCTGAATACATATGGAGGCTGAGGCGCAGTATATGTATAAAGGAGGTCATTTGAACGACGGTCGAAGTACTCGATGCTACCGGTGAGCTTGCGTCCGAGGACTTCAAAGTCGATACCATAGTTATATACTACAGCTGTCTCCCATCCGAGGTTCGGGTTAGGGTTACGTGAGATACCGTATCCTGGCACCCACTGGCCGTCCATATAATAGTTACTTCCCTTTGAGTTATATGTAGAGAGTGAAGCATAGTCGCTTGCTGCCTCACGTCCGGTCACACCGTAAGAAGCACGTACACGGAGTTCGTCGAGCCATCCCTTTGTACCTTCCATGAATCCCATGTTGGAGATTGTCCATGCTGCTGATGCTGAAGGGAAGAAACCGTACTTCTTGTCCTTACCGAACTTAGAGCTACCCTCGTAACGTGCTGAAGCTGTGAAGGTGAGGAGATCGTTCCATGAGTAAGTCACACGGCCGAATACACCGGCGAGCTTGTTGAACGACTTGCCTGAACCCATGCTTGCGAGACCTTCGTCGAGGTATGTACCTGAACCTATGTTGTACCACAGGAACTGGTCATACTGGAAGTTTCTGTTGGTCATGTTCATGCTTTCGCCCATGTACTGACGGTATGAGTAACCTCCGACAGCCTTGAGTGAGTGCTTGTCAAGCGCGAGGTTATAGTTGATCATAGCCTCGAAGTTTGATGTAAGGCTGTTGCTGCTGTCAAGGCTTGCTGAGCCAGCATAGTTGTTCCACATCTGGCAGGTCTGCATTGTCGATGGAGTATAGCTGTGACCATATGTAGAATAGTAACCGAATGCTGCATTTGCGTTGACGGTCAGGAGATGGTTGTCATTCTTGATGAGCGTAGCCTTCACATCCTGCTGGATGTTGATGGTTGTGCTGTGGCTCTGGTTTGTAGGAACCTGGTTATTCTCGACAGGGTTTGTTGCGCCTGTCGAGCTGGTAGGCCAGTAGTATCCTGTAGGAGTAGTGGCATCGTAAACCGGCTGGGTAGGGTTCATGAAGACAGTACCTGTAAGGCTGCCGCCGTTACCGTGGCTTACATAAGCGCGGAGCTGGGCGTTGGTAGTAGTCTCGATGATGTCGTTGAGCATCTTCTGGCTCAGGACGAACCTTACGTTGTAGGTCTGCCTGTCGTTGTTCTTGTAGAGCTGGTTCCTGTCGGTGTAGTTGAACGAGAGGTTGTAGTTGCTCTTTGAAGTAGAACCTGCAAGCGAGATGTACTGGTTGAGGTCATAGGTAGGCTTGTCGTTGCGGAGGGCATTCCAGTAAGCCTTGTCGATACGTCCGCCGTAATCTGCCTTGCCACGGGTCTTGTTGAGTTCAAGCCACTCTTCAAGATTGTAGACATCCGGCATCTTATGGAGAAGCTGTACGGCATAGTAAGAATCATAAGTGACTTTCAGCTTGCCTGCCTCGCCTGAACCTCTGCGCGTAGTCACGAGAACTACACCGTTGGCACCACGTGTACCGTAGATGGCTGCAGATGCACCGTCCTTGAGGACTGAGATAGACTCGATATCCTGAGTAGATACATCGCTGAGCGAAGCTCCTGCAACACCGTCGATAACGATGAGAGGAGAGTTGCTTCCGTTGATGGAAGTAGCGCCACGAAGCTGGAAGCTTGTGCTGTTACCGTCAGCTGACATGTCGATGTTAAGACCTGCCACCTTTCCGACGAGAAGCTGCATAGGGTCGCCTGAAGCCGCCTTGTTGAAGTCCTCAGCCTTTACGCTTACAACAGATGATGAAATCTCTTTTTTGCTGAGAGAACCGTAGCCGACAACGACTGTCTCTTCGAGCATTTCAGAATCTTCCTCGAGAGTGAGTTTCGATGGAACTGCATTTGCCACAAATGTCACGGTCTTGTAGCCGATGCAGCTGAATTCTACCGTTGCTGTCGGGCCTGAGACATAAAGGACATAGTCTCCGTCAAGTCCTGTAGCCGCTCCGGTAGTCGTGCCTTTTTCAAGCACAGTCGCTCCCACAACAGGTCCAAGCTGATCGTAAACGAATCCTTTTACCTCATATCCGCTCTGAGCGAATGTGAAATTAGGTATCATGCTTGTCAGAATAAAGATGATACCAATCAAGAACACTGATTTTTTCATGGATTACATTGATTAGTTTAGTGTGTTTTCGTTAAAGTTATGGAATACACAGGCAACTGTTATGTAAAATGCTTCCTTTTGTAGGCGGATGGAACAAATTCGGGTGTGAATGGAACACCGCTACGACACACATTGCAAATGTATCAGAATTTACATAACTTGTCAAAAATTTTCCATAGAACTATGAATACATCTTTCTTCAAGACAGCGGTTTACGCGCTATGCATCATCTGCGCATTCTCACAGTGCCACACCCCATCCGACGGAGTTTCGGGTTTGCCTGCCAGATGGATTTTCACAGAACGGAACACTATCCTATATGCATCCGACTGGACCGGAGACGGGCATTTCGCCGGAGCCATGAGCGGCTCATCTGCCAGAATAGAAGCTGTCAGGAAGAATGGTGGAAATGACTTCACATATACCGACAGAAACGGGGCGCCGTTCGTAAGTACTCTGACTGAAGACGACTACATCCTCTTCACCGTGCCGTCGGCCGATCTGGCTAAGGGAAGCCATGTAGAGATCGACGCTGCAATAGTAAGCAATCCTGCTTCTCCAAAATACTTTATAATAGAGTATCTGGAAGGCGGCAAGTGGAAAAGTGTTGCAGACGACCTGCTCAGCGTTCCGGAGAATCCGGAGCTCAAGTACTCGTTCATGTGCTCGGGCATCGGCGAAGGCGAGCCGCACGAATATTCAAGCGTGCTCCAGACCATTCAGCTGTCAAAAGCCGTCAGAAATGGGGACCTTAAGATCAGATTCAGAGCAGTAGGAAACTTCACATGCAGCGGAGCGCCTCAGGATCCTCACGCAGAGGACGGAGCTACAGGTTTCGTGTCATACGGATTCACCGGCGCATACATCCAGAATTACGGCACCTCCGTTCCGGCAGACACGACAGACATCCTCTGCATCGGCAATTCCTTCACATACTACTCCAACGCCCCTTCGATGCTCAAGGAGATCGCCTGGAGCCAGGGCCATTACTTCAACATCAAGGCCTCCCTCAAGGGAGGCCAGACCCTCGGCCAGCACACCCGCAGGATACTTACGAACAAGCTTGCCAAGGACGGTGGCTACGACGTCGTCTTCCTCCAGGACCAGAGCCAGACCCCGGCAAGATATGCAGCTGACCCTGCCAGCCACGCAAATGTACTTGAAGACTACAAGACCATGTCGGACATCGTCCTCGCCGGCTCGCCGGACTGCAGGCTCGTAATGGAACAGACATGGGCATATCCGTCGCAAAGATTCGGCGGATTCAATGATTTCGCCACGTTCACAAGGCTTCTTGAAGAAGGGGCGACAGCCATGGCCCGTGAAAACGGGGCCGCTGTGTCGCCTATCGGCAACGCCTTTGAGACCGTCTACAATGAAAACAGGAGCATCAGGCTCTTTGACACCGACAACAAGCATCAGTCCCACTACGGAACTTATCTGAAAGCCTGCGTCAACTATCTACTGATTACAGGAAAAGCCTTCTCAGGCAAGCCGGCCGATTGCGGACTTGAACCTGAAAAGGCTGAATATCTTCGCAGCGTTGCTGAAAGAACCGTGCTTGGCCGTTAGGCTACAGGTTCCATCCGCAATGCTTCAGGAACCACTGGATGTCGTCTTCCTTCATGCCGCGCTGTCTTGAGAGGATTTCAGGAAGAGCCTTGTAGTTCTTCATGAACGCCTCCTCAAGAGCCGGAGCATTCTCCGGAGCATACTGTGCCGCCTCGCAGATGGTGCCCATCATCGCAAGGTCATCGATAGGGTCAGATCCTGTACGGAACTTGAGAGCCTCGATGCTGCGTGCCATCCTGCGTGAAAGGCCGATGATGCCGCCGTCAAGCTTTGTATCCTCGCCAGCATATGAAACGGTGATGACCTTTTCTGCCGCGCAGTCATCCAACGGAACCTCGACCACGAAAGAGAAATCCTCATATTCATAGCATGCAGCTGCTCCGTTGACCTTGACTTCTGCAGGGGCAGCGCTTGCAAGTACCTTCACCTTGAACGAGCGCTCTGCAGGCATTCCTTCGTATGAGCCTGTACGAGGAGCGATCCTGATGGTCTGGACATTTCCGTCCCATGAGTTCGAAAGCTCGGTAAGCGCATATTCCGAAGCATAGTTCTTGTCGTTTCCGGCATCCTCATACATGACGAACGAACCGTTTCCTCCCGGGAATACAGTGAGGGTCACGTCCTCGTCATTGGCATTCAGGTTCTCTACCTCTTCTCCGTAGAACGGAAGGACAGCACCTGCCTTCACATAGATTCCGTACTCATCAAGAGCGAAATGGCGCTTCACGACAGCACCGCCCTTGAGGGTCGTACCGGTATGAAGTTCATACCAGTCGCCTTCAGGAAGCCATACGTCCACTTCAGCGAAACCATCGACAGCAGGAGTGGTCACAGGAGCGATGATCATGTCGTCTCCAAACATATACTGGCTGCGGAAGCTGTATGCCTCAGGATCCTCAGGATAGTCGTAATACATAGGGCGGCAAAGGGCGATTCCTTCATCATAACCCTTGCGTGCCATTGCATATATGTATGGTGCCATCTCGTAACGCTGGCGTACGGTCTGGCGGATCACGTCGGTATACTCCACGGTAAACACCCAAGGCTCCTTGTTAAGGGCTCCGTTCTTCGAGCTGTGGGTACGCATCACAGGGCTGAATCCTCCGTACTGAAGCCACCTCACATACATTTCAGGATCGATCGAATTTCCGAGATGTCCTCCGATGTCATGGCTCCAGTAGCCGTAAAGGACATTTGAAGACGTCGCCGTGAAATATGGCTGGAACTCGAGGGACTTCCATGTGATAGTAGCATCGCCGGAGAAGCCGATCTGATAGCGGTGGTTTCCGAGTCCGCCCCAACGGTGGTAGAGAAGAGGACGCTTGTCGCCGTTTCTCTCCATGTCGGTGAAGTAGCAGTAATTCACCCACCATGTATTGTTGAGCTTGTCCATCTTCGTGTCAAAGATGTGCTGCTGCCAGTCAAGCCACCAGAAATCCACACCTTCCTTCTGCATAGGGTGCATAACCTGCTCGAACATGTTGGTCATGAACTTCTTGTCTGAGTTGATCCACTCGATCCTCGATGTGTCCGCAGCATCGCGTCCGAGGCTTTCTGAAAGAGCGGGATAGCACTCCTCCCAATGGTCGAAGCCTTCTGCAGGATGGAGATTGACCGTCACCTTAAGGCCGTTGTCCTTCAGATAACCCATGAACTTTTCAGGATTAGGGAAGATGCTCTTGTTCCATGTCCATCCTGTCCAGCCTCCGCGACCCGGATCGGTATAATGCCAGTCCATGTCGATAACGAGCACGTCGAGAGGAATGTCATATGCGTGGAACTTGTCCACAAGGGTGCGGAGCTCCCTGTCTGTGTATGCCCAGTAGCGTGACCACCAGTAGCCGAAAGTGAAGCGAGGAGGCAGAGGCATCTTCCCGGCAAATACGGTGAAATCCTTCAGGGCAGCCTTGTAGTCGTGGCCATATGCCATGAAATACCAGTCCTGGCACTCGCCAGCTTCTCTCTCCTTAACCCATGCCCAGTCAGAATCGTCAAAAAGGAAGTTCTCTGACTCATCGATAAGGGTCCATCCGTCCTTTGCGAGGATACCGTCTTCGAACTGACGTGTCTCACCCTGCTTCATGTCCCTTACCCAAGACTGGGTCTGAAGGTCTCCGTCAAGACCGTCAAGAGTACGGAATGTGCCCTTGAGGTTCTCCTTCTGCTTCATTCCCGGCTTCCATGTGAAGAAACCGTCGGCAGCCTTGATGGTCAGGTTGTCGGCAGTGAGCTTGCCGGTGCCCATCTTATAGGTGATGGTCATCTTCGAAGTCGACACCTCGACATTCTTTCCCCTCTTGCGTACCTTGTAAGCCACTTCAGGATAATCCCTTTCCGAAGCGACAAACGAAGGAAGATCGGTAAACCTGCCCTCCGGATGCCATTCAAGACGCACTGTTCCGTCCGTCACCAGAGTAAAGCGGACCTGATCATCCTGATAGGCCACATTGCCTTTGGTCTGGGCCGAAAGGTTGAGAGTCAGAAGTCCCAATAGAATAAATATGAATCTTGTTTTCATAGAATTAAAGAATTATACCGCCTAAATATACACAAAAAAAACAAACACAACCACTGCAGAAGGCTGTATTTAAGGGTAAACGGGCGATAAACCCTATTCGGATGAAGTTTACAATTCGGCGTTGCCGTCCGGATAAGCTACCTGTTTCCCGGACAAGGTCAACAATCCGAGGTTGTCGTCCGGATAAGCTGCCTGTTTCCCAGACAAAGTTAACAATCTGAGGTTCCGTCCGGATAAACTACATGTTTCCAGGATGAAGTTGACAATTTGGCGTTGCCGTCCGGATAAGCAGCCTGTTTCCCGGACAGAGCGGACGATTTGCCGTGTTGGCCCGGAAACCGACGTGACTTTACGGACGTATTGGCATAGGCAGCTGGAACTCTACCTCATCACTGTCATGCTGAACGGAGTGAAGCATCTTTAGAAGGTCATTTTTGCGACGACCGGCGACAGTGTAATTTTACAAACCACTGGCAATCAACATATTACAGAAAACACATAACGCTGGTACCCTTCTCTAACTGGAGTACCGGCGTCAGATATATTTTGTAACTCGCTTTATATCAACACCTTAAGAAAAACCTCTATCGCCGGTCGCCGCAAAAAAGCTGGTATTGGAACATTGGCTGACCTGAGAATGAGATGCACACCCGTAGCATCTTAAAGACTGAACACCAATACTTTACACATAATCGCCTGCTCCATTTGCCGCAGGCGATTTTATACAAAGTCTTACGACACAGCATATTAAGCGTCAGGAATCTGGATTCATCCGACATAAGAAACCAGACAGCGAGGCTGAAAGACGACGTGTCATTCCCTGATTTAAGTTGACTCCCATTAAAACCTATCTATAAAAGAAGTTGACTCTGATTTGTGGAACGGAAATACGATGCGGAACAGACGACGAAGCTAGCGGCTGGAGAAGGCTGCTAGACATGTTCGACTTCGGGGTGGAGGTCGACGCCGAACTTGGCCTTGACGGAAGCGATTATGCGCTTCTCAAGGCCGATGATCTCTTCAGGATACGCATCACCGGTGTAATTGACGATCACAAGCGGCTGCTTTTCCCATACTGCAGCTCCGCCGCTACGTTTTCCCTTCCATCCGCACTGCTCTATCATCCATGCAGCGGGAACCTTTATCATAGTATATCGTTCTTCGGGAGTCGATATGCCATTTGTGTGGAGGGGACATTTTCCCACCCTCTCGAGCGACTCGGCAAACGGTCCTGTGGACCTTTGCAGCGAGAAGCCTGCGGCAGCAGGTTCGGGGGAGGGGCCCACGGAGTGGGAGGGGGTCTCCGGAACACATT
>JAFQAT010000044.1 GCA_017399865.1 Bacteroidales bacterium | reverse complement strand
TGCAAAGCAAGTTCAAATTTTTCGTCACGATCCCGCAGATATCGCAAGATATTTCCGGGATCATTTCTCTTTCAGCGAAGTGGGTACATCCAAAATGTGGGTACAATGTGGGTACATTTCACCCCTCCCAAAAAGAAAAACCCACTCAGAAATGTCTCTGAGTGGGTTGCGGGTGGAGATAGTCGGAGTCGAACCGACGACTTCCTGCTTGCAAAGCAGGCGCTCTAGCCAACTGAGCTATACCCCCGTCTTGGTTGCGGATGCAAATATGATACTTTTTTTTGAAATAGTCAAATATTTCTGATAATTATGCCGAAATTCTTCTGATCACCAGCTTGGCCAGGCTTCCGAATGCCCATCCTGCCATAGCTCCTATGCATATACCGACGATTACATCTCCAAGGAAGTGCTTGCCGACGAAAATGCGGCTTATTGCTACCAATGTCGCCCATGTGTACATCCAAGCTGCATAGCCTCTGTATTTAAGCCTTTGGTCTATGCGTAGGCCTATTACTGTGCTGGTCGCCAGTCCGAATGCGTTTGCAGCATGGGCGGAGAAGAAACTGAATCTTCCGCCGCTTTCCAGGACATGCAGACCGTTGTGAAGCATGAAAGGATCATGACATGGTCGAAGTCTTTCTGTCAGCGCCTTTATGAAATTCGATGACTGGTCGCAGAAGCCGAATGTGAGAGCTGCAGCAGCTACTACGATGAGTCCTTTCTTCCATCCGAGCCTTTGGATTACGAATGCCACTATTATGACATACATCGGCACCCAGATCGGGATGTTTGAAAACGTTTCCCATATGGGGTCTGTGAATGCAGAATGCCAGCTGTTGATCTCCAGGGTCGCCAGCTGGTCTGCCTTCTCAAGTGTCTGCCAGATGCTCATGTTACAAGATCATTTCATTTTCGTCTCCCGGGAAGAGCACGACGGGAGCATCTTCTTCTTCCACTTCTCGGTGGAGAGCCTCCCAGAGGAGGTCTTTAAGCTCTTTGATGCCTTCCTGGGTGAATGACGAGATGAATACATGCGGAAGATCGGTCGGGAGCTGGGCTTCAATCTCTGATTTCAGCTGATCGTCAAGCATGTCGGATTTTGTGATGGCAAGAACCCTGTCTTTGACGAGAAGCTCAGGATTGTATTCACGCAGCTCGTTCAGAAGCACTTCATATCCTTCCTTTATGTCGTCCTGATCAGCTGCGACCATGAACAGAAGGATGGAGTTGCGTTCGATATGCCTGAGGAACCTCATTCCGATTCCCTTACCTTCGTGCGCTCCTTCGATGATACCCGGAATATCCGCCATTACGAAGGACTTGTCGTCATAGTAGCTGACGATTCCCAGGTTCGGCTCCAATGTGGTGAAAGGGTAGTCGGCGATCTTCGGACGCGCTGCCGATACGGTCGAAAGAAGAGTGGATTTACCTGCATTAGGGAATCCTACCAGACCTACGTCAGCGAGAAGCTTCAGTTCGAGGATGAACCATCCTTCCTCATATGGCTCTCCTGGCTGTGAATATCTTGGGGTCTGGTTGGTCGCTGTCTTGAAATTGTTGTTTCCAAGTCCGCCTCTGCCACCCTTGACAAGGATCTTTTCCTCGTATGGCTCAACGAGTTCAAAGAGTATTTCTCCGGTTTCCGCATCTTTCGCAACGGTGCCGAGAGGGACGTCAAGATAGATGTCTTCTCCGTTCTTTCCTTTCTGGAGCTGTCCGCTTCCTGCGCTACCATGCTCTGCCATGATATGCTTGCGGTACTTCAGGTGGATAAGCGTCCAGAACTGCGGATTCGCGCGAAGGATGATGTGTCCGCCTCTTCCGCCGTCTCCTCCGTCCGGACCTCCCTTAGGAACATATTTCTCCCTCCTCATGTGCGTAGAACCCGCACCTCCATTGCCGGAACGGCAATAGATCTTTACATAGTCTATGAAATTGCTGTCTGCCATATTAATCTATAATTATCGTTCGATAATATATACGTCTTATTATTCAAAAAATTACAGCTGCAAAGTTAATATTTCTTTTCATTAAGGCACAATCACCTTCAGGGCGTGCTCGATAATCTTTATGTCGATCGTTTCGCCGGCTTCGAACCAGTCGCCGTCTGCGTGGGCCGGGCCTGGCTTTTCGCGCGTTATCTTTATGTTCTTACCTTTGTAGCAGTGGATGTTCGGAGCTTTGTCTACAGTTCCGCTGACAAGCATCAGCCCAAGAACTGGTATGTCAATGTCGTGGAAGTCTTCCACAATCGTTATATCGAGGATTCCGTCGCTGCAGTCGGCCAGAGGGGCAACCTTTGCTGAATGACCCCATCTGTCTGAATTTCCCACCGTGATCATCACGGCTTCCTGTTCGAAATTCTGTCCGTCTATATCGATGGCGAACTTTTCTGTTTTATGGTCTTTCCATGATATCACAGCCTGCTCCAGATAGCTTATAAGGCCTCGCTTGCCGGATTTTGCAAACCGCTCGCTTACGATCGCATCAAGTCCGACGCCGCAAACGGAGAAGAAGTACCTTCCGTTTATGATGCCGGCGTCCATGGGCTGGACCTTGCCGGCTTCTATGATCCTGATGCTCCTGTTTAGGTCGTGGTTCAGCCCCAGATGTAATGCAAGGCCGTCTCCGCTGCCTTTGGGAATGATTCCAAGAGTCTTGCCTGTGCCCATCAGGCCGCGTGCGACCTCGTTGACTGTTCCGTCTCCTCCTACTGCGACCACAATGTCTTCTTCCGCTTCGCGAGCAAGCTTCTCTGCATGGCCGGCGTACTCCGTATAGACGACCCTGCAGTCCTTCTTCTTAAGTCTGCTGACGATGCCGGTCTTGCTGCCGTGTCCTGATATCGGGTTGACTATGAAAAGTATCATTCGAATATATTCTTATCTTCGTCGTAAATCGGGCTTTCAACTCCCAGGAAGTTCATGATGCTGTGGAAGACATGGTACTGGCTCACCTTTTCAAGCGGCTTTACGGTCGTGTCCTCATCAGAGTCCCATACAATGAACGGAATCTCCACCTGTTCCTTCGGTGCCATAGACATCGGCACTCCGTGCATGTAGAGATTGTTTTCTCCCAATGATTCCCCATGGTCAGATACATACATCATGCAGCAGCGGCGATCCGGAACTTCCTTCAGGACTTCGATTACCGAATGGATCAGCCAGTCGGTATAAATGATGCTGTTGTCGTATGCGTTCATGAGTTCATCATGGTCAGCCTTCGACATTTCCACTGTCGTACATACGGGTGTAAATCTCTCGAAATCAGCAGGATACTTCTTGAAATACGTCGGTCCGTGGCTTGTGTTTGTATGAATGATTACGAATGTCTTCGTCTTTTCCGAATTCATGATGTCTTCCTTCAGACCTTCCAGGAGAATGCCGTCATATCTGTCGTCTGCTTCCGGGAACCTGGCCTTCAGTTCCTTGACCTTGTAGTATTTGCCGATATGTACAGGAGGCTCTCCCCAGTTGCTGGTCCTCCATGAGACGTCGACTCCGGCTCTGTGGAGGTAGTTCGGCAGTATCTCATAAAGCTTGTTTACCGGACCGTGGTCGAGGATAGCCTTTACTCCGGCTGTTGTGTATGTCGCAGCTGCTTCAGCGATCAATGCTGTCACGCTGTCCTTGGCTGTGAACGGGTTGGTCTCCCTTTCGTATCCGTAAAGCGAGAAATGGTCCCTTCTTGCGGATTCGCCTATGATCAGCACGCATACATCAGGATTGTCATTGGTGATGACTGCGTCAGGAAGAAGAATCTCCTTTGCATTGCGTTTCTTTTCCGCGCTGTAATATCTGAAAGTGTTCACCGTATATGACCATGGCATCAGAAGGCTGCCAAGTTCGGTCGAATTCCTGTCGATCCATGGCCAGTTCTTCATATGTCCCAAGGCTACGGCGAGAACTATGCCCAGACCTGCTCCTATATTGGCAAGGAAGCGCTTGAATGAGCCGTATTCCACCTTCTGTATGAATAGATAGATACATGGGACGATGCCGAGGAAAACGACGTACAGTACAGCTGAAAGCGAAAAGAATCCCGAAGCTTCAGAGAACTGCGTGTTGAAGACGTTGCCCATCATCTTGTCTGTGATGAGGACTTCGTAAGAGTTTATGAAATAAAGACTTATCGCGTCCGCTATGAACATGAAGCCCAATATGCACTTTCCGACGATCCTGCCAGCGTACAGTACGAGATAGTAGAAGAAGAAGT
Source organism: Bacteroidales bacterium (assembly GCA_017399865.1). Lineage (GTDB taxonomy): Bacteria > Bacteroidota > Bacteroidia > Bacteroidales > UBA932 > Cryptobacteroides. Next base: position 13,541 of record JAFQAT010000044.1, on the reverse strand, counting down.
TCAGCGCTAGCATCAGTACCGCCAGTCCGGCAAATATCAGCGTCCCGTTCAGACCGCCCTCCGTGTTTTCGATAACGAGGCGGAAGAAAGGGAAGTGGTAGGCCACCAATGTGAATATGCTGAGGACCACGCATATCGTGGTCAGCTTTATTCTGTCTTTGAAAAGTTTCATTTCCTTATCGTTTTTACCAGTAATGCTGCAGTTCCCATGAACAGAAGCAGCACTAGAAGATTATAAAGGACTGTCAGAATCCAGCTGATTGAATGTGACGGTCCGTTAAATGGATTATGATCTGCCGATGCGTCATATCTCGCGAACGGATTGGTGTAGATGACCTCTCCGTCAGGGAAATAGGCTGTGATCCTGGCGTAATTGTCTTCTGCCTTCATTGCATATTCGATGCCGCAGGTATCTGTAACATGCTTCAGAACAGCATGATTCTGGCCTGTAACCTTTATGCTGTCCGCGTTTTCAGAGAGGGACATGTATATGGATGATCCGTCAAGTCCGATCTCCTTTATGGATGGCAGATCCTTGTTTCCAGCATATTTGGCGTCCCAGTCACCTTTGCCGTAATCAGGAACTCTCATAGAATAATAACATCCGCCCATCAGGGTCTTGCGTATGTCCTCGTATGATGCAGAAGGTGTGCACAGGAAATTGCATCTGACTGCGATGCGTGAAGACCTGTCGGGGTAGTGAAGATCGTCGTTTGCGAGGCCGAAGCTGTAATGGCCGGCGCTCAATGCCCAGTCCCAGTATTCGTTTTCTGTGCTTTTACCGCTGTCAAGCTCCATGATCTCGTATCCGCTGAGCTTCTCCATCTGCTCTTTCGAAATGCTGTTTGTCCTGAGCGGATGATTGAACTGGATGAAGTCAGAATCCTTGCTGAGAAGGTCGAGCTGGAACTGTTTCTGGAAGGTAAACAGCGGCAGAAGATGGTCGAAACGGTTCACCTTGCCGCTTCCGAATACAAGCTTGTGGTATTTGAACAGGTTGTATCCATGTTCATAGACATTGACCTGCAGGGCAGGATCGAAGGGATGTACTGTAAGTTCATTGTGGTTTGAGAAGGTCACGATGTCATATCCGAATCTCTCATATGCATCGTAGACTTCTCCCGGCCAGTATTCACATTCGTTGAATATGCCTTCCACCCGTGTGTGGGTGTGGAAATTTGCTCTTTTCCAGCAATAGGCCGTGTCAAGGTTCCTGTACGGATTGAAGATGTCCGGGCCTGTGAACGGAGACGGATCGTCATAGGTATAAACAGGACTGACGCTTGTTGCAAAGATTGCCATGAAGACAATCAGCACAACAGAAGCGACAGTCTTAGCTATTATGACAAGTGTTTTCCTTACCAGATGCATCAGAACTTATCCATGACTGAAAAGATGCGGTCCTTGACTTCTTCTATCGTTCCGGTACCGTCGATCTCGTTGTATTTTCCTGCTTTTATATAGTATTCAATAAGCGGTTCAGTCTGGTCGTGATATGTTGTTATCCTTGTGTTTATGATCTCTTCGCTCGCATCGTCGGCGCGGCCTTCCTTGAGGGCGCGGCCCTTGATGCGTTCCATTATCATCTCGTCAGGAATCATGATGGAAACGGTAGCCGTCACTTCGGTTCCTGTCTTTGCAAGGATCTTATCAAGCGCCTCTGCCTGTGGAAGAGTCCTTGGAAAACCGTCCAGAAGGAAACCTTTGACGCCGGTCACAGTCTTGAATTCGCTTTCGATCATTCCCTCTACCACTTCATCCGGTACCAGACATCCCTTTTCTATCAATGATTTTGCCAGGATTCCAAGTTCTGTCCCTGCTGCGATCTCCTTGCGCAGGAGTGCTCCCGTTGAAATGTGATGCAGGTTGTACTTCTCAACCATATATGTGGCCTGGGTGCCCTTTCCAGCCCCTGGAGGGCCAAATAAGATGTAGTATTTCATGTTATTGCTTATTATTCATCCAGAATATAGATATCCTTGAAGTTTCGTCCCAACTCGTCGTAATCAAGACCGAATCCGACGATGAAGTCGTTCGGAATCTCCATTGCAACGTAGTCGAGCTTTACGTCCTTCTTGTATGCGTCCGGTTTGAGGAGCATGGTGCATATCCTTGATTCTGATGCTCCCTTCTCTTCAAGTATCCTTTTAAGTTCGACTATTGTGTTTCCCGAATCCACGATATCTTCTATGACAATGACCCTTCTTCCGGTGATGTCCGCGGTCATGCCCATGGCCTGCTTTACCTTTCCGGTAGTGTTGGTGCCTTCATATGATGTGAGCTTTGTCGATACTATCTGGCAGTTGAATTCCAGTCTCTTCATCAGTTCTGCTGTGAACATTATCGAACCGTTCAATACACATAGAAGAACAGGAACGTCTGTGCATCCTCTGAAGTCTGCATTGATCTTTGCAGCGACCTGATCTATCGCCGTCATGATCCTTTCATACGGAATCGACGTTCTGAACGTCTTGTCTTTTAGTGTTACCTTATTCATGATATTTATCGAATAATCATACAAATTTAGTAAACGATTATAAAAAAAAGAAAATTCTGCTGTTGTTTTAACCTAAAACAACAGACTTTTTACCCATATATGATAATTTCGGGCAGATTCAATGTAAAACGGTATGTGGCGAACGATTCTTATTACAATCATGATGCTTCTGCTTGTCTTCGGTTCCTTTGCGCAGACATCCGAAGATATGGACAGAATCCTTGAACTGACTGGTTATGCCAGTCCTGAAGAACTGGACGGATATGAGGTGGAGAGACTGGAGTCCTATCTTGAACGTCCGTTGAAGATCAATGTGGTTTCAGCCTCCGTCATCCGTTCCTGCGGACTCTTCTCTCCGTATCAGGCAGCCTCCTTGCTTGACTATCGCAGCAGGCACGGGGATGTCATGTCCTATGCCGAACTGTCGGCTGTGGACGGATTCACCGCGCAGATTGTGTCCGTTCTTGCTCCCTTCATCACATTGGAAGGGGGAGATGCGGTGCGGGCAGCGGGCGGTGGTGCTGACGTCGATATTGCCGTAAGGGGAGGGCTCAAGGTTGCCGGTGATGACCTTACGGGCGGTTATGGCCTCAAATGCCGTTTCAATTCAGGAAACGGCTTGGCCATGGCCCTCTCGGCATCCAGGGCCTATGACAAAAGTCCGGGTCTTCCCGATATCTTTACCGGCAGCCTGAAATGGGAGCCGCTTCGGCGACCTTTCAGGATAATAGCCGGCGACTTCAACGCTCGCTTCGGTCAGGGTCTGGCCTTATGGAACGGCATGTCTATGACTGGATTGCCGAAAGCATCGTCTTACTTCCGTTCCGCTGCCGGGATATCTTCCTCATGGTCTTATACCGGCAGTTCGTCGCATACCGGAGCGGCGTGTGATCTTGCCTTTTCCAGATTCAGACTGTCGGCATTTGTCTCGTTTCCTGAAGCTAAGGAGAAAGGCTTTCAGATGCAGTCTTTCCTTCCGGCTGTGAACCTGGCGTGGTATGGCAGGAACATGTCCATGTCTATGACCCACTACATGGAATTCAGTCCGGCCACAGAACTGTTGCCGGGTTATATTCCAGATATGAAGACTTCTGCCGATATAGCCGTATGTCTGAAAGGGACAGATCTGTTTTCGGAAGTTGCCTTTGACTGGGTCAACATGGTGCCTGCCGTGCTGTTCGGGATGATAAGTCCTGTCGGAGAGGATATGAGGTTTGCCGTACATTTGAGATACTATCCAGATTCATTCAATCCTTCACGCAGCGCGGCCCCGCGGAGTGTCAGCAAATGTGCCAATGAATACGGGGCTTCCCTTTGCTGTGATTATTCTCCAAGGTCGGGACCATTGTCGGGCAGTCTGTCTGTAGATTCTGCATATTTTCCTGTCAGCAAGGATGATGCGCGTGAGAGTGTTCATGTCAGGATTATGGCTGATGGCGAGCTTCGTCTTTCTGAAGCCTGGCTTCTGAAGTTCAGGATATCCGAGAGGATAAGGACATGGGGACAGCCTTTCAAGACCGATGTCCGTACAGATATTCTCTGGTCTTCCCAAGGATTTTCCGTGTCTGGCCGTATGAATATGCTGAATTATATGTCAACCGGATTCCTGGGCTATCTGGAGGGCGGATACAAAGTCGAGAATATTGCTGTATATGTCCGTCAGCTGGGCTTCGCCATAGACAACTGGGATGACCGCATTTATGCGTATGAACGTGATGCCCCAGGCAGTTTCTCCGTTCCTGCCTTTTACGGCCGGGGCATGAATACGTCATTCATGTTGTCATGGCGCTTCTCAAGATGGGGGCGTCTGTACTTCAACGGCTCGTTCACTTACGGACAAAAGAATAAGCCCGGGAAAGCCGGGCTTAAACTTCAATTCGTGTTCTCGTTTTGAGACTATTTCTTAGGAATCTTTATGGTCATTCCCGGCTTGATCTTCGAACTGGTCAATCCGTTGAAGTCCATGATGTTCTGAGCGCTGACACCAGGGTACTTCTGGGCGATGCTGTAGAAGGAGTCTCCGCTCTTGACGGTGTAGGTCGTATACTCTCCGCTTTGTGATACAGCTGCAGGGGCCTTCTGTGGAGAAGATGCAGATACGACGAGCTTCTGTCCTACGCGTATGTTGTTGCTTGTCAGATTGTTCCATGCCTTGAGCTGCGCCACTGTACATCCATGTCGTTCGGCTATCTTGCCGAGCACATCTCCGCTCTTGACCGTATAGGTTGTCGCATTTGCCGGAACAGCCGTACTGCTTGAAGCGGAAGCCGTCGAAGATGAAGATGCGGAAGAAGATGATGATGGCGCATGTCCGCCTCTATAGATGACAAGTCTTTGTCCTACACGGATGTTGTTGCTTGTAAGATTGTTCCATCTCTTTATCTGAGCTACGGTGCATCTGTGTCTGCTGGCTATTCTTCCGAGATAATCTCCGCTCTTGACTTTATACACGATTCTCTCTCCGTCTCCGCCGTCCTTTATCTTCTTGATGGTTACAGGGTTGAAGTAAATGTCAGCCTTGTGGACATAAATGGAGTCCTCGTTGTCGATGAATGCGTTCGAATAGTTATATGGAATCCTGAGGATGTACTCGCGCGAGTTTCCGGGGATTATCTCATGGCTGTACTGAGGATTCAGATTCTTCAGCTCGTCGATAGGGGCGCCTGTAAGGTCGCTTACCTGTCTGAGATGGAGCATTTTGTTGATCTTGAATGTGTCCACGTGTGCCGGAATTTCTACTGTCTCCGGCTTGATGCCATGCTCCTTATAGTATGTCATAGTATAAAGTGCCCCTACAAATGCCGGTACATATCCGCGCGTCTCGCGAGGGAGGTAAGGATAGATGTCCCAGAACGCCCTGCTGCCTCCGCTTCTGCGGATCGCCCTGTTCACGTTGCCTGCTCCGCAGTTGTATGACGCGATGGCGAGATTCCAGTCTCCGAAGATCTCATATGCGTCCTTCATGTACTGGGCAGCCGCTTCCGCCGACTTTACCGGATCCATTCTTTCATCGACGAATGAGTCGATGTGCAGATCATACATCTTCGCCGTCGAATACATGAACTGCCACATACCTTTCGCTCCCACCCTTGAAACGGCCCTTGGATTGAGTGCAGACTCGATTATTGCCATAGCCTTGAGTTCCTCCGGCATGTCGTACCTGTTCAGTATCTCTTCGAAGATCGGCATGTAGTATCTGCATAGTCCGAGCATGTTAGCCATCTTCGTCGGCATTTTCTCGGAATACAGTATGATGTAATTCTTGACGATCTCATTGTAGGGGAGAGTGATGAATGAGTTCATCTGCTTGATTCGCTCTATATAGACTTCATCAGGGACGTTTGACTGGAATCTGATCGAGTCCATGTCGTAATCGCTGAAGTCGTATGTGTTCACTCTGTTGTGTACATACCAGATGTTCAGAAGACTGTCGGACACTTCCGCTGTATAGTCTTCTGGTGCCAGTCCGTTTTCTCCCTTCATCTCGTTCTCCTCATACATGTCCATCATCTCGCTTGTGATGCTGTCTGTATATTCAAGTTCTGCGCGGTATCTTTCCACTTCCATCCTCAAAGAGTCAAGTTCTGCCCTGAGCATGGCATTCTCCCTCTTCAGACCCTTCTTCCTGAGCAGCTGGATCTTCTCCGGATTTCCCTTGATCTTTTTGCCTGTCTGGCTTTCTTCAGCCCCTGCTGTAACTGCAATTGCAGCCGCAAGTGCGACTGCAATGATCTTTCTTATGTCCATTATTCAATCAATGTCTTTATTATCAGAATCTTATGCCCACCTTCATTCCCACTGCATTATTCATCGGATTGATTGGGGCTGTATGCATAGCGTATTCATTGTACGGCGATATCAGCGCCGGTTCGATATTCATCGTTATGTCGTCTGTGACCTCGAAATCGTGCATGTACGCAAAGACGTTTGCGTCAATGACCTGCAGGGCGTATACCAGTACAGTGGCTACGATGGAGTAGTCCCTGTAGCGTCGGTAGACGTCTCTGTACCATTTGGCCGTCTCACCGCTGATAGGGACATCTGCGCTTACTTCCGGGTCTGTGCTTGTGGCCTGGTTATGTATCCTCTTGAACCTCTTGTAGTTGGTGTTGTATTTTACAAGAAGGTGAGTTGAAATCAGAAGACCTCCCCAGTAAATGGGAAGCTTGAACAGCTCTCCGTTATATATCTGTCCGAGGCCCGGCAGCAGTGCTGAATATAAGGTCGCCTTTCCCGGCAACGGATCGACTTCGCTTTCATAGCAGATGACACCGTCCATCAGCGAGCCCCAGTACATAAGCCCTGCTCCTGCAAGGAGCCATGTTCCTGTCTGTTTGTCACTCAGGTTTCCGGACTTGTTGTATCTGTGGAGGAAATATCCTCCTGTTCCTGCCAGCGAACCGATTCCTCCGTAGACTATCGGCAGCTTCCAGTAGTCCTTGTTGTAGATCTGGGCGGTTCCCGGAGCGAAGAGCGAGCCCATGAACATGGTTCCGACTTCGATCTTCTGCTTATGGGCAATGCCGCGTCCCCATTCCTTGAACGAGAACAGCTTGTCCGCTGTGTCTGCGACAGCGGTGGAATCGCCCTTCTCGTTGTAGGTCTGCTGGAATGCCTCTTCCTTGAACTGGGCGTTGCCGTCTACAGCAAAACCGGTAAGAAAGAATATGAATGCAAGTATGTAAAGTCTTATTCTTCTGTGCATTTCTCTATTGCCTTGAGGAACTTTCTGATCTCTTCGTCGGAATTGAAATGGATGGTCATCGATCCCTTTCCTGCTCCGCTTCTCTTCAGGCTTATGTTGTTTTCAAAATATCTGCCTACGATTTCAAGAACCTTGAAATATTCTTCAGGAAGTTCCTGTCCTGGGTCTTCAGCCTTCTTCTTCGGCTCCGACATCTTCCTGATCTTCTCCTCAAGCTGTCTTACCGACATGTCGTCCTTGATGACGAGGTCGCAGAGGTATTCCTGAAGACGTATGTCGTCCACTCCGAGGAGGACCTTTGCATGTCCGACGCTGAGAAGTCCTACCTTGAGGTCGTGCTGAATCTTTGCAGGGAGCTTGAGAAGACGGAGATAATTGGTCACAGAAGCTCGCTTCTTTCCAACTCTTACGGCCATCTGCTCCTGTGTAAGGCTGCATTCCTCGATGAGCCTCTGATAGCTCATCGCAACCTCGATAGGGTCGAGGTCCTCCCTCTGGATGTTCTCCACGATGGCCATCTCCAGCATGCCCTGGTCATTGGTGTCCCTGATATATGCTGGAATCATATCCATGCCTGCAATCTGGCATGCCCTGAACCTTCGCTCTCCGCTTATGATCTGGTAGCGTCCGTCAGTCTTGCGTCTTACGGTTATCGGCTGTATCAGACCGAGCGTCCTGATCGATTCCGCCAGTTCCTCAAGCGCATCCTGACCGAAGGTCATGCGCGGCTGGAACGGGTTAGGCTCGATCATGTCCATAGGGATGCGCAGGATGTCGGCAGTACTCTGCTGCGGAGTGCTGTCCGTGCCTACGACTTCCTTATTTACATAACCTACCGGCTTTCTTATCTGGCTGAGGTCGGCATCTCCTCCGAGTAATGCTCCCAGTCCTTTTCCCAGTCCTCTCTGCTGTTTGCTCATCTTGATCCTTTTAACTGTTCTTTTCAAGTACTTCCTTTGCGAGGTTCAGATAGTTTGTCGTACCGTTGCAGATCACGTCATAAAGAATGATCGGCTTTCCATGCGACGGAGCCTCGCTGAGTCTGATGTTTCTCTGAATGATGGTGTTGAACACCATGTCTCCGAAATGTTCACGCAGTTCTCCGAGAACCTGGTTGTGGACCTTCGTCCTGCCGTCGAACATCGTTACCAGAAATCCTTCAATCGTAAGGTCAGGGTTAGGCTTGCCCTGGACAAGTCTTATGGTCTGCAGCAGCTTGCCGAGTCCTTCGAGGGCAAAGAATTCCGGCTGTACCGGAATTATTATCGAGTCTGCCGCGGTAAGGGAATTCACTGTGATGAGGCCGAGGGAAGGCGAGCAGTCTATGATGACGTAATCGTACTCGTTCTTCAAAGGAGCAAGAGCGTCCTTGAGGACCGACTCCCTGTTCTCATCTCCCAGCATCTCTATTTCTGCTCCGACAAGATTGATGTGTGAAGGAATCATGTGGAGGTTTGCTATCTCAGTCTGAATGAGAGTGTCTCTGATGTCGATGGCACCGATGAGGACCTCGTATAGAGTCCTCTTCTGGTCGTTGTCCGGAGAAAAGTTGAGGCCGGAAGTCGTGTTTGCCTGAGGGTCGGCGTCTATGATCAGCACCTTCTTCTCAAGGACGGCAAGCGATGCGGCCAGGTTTATCGCTGTGGTAGTCTTGCCGACTCCACCTTTCTGATTTGCTATTGCTATTACTTTTCCCATACTGTTTTTCATTAGGACATAATCCTTGCAAAATTACGAAATTTATTTCAGACAATAAGTTAATTTGCTACATTTGTTGATAAATTCTTGAAGTATGAAAGATCAGGTAAGAAATGACGTGTGGCTGGTGGTCGTGAATGTCTTTGCGGCCTCCCGCAAGGCTGGCTCTGTATGGAAGAAGGCTGCAGTCATGCTTGAAGATGCAAAGGTAAGATACAAGGCCATGTTCACTGGCGGCGCGGACAATGCCATCGCCATAAGCCGTAAGGCATGTGCCAAGGGATACCGTAAGTTCATCGCCGTCGGAGGAGACGGAACCGTCCATGATGTACTTAATGGAATTGCAGATTATGTCTATTCTTCTGATGGCCACGATATTTCAGAATTCACCTTGGGGGTCCTTCCTGTCGGTTCCGGCAACGACTGGGTCAAGTCGACCGGAGTTCCGAGGGACATACAAGGCGCGGTGAATGCCATAGCTGAAGGCCGGACAGGTCTGCAGGATGTGGTACGCGTCGAAATCCTCGACCCTTCTTCTATGGATTCGGAACCGCTTTCGGTTTCATATATGGCCAATGTCGGCGGGGTCGGTCTTGATGCCCGCGTATGCGAGATCGTGAACCGCAAGAAAGAGCAGGGCAGAAGGGGCAAGAAGCTGTATGTGAGCGCTTTGCTTTATTGTATCAGACACCGCATACCTGTCCGTGCGCGGATAGTATGCGACGGCAATGAAGTGTTCTCTGGGAAGTATCTTTCCTTAGCGTTCGGAGTCGGCAAATATTCCGGAGGCGGAATGCGGCAGACTCCGCTGGCCGAGCTTGGCGACGGCCTGCTTGATGTTACGGTCATTCCTGATATTCCGATGTGGGTAATCGCCAAGGAGGTGCCGAAGCTCTTTACCGGAACTTTCCATAAGGTAAGCGTGCTGACCCTCGCCAAATGCCGTGAGGTCCTGATTCTGCCTGAAGGTGAGGCAGATGCCGAACCGGTTGAAGTAGACGGAGAAGTTGTAGGCCGTGCTCCTGTGAGGATGTCAGTCATGCCACGTCAGATAAACGTGATCATGCCGGATCGACGTTGATGGTGATATGGCCGTCGTACCTGCGCTCCTTCTCGAACTGGCGGACGGTTCTGATGAGCGCCTTCTTGTTTGAAGACAGGTTCCTGTCTTTCTTCAGGCTTATCCTGATTATCCTTATGTGCTGGCCGGCAATCCTGTCGACCGTCGGGGCGTATGGCCCAGTGATGTCGAATGAATCTCTCAGGCAGTTTGCCAGCGCTTGCGAGAGCACATGTGCCCTGCCTTCGTTTTCATCCCTGAAGGCGAGTTCGATGATTCGGGTATATGGAGGAAAGTTGAAGTCTTTTCTTTCCTCCAGCAGGCCGACGGACTTCAGTCCGGCCTGCTGGGAACCGACCATCCCGTACACAGGATGGTCAGGCTGTGATGTCTGAATGACGAACAGTCCTTTCCTGTCCCTTCTTCCACACCTTCCGCGGAACTGCTCCAGAACCTGCAGCGCCTTTTCGTCTGCTCGGAAGTCCTGAAGGCCGAGGAAAGCGTCGGCGGCTATCACGGCGACGAGGCTCAGCCCTTCGAAGTCGAATCCCTTTGTCAGTATCTGCGTTCCTATGAGGATGTCGATATGGCCCTTGCTGAAGTCGCTGATGGTCCTGGTCTCATATGATCTGTTCTGTGCTGTGTCGCTGTCGAGCCTGGCGATGCGTGCTTCCGGAAATAGGGCTGCAGCTTCTTCCTCTATCTTCTGGGTGCCGGCGCCGAGGCTTTTCAGACTGCCGCCGCATTTTTCGCACTTTCCTGTAAACGTCTGGCTATGACCGCAGTAGTGGCATGCCATGACCTCGTCGCTTCCGTTCTTGTGCAGGCTCATGCTCACGTTGCACCGCGGACACTTCGGCATCTGCCCGCACTCTTCGCACTGGAGTGCGGGGGCCCATGCCCTTCTAGAGCGCAGGATCATCACCTGGCCTCCTTCTGCCAGAGCCTTTCTGATGTGCTCTATCAGCTTGATCGAGAAGTTTCCGCGCATACCGCGCTTCTTCCTCTCCGCCTTTGTGTCGATTATCTCTATATCGGAATCATCCGTCCTATGGTATCTTTCCGTGAGCTCTACCAGAACATGTCTGCCACAGGCGCAGTTGTATTGCTCTTCAAGAGAAGGAGTCGCCGAACCTGATATGATCCCGCATTTATGGATCGCAGACATCATTAGGGCTGTGTCACGTCCGTTGTATCTTGGAGCAGGGGAGTCCTGCTTGTATGAACTGTCATGTTCCTCATCCACAATTATGAGTCCCAGGTCATGGTGGGGAAGGAATACCGAAGAACGCGTTCCCAGGACCACATATCCCTTGCCGTTGCGTACGGCTTCTGCTGTGCTCCTTCTGCTTGCAGCGGTCTCGGCTGAATGGAAGACCAGCAGCCTTTCTCCGAAGTGCTCGTACAGGCGCTCCTCGAGCTGGCGGCTCAAGGCGATTTCCGGAACCAGATACAGCACGTTCTTTCCGCCTGAAAGGGCATGCATTGCAGACTTGATGTAGATTTCTGTCTTGCCGGAGCCTGTTATTCCATGCAGGAGGACCGGCTTACCTTGCCTTATTCCTTCCTGTATGCTGTCGTATGCCTTCTGCTGGGCATCACTGAGGACGATTGTGTCTGTGCTGATGCTTCCGACCGGTGCATCTGCATCTCTGCCCGGGCATGCTTCCACCTTCGCAAGCGCTTCGCGGGCGATCGCTATCTCATGCCTGATCTTTTCCGAATCTTCGGAAAGCTTTGCCTTTGTCTTTGTGCCGTCCTTTGCCTTTTGGATGAGTGCGTCTTTCTTCGACTGCCTTTCTTCAAGGCGTGCAATCTTCTGACGCATGGAGTCCAGGACCTTCTCCTTCCTCTGTGCCGCCTTTGCGACTGCTGCCGCATGGGCTTCTTCCAGGTTTATCTTGCCGACCGGATAGGCTGCCTTGTAGACTTCTCCGATCGTGCATAGATAATAGTCCGCGACCCTTCTCCAAAGCTCTATTTCCTGCGGGAGGATCCTTTCCAGACCATGCTCTATCTCTTCAATGTCCTTGATCTTTGATGCATTTGTTTCCGGACTTACGTCCGTCGCGCTTACCACCCCTGAATACATCCTGTTGGCGAATCTGACCTTTACCCTGTCGCCAATGACGACATTTCCCGGATCAATGTTGTCCGGGAGGCGGTAACATGGCTCCCACTCGAGCTTGAGCGGGATGATTACGCTTATGTAGGATGGTTCAGACATGTTTTCAGTCGAACATGACTCTAGGGTTCATTCCGCTTGGAGAAATCCACTCTATGCCGCAGCTTGCCGCAACGGCCTTCTTTGTATGCCAGTATACATGGCAGAATCCCATGCCTCTAGGCTCGTCCTTGAGCCTTCGCTCGCATTCCAGCTCGATCTCATAGATGTTCTCTTCCCATTCGGGCGTAAGCTGAACCGGGTCATATTTCAACATGCCCAGACCGTCCCAGACTGCCTTTGCCTCCTTCGTTCCGGAAAGCATGGTCCTTATCTTCTGCGACATTTCTTCCGCAGTTTCCTGGAAGTCCTCCTCCAGATTCACGTCCTTGAGATCGTCCTCTGTCTTAGGCATATCCCTGCATTCCATCCAGTACTCCAGATACTCGAGGTATAGCCTAGGGGTATCCCTGACGTCAATCAGGTCTCCCGAAATTATCCTCTCGCAGATGAGCATCCTGACTGCAGGATTGATTTCCTCGTCCCTTTCCGGGGCGACATCCTTCATGATTGACAATATCTCCTTTGCACCAGGGATATTCTTCCAGTTTTCTCCGGATTCGTAGTTCGCGAGCATCTGGTCATAAAGCTCCGAAAGCCTTTCAGGATTCCATGCCGAATTGTTTTCCATACCCTTTCCTTTTCTTAATAATGCGACTGAGGCTGCTGCCAGCAGTACTGCAATAAATGTTATTACTATATATCTGCGCATAATAAATGTAGGCCCAAGCCCTCTCCGATATATTTTTTGTAAATATATTAATTTTTTGAAAAATATCGATGAAAAATTTGCAGGTTAAGAAAAAATGCCTACCTTTGCAATCCCAAACGAAAAGAATGGGAGTTCTAAGAACAAAACTGGTGTCATAGCTCAGTTGGTAGAGCAAAGGTCTGAAAATCCTTGTGTCCCTGGTTCGATTCCCTGTGACACCACGACGAAACCGCAATAGAGACGCTTCTATTGCGGTTTTTTCGTGTTTTGCGGCAACTTTTGTATCACTATATGTATAACTGTTTTGCAACTTCCTGCAATTAAATTTTCGAATTTGATACTCCCTGCAATTACAAAATCGACCTTCTGTGCACTTCTATTCCACTTTTGAAAATCTTCGCGACCGACTTCTGATAGCTTATTTTTTGTATAACTATTTGTATAACTGTGCTTTATTCCTCTTTCAAAACTTTCTTTCCTGATTCGAGTGTTGTGGATTCCCCAAAGGAATCGAATCTCTGGCGATATACATAGTAAAATAGTACAGAAACACTGCTGGTTACATATATTTCAGATTCATACGATTCCATTTCAGAGATTATACGGAAATTCTTGGAAAGGTGTAGATTGACAATGCTTGAAAAG
>JAFQAT010000043.1 GCA_017399865.1 Bacteroidales bacterium | reverse complement strand
GTAAGCTTGCAGGCACCCTGCTGAGGTGCGCACCAGCCGATACCGTGAGTAAGGCCTGAGATATCAGTGATCTGCTTTGATTTTACCCACTTTCCTTCTTCAGGAATTGGAGCCGGACCATGGTTAGGTCCCTTCTTTACGCAGCACATCTGCTGCACTTCGTGTGAATAAACCATAATAGTACTATTGTTTTATAAAACTGTGTTTACTTTCTATACGTCTGCTCCGCTTGGGATGCCAGGCAATCTTTGCGGTTCGCGATGACAGGCGTTTTGCCATATCTTCGCAAAGTTAATAATTTTTTCCTTATATCCGCAGGTTATCGCATGCTTTCAATAACTTTAGTGTTGATGGCACGCAAACGTTCTTCATCAAGCTTTATGACCTTTCTGTCATATGTCATCAGGCCGTTCACCTCTACCTCCACATCCGTGGTCTGGGTGTATATCGCTGCCGCGAAACCTTTGCTGACAAGACCTATAAGCTGCTCCGCATATGTCTCATATGTGCCGAGTACATCATCTGCACTCTTGAACTGTACATATCCCCAGTTGCTGTCCGGCTGCCAGAGGTGGCCTTCTACCGGCCAACCGATACCTCCGTATTCTCCGAGGACGTTGATGTAGTCCTTGTCATACAGATACATTTCAGGATGCGGATAATTGTGCAGGTCAAGTATGTCGCCGGAACAGCGTACGAAATTGCCGCCGGAGGCATAATTTATCAGGCGGGTAGGATCATGTTCACGTGTGAACTGTACGACCTGCTCTGTGTCGAACTGGCCCCATGCTTCATTGAAAGGCACCCATACGACTATGCAAGGAAAACTCTTGAAGGCATCGATGATTTCAGACCACTCCTTATAGAAGTTGGCCTTTCCCTCTGCTGTCACCGGACTGTCAGTTCCGTTCTCATATGTCCTGTTGTCCCATACGTTTCCTCTGCTGTCGGTTATGCAAGGCATGTCCTGCCATACGAGCATTCCGATACGGTCGCAGTGCCAGTACCAACGTGCAGGCTCGACCTTTACGTGCTTGCGTATGAGATTGAATCCGAAGTCCTTGGTCTTCCTTATGTCAAACGCAAGTGCTTCGTCCGATGGTGCGGTGTATAATCCGTCAGGCCACCATCCCTGGTCAAGCGGTCCGTACTGGAACAGCGGTTCACCGTTAAGGCACATCCTCTTATGTCCGTCAGCATCGGTCTTGCAGGATATCTCTCTCATTGCGGCATATCCGTCGACATGGTCAATGATAATTCCGTCCCTCACGATATTGACCTCGATATCATAGAGCTGTGGTGAATCAGGTGTCCATAGTCTCATCTGCGGAACATCAAGGGTCACTTCCGTTCCTCTGCCCTTGTTTATCACGTTGCCGTTTTCCAGAAGCACGACCTCGCATGCATCATCTTCTGACAGGACAGCGTCGACAGATATTGTCACGACGGAAGCGTCTATGTCAGCCTGTGCGTGATAACTCCTGACATGTGACTCCGGTACCGGCTCCATCCAGACCGTCTGCCATATTCCGGTCACCGACGTATACCAGATGCCGCCGGGTTCCGAAACCTGTTTTCCGCGAGCCTGGAACCAATTGTCTGTCCTGTCGCTTACCTTGACCCTCAGGGAGTTTCTGCCTCTTCTGGCGAGGAGATCCGTTATGTCGAATGAGAACGGGGTGTATCCTCCTGTGTGTTCTCCGGCCTTCTGTCCGTTGACGTATACCTCGGCCTTCCAGTCTACTGCTCCGAAGTTGAGCATTATCCTGCTTCCATTCCAATCTTTCGGAACAGAGAACTGACGTTCATACCATAGAACTTCATCTTCCTCTATGGATCTTCCGACTCCGGAAAGGGCGGACTCTATTGCGAAAGGAACCAGAATCTGGCCATCCATACCGTCCGGTTCAGAATCGGAAGCCGTAACGGCATATTCCCATAGTCCGTTGAGATTCTCCCATCTGTCACGTGTCATCTGTGGGCGAGGATATTCCTGCAGGACATTTCCCGGATCTGTTTCTTCTCCCCATCGGGTCATTATACGGTCGCCTGCGGGAGCCCAGCTGTTACCGCTTGAACATGAGGCAAGGAATAGCACAGATACGACTGCTGTAAAAAGATTGTGGCGTTTCATAGAATAGTTTTTGTGGAGTAAAGATAATGATTTCACTGATAAATTTTATCAACAATGAGTATATTTGCAGTATGAAGTTCAAGATAGATTCGGAATATAAGCCTTCCGGCGATCAGCCTTCTGCAATCAAAGGCATCTGCAGCGCTTTGAACAGCGGAGTCGATGCTGTGACCCTGTTGGGTGTAACCGGTTCGGGAAAGACATTTACGATGGCGAATGTCATCGAGAAGCTTCAGCGTCCCGCGCTGATCCTGAGCCATAACAAGACCCTTGCGGCTCAGCTTTACGGGGAGTTCAAGTCTTTCTTTCCTAACAATGCGGTCGAATATTTCGTTTCATACTACGACTATTACCAGCCCGAGGCATATCTGCCCGTGACTGATACATATATTGAAAAGGACCTCAGCATCAATGACGAGATCGAGAAGCTGAGGCTCAGTGCCGCCTCGTCGCTCCTTTCCGGCAGAAGGGATGTGATCGTGATATCCAGCGTGTCCTGTCTTTACGGTATCGGAAATCCGGCGGATTTCCATGCACAGACCGTCCATGTCAGGAGGGGAGAGCAGCGCAGCATGACGAGACTTCTTTATCAGCTCGTCGATGCGCTCTATTGCCGCACTGAGGTGGATTTCAAGAGAGGAACCTTCAGGGTCAGGGGAGACACCGTGGACATATGCATCGGATATGGAGAGAATGCGGTGAGGATCGAGTTCTTCGGTGATGAGGTCGATGCTATATCGGTAATCGATCCGCTCACGGGAGCATTCATAGAAGAACTTGATGAAATATCCATCTATCCGGCGGGAAATTTCGTCACTACCAAAGAGCGCAGCATCAAGGCCATCAGCCAGATACAGGACGACATGATGGCGCAGTGCGAATATTTCAAGGAGATAGGAAAACATCTTGAGGCGAAGAGGCTGAAGCAGAGGGTGGAATATGACCTCGAATTCATCAAGGAAATGGGCTACTGCCCGGGAATCGAGAATTATTCGAGATATTTCGACGGCCGCAGCGAGGGCATGAGGCCGTTCTGCCTTATCGACTATTTCCCGAAGGATTTCATTACATTCATAGACGAGAGCCATGTTACCCTTCCTCAGATAAGGGCGATGTATGGAGGTGACCATTCCCGTAAGTCCGTACTTGTGGAATATGGATTCCGCCTTCCGGCCGCTGCAGATAACAGGCCACTGAAATTCGACGAGTTTGAGGCTATCACCGGACAGAAGGTGTTTGTCAGTGCAACGCCGGCAGAGTATGAGCTTCAGAAATCGGAAGGACTTGTGGTTGAGCAGGTCGTGCGCCCGACAGGTCTGCTGGATCCTCCTATCGAGGTGCGCCCTGTCAAGAATCAGGTGGATGACCTTCTGGAAGAAATCCGTGTAAGGGCTGAGCTGGATGAGAGGGTGCTGGTTACTACACTGACAAAGAGGATGGCCGAGGAACTGGAAAAGTATTTCACCAGAATGGGAGTGCGCTGTCGGTATATACATTCCGATGTGGATACGATGGAGCGTGTGGAGATCATCGAGGACTTCAAGAACGGACTTTTCGATGTGCTTGTCGGTGTCAACCTGCTTAGGGAAGGTCTCGACATACCGACTGTGTCTCTTGTCGCGATACTTGATGCCGACAAGGAAGGCTTCCTGCGCAGCGGCAGGGCGTTGACACAGACAGCCGGACGTGCGGCGAGAAACGTGAACGGTCTTGTGATCATGTATGCTGACACGGTGACGGATTCGATGCAGCAGACCATTTATGAGACTGACCGTCGTCGCAGCAAGCAGATGGAATACAACAAGCTGCATGGCATTACTCCTACGCAGGTGGCGGTAAAGAAGAATGAGCTTGTCGCAGGAAAGCAGCATAATCCTCGTCTGGCGAATACCGTGACAGGCAAGGTCAGTGCAGCCAATTCATATGATGATCCTACATATATCCCGGACCCAACGGATCTCGGACGCGGCAGCGTGAGTGTGGGACTCGGACACGATTCGAAACGTGATACCAATTCCGCATATGTCGACGGATATCTGCAGGCGGACCTTGCTGCCGTGCTTCAGGATCCTGTCATCAGGTCAATGTCGCGCGAGCAGGTTGAGAAGGCTGTGGATCAGGCCAGACGCAATATGCAGAAAGCCGCATCAGACCTCGACTTCCTGGCTGCTGCCAAATATCGTGATGAGATGTGGGCTCTCCAGCAGTATCTGAAAGTCTGGAAAGTGTAGACGGATAGCCTATGAGGCTTCCGAATAGGACGGATCATTTGCAGACCATGATGTCCAGGATCATGTTGTCGGTATTCTGCATGCCTACCGAACCGATACGTCCGAGGTTCCTGATCGTCTTTTCGATGTCCTTTTCGATGATTCCGTCATGTTCGGATATGCATATTCCTTCACGTGCAAGAACCGCTGACTGTAGGGCGCTCGATACTCCTGAGGCAACCTTCATTGCGCATCCTACCTTGGCGCCGTCGCAAACCATGCCTGTAATGTTTCCTATCATGTTCTTGATGGCCGAACATATCTGGTCATAATCACCTCCGCGCAGATATACAAGTCCACATGATGAGCCGGTAGATGCTATGACGCATCCGCACAGGGCCGAAAGTTTTCCAAGATATCCCTTTATGTGGATAGCAATCAGGTGACTGAGCACCAGTGCTCTGGCAAGCTCTTCATCTCCTGTTCCGTATCTTAATGAATATGCGATTATCGGCATGGTGACTGTGATTCCCTGGTTTCCGCTACCGGAATTGCTCATTGCCGCAAGAGTACATCCGGCCATTCTCGCATCGGATGCGGCAGCTGTAAGCGACATTGCGTAGCTGAGAAAATCCCCGCCGAACACTTCCTTGTTGGATGAATTGCAGATTGATTTTCCGACACGCAGTCCGTAGCAGCCGTTCAGTCCTTCTTCCGCGAGTGCGAGGTTGAGTGTACGTGACTCGAGAATGAACTTTATCTCGTCGTATGGGACAGTCCTTGCAAATTCGACGATTTCCTTGACGGTGAGCCTGTAGTCGAGGGTCGTCTTCTGGTCGGTAGGCTCTTGAGTCTGGGCACCATGTGATGATGTCAGCACGGATTCGTCGTAGCTTGTCTCTACAATCCTGTCATGGTCATCTTCGATTACTGCGCTGGCACTGTGCTTGCCCATTAATGTGACCGAAGCCTTTACGAAAAGCTTGTGGTCAGTGTCGGCAAGTCCTACTGTGACGAGCTTCTCCTCTACCATTTCCTTTGCGCAAGCGATTGCCTGTGCGTCCAGGTCGTGAAGGACTTCCAGACCGTATGAGGATTTTCCGCATACAGCTCCAAGGGCTGCTGCGATATGAAGTCCTACCATACCTGTGCCCGGAATGCCTACTCCCATTCCGTTCTTTAGAATGTTTCCGCTTACCTCGATGTTGAGGCTGTATCCTTTCCCGAACCTCCATCCAGGTCCGGCAGGACAACATTTATCTTCGATGATCTCCATCGCTTTAGCTACTGCCAAAGCAACAGCTATAGGTTCGGTACATCCGAGGGCCGGCTTGACCTCTTTTCTGATCAATTCAATGATTTCGGCTTCACGTGCGGTCATTTCCTGAAAAATTCTATGGTTGTCTTGATTATCTGTCCTCTATCCTCCTCATCTCTGAGAGCTTCTATCGGGAATCCGAGGCAAACGGTCTTGTAACCGTCTCCCTGATGGCATATTCCTGCAGAGATTCCGGTGTCCGTATAGCGCATTATAGATTTGCCCTTTGCTGTCGCCGGGGATATGCCGTCCGGTGATTCGACGCAATAGGTGTCCTGATTCATCTCGTTGACTATTTCAAGAGTCGTCGTGAGGTCTGTGTCTATGAGCGTATTCCTTATGAAGCGGACTTTTCCTTTTCTGCTTCCGCTGCCCGATGAGAGCCTGTATCCCAGGACGTTCCTGACGAATTTCCTGGTCTCCTCGATGGATGTGCTGTCCTTGCATACAGGATAGACGGAATCCCATACATCAGTTCCGATGTAGGCTCCGCTGACAAGGATATTGCCTCCTTCCGCAGCAAATATGCTCAATGATTCCTGCATTTCTGCAGGGAAGACTTCAAAGCTCTGCTTCATTCCGCTGCCGACGCTTGTGGTTACCTGCTTTCCGCAGATCAGATCCACGCTCCATGCACCGCTTCTGAAAGAAGAGTCGCTGCAGAAGGCTTCATTGCTGCATGAATAGAAGGGAAGACCGGCCTCAAGGAATAACTTTCCATGTATATAAGGAAAGTCGAAAGTGTTTCCTGCGACCGTGTTGCCTGCGTAATCTGAATATGAGGCTCCGAATCCCGGTCTGTCGTTTGTCATGAATTCCGCCTGTCTGCGAAATTCATACATGTCTCCGATATATGCGATGTCCCTGACATATGGGACTCCTCCGTCCTTTCTGTTATCGAATCCCGCATATTCTGGAGTGTCAATGAAAGCCGGACCGCTTATTCTGTCGAAGTTGTTGACTATCAGTATATTTCCGGTTCCGTCATATCCGGATGGCCTTCCGATGCTCACTGTCTCGGAAGGGAAGCTTCGGCCACCGTCATTGAATGACGCTATCCTGTAGCTGTATATCCTTCCCGGTTCGGTCTTTACTTCGCATGACAGGACGTCACCGTTCCTGCGTATCCCCTTGATCTCCGTTCCTGTGTCAAAGCCTCCGTCATCCACCCTTGTGTAAAGTATGAATCCGTCGGCTGAGGCTGTCGGCTCAAGCGGGTCTTCTGTCTCTTTCCAGCTGATCACCACGTTTCCGTCTTTGCCGAACCTGACACCCATGGAATTGACCGGAAGAGGCTGGACAGTATACGGTACTTCATACCTGTTGCTGAGATATTTCAGCATGCCCTTGTACACAGCGCGGCTTACCGTAAATCTGAATGTAGGGTCAAGTCCGTATTTCATGTCCGCGAAATTCTGGTGCGACAGAAGCTCCAGAAGCATGGCTGGTGCAGATGGTGTCCTGGATTCCCTGTAACCTCTGTCCCATATCTGTCTTCTGCTCCATAGCGGGTCGAATTCCGCACGGAGGTCATTGACGATCTGGCTCTGAACCAGGTCGGCATATTCCCTGCTGGTCATCCTGCTGTCGCCTGTAGGCAGAGTCTGGCTGCCTTCCGACCTCAATGTATATATGGCGAGTGTGCCTACAATCGAATCGTTCGGAGTCACTCCCGCGTCTGAATGGAAACCGAAGGAAAGGTCTACGGGTATTCCCATGCCTTTCTTTGATGAGTTCATTCCTGAACCACGGCTTATCCATTCCACCCAATCACCTCTTGACATGAAGTCGTCCCTGTAGTCATTCTTCATCTCATTCTGACTGAATATGTCCGGAGATGCTCCAGCCCATTGCAGCCAGTATCTTGCCCCCTCAGCAGAGCGGGGCATGCCTGAAACCTCTGCAGGGTAATCCGCCCCCTTCCTGCTTCTTGCGATATTGCCTGTTCCTCCTCCGAAACGGACGGCGTCTGCACTCACTACGCTGCCTTTTACATGTCTGAATCCTTCGGGAGTCTCATTGGTGAGGGTGACGCAACCTTCAGATCCTTCGGCGAATTCGAATGTGCCGAGATATATCCATGTGCCTCCTCCCATCCTCTGGTCTACGACGAAGTCGCTGCTTCCGCCCATGTGCCTGACCGTATAGCGGGCACACGCTGTGCTTTCCTTCAGGGTCTTGTACGACACGTATACGGCGTATTCACCTCTTTCCGGAATTTCAGGAGTCCATGTCACCGATGAACCGGGCTTCCCGTTCTGGACACATTCAGCCTGTCGTGCCGAGCCGCAGGCAAACGGATTCTCGATCCCTTCATATACAGGTTTCAAAGCGGCAAATCCGCTTGGTATATCTTTCCATTTGCCTTTTTCTTCATATGTGGACTTTCCGTATGCCGGGTCGCATCCGTCATTGTCAGCGATGACTTCGTTCTTCTGTATGTCGCGTTCCCGGGGCAGCAGGACATAGGCTCCGGCGTTTTCCAGCATCGGTACCAGAAACGGAAGCACGAAGCTTTGCGTGAACATGTCCTCGACTGTCTGGAAGAGACATGGCCTTTGCCATTGCCATCTTTCGGCATCGATGTCGAAATAATATCCGTGACTCTGCCATAATGCTATGTGTCTGCCTGACATGCCCTTGCTGAAACTCCTTCCGTCCAGTGGAGTGACGATGTTTCTTCTTTCCGGGTTGGCTATGGAATGTCTGGTGTATGAAGGACAGCCGTCAGATCCGAGTCTTGGAGTCTCCAGCTTGTCGTGTGATATTCTTTTGGTATAGATTTCACCGAGGTTGTAAGACCTGTACTTTTCCGGGAATAGGCTCCTCAGTTCCTTGCGGAACCATTGTACATCTCCTTTATACCAGGGATAGTCACTCAGTGACTCTGTGAAGTAGAAGTCGAGGGTACCTCCTCTCTTCATCACTGCCTGGAGCCTGAGCTCTCCGTATACGCTGCTCCTCTCCTGTATCAGACGGGAAAGGGAGTCGCATGCCGGCCTGAAGTCCTTGACTATGGCGCTTTGACCTGACATCGACATGGCGGAAACCAATATTATAGCTGTAGTGAGTAAGATTCTTCTCATTTACGGATTTTCTGGATGATTGTGAATATCAAGGTTACGGCGACGCCGGCAGCCATGCCTGTCATGTCTGCTGCGAAGTCTGTAAGGTCATATGACCTGTAGCCGGTCTGTCCCTGAAGGACTTCGGTACCATACGCCATTCCGGCTCCTGCCACGACGAGGACAAGAAGTATAGTCAGATTCCGCAAGATGCTGAAATCCTGGTGCATGAAGGACAGGCCTGCCAATACGGGGTAAGGGAAGAACATGATGAAATGTACGATCTTGTCCGCCGGCAGACCGAAGTAAAGACGTTCCACGCTCGGAAGACTTTCCGGATTCATGAGACACAGTATGACGACCGCTCCTATGTAGAGCAGCAGCAGAATCCGGTAAATCCTTTTGTCGTCAAGTTTCATTTGTCTCTTTGCTAAAGGGCCTGCATGTCGTGCAGCTTTCTGTAGTATCCGTCGAGTGCTATGAGATCCTCATGCCTTCCTCTTTCAACTATCCTTCCTTCATGCATGACGCATATTTCGTCTGCATTGCGTATGGTTGAAAGCCTGTGGGCTATGGCTATCGTCGTCCTCGAAGATGTGAGCCTGTCAAGAGCCTCCTGTACGATCTTTTCCGATTCGGTGTCAAGGGCTGAAGTCGCCTCGTCAAGGATAAGGATAGGAGGGTTCTTGAGGATAGCACGTGCGATGCTTATCCTCTGGCGCTGGCCTCCCGACAGTTTTCCTCCTCTGTCACCGATGTTTGTCTGGTAACCTTCCTCCTTTTCCATGATGAACTCATGTGCGTTGGCAATCTTTGCCGCTGCAACGACCTGCTCCATCGTCGCTCCTTCTACGCCGAAAGCAATGTTGTTGAATATGGTGTCATTGAAGAGAATGGCCTCCTGATTGACATTTCCGATGAGGCTTCTGAGATCCTTCACCCTGAAATTCCTGATGTCCTTTCCATCAAGCGTGATGAATCCTGCAGAAGTGTCGTAATAGCGCGGGATGAGGTCCACGAGAGTGGATTTGCCGGAGCCGGACTGTCCTACGAGGGCTATCGTCTTGCCTTTCGGAACAGTCAGGCTGATGTCTGAGAGCACTTCACGTCCTTCCTCATAGCTGAAGCATACGCCCTTGAACTCGATCTTGTCGTTGAACCCTTCAAGCCTTTCCGGTGCCGCCGGTTCCTTTATGTCGTTCACCGCATTCATGATCTTGTCGACCCTTTCCATTGAAGCCAGTCCCTTAGGAATGTTGTAGCTGGCTTTCGAGAATTCCTTCAATGGCGCAAGGACGCTGTAAAGTATCGTCATATAGAAGATGAAGGTGGATGCGTCTATCGGGGCATTGTTGCTGAGGATGAGGGTTCCTCCGAACCAGAGGACAATCATTATCATGATCGAACCGAGAAGCTCGCTTACCGGATGAGCGGAAGCCTGTCTGAGTGCGACCCTTGCGGAAGCCTTACGGTATTCATCTGCCGTCTTCGTGAATCTTTCCTTCATCTTGTCCTCTGCAATGAAGGCTTTGATTACCCTGAGTCCGCCGAGGGTCTCGTCAAGCTGGGCCATTGTGTCGCTCCATTTTTCCTGAGCTTCAAGAGAACGTCTCTTAAGTTTCTTTCCGATTGCACTCATGCCCCAAGCCATGGCAGGGACTACGGTGACGGTGAAGAGGGTGAGCTCCCAGCTCAGATATATGAGTGCGGTGAAATAGCATATGATGAGAATAGGGTTCTTTATGAGCATGTCCAGCGAGCTGACTATCGAAACTTCGATCTCCGTCACGTCGCCACTCATTCTTGCGATGATGTCTCCCTTCTTCTGTTTGCTGAAGAAGCCCATAGGAAGGCTCAGGAGCTTGTTGTAGACCATTGTCCTGATGTCCCTGACGATTCCTGTCCTGAGAGGAACCATGACTGCAGACGATGCGAAGTAGCATCCTGTCTTGAGGACCGTCATTCCTGCGAATATGAGGCCCAGAAGAAGAAGGGCTGTGGAACCTCCGAACTTCTCTATCATCTGGCTGACATAGAAGTAGAAGTTGTTCATGATCACCTCTTTGCTCGGCATGCCTTCCCACGGCATGAACTCGTACACTGTCGAATCCATCTTGAAAAGGATGTTCAGGATAGGGATGAGCAGGGCGAATGAGAAAATGTTGAATATTGCCGAACACAGGTTCAGGATGACCGACCCTGCAAGGTATTTCTTATATGGTGCTGCAAAGCGCTTTAGGACTCTCCAGAATGCTTTCATTTCTACTGTATTTGTATATCCTGCAAATATAGTATTTTTTAATGATATTATGTTACAGCATCCTTTCAATCCAATGGAACATCAGGCAGATTCTTTTCTTGAGTATTGCGGTGTCTATCCCATCCGTATTGTCCCATGTCTTGTTCGTATTCATAGTTATGCCTGAGGTGAAGAGCACGGCAGGGATCCTGTTGTCCACGAATACCCTCTGGTCAGACAGACGGTAGAACACCTTCGTGAAGTTCGCGCTGCCGTAATAGTCCAGGGCAAGATCGAGTCCTGTGCCGTGAGCCTTGTTGCATATGTTGAGAAGGTTCCGGTCTCCCTTCGGAAGTGACTCTGTTCCAAGCATGATGAGGTAGTCTTTCCTGTCCTTGCGGATAGGTGCCAATGTGCTGCCTATCTGGTCGATGTTTACCATGAGGGTGATGTCTTCCGGAGTGATCCTCTGTCCGCTGACAGGGTTTCTGAGGCGGCCGTTCTCAAGCAGGAACCATAGGTGTTCCGATCCTTTCAGACCTTGTTCCTTTGCGTCAAAGGCTATGAACAGGATGTTGCTGTCAAGGATCTTTCCCATCTTTCTCATTGCTCCGAACATTTCCGCAAGGCTTGTCAGTGCGGCAGTTCCGGATGCGTTTGCGTCTGCTCCCGGATACATCTTTCCGTTCAGTGTGCCGAGGTGGTCGAAATGTGCTCCGACTATCACGTATTTGTCTTTCGGAAGGCTCTTGGCTCCTGGAAGAAAGCCGATCACGTTCCTTCCGCGCCCGCCGTTCATGGTGCTGAAGCTTCGTGTCCACGAATCTCCTATCTTCATGAGGCCGGCCTTCTCGAAGCGCCTCTGTATCCACATCGCAGCTTCGATGCTGCCGGCAGTACCTGTGGCACGTCCGCTGCAGATGGAGTCCGACAGGAATGAAATCTCCCTTTCAAGCCACTCTGTCGTGATCTTTGCCTTTGCCTTGTCAAACTCCTTGTCCCATGTGCCTTGGGCTGATGCATTGATGCACAGAAAGAACGTCAGGACGGCTGAACAGATCGTCTTGGCAGAAAAAAATGTTTTTTTTGTCTTTATGCGCATAATAAATGACTATCTTTGTAGTTTGGCGGTATGAGGCATTGACCGTTTGGGCCGCCAAAATTAATAAAAATCAGCAATAACAGGAAATAAAAATGCTCTATGCATAAACTATTGAAGTTTCTTTCCCTTGTGTTCCTGACCTTCTGTGTCGGAGTTGTTGACCTTGCCGCCCAGTACGACAAGGACGTTTTCTACATGCGGGGACGTCAGGCTCTTTCCGAGGGTAAGTACGCTTTGGCTATAGAGAACTTCAACGTGCTTTCCCAGCTGGATACCGCAGACTACTGGACTTTCTTCTTCAGGGGCATAGCAAAGTATAATCTCGGAGACCTTCGTGGCGCAAAGCAGG
This sequence comes from Bacteroidales bacterium, assembly GCA_017399865.1. GTDB lineage: Bacteria > Bacteroidota > Bacteroidia > Bacteroidales > UBA932 > Cryptobacteroides. The sequence goes on along the minus strand of JAFQAT010000043.1, from coordinate 12,770 downwards.
ATTTTGACAGGTCGGTCAGGATCAATCCTGTATTTACATCCGGCTTCCATTACAGAGGCATCACGGAAAGCCGTTTCGGCAATTATGATGCAGCGCTGAATGACCTCCAGCATGCGATTGACCTGAGGCCGGGATATGTCGGACTGTATTTCAGCAGGGGTGTTACATACTTTCTTTCCCAGCAGTTCGAGAATGCTGTCAAGGATTTTGACAGGTACATCAGAAAGGAACCGAAAGATCCTTCTGCCTATCTGAACAGAGGAGCCAGCTACCTTTTCCTCGGGGATACGCTGAAAGCTGTTTCTGACTATAACAAGGCGATCAAGCTGGACCGTTTCGATCCGGAAGGCTATGTCCGCCGCGGCCGTCTCTATGCTTCGCAGAAGAAGCATGATCTGGCAATTGCCGATATGGACAAGGCGATCGAGCTTGACACGTCAAATACGTTCGCTTACTTTAACAGGGCGCTGATGCTCTATGAACAGGAAAAGTATCAGCCGGCCATGGATGACCTCAACAGGGTCCTTCAGGATGAGCCGGGCAATGCCCTCACGCTATACAACAGAGGATTGATCAGTGCGCAGCTCGGGGCTTATGAGGATGCTCTGGACGATATGGACCGTGTCCTCAACATCAACCCCGAAAATGTTCTTGCCTACTTCAACAGAGCATCGATATTCATCGAGCTCGGACAGTACAGGAATGCATTGGAGGACTATGATAAGGCCATCAGTCTGTATCCGGATTTTGCAAAGGCGTATATGAACAGGGCCTATGTCCATAACCTCATGGGAGACTTCAAGGCTTCGCGCAAGGACTATGATACGGCTCAGAAGAAGGTTCAGGAATATAGGGCGAAGAATGTTTCCGATGCCGGTTCATTCGCAGATACGACGAAGAAGTACAGCTCCCTTATTTCTCTTGATGCGGAATTTGCCAAGAAGGATTTTGATGACGAACTGCTTCAGCATCGAGACATAGACATAAGGCTGAGGCCTTTGTACAAGTTCGTGCTCACAGGAAAGAAGGATGACACCAACTATGCTCTGACAAGAGGATACGAGAATCCTTTGATAACGAGGTTTGAATCCGCCCTTCCTGTCGGAGTCGAAATAAGGAATTCAGAAGTCCATCTTGATGCCAAGGCCTTGGCTCAGGTTGAGGCAGCAGCATATGACGGAACTTCTCCCGAGGCTGAAACCATGTTCCTGAGGGCATTGTATGAGTACGTCGGCAAGCAGTTCAACTCTTCATTGAATTATTACGGCAATGCAGTTAAGTCCGCTTCGGGGCAGGAAGGCGTAGAGCATCTGTATGAGGCTTTCTACAGAATCAACAGGGGAGTGCTGCGTGCAGAGATGATCGAGTTCATATCATCTATCGAGAGCAATGTCCAGGTACTGTCAATGGATGATACGGGAAATACAAGGGCTAGGGTCAAGGATCAGGTGACACGTCATTATGACTATACCGATGCCATCGATGACATGAAGGCCGCAGCAGAGCTCGTGCCGGATCTTCCTTATGTGTACTTCAATCTCGGAAACCTCCATTGCCTTTCTTCAGAACATATAAATTCTATTGAAAATTATACAAAAGCCATAGAACTGTATCCTTATATGGGTGATGCTTATTTCAACCGAGGTCTGGTACTTATATACCTCAAGGACAGGGAGAAAGGATGCATCGATCTTTCACGTGCAGGTGAGCTTGGTGTTCAGGATGCGTATGGCGTGATCAAGAAATATTGTGAAGATGAAAACGATTAAAGCAGTAATATTCGATATGGGCGGAGTGCTTGTAGACCTTGACATCGAGGACTGCAAGGCTGCCTTCAAGGAGTACCTTGGCTATTATGAAATAGACTCGATCATAGATCCGTGCCATCAGAAAGGCATATACGGGGATCTGGAAGAAGGAAAGATTACAGGCGAGGAATTCCGTTCCATTGTCCTTGAATCATCACGTCCGGGTTCTGATCCCGCGGATGTGGACAGGGCAATGTGGCATATCCTTGTCGGCATGGAGCCATATAAGGCTGAACTGCTGAAGAAGATGTCAGCCTCTTACGACCTCTATCTTCTGAGCAACAACAATCCTATCTGTATCCCACATTCCGGCCGTATATTCGCAGATGCCGGAGTGCCGCTTGACAAGATATTCAGAAAATCCTTCCTTTCATATGAAATGAAGGCGCTCAAGCCGTCATATTCTTTCTATAAGGCTGTTATCGATGAGATCGGACTTCCGTCGGAAGAGATGCTTTTCATAGATGATTCGCAGAAGAATGTCGACGGTGCTATAGCCGCAGGTCTTCCTGCGATATTCTATCAGCCCGGCTCAGACCTTTCAGCTTTGCTTGCCGATGCGCTTGCCGATCCGTCATTAAAGATGGAGGGTGTCTGCTGATGGTGAAGTTCATGAGTCTTTCCAGCGGAAGCTGCGGCAACTGCTATTATCTCGGAACAGGGAAGGATGGTGTGATCATAGATGCCGGAGTCAGCCTCCGGCGTCTTAAAAAGGTACTGCAGGAATACGATCTTGACATGAATTCGTTTTCTGCCGTACTTGTGACTCATGACCATCTTGACCATATCCGTCATCTCGGTTCTTTCTGCAAGCGCCTCAACAAGCCTGTATATACGTCTTCTGTGATTCATGACGCTCTCGCGCGCCACACATTCACGGCTCCGACGATCGGCCCTTGCCGCAGGGTCATTGCGGAAGGGGAGGATGTCATGATTGCCGGAATGAATGTCAGATATTTCGTCGTCCCGCATGATGCGACTCAGACTGTCGGATACTCCATCTTGGTTGAAGGACATAAGTTCGTGATAATGACGGATATAGGCCGTATGACTGATGAGGCTGTGGAGTATGCGCGTCAGGCGGATACGGTTGTTGTCGAATCCAACTATGACATGGATATGCTTATGGGCGGTCCCTATACATATGAACTCAAGATGAGGATAGTGCAGGGATGCGGCCACCTGAGCAATGACGAATGTGCCTCTGCCATCAGAAGATTCTGGCATCCGGGCTTGAAGAATATCTTTCTGTGTCATCTCAGCGAGAACAATAATACTCATGAACTCGCTTACAGATGTTCTATGGACGCTCTGGCTGAAATGGGCGTGGAAAAGGGTACTGTTGCTTTGAGATGCCTTCCGCGACAATACCCTTCACAGATGTTCGTCCTGTAGTTTTATCTTAATTCGAGACTTTTCTTTTCCCCTTCTTCGAGTGTGAGGGAAATGAGCTCATCCTTTCCCGGGATACGGATCTTCATGTCCTTGTCCCAGCCGCCTGTCACGGTCAGCGCGCAAGGTTTTCCTTCTTTCCATTCAAGGTCGATCACGGCTCCTCCTCTGGTCTTGAATCCATGAAGGCTTCCATCCTGCCATTCTGCCGGCAGTGCAGGAAGGATGTTGATGAAGCCGTCGTGGCTTTGAATGAGCATTTCGCCTATTCCGGCAGCACCTCCGAAATTGCCGTCGATCTGGAACGGAGGATGCGAACAGAAAAGATTCGGGAATGTTCCGCTTGCATGCCATGTCTTCTTGCCGTCAGTCTGGCAGGCCGGATAAAGCAGGCTGCGCAAGAGCTTGAGCGCTCTGTCGCCGTCACCGAGTCTTGCCCAGAAGTTGAGCTTCCATGCTCTGCTCCATCCCGTTGCCTCGTCTCCTCTTCTGTTCAGAGTCACTTTGCATGCTTCTGCAAGCTCAGGAGTCCTGTATGGGGAGATCTGGTTGCTCGGATGAAGGCCGTACAGATGGGAGACATGACGGTGATGTATGTCCGCCTCCTCGTAGTCTTCGAGCCATTCAAGGAGATATCCGTCCTTGCTGATCTTGTGAGGAGCCAGTTTTTCCGATGCTTCCGCAAGGCGGGTTGTGAAACAGCTTTCGTCATCAATCCTTCCGGCTGCAGCCAATATTCCGGCAGCGGCTGAAGTGTTTGAGAAAAGTTCCCTTACAAGCTGGTTGTCCATCGTAGGGCCCATGCAGATGCTGACTTTCTGTCCGTCCATCATGAATTCGTTTTCCGGAGAAGATGTAGGAGCTGTGACAAGGTATCCGCTTGACGGGTCTTCGATCATGGTGGTCAGGAAGAATTCTGAAGCACCCTTGAGGGCAGGGTACACATATTCAAGATAGTCCAGGTCTCCGGAATATGCATAATGTTCCCAAAGATGAGCGCAGAGCCATGCTCCTCCTGTATTTGTCGCTCCCCATGAAGGATGTTCACCCGGTGCTGTATAGTTCCATACGTTCGTCATCATGTGCTGTACCCATCCTTCTGCATCCTGACCATAAAAATCCTTGGCAGATTTCTCCCCGCTTGGGATAAGCTTCATTACGAGTTCGGTCAAAGGAAGGTGCAGTTCGCTGAGATTGCCTTGCTCCGCTATCCAGTGGTTCATCTGTACGTTTATGTTGGTATGGTAGTCTCCGTTCCAAGGTGTCTGATACGTGTCCGCCCACAGACCCTGAAGATTAGGAGGAAGGCTTCCCGGACGTGTGCTGGAAATCAGGAGATACCTTCCGTAATTGTAATATAAGGCTGCAAGAGAATTGTCTTTTGCCCCATCTGCATATACGCTGAGCCTTCTGTCTGTCGGCAAGAATGACGACGGGGTGTCTGAAGCTATGCTGAGACCGGCTCTTCCGTAGAGTTCCATGTGAGCCTTGACGTTGTCAGCATGCATCCTGTCCATTCTTCTGCCGCATATGCCATTCATGACATCGCAGATCTGGCCGTATGCGGCCGCATCATGGTCTTCGCCTTCAAAGAATTCCGTAGCCGCAGAAATTACGATCCAGGCCTTGTCTGCATTACGGACGCTCATGCCTTCCTTTACAGCACTCTTGCCTTCTGCGGCGACTGCTGCATATGAAGTATATCCCATTCCTGGCTTATCTGTGCCGCTGTCGAGGTTTCCGCTTATCTTGAACATGCAGCCCTCAACCGGCTTTGCTTCGGTATATTCCCTTCTTTCAGGAACAGCCTCGAAGCTGACTGCTCCCTTTTCTGATGCTCCGATCTCGATCACCATGACATCGTGAGTCCTTGATACGTAGTATTTTCTGTAGTATTCCGTACCCCCGATGCTGAATGTTGTATATGAAGTGGCGGACCTGAGGTCAAGGCTTCTTCTGTAGTCTATGGCTTCCGGCAATGAATCGGCATATGAATGTCTGATCTTCAGGTTGCCGAGAGTCTGATAGCTGCCATAGGTGCCTCCGTCTGTCTGTTTCTTCGGGACAAATCTTTCGTACATGACCCTCTGGGCTTCGACATTCTTTCCTTCAAGAAGCAGGGAACGTATTTCCTGCAGGCTTTCAGCTGCGTCCGGATTTGCGTAGTCCACTTCACTTCCGCTCCACATTGATATCTCGTTCAGCACGATGGTTTCATCGTTGATGCCGCCGTCCGGCATCATTCCGAGTCTTCCGTTTCCAAGAGGCAGGGTCTCTTCCCATATCGAGGCCGGTTTGTCGAACCAGATGTTCTGCTCCGGGTCTGCATCATGTGTACTGTTGCCGGAGCATGATGCAAGGAACATTGCTGACATGACAGCAATAGAAAGGAATTCAATCTTCATAATAAACAGTATGTTACAATCCACTCCAAATATACGAATAAATTTATTATCTTTGTTGAATGTATTAATATCATGACGATGTTACCGAAGTTTCTCAGGATAAAACGGGAGCCAAAGCCTTCAATGGCAAGAAAACTTTTTTTCAGCCTCGGCTCCCTTGCGGCCATACTGCTTCTTTCAGGAGTCATATCGATTCTTGAATACCGCAGGATGAGCAGCTATGTGTCGGATCTGATCGCTTCAAATATAAAAAGCATCAATCTTTCACAGAAACTGGCTGACCTCACAGAAGAGTACAACCATCAGATGCTTGCAGTGGTGGTTCAGAATGACATATCTATCATGCCTGACTTCAACATCCGCTACTTCAATGCGCAGGCAGATTCATTGAAGGCCTCATTCACCTCTGGTGCGGCCCTTCCGATGGTCGATACCGTATCGATGTCGTTCAACAAGTTCATGCAGACGTCATTGAAGTTCGATGAGGTCTTTCTTGCTGACAGTGTGGATACAGGCGAGTGGTTCTTCGGTACCCTTCAGCCATGCTACGTGGATTTCCGCAATGACATGGGTGTGCTCAACGACATGATACATGCTGAACTCAAGAAGAATTCTGCCGATTTCGATGCGGGATTCTACAGGAGCATCATCCCGAGTGTCGTTTCTGTGGGAGCCGGCTTTCTGCTGATCATGCTGCTGTTCTATTTCACAATGGTTTATTACGTCAAGCCGATCTGCCGCATGTCGGACGGCATAGATACGTACAGAAATCTTTCGAGACGTTACGGCTTCACGTTTGAAGGTGACGACCAGCTTGCAAACATCAATAACGGTATAACCGAAATCATTGAGGAAAATATAGGACTCAAGAAGAGGATAAAGGCTTTGAGAGGAGAAAAGTCAGAAGAGTAGGCAATGAACGTAAAGGCAATATCTGTAAATGTCGGAAAGGCCTTGCTTGTCAGTGCCTTGTTCATGTTTCTATCCATTGTGGTGTCATTGGTCAATGGACAGGATTCGGCATTTACTCCATTGCTCATAAGTTTCATAATCACTCTCATATTCGGTTCTTTCCCTTTCATATTCGTAAAGGGGCAGCAGCAGATACTTTCTCTTAATGACGGATTCCTCACGATTGTCCTTTCCTGGCTGCTTTCATTCATCTTCGGAATGTTGCCTTATGTACTTTGGGGCGGCGAATTCACATTGGCGAATGCATGGTTTGAAAGTGTCTCAGGCTATACGACAACAGGTTCTACAATCCTGAACGATATCGAAGCCTTGCCGAAGAGTCTTCTTTTCTGGCGTTCTTCCACCCATTATATAGGCGGACTCGGTGTTGTGGTCTTCCTGCTTCTGGTCATGCCTGATGCCAGTCCGTATCGTCTGAAGCTGACGAATATGGAGCTGTCCTCTCTTTCCAAGGAGGGTTACAGATACAGGTCGAGCAAGACGATCTATATCATAACGATGGTATATGTGATTCTGACGATAGTGATATTCATTTCCTTGTGGGCTGCCGGCATGTCATCATTTGATGCTCTTAATCATGCCTTCAGCATTGCGGCGACAGGTGGCTTCAGTACAAGGAACCAGTCGATAGGATATTTCCAGTCAGACCTGATCAATGTGCTTGTGATGATATTCATGGCGGTGGCAGCCTTGCATTTCGGACTCATGTACGCCGTGTTCGTGACCAGATCCCTCAAGCCGCTCAACAATACTGTCGTCAAGTATTATTTCTCGTCAATCGTCGTGATGTCTGTAGTCATAATGATGTCCCTGAAGTTCCAGGGAGGTTATGAGACATGGGGAAAGGCTGCCATGGATTCTTTTTTCACCGTGATCAGTTACATGTCAACAGCAGGTTTTGCGATATGTGACAATTCCATGTGGCCATGGCTGGCCGGCATCGTCCTCATCCTGGCTTCTTTCCAATGTGGCTGCTCAGGATCCACTACCGGAGGACTTAAGGTCGACAGGGTGCTGATATCCTTCAAGGCAATCGCAAACGAAGTGAAGCGAAGGCTTCATCCTTCATCCATCTTCCAGGTCAAGATGAGCGGCCAGCATCTGCCGGACAGTACTGTCAATTCGGTGCTGATGTATATAGTGGTCTATATTGCGGTTATCTTCTTTTCGATAATAGGAGTTCTTCTCTGCGGTTCCGAAGTGCCTGAGGCTGTTTCAGGTGTCATCGCTTCTGTCGGCAGTGTCGGTCCGGGACTTGCGGAAGTAGGATGCATGGATAACTATTCCGCCCAACCGGTAATGGCCAAGTTCATATATACGTTTGACATGTTCCTCGGCCGTGTGGAGATCTTCCCTGTCCTGGTTACGATGTCCTTATTGTTTAAACGCAATCGTTAGAGATGGGAAGAAACGATTTCCTCTATACCCGGTTCGTTTCGCATTTCCGGCATGAACCGACACCATGCCAGGAAAACATGCTGCGCATGACAGCCGGATTCATAGGTTCCGATGATGATATAATGATCGTCAATGGATATGCCGGCACAGGAAAGACTACTGCCATAGCTTCCGTCATTGCAACATTGAAGGAATTCAAGACAAAGTCTGTGCTGCTTGCCCCGACAGGACGGGCAGCGAAGGTTCTGGCATCCTATACAGGACAGCCTGCCTATACGATACATAAGCATATATACAGGCAGAAGTCGGTTGGAGGAGATGGTTTCGGTCAGTTTACTCTTGCTCCAAATAAAGACAAGGATACGCTTTTCGTGGTTGATGAAGTTTCCTTGATAAGCATAGATTCCGGACAGCAGCAGTCGACGACATCATTCGGTACCGGCAACCTTCTGGAAGATCTTGTCACTTTTGTCAGGTCAGGTGCCGGGTGCAAGGTCATTCTGATCGGAGATTCGGCTCAGCTTCCTCCGATAGGCCTTGATGCATCACCCGCTCTTTCTAAAGACTACATGGCCATGATGGGAGGAACAGTCTTTGCCGAATTGTCAACAGTCGTCCGTCAGCAGAAGGAGTCAGGCATCCTATATAACGCCACTATGATACGCTGTCTTCAGACTGAACTGGATTATGGCCCCGGCGTCATGGATGTGTGCGACCTGGGACTGGAGGTTGCTCCGTTCGACGATATCGAGAGGATTGGAGGTGGTGAACTTATAGAGAAGATTTCAGATGCCTACGCCGCTTATGGCGAAGATGATACGATAATACTCTGCCGTTCCAACAGACGTGCCATAAAGTACAATATGGGCATCAGAGCGACCGTTCAGTTCAAGGAGGAAAGGCTTGTGCGTGATGACAAGCTGATGATCGTGAAGAACTGTTATCAGTTCCTGGAGGGTATAGAAGGCATGGATTACATCGCCAACGGAGATATCGCCAAGCTTCAGAAGATTTCCAGGTTTGAGGAAAGATACGGTCTCCATTTTGCCGAGGCCAGGATATCGTTCCCGGATTATGACGATCAGGAGATTGTCGCGAAGGTCATTCTGGATACCCTGGAGTCGGAGAGTGCATCGCTTACATATGAACAGTCCAATATGTTGTATCAGGGTGTCAATGAGGATTATGCGCATATCACGGCCAAGAAGAAGAGGTATGAGGCTGTAAGGGAGGACAAGTATTATAATGCTCTGCAGCTGAAGTATGCCAATGCGATAACCTGCCATAAATCGCAGGGAGGCCAGTGGAAATGCGTCTTCATTGACAATCCTTTCTGGCAGGAGGACCTTACGGCCGATGATCTCAAGTGGCTTTATACTGCGATTACCCGTGCGACTGAAAAGGTTTACCTGGTCAATTTCAAGGATGAATTGTTTGCAGATTGAAAATAAATGATTGTAATATGAAACGTATAGTGTTGATGATGATGTCGCTGATGGCGGCTGTTTCGGTCTTCGGACAGGAGTTCAACCCGATCCCGAGAGCGTGGAAATGGATTGATGATGATGACGTTATATTTACATATGACGGTACGTTTGAGGACAGTACGGCATTTGCTGTGAATGTACGTGCCGGAAAGCGTACGGATGGGGTCAAGGCTCCTGCCAGATATGCAGACTTCCCTGTGAAGCCGGACGGTGCGGCCAATCTGACATATTCTCCCGATTCGACTATGCTTGCCTACACTCGTGACAATGATCTTTATGTGCTGGATATTGCATCGGGCAAGGAGACACGTCTGACTTTTGACGGATCCGATGTCATTCTGAACGGTTATGCATCATGGGTATATTATGAGGAAATCCTCGGACGTCCTTCAAGGTATAAGGCGTTCTGGTGGTCTCCGGACAGCCGGAAGATCGGATTCTACCGTTTCGACAACAGCCAGGTGCCGATGTTCCCTATCTATTCTGCATTTGCCGATCCGGCTGCTGCGGCTTCGCAGTCGCAGAGCCCACGCGTGACGGACCTTGGCATCGGCGGCTCGCTCAGCGAGACACGTTATCCTAAATGTGGCCAGACCAATCCTCAGGTCCGCATAGGAATAGTCGATCTTTCTGCCATCCCGGGTGAGGCCGCAGGCCTGGCCGAGGAATCTGTCATCTGGGCCGATTTCGATCCGACCCTCGACCAGTATTTCGGAATCCCGTTCTGGGGTCCTGACTCCAGGGAGTTCTTCATCGCCCGTATGCCTCGTCTCCAGAACACAATCGACCTCTATGCTGTCAATGTTTCAGACGGCAGCAAACGTCATGTATATAATGAGACATACAAGACATGGCTCAACTGGTTTGACGGCGTAGTGTTTACAGACAGAGGCCTTTACATGGCACGTGAATTCGAGACCGGCTGGCAGCAGATATACTTCCTTTCGTATGATGGAAAAGAGTTCCGCCGCCTTACGGACGGACCGAACTGGAACGTCTCAATCGTGCGCGTTGATGAGAAGAAGGGAAATGTCTACTTCACGGCAAAGCGTGACGCTGTCGCAAAGCAGGCCTTATATAAGGTCGACAAGAAGGGTGTCATAACAGCATTGACCGATCCTGCTTACAATGCCACAGGCATATCATTTTCGCCTGACGGAAAGTATTTTGTGGCATCTTTGTCGAATATGACCACTCCTGTAAAAATATCTGTTTTCCCGTCGGCAGGCAAGAATATTACTCGAGGTGTGACAGTAGCAGATCTTCAGGGACCTGATTATGATGCATCAAAGTATGCTTTGCCGGAGCTTGTGTTCATCACTACTCAGGATGGATTCCGACTTCCAGGTATGATCGTATATCCTAAGGATTTCGATGCGTCTAAAAAATATCCTGTCCATGTAGATATCTATGGAGGCCCGAACACTCCGATGGTGCGTGACCGTTGGGTGACTCCTGATGCCGTGAATCAGTGGTACTCTGACAACGGAATCATACAGATAACCGTCGATCCGCGTGCGGCAGGACATAACGGCCGTGAAGGTCTCGACATGATATATCGTCAGCTTACGGTATGGGAAGTCAAGGATTTCTGCGAATGGGCCACATGGCTGCAGTCACTTCCATATGTTGATCCGGACAGGATTGCAGTAGAAGGATTCTCATTCGGAGGCACGATGACATGCATGCTTCTGATGCAGGCTCCAGACAAGTTCCATTACGGAATTGCGGGCGGCGGAGTCTATGACTGGGCTCTATATGATTCCCATTATACCGAGCGTTACATGGATACTCCTCAGGCCAATCCGGAAGGATATGAAGTATCTAAAGTGCTCAACTATGTTGATGGATATCCTGCAGATTATTCAACAGACGAATCTGTAATGCTCAAGCTGACACATGGAACAGGTGATGATAACGTCCATCACCAGAACACTCTCCAGCTTCTTGATGCCCTTCACAAGGCCGGCAAGAAATTCGACTTCATGATATATCCTGACGGCATGCACGGCTATCGCGGGTATCAGGGTGCCCACTTTGAGAAAGCCAATCAGGAATTCTTGTTGAAATATCTGCTGAACAGGTAGAAGTATCCGTAATATCCATATATGAATCAAGGCCTCGGGGAAACCCGAGGCCTTGATATTTAATCTGTGTTTTTGTCAGATTAGAGAGCTGGACCAGCTGCTACGAGAGACTTGCCGAGGTCGTTTCCGGTGAACTTGTTGAAGTTCTTGATGAAACGTGCTGCGAGGTCCTTAGCCTTCTCCTCCCACTGGCATGCGCACTCGTAAGTGTCGCGTGGATCGAGGATAGCAGGATCAACGCCAGGGAGTTCTGTAGGAACTGTGAAGTTGAAGTAAGGGATAGTCTTGGTAGGAGCCTTGTCGATAGAACCGTCGAGGATTGCATCGATGATTCCTCTTGTATCCTTGATAGAGATACGCTTTCCAGTACCGTTCCATCCTGTGTTCACGAGATATGCCTTTGCACCTACCTTCTCCATTCTCTTTACGAGCTCCTCACCATACTTGGTTGGATGGAGTGAAAGGAATGCTGCACCGAAGCAAGCAGAGAATGTTGGAGTTGGCTCAGTGATACCACGCTCTGTACCTGCAAGCTTAGCGGTGAAGCCTGAAAGGAAGTAGTACTGAGTCTGCTCTGGAGTAAGGATGGAAACTGGAGGAAGAACTCCGAATGCGTCAGCTGAGAGGAAGATCACCTGCTGAGCGTGAGGGCCCTTTGAAGGAACAGCGATGTTCTCGATGTGGTTGATAGGGTAAGAAACGCGGGTGTTCTCAGTTACGCTCTTGTCTGCGAAGTCGATCTTACCTTCAGCGTCTACTGTAACGTTCTCGAGGAGAGCGTCGCGGCGGATAGCCTTGTAGATATCTGGCTCAGAAACCGGATCGAGGTTGATTACCTTTGCATAGCAACCGCCTTCGTAGTTGAAAACGCCCTCGTCATCCCATCCGTGCTCGTCATCACCGATGAGGAGACGCTTAGGGTCTGTTGAAAGGGTAGTCTTACCTGTTCCTGAAAGACCGAAGAAGATAGCTGTGCTTGTACCTTCCATGTTTGTGTTTGCAGAGCAGTGCATTGAAGCGATACCCTTGAGAGGGTTGTAGTAGTTCATGAGTGAGAAGATACCCTTCTTCATCTCACCACCATACCATGTGTTGAGGATAACCTGCTCGTTGCTCTTGAGGTTGAACACAGTAGCAGTCTCTGAGTTAAGACCGAGCTCCTGATAGTTGTCAACCTTTGCCTTTGCTGCGTTGAATGATACGAAATCAGGCTCACCATAG
>JAFQAT010000042.1 GCA_017399865.1 Bacteroidales bacterium | reverse complement strand
CGACGTAACAGTTGAGGGTGAGCTCGGAGTGCTCGCAGGTGTAGAGGATGAGGTAAGCTCAGACCACCACACTTACACCAAGCCAGAGGAAGTTGTTGACTTCGTTACAAAGACTGGCTGCGACTCTCTCGCTATCTCTATCGGAACATCACACGGTGCATACAAGTTCACTCCAGAGCAGTGCACAGTAGATCCTGAGACAGGTCTCCTCGTTCCTCCTATGCTCGCTTTCGACGTTCTCGAGGGTGTTGAGAAGGAACTTCCAGGATTCCCAATCGTTCTCCACGGATCATCATCAGTTCCACAGGAAGAGGTTGCTACAATCAACCAGTACGGTGGTGCTCTCAAGGCTGCCATCGGTATTCCGGAGCCATGGCTCCGCAAGGCTGCTGAGTCTGCAGTATGCAAGATCAACATCGACTCTGACTCACGTCTCGCAATGACAGCAGCTATCCGCGAGGTATTCGCTAACAAGCCGGCAGAGTTCGACCCACGTAAGTACCTCGGTCCTGCACGTGACAACATGAAGAAGCTCTACATCCACAAGATCGTCAACGTTCTTGGTTCAAACGGAAAGGCTGAGTAATCCTCATGCATAAATGAATAAGGGTTCATGTCGACATGAACCCTTATTTTTTTTTATGTGTATCAGATTATTTGCTTGCGATGTAGTACTCGTAGTCTTCCATCGAGCGGAGGATCACTTCCTTTGCCACGTCGGGACCGTAGATGCTGATGAACTGCATTCGGCTTGTGTGCTCTCCAGGGATGTCCTTGTATGTGCTGAAATAGTGGATAAGACGTCTGATGATGTCTGAAGGCACCTGCTCGATGTCTGTCATGGATCCGTAGACTGCGTCGTTCTTGAGCACTGCGATTATCTTGTCGTCAGCCTGATTGTGGTCCAGAAGACGGAGACCTCCGATCGGACGTGCATTCACTATGATGTCACCGTGGGTCACGTCCTTTTCCGTCAGGATGCATATGTCAAGAGGGTCGCCGTCTCCCTCGATGTCGAAGCGCACAAGAGCCTTGTTGGTAAGCTCAGCCATCTTTGTGCCGCAGTATGTCCTTGGGAGGAATCCGTAAAGGGAAGGTACGATGTTCGAGAATTTCTGCGGACGGTCAAGCGAAAGGTAGCCGGATTCCTTGTCTACTTCATACTTTACTGTATCGGTAGGCACGATCTCTACGAATGCCCTTACCTCGTCCGGTACGCTCTGTCCAAGGCTTATTCCGTGCCATGGATGGGCTTTATGTGCGTGGCTGAAATCCATCATGAATTGTTTTTAAATCATACAAAGTTAATAACATTTTCAATCAATCGTTCATTTTCAGCAGTTTTTCGCCGATTATGCGTGCTGAAATCCCGACCAGTTCCTCGCACGGACGTTTCCTGTAATACTCCGGGGTCCTGTCTGAAGGTTCCGGCGATTCTGCCGGAACAGCTGCAGACGACCCCATGGGCACGAGACCGAGGAGCTCCTTGCATATGATCGACCCGTTTATCTTCCGGAATTCTCCTGCTGCTTCCTGAACCAATGCGTAGTTTCTGGTCCTGCCTTCTTTGGCAGACGGGTCATCGGCCGGGGATATGAGCCCGGCAAGCATGACCATTCCGCTCACACTTCCGCATACTTCGCGCATCCTTCCCATGCCTCCGCCGAATCCTGACGAAAGCGATGCGGCCAGGGTGTCGTCCAGCCCGAACAGGTCGCTGTAGGCGAGCACAACGGCCTGACAGCAGTTGTAGCCATCTTCCTTGAAGAGTCTTTTGGCTTTTGCGACTCTTTCCTCTATGTCGAATTCCATCATATTCTGTTTATCTTTATCACATTCTTCAGGTTGCGGATCTGCGAAGTCACCTTATCCAGTTCCAGGTTGCTTGGCACGGCTATCTTCATGGTGATGTCGTATGTGCCCTGCCTGTCGTTTTCCGCTACGTTGAACATTCGCAGCGAGGCCCTGAACGAATTGACTATGTCCATTATTTCATTGATCACAGACGGCTCGTCGTTGGTGACAACCCTCAGGCCGGTCTGGAAGTTTCCGCTGCTCGGATTATCGCTCCATTTCACCTTCTGTATGCGGTACGGGTACATGTCCATCAGTCTGCCGGCGTTAGGACATGACATCCTGTGGATCTTGATGCCTTCGGTACGTGTCACGAAGCCGAATACGTCGTCTCCGAAGACAGGGTTGCAGCATTTCGCCATCCTGTAGTCCAGCCCTTTGACGTTCTTGGCATCAATGACCATGATGTCATCTGATCCTTTTTCCTGCACGACTTCCCTGGATTGCTTTGACTGTTCAATGGCTGCTGCCTGATCCTGGCTGTCCTGGGTAAGCTCGAGAATCATGTTCTTGACCTCGGCGACATCCAGAAGCCCTTCGCCGATAGCTGCGTAGAATGCGTTTATCGTCTTGTACTGGAGTCTCTTCAGCATTGCCGCCATGGTCTCGTCTTCGAGCTCCATCTTCCAGTTCTTCAGTCGTCTGCCCAGAATCTCCTTTCCGTCAGCAGCTTTCTTGAATTCCGCTTCGCTCAGCTTCTGGCGTATCTTCGTCCTGGCCTTAGTCGTAACCACGATATTCAGCCAGTCTGAAGACGGCTTCTGGTTCTTGCCGGACATGATCTCGACGATATCTCCGGTCTTGAGTTTCTCGTTGATCCTTACAGCCTTGCCGTTTATCTTTCCGCCGGTGCACTTGACTCCCAGGTTTGTGTGGATGTCGAACGCGAAGTCTAGGACGGTCGCTCCAGAAGGAAGTTTACGGAGCTCTCCTGTAGGAGTGAAGACGAATACGTCTCTTGTAGGTATCTCATGAACCTCGTCCTCATAATAGGAGGCCATAGGGTCGCCTTCCGATCCCAGAGGGCTCTCCAGAGCCTTTCTTACTGCAGTAAGCCATTTGTCCAGAGTCGCCTCGTGGCGGATTCCCTTGTATGACCAGTGTGATGCCAGACCGCTTTCCGCCATGTCGTCCATCCTCTTTGTCCTGATCTGGACTTCCAGGAAGCTTCCTTCGCGGTTCTTTACGGTTATGTGCAGGGATTCGTATCCGTTCGGCTTCGGATTGGAAAGCCAGTCCCTAAGTCTCTTTGTATCTGATTCGTACTCTTCCGTCACGTATGAGAACACCTTCCAGCAGAGGGCGTGCTCGACGGCCTTGTCTTCCTCGCAGTCTATTATGAAACGGATTGCAAACACGTCGAAGACCCCTTCGAACGGAACCTTCTGCTTCTGCATCTTCTTGTATATTGACAGCGCTGTCTTCGTGCGGACCTTCAGCTTGTACTTGATGCCTTCGTCAGAAAGCTTCTGCTTCAAAGGCTCGATGAACTGGGTCATAAGCTTCTGCCTGTCTCCTTCCGTGCTCTTGAGCTTGTTTGTTATGGCTCTGTACTGCTCAGGCTCGGCGTAGCGGAAGTATATGTCCTCGAGCTCGCTCTTTATGTTGTAGAGACCGAGCTGGTGGGCTAGGGGAATGTACAGCATCATGGTCTCCAGGACCTTCCTTTCCCTTGATGTCTTAGGAAACATGTCCAGCGACCTCATGACCTCAAGCCTGTCTGCGATCTTGAGTACTGTCACTCGGGGATCTCTTGAGTATGATACTATGAGCCTCTTGTAATTTTCCGCCTCCAGCCTTGTGTCCTTCGGATTGATGGTGGAAATCTTGTTGAGACCGTCCACTATGGTGAGTATATCCTTTCCGAAGCCTTCTGACGCTATGTCGGTTTCAGGCTTGAACCTGACTGCTTCATGCAGATAGACGGCGGCGATACATTCAGCTGAGAGTCCGATCTCCTCGTCTGCAATATGTGCGACGGCGTCCGGATGCTCTATGAAAGGCCTTCCGTTGCCTCGCTTCATGTCCTTAAGTGCCTGTTCTGCAATGGCGTATGCCTTTCTTATAAGGTTCTTTCCTGCTTCGTCAAATCTAGGGAAAAGTTCGTCAATGCGCTCCATGTCTGTCCGTTTTTACATTTGGATTCAAAGATACGAAAAATTAGGCAAATATATGCTTTGGTCCGTATATTGCCTTGTGTTGTTTAGAACTTTTAAAAATAAGAAAAGTATATGAAACGAATCTTACTGACTGTAATGGTCATTGTCGCCGGGCTTTCAGCGATAGCTCCCGACACATACGCGCAGAGCAGCAACCGCAATGCGCGTGCCGCAACAAAGCAGGAAAAGATGGATGCATGGCATAGAGACATGGCAGAGTTCAGGGCAAGGTCAGCACAGGACCGCCAGATGGCAGCCCTCACAGACTCCATCGCTTCCGTCCAGGCCCGTGCCGCCCTGCAGAATCAGGACTTCGTTCTTGAAGCAGACAACGTGACTTTCAGGAGCGGATCTACTGTCTTTGTCAATTCCAGTACAAACTTCATCTCTGTAAAGGGAAACAGGGCAGTGGTGCAGATATCACCAAGCAACTTCGCCTCAGGACCTAACGGTGTCGGTGGAGTCACCGTCGATGGTGTCATTTCCGGCCAGCAGATTACCAAAGGAAAAGACGGACGCATCACTTTCTCGATGAATGTCATGGGAATAGGAATCAATGCACAGGTTGAGATCTATATGTTCCCTGGCAGCAACCAGGCATCTGCCACGGTATATCCGAACTTCAATTCCAATACCGTATGGCTCAGCGGAAAGATAGTTCCTTATGAGAACTCGAATGTATTTGAAGGAATGTCATTATAAAAATCCCCAAAAAGTTAAAGCAATGAAAAAGATAATGTTTTTCGCAGCATTGGCTCTTCTGGCAACAGCTTGCCACAAGGAGCCTTCTCCTCAGGATAGTGACAACGAGTACCTCGTCTACACTTCTCCAAGCAAGGATATAACCTTTACATCTTACCAGACCTTCGACCTCGCCGACAGTCTTCTGATCATCGGCCAGAGTGACAAGCCGGTATACTCCCAGTCTGACAATGCCCTTGCTCTTATCCAGCAGGTGAGGGTCAACATGGAGAAGCTCGGTTATATCTACACTCCTGACAATCCTGACGCAGACCTCGGAATCCAGATGACCTACATCATCAAGACCGAGAGATACGTCAAGTACTACAACGATCCGTACTGGTGGCTCGATTATCCGGGATACTGGCCTTCAGGCTACTGGGGCAACTGGACAGGATTCTATTATCCATATCCTGTGACCTATACCTATACAACCAACGCCCTCATCACAGACATGGTAGACCTAACCGGTGTGGAGAAGGAAGGGACAGCTCTGGAAGTCGTATGGACCTCATACATCGGCGGTCCAGCCGGGTCAAGCGTTCAGGGAGACGTTGCCAGGATGAAGAACTCAATCGACCAGGCATTCGCGCAGTCTCCATACCTGAAGAGAAACGCGAGCGCAAGATAGCCGTGACGTTTAACGAATTTAATGAACAGACAAAATGAAAAAGTTTATCTACATACTTTCAGCTGCAGCCGCACTGATGGTCTTTGCCGGCACAGCAGATGCCCAGATGGGCAAGAGGGAATACATCAATGCCGGCTGGCAGTTCAACGGCACGGTAGGCAACTCCTTCGTCGAGACAGCATCGGGATACGGTGCATACATCGAAGGCGGCTACTATATCACACCGATGTTCGCAATCGGAGGATTCGCCAGCTTCAACACCAACAACGATTATATTCCGAAGCAGACCTATACATTCAAGGATCAGTCGGCTTTGACAACTGACGTTGACCGCTCGATCTATCAGGTGCCTTTCGGACTTACCATGAGGACAAGATTTCTCAGAGGAGAGCTCCAACCTTATCTCGGAACAAAGATCGGTGCAGAATTCTCGACCCAGAGCACATACATGTCGACCTTTGTGAACCGTCATGACAACTGGGGATTCTACATGTCGCCTGAAGTAGGCCTGACATACTTCCCGTTTGAAAAGACTGATGTCGGATTCCAGTTCGCCGTCTACTACAGCTTCTGTACTAACAAGAACAGCAGCTATGATCTCAAGGGCATCAAGAACCTCGGATTCAAGCTCGGTGTAGCATTCTAGGAAAGATCGCCTTCACATCCTCAGGACCTTCGTCCATGCCCGATCCTGTATGCAGTCGCAGGAGGGGGCGGGATGTGAAGGTTTTCTTTTTTTGTGGGTCAGAGGCAAAAAAGTTACGATTTTGTTTGCAGGGTAAGAAAAAAAATGTACCTTTGCAGTCCCAATTCGAAAGGAACTCACTAGAGACCCAAGAATGACCTCGGATTGATTCGCTAGCTCAGCAGGTAGAGCACAACACTTTTAATGTTGGGGTCATGGGTTCGAGCCCCATGCGAATCACGGAAAATACTGCTTCCCTAGCTCAGTTGGTAGAGCACGACACTCTTAATGTTGGGGTCCAGGGTTCGAGCCCCTGGGGGAGCACAAAGGCGAAAGCCCCAAAGCGGTTTCCCGCAGACATATTGAAGCAATGCTTCCCTAGCTCAGTTGGTAGAGCACGACACTCTTAATGTTGGGGTCCAGGGTTCGAGCCCCTGGGGGAGCACAAAGATAGTCTTATATAGTCTATTAAAGTATG
>JAFQAT010000041.1 GCA_017399865.1 Bacteroidales bacterium | reverse complement strand
TTGCGAAGGATGGCCTCCAGCTCAGCTCGGTCGGTGGTGATCATCTCTTTCTCCTGGGCGGAAGCCTTGATGACCACAGGAACCTTATTATTGTTACTGTGGATCAATGCTTCACCTCGTTCGAACTGAGTGATCGACCGGACTTCCGTATGGGTGAGCTTCAACACATCTTTAACGTACTGGGCTTCATCCTGTTCCAGGTTCAAGATGATCTTGTTCTTGGAGTTATTGATGATGGCCCGTCCGTACTTGCCGTCGTCCAGGCTGAAGAAGTCGCTGAGGTCCTGAGTGGCCGCAATGGCTGCACCACCGTAACCACGAATGACCTTGAAGATCTCCAAACAGAACTCAGCAGCCATCCGGTTAGAGGATGCGCCAATGAGCTGCCAGATCTCGTCGATCATAATGGCTTTCTTTTTGGTGCGGTCCGCCTTGATGTTATCCCAGACATAGTCCAGGGCGATCATCATTCCAACAGGAAGCAGCTTACCCTTCAGCTCCGACAGGTCCAGAACGATGTACTTGTTCTTCAAGTCCACATTGGTCTGCCGGTTGAAGCTCTGGGCAGAACCTGTAACAAATCGGCTGACAATGGCAGCCACACGGGCTGTCATAGGATTATCCTGCAGGTGCTTATGAAGGTCACCAAGGATCGGCATCTTCTTCAACTTGGGAGGATAAACATTGGCGTCCACATACAGTGAGTTATTGTCGTGGGTGATGCCAAAATCGTTATAGGTCTTAATGAGGGCTTCATCCAACATCTGCTCTTCCTCGTTGGTCATATCCGGGATCAGCAGGCTGAAGAAGATCATCAGCTGCTGAATCTTTCTGGCCAACATAGAGTCCATATCGTTGTAGTCCACCTCATCGATCAGCTCCATCTCCGGGGAGATAGTGTGCCGAATCTCCATCACATTGATGCAGTGAGGAGAACCAGGCGCGATCTTGATGAACTCGCCGCCGATCTTGCTGCAGGCGCGTTTGAACTCATGACCCTTAATTGGGGCAATGATATAGCACTGAATGCCACGCATTCGCATGCGCAGTGCCAAAAGCTGGAGGGTGAAGGTCTTGCCGGCACCGGAAGTGCCGCACATGGTAAGGTTCGCATTTTTGTTGATCTTTGTGTTGAAGAGGTCAACAATACAGAGGGAGTTGTTATGCCGGTTGACACCCAGCAGGACGCCGGAGTCATCAGACATTTCAAAACTGGTGAACATATAGGTAGATGCTGCACCGCTGGTCAGCACATTTCGCTGGGTCTTTTTAGCCAGCTTGGGACTGATCTGCAGGAAAGGCATTACCGAGCGAAGTGCTTCTTCCTGCTGGAATCGGCACTCACTGAGGTACATATCCATCGACTTGAGCATATCTATCATCTGCTGCTTTCGCCACAGAAGCTCATCATAGGTTTTGGCCGACACTGTCACAAACACGGACATGTAAAACAGGTCCTCGTTGTGATTGGCAATGCCGTTCTTGATGTAGTAGCCGGCTTGAATGGAGTTGGTAAGTTCCTCATAGTCGGTGCTGGTATCATGCATTCCCTTGAGCTTTGTCCGGTTTAAGCGAATTCTCTGAGCGACCTTATCGATTGTCTTGCTCCGGTTTTCACGGTGCAGGTGAACATCCACATCAATACCTTCACCGGCATTGATGAGGCTTGACATCCAACCACCACGCACCCGGTTGGGATACCCGTCTCCTTTGATGTAAAGGAAACAGTAGTATCGGCCATCCATGATGATGTAGTTGTGATGGGTCAGGTCTAAGCCTCGGGGTGCAATGAAATGCCGAACAGGGATTTGCGGGATAGGGTCAATGCCAATCACCTTACCCTTAGCGGCCATCGCATCTATGATGACACGGTTGACCCGATCAGTAAAAGGCTCATCCACGCAGGATCTTCGGTTGAAGAACATATACAGGATCTCAGCGGTGGCTTCGTCAGGATTCTTCGGTTGCAGGATATTGTTTCCACACTGCATGAAGTAAGCCCGGGCATTCTGCTCGGCACTAACCAGCATACTGTAGATTTTGGAATAGTCATCGGACTCGTTCCTGCCGATGGCCTCATACTGGAAAATCAAAAAGAAGCGCCGGGTCAGCGCTTCTCGGGATCCCACATCCTTGATCAGTCGGATGTAATCTTCACTCAGCTGCTTGCACTGTTCATTGTTCTCGGAAGACATCTCCTGTCGAAGCATTGCAATGTGCTTATCGGAGTCGGCCTTTCGGGTAATGGACTTGAACTGCAGCCGCATGGGTGAGATCTTCAGCCAGCTGGCAAAGGATGATAGGATGTTGTACTGCTCCTCAGAAGATCGGAGCATAAAGTTGATGGGTTCGATCTCAAGGATCTTCACATACC
>JAFQAT010000040.1 GCA_017399865.1 Bacteroidales bacterium | reverse complement strand
CAGCGTAAGTCTCTACTGCGGAGAGAACTGTGCGGATTATTTCTCTGCTATTCTCAACGCTTGTATGTACTGGCCATCCTGCAGCTGGCCCCACTTGTAGGTCTTTGGCATACTTGTATAGTTCGTCAGCATCATCCTCTCGCCAAGGTCTCAGCAACAATCTTTGGGTTTGTAATTCCATATCTATTAAATTCCGATAAATTGCGATTTATCGGTGTAAAGGTAAGAAATAATCAGTGCCGACAAAACAACCAGCCCTCACTATCGTGAAGGCTGGTAGAAAATTCGTATTTATCTCTTGTCCATTATTCCGAACTTTTCCCATTGTTCGATAGGGAAGTTGGCCTTGATGGTCTGGCGGTAACCCATGGCGAGTTCCTTTACATCGGCCAGTTTCTCGTTTGCTGCATGAAGTTTTTCAGATACGGTCTGACGGAGGTCATCTACTTCCTGAATCATTTCGATCGCCTTGTTCGCTTCTGCTTCGAGATTGTCCAGACCTTTCTGCCTTGATTCCGAGATGAGCGACCTCATCAATGTGTTTCTTAATGCCAGATGCCATAGTCAGTGACTTCTGTGCATTGGTTTCAAATGTTTTTGACATACAATTAAACTTAAAGTGGAACGGGAACCTCCATATGCTTGATTCATAATGGTTTCATAGCAAACTGAATGATTATTTGATAAGTTGTGATCCTGAATTTATCATTTATCTGAGGTTCCTTAAGCATCTTCATGCCTGAAATAATATTTAAGAAAATCAGGACAGAATATCAGTAAAATGTCACTTTTGTCTGAGATGAACACTTGTTAATTTTGCAGAATTAACAGGTTAATCATTAGATAATATGACAGAATTAGAGAAGGCATTAAGCGGTGAACAGTTCAGCCGCCGCGATCCTGAAGTGGTCGCATTTCAGAATAAGGTCAAGGATCTTTGTTTTGAATTCAACAACACTATCCCTTCATCACCTCGCCGCAAAGAAAT
The DNA here is from genome assembly GCA_017399865.1 of Bacteroidales bacterium. Taxonomy (GTDB): domain Bacteria; phylum Bacteroidota; class Bacteroidia; order Bacteroidales; family UBA932; genus Cryptobacteroides. Next base: position 14,001 of record JAFQAT010000040.1, on the reverse strand, counting down.
TTTGAACGAACTTATAGATGGGTACAATGAATATCTGTTCGTTGAATCCGGATTTCAATGTGTAATGGGAAAGAACATCCATTTCAAAGGAACTGCCTTTGTAAATCTGAACTGCACATTCCTTGATTCCAACATCATCACAATCGGTCATTGTGCCTTGATCGGCCCAGGATGCAGCCTCATCTGTACAAATCATTCCCTTGATCCGGTAGAGCGTCTTCAAGGTGTCTTCAACGACCGTCCGATAACAATCGGTGAAAATGTATGGCTCGGTGCCAACGTTACGGTGCTTCCTGGAGTGACGATTGGTGACAGGGCTGTCATCGGTGCCGGATCAGTTGTAACACATGATATTCCTGCCGATACAATCGCGGTCGGCAATCCATGCAAGGTCGTAAGACATCTTTAGCTTTCCTATTGGGCTGATTTGCTTTTGCATTGGTCAGACATGCCAACATATTATATCACAGATGGTTATCTGCTTTAAAGCCTTTGGCAAATCTGACCAATATATCGGTATAAATGAAATATTCTTTACATCTTCTTGCAATACCTTTGCAACAGTAAAATGAGTCAGATAAATCATATTTCAATCATGGCAAATCAAATATATCTCATTACCGGAGCAGCCGGTTTTTTAGGTTCAAATGTGTGTGCCCAGCTTCTGGAGCGCGGTGAAAAGGTTAGGGCTTTCGTCCTTGAAGGCGATAAGTCAGCAAAGTATATTCCATCAGAAGTGGAGATCTTTTATGGCGATCTCTGCAACAAAGCATCCTTGGAGCCATTCTTTACAGTAGAGGAAGGTGTTGAAACCATATGTATCCATGTGGCTAGCATGGTGACCGTGAATCCGTATTACCGCAAGCTTGTTTTGGATGTGAATGTAGGAGGTACAGAAAACATCGTGGACATGTGTCTCGAACATCCTGAATGCCAGAAGCTCGTATATGTAAGCTCGACAGGAGCGATTCCTGAACTTCCTCACGGACAGAAGATCAAAGAGGTAGAGGAAGTTAATCTTGATGAACTTGAAGGCTGGTACAGCAAGAGCAAGGCGATGGCTACGAACAATGTGTATACAGCCATAAAGAAGAGGGGATTGAAGGCATGCGTTGTCTATCCTACCGGCATTTTCGGGCCGAATGATCATGCAATGAGCGAGACTACCTCTACCATCATCAAGATAATCAAGGGTGAGATGCCTGTAGGCATAAACGGTTCGTTCAATCTTGTGGATGTCCGTGACCTTGCAGCAGGATGTATTGCAGCGGCAGACAAGGGTAGGATAGGAGAAGGATATATTCTCGGAAACGAGGTGATCAGATTCAAGACGCTTAACAGAATTCTTGTAGAAGAAGCCGGATGCCAGCCTGTGAAGTTCTTCCTTCCTATTGACCTTGCTGAGAGAATCGCGATGAGGATGGAGAAGAAGGCTGCCAAGACCGGTGAAATGCCTATGATGACAACCTTCTCTGTATATAACCTCAAGAGGAACAACCAGTTTGACTACAGCAAGGCAGAAAGGGAACTAGGTTATACCACAAGGCCATTGGAAGTCACTTTGAGAGACCAGATCCAGTGGCTGAAGGACAACGGAAAGATCTGATCAGCTTGTGACCCTGCTTTTCCAGTATTTTGAGAGCGATAAGTACGGCTGAGGTTTTGCGGCTGCAAAAATAGTGAAAACTTTCTAAAAACAATAACCCCAGAAGTCAGACAAAAGACTTCCGGGGCGGTATCATAAAGCACAATCTGTATCGGATCAGAAGCCGATGAAGATGAGCATGAGGTATCCGAGCACGATGCCGACTACTCCTACGACAAGGCCTACGATCGCCATCTGCCTGGTGTTGATGATGCCGGTAGAGTGGGCGAGTGCATTCGGAGGAGTTCCTATAGGAGTACCCATGCCACCGAGGTTGGCTGCAATAGGAATCGCAAGAGCAAGACCGGCCTTGCCTTTCTCATCCTTTGGAAGCGCACCAAGCACAGGTGCAAGGAAGGTAAGGAACATCGCTGCCGTAGCAGTGTTGCTCATGAACATGGAGAACACTCCGATGATGAGGAGGAACGCCAGAAGAACCCACTTCGGCTTCTTGAAAGGCTTGAGAAGGGTCTTGGCGATAGCGACGTCGAGGCCGACCTTAGAAGCTGCGATGGCAAGGACGAATCCGCCTAGGAAGAGCATGATCACAGGATCTGCAAATGCAGCCATGATAGACTTGTAGTCCACCATCTTCCCTGCGCCTTCGTAAATCATGAATCCCAATCCCTTGTTGGAGATGGTAAGAAGCATGATCACCATTGAAACGACAGAAGTCGTCCAGGTCGGGATCACCTCGATGATCCACATGAGTGCAGCGACTATCGCAGCTCCGATGACAAAGTCGGAAATCTTGAATCTTCTGGCAAGCGAAACAGATCCGGTCACGAGGAAATCCGCACCGGATACTATGCCTGCCAGCGTCATCAACAGTATTATGTACTCCATACCTACTTGATGAGCTTTTCTACCTCAGCTATCTGATACTCATACATCTTAGAGTTTGTGCAAAAGTCAAACCTAAATCAATCTTTCTGCTGTAACTTCTGCAATATCTGCCACAGGACGGTCTGAATAACGGTTGAATGTGGTCTTGCACAGCGGGCATGCAGTCACTATTGCGTCTGGCGAACCGCAGGTAAGATGCTTAAGTGCATTCTCCGTAAGTGCCTTGCGCTTATCGAATCCGAGGCTGAGACTTCCGATGCTTCCGCCGCAGCAGATGCTTTCCTTGCCGTTGACATCGGCTTCAACCAATGTTCCTGCGGCAGCGACGACATTACGAGGCTGGTCGTATATGCCGCATCCTCTGCCGAGTTCGCACGGATCGTGGTAGACATATTTCGTCTCCGATCTGTCGATGGCGATCCTGCCCTCACTGACGAGCCTGTCGATAAACTCCGTATGATGAAGTATCTCTATTCCTTCAAGAGAATAGTTTTCTTTGAATATCTTATAGCAGATAGGGCAGTTCACAAGCAGTACGGAAGCCCCGGAAGACTTTATGATCTTTGTGTTCTTCTCTATCATTTCCATTGCCGCATCCTTCCTTCCCGCCACAAGCATCGGTCTTCCGCAGCAGATGCCGCCGTCGCCGTCCATTATCGTATAATCTTCCCCCGCCTTGTCCATGATTGCAGTCACGGCCTTTCTGATGGCAGGAGTAAGTGCGGTCATACATCCCATGAAGTACAGCACGCGTCTTTTCTCCGTCATGTTTCCGATGAACTTTCCTTCATCTATCAGAGAGTAGTCATGGGCAATGCTGTATTTCTTTCTGGAGCGATGGGCGATCCTTATCTTGTCACCTTCCACGCCGACAGGACATACCACGCTGCATTTGCCGCAAAGCATGCATTTCTCGCTTATCTGGTCTATCCTCTTCTCATTGTGACGTTTGAGCTGGCGGTTAAGATATACCGTAGCATCCCTCGAATTCGCCGGCACAGCGCTCAGCGGACATGTGTCGATGCAGACACCGCAGCTCGGACAAGAATACAGTTCCGCCCTGGCAACGCCTTTGTCCTCATGCTTGAGCTTGATTCCGGCGTTCCTCAAAGGAATAAGGAGGATTTCCGCAGGTATGTGCATGTATCTGCTGAACGGCAGGATGCACATGAAGACACCCAATGCGATGGAGTATGCCCACCATACCGGCAGAGCATTCATTGAATCGCTCATGAAGGAATGGAGCACCATATTAAGAGACTTCGTAAGGAAAGAGCCGCCGCTTATATCTGCGGTAAAGCCTTCCGCAAGAAGCCTCAAAGGGAAAATTGACCACAAAGCGTATAGTCCTATCAGGTCTGTCAGACTGGCCCTTGTCGTCCTTCTCATACCGAAAAGACGTGAACGGACACGTTTGACCATGGCCAGGATGATGCCGCTGAGAATCATCAGAAGGAAGAAGTCCATCAGGAAGAAGAAGAACGAACCCTTCATCGTGCTCTCCGTGACAGCGACAAAGTATCTGAAGAAGATCGGATACCACATCCTGTGGATCCTTTCGGGAGTATATATGAAGACCTCTATATGTCCTATGACGATGATCATGAACCATCCGAATGCTATGCTGGAGTGCATGTATCCCAGCAACTTGTTCCTCTTCCACAGCTTTACATGGAACAGACAGTCGCAGAACCAGTCCCTGATGTTCTTGCCGAGTATCTTCGGGTTAAGGAATGACAGGAAGAACTTCTTTCTGTCTTCACGATCAAGCTCGGCAATGACGCGTACGGCACCGATTCCGCACCAGCACAGCACGAAGGTCATTCCGATCATGAAGGGAAGGATGAAGCTGTCGAATCCTGACGGGTATAGATCTCTCATCGGCTTTCCTCCGTTTTATAGATCCTGCAGACTGACAGGATCAGATGTCTTGTGTTTATGCCTCTAGGGCAGACCATATTGCATTTCCCGCAAAGCATGCATGATGAAACCATCTTCAGAGCTTCGCGTTCCTTTCCTCTCTGAAGGTTATGAAGAACCTTTCTTACGCTCATCCCTGTGAACTCGCCGGCAGGACAGGTCGCGCTGCAGGAGCCGCATGACATGCAGCGTCTTGCATCAGGCTCTTCAGCGCACAGCTTATCGAACAAGGTTCTGTCCACCTTGTCCATATCTATCGCAGAACTTGCCGACAATCTGAATCCGAATATGTTCATCATCTCTCCTTAATTATCGCAGTGTGGATGTCCAGAGCTGCAGAACGTGCCTCGGCCAATGTTTCCGGAACCGTCTTCGGACCTGTGCATGCACCGGCATAGAAGACCCCTTTCTTTGCCGATGAAGTTATGTGGATTATATTGTCGCTGCTCTTGAGAAAACCGTCAGTATCGATCGGAAGGGCAATCTGCGATGCAATCTTCTCGCTGTCAGGATTGCATGCCATTCCCGCCATGAGCACAAGCAGGTCCACCGACACCTTGAGCGGCTTGCCGATCAGAGTGTCTTCCGCCTTGACAACAAGACGTCCGTCCATGGCTTCGCTTACCTCAGAAACGCGTCCTCTGATGAAATGGATTCCATGGTCGCGCTGGGCCTTTGTATAGAAATCCTCGAACTTCTTGCCGAAGAGGCGCAGGTCCATATAGAAACAGTAGATCTGCGCATCAGGATACATATTCTTGAGTTCGATCGCCTGCTTGATGGCTGTAATGCAGCATACCTTTGAACATTGCGGGTTCCTCGCTTTCTCATCGCGCGATCCTACGCAATGCACGAATCCTATCGTCTTCATCCCGGACGTATCCATGCGCTTGTCCGCATTTCCGTTCATCCAATGCTCCAGGTCAGCATTTGTAACCACATGGTCATAAATACCATAGCCGTATTCTTCCTTCTTCTGCGCCGGGAACATGTTGAAACCGGTCGCGAAAAGAATATATTTCGTGCTTATGGATATTCCGTTGGACAGCATGAGGTTGTATCTGTCCTTAAGGCGGTTGAGCGACGAAATCTCCGTGTTGAGGAATATATTTGCGTCGCGGCATGAATCGGCCAGTTCGTCGACCACCTTCTTCGCCGGAGTAAGGTCAGGGAACAGCATGTTCCATTTGCCGACATGTCCGCCGAGACGGTCGCTTTTTTCTATGATGATAGGGGAGTGGCCGAGCTTCAGAAGCTGGGCTGCAGCCTCCATTCCGGCGATTCCGCCACCTATTATAACTACGATCTCATTCATAAGTCCGGGTTTTATCAGAAGCATCTGATGCCGGAAGGAAGTTCCGGCTTCATGATGTCCTTCTTATTGAGTCCCTTGTATTTGTCTTCAGGACTGTATTCGATTCCTATCTTGTCGAGAAGCGGTTCAACCGCCACCTGATGGAGCTGCAGACCGAGGTCCCAAGGATCATATCCCAGCACCATGCCGGCCACTTCCTCATATGTGAACACTGGTATTCCGAACCCGTTCTCGCCGTATGTCTTTCCTTCCATCTCGGCAATCACATACTGCCACCTGTCGAGGAAATAAGGACATCCGGGACAGTTGGTTATGATCATGTCAGGCTTGTACGGCTCCATGGACTCGAATTTCTTGTGCGTGTTTGAAATAGAATAGCCTCGGTTGGCCTTCACATGGTACTGGCGGAAGCCGTAGCCGCAGCAATGGCGGCGTTCCGGGTAGTCGATGACATTTCCGCCCCATGACTCTATCATGCCTGCGAGCACATACGGATACTCGGCACCTCCGACGCCTTTGGAAGGGAACATCTTCGCATAATGGCAGCCGATATGTTCGACGACCCGCAATGGCTCGCCTGTCTCCTTGTTGACAAGACGGAACTTCGCCTTTTCAGCGATCTCGTTCCTGAATTTGTATATCAGGTCGCTGGAATGGGCAAGATGCTTCGGTTTCCTGAATTCCTTGCGGCATGCCTTCCAGAGCAGTTCGCGGATCTTCGCCTCCAGCTCGGGATACTCGTTCCATGTCTCCAGGATCTCGGTATAGTTGCCGAATGAAGTGATGCAGGAAGCGACATAGTTCTCATATCCGGCTTCCGTCATCAATGCGAACTGGCGTGCGACAATGGTCATCACAGTCTCCTGCGGAATCGTATCGCAGTGGTATGCAATGCCACCGCATGTCGTATGATGCTCATTTTCATATATATCCTTTCCAAGGACATTCCTGCATATCTCCATGAACATCTTCTCCGAAGCAGGGAAGAAGTTCTGCCTGATGCAGCTCCTTACATAATACCAGTGATCGTCGGGAATCTCCTTCTGATAATCACTCCATATATTCTGTTTGCCTTGATAGATCATTGTCAGTCATTGTTAAAATGGTCGTCCGAACTGTATTCGAATGTGTAGCGGTAATATTCATCCAACGTCATGCCCATCTCCTTCGCCTTCGCCTCCGAACATTTTTCTATAGTCCCGATCCTTTCAGTCGCTCCCGTCACATCGAATATTCTCTGCAGCTCGTCGAGAGACTCCTTCGGTATCTCCCTGAGGATGCCGGGGCCCTTGCCTCTGAAGTTCGCCCCTTGTCTTGCATAACTGTCTTCCAGGTGCTCCGTGTGCCATTTCCAGACAGGTCCGGACTCGACATGGTCTTCCCAGCTGAAGGTGTCAGGGTGGATGCAGTAGCCGTATTTCAGGATGTTTCCGGTCATAATCCTGGTAAGAGGGAAGAGCTGCCTTCCTTTCTCCGACTCCACGAAATAGCCGAGCTTTGCCGAAAGGTTACGCAGGGCCATGATAACAAGGCCCGGACCGTTCTTTCGCGGACATCTGGTCAGGCAGGAAAGACATTCACCGCAATACCAGATCGTATCGCTCTTGAGCAGAGCCTCGATCTCATCGTCATCTCCGCGCTGGACTGTGTCCACAATCTTGCGCGGATCATATCTGTAGAACTCTGCCGCAGGACAGATTGCAGTGCATGTACCGCAGTTTATGCACGTGTTAAGGCCTTCCTTGACACGATAATCCTCCTTCAGCAGATCATAAAGTTTTCCCATTTAATCTCATTTTAGTAAACGTGTATATAGTAAACGCGTTTACAATTATGGGGCAAATTTAGTAATATATGCGAAAATAAAGTTATATTTGAGCGATTTTTAACCAGACTTGTACTTAAAACCAAACGATGAATAAGAATTATCCTATTTACAAGACCACCTTCATCGACGACATGCGCTCGCTTGTAGAAGAGGCGGCACAGAATTTCACTGAAAGCATAGCAATCTCATATAAAGAGAATTACTGGGACAAGGAGGTCCAGCGTGTAACATTTTCACAGTGGCGCGACGATGTCCGAAACCTCGGCACAGCCTTGATTTCGCAGGGTCTCAGGGAAGAAACGATTGCAATTATCGGCGAGAACTCATACGGATGGTGCTGCTCTTTCTTCGGAGTGATGGCCATCGGATCGGTGACAGTTCCTGTCGACAAGGAACTTCCGATAGAAGATATCGACGGAATCATAACCACAACCGGCTGCAAGGCCGTATTCTTCGGAAAGACATCTGAAGCGAAGATAAAGGAGATGCTGAAGAACGGAGGCATGAAGACAGTGGAGACGCTGATTTCCATCGCCCCGGAAAATTCACTTGAGGCGGCGGAGACAGAAGGAAAGAAAGTGACTTCAATCGCTGAAATGCAGATCAAGGGAGCGAAACTCTTTGCAGAAGGGGACAATTCATACTACGACTACAAGATTGACGTCAACAGGCTCGCATCAATCGTATTCACCTCCGGAACGACCGGCAAAGGCAAGGGCGTCATGCTTTCGCAGGCGAACATCGGCCTCGACATGACCCTCGGAATGTACAACTTCGACATTACACGCAAGACACTTCATGTCCTTCCGCCTCACCACACATTCGGTTCTACCGTCAACTATGTAGGTCATCTCGCACAGGGCTGCGAGGTCTATATATCAAGCGGCATAAAGCATGTCAGCGACGAGATAAAGGAACAGCAGCCGACCCACCTTATACTTGTTCCAGCGTTCCTTGAAGTAATGAACAGAAAGATCTGGACAACAGCAAGAAAGAGCGGAAAGGAAGGGTTGCTCAAGGTCATGATGAAGTGCAGCGATCTGCTCCGCAAGGTCGGAATAGACGTGAGAAGAAAGCTGTTCTCAAGCGTGCTCAGCGCGTTCGGTGGAAAGCTTGAACTCATCATCTGCGGAGGGGCAAAGCTCGACGAGGAGATCATCCGCACATTCGACTCATTAGGAATCACCATCCTTAACGGCTACGGCATTACAGAGTGTTCGCCTCTGATTTCCGCAAACAGAAACGAATACCGCAAGCCGGGAAGCGTCGGAACACCGATCCTTGCCTGCAGGGTAAAGATTGCTGATCCGGACGAAAACGGTGAAGGCGAAATCTGTGTGAAGGGTCCTAACGTAATGCTCGGATACTACAACAATCCTGAAGCGACAGCCGAGGTATTCGACAAGGACGGATTCTTCCACACAGGAGATTACGGAAAGCTCGACGAAGAAGGCTGGATCTATATCACCGGACGCAAGAAGAACCTTATCATCCTTTCAAACGGAAAGAATGTCTATCCGGAAGAGATAGAGGCCGAACTGCAGAAGGTGGAAGGAGTCACGGAAGTGGTCGTGTACGCAGGCGAAAGCCGAGTGCAGAAAGACAAGATCACTATCGTTGCAGAAATCTTCCCTGACGCAGAGCTTCTTGCCCATAAGGGAATCACGGACATCCAGAAGCATTTCGAGGACCAAGTGAAGATGCTTAATGCCAAGATGCCTCCATACAAGGCAGTAAAGAGGGTTAAGCTGAGAGACACGGAATTCCAGAAGAACACCTCAAGAAAGATCACACGATTCAATATCGACAAGACTATCGACTGATGAAAAAAGGGTCCGCTTTTGCAGCGGACCCTTTATCGTCAGGACAGATCCTGAATGACTATCGTATGATATATGTTGTTTCAGGCTGTGCTGTTCCCTTGATTACGCCGTTCTCGACAGTGAATGTGTTGCCGTATACGACATCTGCATATGTGCCTTCTGCAAGACCGGTAGGAAGTTCTACAGGAGTCTGGTCAAGGGAGAAGTTTACGATCGCAACACCCTTGTTTCCACGGTTTACAGAAGCTACCTTACCGTCTTCTGACACTTGGATATCCTCAAGCTGTCCTTTCATTGCCTGACGGAACTTGTTGACAGCCACTACTTCAGGATGGAAGAACTCATCGTTTCCGCGTGCTCCGAGAAGGTTGTCTCCGAAGAAGTTGTCACGTGTAGAGTTCATAGGACGGCTGAAGAAGAGAGGGGTACCGTTCTGACGGGCAGTGAGGAATACCCATGCTGTACGGATCTGTGCGTCTGTAAGGTCAGCTGTCTCGTTTGCATTGCAGTATGTGTCGTGGCTCTCAACCCATGTCGTAAGATATTCAGGAGCCGCGCTGTGGTACCATGAAACGATGTCGATGTCCTTTGCGCTTCTGTTCTCGATGACCTTGCAGAGAACATGTCCGTAGCTTGATGCTGTCTGGCCGAAATAGCCTGCATATTCAGCTTCAGGAACACCTCTTCCCTGAAGAACCTCGCCATATACGAAAAGGCTGTCGTATGGGATCGCAAGTGATACTCCGAGAACTTCCTTGCGGCCTGTAGCAACGTCCCAGAAGTCGTTTTCAGTAACGCCTGCCTCGGCATCAATAGGATCAGAATGAACGCCGATATGCTTTGCAGTATCATAACGGAAACCGCGTACTCCCATCTTGATGAGCTTGTTCACGAACTCCATGTAATACTTCTGGAAATGAGGATTCTCTGTATTTACGTCAGGAAGTCCGCCTACACCCTGATGAGTACACTGCGTACGGTCAGAATAGTCCCTGATGCCCTTGAGGCCGTTTGTATGGAACATCTTCTCCCTTCCGCCTACAGCTGCATAGAACTCGTCGGAAACGAGGTCGATGTCGAATGCGGTATGGTTAGGAAGAACGTCCACGAGGACACGGATATTGTACTTCTTCGCCGAATCAAGCATTACCTGCATCTCCTCTTCGGTTCCGAGGATGTTGTTTCCGATGGTCCAGTCGGTAGGCTGATAATAGTGGTACCAGTTGCCTTCCTTCTCGTCAAGAATCTTGATGTTTGCACCTTCCGGGCTGAAGCATGCATTTACAGGTGAAGTCTGAAGCATGGTGAATCCCGCGTCAGCGATAGTCTTCATGTTCTCGGCGATGGTAGGGAAGTTCCAGCTCCATACATGGAGGATGGTCTCCGTATTGGTCGCATTCGGATCATGGGTCATTCGGTCGACAAGCTTTGCCTCCGGCTTCGGTGCGCATGCTGCAATGCACAGACATGCAATCAGATAGAGTGTTTTTTTCATGTTTATGTCTATTTGAATAATAATGTGAATATCGTTCCTTTTTCGTCGCTTCGGTTGAGCGTCAGGGTGCCGTTATGCATGCGCATGATCTGGCGAGACAGGCTCAGACCGATGCCCGTACCTTCCTGTTTGGTCGTATAGAAAGGCACGAAGATCTCTTCCTGGCTTTCCTTGCTGATGGGACGTCCGTCGTTGGCAACGTTTATGATTATCTGCTCGGAAAGGTTTATGTCTGCGGATATGCCGACATTACGCGCACCTGCCTGAATCGCGTTCTTTACCAGATTGATAAGTATCTGCGTGATCTGGCCTTCGTCGGCATATAGCAGGATGTCTTCCGATTTTTCAGTATATGTACATACGGCTCCCGCCATAAGCGCCTGCTCCTTTGTCAGGTTTATCACCCTCTCCGCCAGCTCGCGCACGAAGAACGCCTTCTTCACCGGAGAAGCGACCCTGGTCAGATTCCTGTAGCTGTCGACAAACTTTATCAGGCTGCGCGAGGACTGTGAGATAGTGTCCAGGCCGTTCCTTATCTCGCCGTCCACCCCGTCAAACTTAAGCAGGGTCTCGCTCAAGGAAGCGATAGGGGTGACGGTGTTCATGATCTCATGCGTCAGCACTCTGATCAGCTTTGACCACGATTCCTGCTCGCTTTCTGCGATTTCATCGCTTATGTCATTGAAAGCGACGACCTTGACCTTGCTTTTGCCGATCTTCGCATTTGAAGCGGTAAGTGAAATGGTCACTTTTCCGCTTTCATTGTAGTAGCTTGCCCTTTCTTCATGGGAACCGTCAGTAACGGTCTGGAAGGCCTCATAAAGCGACTGGCTCACCGTCCTGAGCTGACGTATGTGGCCGAAGGTAGCGATGCCCAGAATAGCCAGGGCTGTGCTGTTGCAGTAGTTGATGCGTCCGTTGTCCTCGACGACGACAATGCCTGTCCGGACATGGTCCAGCATCAGTCCGAAATATTTCTCCTGCTCGATGATCTCATGCCTTTCCTTATCGAAGATGCCTCTCAAGCGGTTCAGGGTACGGTTGAATCTCCTTCCGAAGAACCGGCTCTCGTCGAAGCGGAAATTCAATTCCTTATCTTCAAGCGCATCCAGCATGTATGCGACTTTCTTGCGCATTCTGCGGGAGGTGATTAAAGAAGCAATTGCGGCAGTCGCTGAAACTGTCGCAATCACGATAAGTATGACATGGATTTCTGCCATTCTTCAACTATATGTTATACTTCTTCAACTTGGCATAAAGGGTCGGCCTGCTTATTTCCAGCGACTTAGCCACCATCGACAGATTGCCGCCGTATCTTGCCATAGCTGCGCGTATAGCCTTTTCCTCCGTTTCCTCCAGAGTGTCGCCTGCGCCAGTGCCCGGAGGGGCCGGCGCATTTCCTCCCGAAGGGAGCTCGATGTCCGATGCGGAAAGAGTCGAGCCTTCGGAGAGTATGACCGCCTTCTCGATGCAGTTCTGCAATTCGCGTATGTTGCCGCCCCAATTATGGTTCATCAGGACTTCTGCCGCCTCTTCCGTCAGTCCGATTACCGGACGTCTGTACTTTTCCGCGTGCTTCCTTATGAACATCTCGGCAAGCGGTATTATTTCGTCCTTCCTTTCCCGCAGGGCAGGGAGGTGGAGGTGCATCGTGTTTATCCTGTAGTACAGGTCTTCGCGGAACTCTCCGTCGCGCACCATCTTGTCCAGATTCTTATTGGTAGCGCATATGAGCCTGATATCCACAGGGATGGACTTTGTATCTCCGACCCTGGTGATGCATCTGTTCTGGATAGCCCTCAGGAGCTTTGACTGAAGATGGAGAGGGATGTTGCCGATCTCGTCGAGGAAGAGGGTAGTGCCGTCCGCCTGCTCGAATTTGCCGACATGGTCGGCATGAGCATCAGTGAACGCGCCCTTGACATGGCCGAAAAGCTCGCTCTCGAAAAGTGTCTCCGTCAGTGCGCCGGCATCGACGCAGACCATAGGCCTGAATGCACGCTCGGACATGCGGTGGATCTCGCCGGCAAGCACATCCTTTCCCGTTCCGTTCTCTCCTGTTATGAGCACCGTAGCGTCGGTCGGAGCGATCTTCTCGACAGTCTTGCGGACTGAGGCCATCGCAGATCCCTTGCCCCATAGCATGGTAACCGACGACGGCGGAACTGAAGCTGCGTCCTTCGAATCCTTGTTGCGGCCGTCGTATGCCGCCTTCAATGTATCGACGAGCTTCTCATTGTCCCACGGCTTTACGATGAAGTCGAATGCCCCGCGCTTCATTCCTTCGACCGCAAGGGCGATATCTGCATATGCGGTAAACAGAACGACTTCGACATCCGGACAGCGCTTCTTTATTTCAGAAAGCCAGAACAGGCCTTCGTTTCCAGTATTTATGTCGGTGTGGAAATTCATGTCCAGCAGAACCACGTCAGGACGGAATTCAGCCAGACGGCTCATGAGTTCGTTTGGAGACGGGATGACTTCGACCTGCGAGAAATGGATCGGCAGCAGCACCTTCAGCGCCGCCCTGATTCCGCTGTTGTCATCCACAACCAATATCTTTGCCTTGCTTTTAGCCATAGGTATCATCTTGAACCTTCAAATATAGTAATTATGCCTGTTTTATCAAAATTACTCCTTCTTAACCCCGACGTCATGCCCAGCCTTTCCCGTCATGCCCGGCTCCGACCGGGCATCTACTCCTTCTTCAGCGTCTCTGCAGGGTTGGTGCGGGCTGCCCGCAGGATCTGCCAGAGGACAGAGACAAGCGAGATTGCGATTGAAAACAGAATGGCTGCCGCATAGACCCACCAGAAAGTATCGATGGTGTTTGCATATGGAGTCTCTCTGAGGAAGTCAATCAGGAAGTACACGACAGGAATGGCAAGGATGTCTGAAATCAGCGTCATGCGGATGTAGGTCAATACGTTCCTGAAGGTCTCCGAATCAGTCGTGCCGCCGAATACCTTTCTTACTGCGATTTCATGACGACGTTCCGATGCGTAGTACACGCTCATGCCGGTGAGACCCATCATCGTCATGGCGATTATCAGGATCAGTACCAGCCTCATGAGTCTGATGGTGATGTATAAAGGAGCCAGGTTTTCCTTGTGGATCTCTCTGATGTAT
>JAFQAT010000039.1 GCA_017399865.1 Bacteroidales bacterium | reverse complement strand
TCCATCCGCATCAGTCTGGACTGTACAGGCAACGATGTGACAGCAGTGGTTTCGAGGCTCCGCAATCTGGATTCCATCGGCAGGACAAACAAACAGTTCGCAGACGCGGTCCTGACTCCCCTTATGGACGTTTACCGCAAACATTCAACCTCCGCAAAGGAAATACTTGAGATGGAGGACGCCATGTGCTATCCACGTCTGGTCGAGTACGGCAACAAGCTCAAGGTATTCCAGATCGCAACCATAGATTCCGGCGAGCGCGAAGGCACCGACAGCGACGAGCTTCTCTTCGAGCTTGGAACAATAGCCCCTATAGGATCATATGACCCGGAAAACGACTTCTCCCCATCAAAGGCATACTATGACAAGATAATGGGAGGAAACTGCGTTTCAGTGTTCAACAACTGGAAGGCTCTTTCGCTTTTCGACACATTCACCTTCCTGGGACACGACATATCCGAAGGCAACATAGAAAATTGGATAAGCAACTATTTCGGAATGATCTACATCAGCGAACTTTTCGTCAAGTTCTACCTGTTCCGGCTAAACAACGACTTCCGCATAAGCCATGAACGTGCAGACAAGCTGCTGGAACAGTTTGACGAATTCGAGTACAGCTGCTGGTTCGACCAGGTTTCATACAATTTCCTGCCGCGCCTGATACACCATTCCATGGAAGAAGGACTGGAAATCCTGCCGGAAAAGCAAAGGCTTTACCAGATGATCGCCCAGCAGAAGGACAAGAGGGAGAAAGACGACGACCAGCGCATGAACAACCTGCTGTTCTACCTTACGCTTTTCACAACATTCTCAATGGTATGGGATGCCGGCTCGCTGTTCAACGAGATGTATCCGTTCGAGACATATCTTGGGTCAGCTACAGAAGGCTTCCGGCTTGTATCCTATACCTTGCTTCTGTTTGTTCTTATACTCATAATACTGACACGTTTCAAGAAGAGATGATACATATCACGAACGATATTTTAAAAAATTTTAATAATATTGGGTATATTCTGTTAATATTTTATATTTTTGTAAGTTAAAATTTGAATCACATGAAAAAGTTTTCATTACCGAAAGACGGAGGCCTGATAGAGGCAGGACTTCCAAATGGGATCAAACATACTTACGAAAGAATTCCCGCACACATCTATGAGGACGAAACCGCTGCAAGCGAGAGACTTGCAGAAAAGCTCGTCGAAGAGATAAACGCAAAAAACGGTGTATTCAGACTCGGTCTTACAACAGGTTCATCACCTGTAGCGCTCTACAAGAGTCTCGTAAGAAGACACAAGGCAGGAGAAGTGTCTTTCGAGAACGTGCACATCTACAGCATCGATGAGTATTATCCGGCTCCAGCAGACAGCCACAGCAGAAACAGGAGGCTCTATGAGGACCTCGTCGCCCATATCGACGTAAAGCCTGAGAACGTGCATGTTCCAAAGCTTGACAAGGTAATGGACAGCGATGCGGTAAGCGAGTTCTGCGCCGAATACGACAGGATGGCATCGGATCTTGACATCCTCATCATGGGAACAGGTGAAAAGGGACAGATCGGATTCAATGAAGCAGGAGCATCAGACAAGGGCAGGACCAGAACCGTTCTTCTGCCATACGCATCCAGAAAGCGTCAGGCCAGGAACTTTGCCGGCAATGTCGAGGAGACTCCTGACAAGGCGATCGCGATGGGTATATCTACAATGCTTTCAGCAAAGAAGATCCACCTGATAGCGTGGGGCGAAGACAAGGCCGACGTCGTCAAGAAGATCGTAGAGGACGACATGAACCCTTCATGCCCGGCATCATATCTACAGAAGCATGAACGCATATCATTCTATGTGGACGAGAATGCCGCTGCGCTTCTTACCAGGAATGTAGCTCCTTGGCTTGTAGGGCCATGTGAATGGACCCCTAAGTTCATCCGCAAGGCCGTAGTATGGCTTTGCGAGCAGGTAGGCAAGCCTATCCTCAAGCTCACCCAGGGAGACTACCTCGCAAACGGTCTTGGAGAGCTTCTCGAGCTTTACGGCCCATATGACAAGATCAACATCAAGGTATTCAACGACTTCCAGCACACGATTTCAGGATGGCCTGGCGGAAAGCCGAATGCTGACGACAGCACAAGGCCAGTTCCTTCATCACCATTCCCTAAGAAGGTGGTCATCTTCTCCCCTCATCCTGACGATGATGTCATTTCGATGGGAGGTACATTCATCCGTCTTGCAGAGCAGGGACACGACGTTCATGTAGCATACCAGACTTCCGGAAACGTGGCTGTCCATGACGACGTTGTTCTCCAGCACATGGATGCCGCACGTGAGCTCGGGTTCGGGGACAGATTCGACGAAGTCAAGGAAATCATTGCTTCCAAGAAGCCGGGGCAGCCTGAGCCAAGGGCGCTGCTCGAGCTTAAGGGAGCAATACGCCGCGCTGAGGCAAAGAGCGCAGTACGTTCTTTCGGTCTCAACGACGAAACCAACTGCCACTTCCTGAACCTTCCTTTCTATGAGACTGGCGGAATCAAGAAGGGCCAGCGCACACAGGCAGACATAGACATCATCAAGGATCTGCTCCAGAAGGTACAGCCGCATCAGATTTACCTTGCAGGTGACCTTGCAGACCCTCACGGCACACATCGTGTATGTACCGAGGCTGTTCTGGAGGCATTGCGCCAGCTCCAGGAAGAGGCATGGATGGAAGAATGTCACGTATGGCTCTACAGAGGAGCATGGATGGAATGGGAGCTAGGAAAGGTGGACATGGCCGTTCCGCTCAGCCCGGACGAAGTCATCAAGAAGCGACATGCAATCTACCGCCATCTTTCGCAGAAGGACATCGTGCCGTTCCCAGGAGAGGATCCACGCGAGTTCTGGCAGAGGGCAGAAGAGAGGACCCAGAACACAGCACGCCTGTATGACAACCTCGGAATGGCTGAATATCAGGCAATTGAAGTATTTGTGAAATTATTTTAACATTTTTTAGAAGATGAGACTTATCATAGAACCGAACAGCGCAGAAGGATCAGTATGGGCTGCCCGTTACATCGTATCGAAGATCAAGGCCAAGGCTGCCGTTACCGACAAGCCGTTCGTGCTGGGACTCCCTACCGGAGGAACTCCAGTAGCAACATATCAGGAACTCATCAGAATGTACAAGTCAGGTGAGGTGTCTTTCAAGAATGTGATAACATTCAACATGGATGAATATGTAGGACTTCCTGAAGAGCATCCGGAGAGCTACCACTCGTTCATGGCACGCAACTTCTTCGACCATGTGGACGTTCCGAAGGAAAACATCAACATCCTCAACGGAAACGCAGAAGACCTCGCTGCAGAATGTGCTGCGTATGAGGAGAAGATCAAGGCTGCAGGCGGAATCGACCTCTTCATGGGAGGAGTAGGCGAAGACGGCCACCTCGCATTCAACGAGCCTTTCTCATCACTCGTATCACGCACAAGAGTAAAGAGCCTTACATACGATACCATCCTCGTGAACTCACGTTTCTTTGACGGAGACGTCAGCAAGGTTCCTACTACAGCCCTCACAGTTGGCGTCGGAACAGTTATGGATGCAAAGGAGGTTCTCGTGCTTGCATTCGGCCATAAGAAGGCAAACGCCCTCAGAGAGGCAATCGAAGGTGCATACTCGCACAAGTGCACCCTTTCTGCTCTCCAGGCTCATCCGCATGGCATCATCGTAGCTGACGAGTTAGCCGTAGGTGAACTCAAGGTGAACACATACAGATATTTCAAGGATATCGAAAAGAACAATCTATAACAATAACACTAGAACAACACTTAAACAGTATGGAAAAGGATTTCAGAGAAGTTGTCCAGAGCTGGCTGGACGGCAATTTCGACGAAGAGACAAAGGCCCAGATCAGAGTCCTCAGAGACACAGACCCGGTTGCCCTTGAAGACGCATTCTACAGGAATCTTGAATTCGGTACAGGCGGACTTCGCGGCATCATGGGAGTCGGCACAAACCGAATGAACAAGTACACCGTAGGAATGGCCACCCAGGGTCTTGCCAACTATATGAAGGCAAACATCGAAGGTCCTCTCAGCGTATGCATCTCGTTCGACAGCCGCAACAACAGCCCTGAATTCGCTCAGATCACAGCAAACGTGCTTGCTGCAAACGGCATCCATGTCTACATCTTCGACAAACTCCACCCTATCGCTCTGATGAGCTACTCGGTAAGGACAAAGAAGGCCAATGCCGGTATCATGATCACAGCATCGCACAATCCTAAGGAATATAACGGATACAAGGTATTCTGGTCTGACGGAGCACAGGTGACATCACCTGTCGACAAGGACATCGTCGCTGAGGTCGCAAAGATCACAGACCCTTCAATGGTAAAGTTCGAGCCAGGCGAAGGCGCAGCTCCTATCGAGGTTATGAGTCATGAAATGGACGAGGCATATCTCAACTCAGTCTCTACCCTCATGCTCTCGCCAGAAGCTGTGGCAGCTCATAAGGACATCAAGATCGTCTACACCCCTATCCATGGTTCAGGTGTCGAGATCGTTCCTGAATTCCTTGCAAAGCTCGGATTCGAGAACATCTATCACGTTCCTGAGCAGGACGTCGTGGACGGTAACTTCCCTACAGTAATGTCGCCTAACCCTGAAGAGCCTTCTGCTCTCGCTATGGCTGTGGCTGTAGCAGACCGCGAGGGTGCCGACCTTGTGATGGCAACCGACCCTGACGCTGACCGTCTCGGCATCGCAGTTCGCGACAATGAAGGAAAGATGGTTCTCCTGAACGGTAACCAGACAGCTTCAATCCTTACATACTATATCCTGCGCCGCTGGTCAGAACTCGGAAAGCTCGACGGAAAGCAGTACATCGTGAAGACCATCGTTACTTCTGAACTTCTCCGTGCGATTGCCGAGAAGTACGGAGTGAAGGTTTACAATGTGCTCACAGGATTCAAGTGGATCGCTGACATCGTCAAGAAGAACGAGGGCAAGACGACATTCGTATGCGGCGGTGAGGAAAGCTACGGCTTCAACGTCGGCGAATTCGTACGCGACAAGGACGCCCCAATCTCATGCGCAATGGTTGCAGAGTGCGCTGCATGGGCTGCATCGCAGGGCAAGACCCTCTATCAGCTCCTCCAGGACATCTATGCTGAGTTCGGATACTACAAGGAGTCTCTGATCTCTGTCACAAAGAAGGGTAAGGCAGGTCTTGAGGAGATCGCCCAGATGATGGTGGACTACCGAAACAACCCTCCTAAGGAACTTGCAGGCTCACCTGTTGTCAAGGTGCTTGATTACAGCAAGCCGGAAGAGACAGGGCTCCCTGCATCCAATGTCCTCCAGTTCTACAACGAGGCTGGCGACGTTGTAACCGTACGTCCTTCAGGTACTGAGCCTAAGATCAAGTTCTACTTCGGCATCAAGGGTTCAGACGCAGACGCAAAGAACGAAGCCCTCAGGGCCCAGTTCAGCAAGTAACAGCTGACATATAGAACAGACATCCGGCAGCGGGTCGCTTCGCAAAAGCATAAGAAAATGCTTCGCTCCCCCGCTGCCGGATGTCTGTTTTATATCCCCCTAGCCAAGAGTGCATGTCGCTTGCATTAACACGCTGTATATTTATAAGGCTATACGCAAATGTCGGCTGAGTGCAGAAAGAATTGCACTCAGCCGACATAATACTATATGGTCTGTAAGACTATTTGTTCTGGATGTAATCGTGGATGGCGGCAGCGGCTTTGCGGCCGGCGCCCATCGCGAGGATCACTGTTGCGGCTCCTGTCACGGCGTCGCCTCCGGCGAAGACGCCCGGGCGGGTTGTAGCGCCGTTGTCGTCTGCCACAAGACAGCCGCGGCGGTTGGTCTCAAGTCCTGCTGTAGTCCTGGCAATCAGCGGGTTAGGAGAAGTACCGAGAGACATGATGACAGTATCTGTCTCGATCTCGAATTCCGATCCCGGAACTTCTACAGGACTGCGACGTCCGCTTTCATCAGGTTCGCCGAGCTCCATGCGGATGCACTTCACAGCCTTGACCCAACCGTTCTCGTCACCGATGACCTCGACAGGATTGGTAAGCATAGCGAACTGGATTCCCTCTTCCTTAGCATGATGAACTTCTTCCTTACGTGCAGGAAGTTCGTTCTCCGTACGGCGATAAACGATGGTTGTCTCTGCCCCGAGCCTCAACGCTGTGCGGGCAGCATCCATTGCAACGTTTCCGCCACCGACTACAACGACCTTCTTTCCTGCGTGGATTGGAGTGTCATAGTCGTCACGGTATGCCTTCATGAGGTTGTTTCTGGTCAGGAACTCGTTTGCCGAGAAAACGCCGTTGTAATGCTCTCCAGGGATGTTCATGAATCTTGGAAGACCTGCACCGGAGCCGATGAACACAGCCGAGAAGCCTTCTTCATCCATGAGGCTGTCGATGGTGACAGTCCTTCCTACAATGACATTGGTCTCGATCTTTACGCCAAGAGCCTTGACATCCGCTATCTCAGCAGCGACGATCTTGTCCTTTGGAAGCCTGAATTCAGGGATACCGTATTCAAGCACTCCGCCCGGACGGTGCAATGCCTCGAAAATGGTCACGTCGTATCCAAGCTTTGCAAGGTCGTATGCACATGCCAGGCCTGCAGGACCGCTGCCGATGACGGCCACCTTATGGCCGTTGGCTGCAGCGACTTCCGTCCTGGTACCGCCGTTCTCGCGGCTCCAGTCGGCAACGAAACGCTCAAGCTTGCCGATAGCAACCGGCTCGCTCTTCACGCCGAGTATACAGCTTCCCTCACACTGGGTCTCCTGCGGGCACACGCGGCCGCAGATTGCAGGAAGCGACGAATCCTGCGCGATAACCAACGCCGCATCCGCAAAGTTTCCTGCCGCTACATGGGCGATGAACTCAGGAATCTTGACGCTTACCGGACATGCTCCCACACAACGCGGATTCTTGCAGTTAAGACATCTTGAAGCCTCAAGCTGGGCCTCTTCTACATTATATCCGTAGCAGACCTCCTCGAAGTTGGTCGCACGAACTTTCGGGTCCTGTTCTCTGACAGGAACTCTTGGAATCCTGTTTGCCATTATTTGCCCCTCCCTATTCTACATTTATGATGTTCGGTAGCATCATGCTCCTCTGTCACATACATTCTCTGACGACGCATAGCCTCATCAAAATCAACGAGATAGCCGTCAAACTCAGGTCCTTCGACACATGCGAAACGAACCTTTCCACCCACGGTCACACGGCATGCTCCACACATTCCCGTACCGTCCACCATGAGGGTGTTGAGGGATACGATCACCGGAAGCCCCAGCTTCTTGCATGTAAGCGTCGCAAACTTCATCATGATCATAGGACCGATGGCCACAGCCTGGTCATATGTCTTTCCGTCTTCATTAACGAGCTTCTCGAGCATCGCTGTTACAAGACCTTTGAATCCTTCTGAACCGTCGTCTGTACAGATATAGAGATTGTCGCATACAGCCTCCATCTCTTCCTTGTAGATGACGAGGTCCTTGGTCTTGGCACCGATAATAACATCAACAGCCACTCCCCTTTCATGGAGCCATTTCACCTGAGGATATACCGGAGCGGTACCCACACCTCCTGCAATGAAGACATACCTTTTGCCCGCAAGTTCCTCTGCCGGTATTTCTGTGAAGTCTGACGGAATTCCGAGAGGACCAACTACATCTGCAAAGGCATCACCTTCTTCATATGAGCATATTTCGCTAGTTGATGCGCCGATACGCTGGGTAACGATTGTAACTGTACCTGCTGACTTGTCGTAGTCGCTGATGGTAAGAGGAATACGCTCACCCTGCTCGTCAGCCCTCACGATGAGGAACTGTCCCGGCTGAGCTGCTGCCGCAAGACGCGGAGCCTCCACCTTCATACGGCAGATCGTAGGAGTCAGCATATCCTTTGAAACGATTCTGTACATTTTATAATGTTTTAGGTTTATATCATCAAAACATACAAAGATATGGAAAAATTCACTAACTTAGACAATTATTTGAGATAAAGAGACATGAGAAAGAATACGGCAACATTACTCGCGGCAGGAGCCATCCTGGCCGCATCATGCACAGAAACTTATTACACCGACAGTCTGGGCATTCCGGTAACTCCGGAAGAAAACCGTGAATATTCATATACCGACAAGAAGTCCGGCTACTGGTATGGAAACACCCACAGCGTTGCATCGCAATGGTATTCCGGATGGAACATCGCCAAGAAGCGCGTGCTTGCAGACTATACGCTTTCCATCAATGGAGAACCGCTTGACAGAAGCCAGGCAGAATGTACCGTATATCCAGACCGATTGGTCCGCAAATGGGAAAACGTCACTGAGACATTCCATATGGTTGACAATCTTCCGATACTTCATATCGGCATTGACACTGATGCAGAACATACTTCAAAATCAATCGGGCTTGACCATACCCTCATTTCTGACTCATACATGAAAGAAGGCTACTACCCAGGAATCTTCTTCATTCCGAAGGAAGCACCTGATGCGAGGATCATGCTCGCGTCAGACGGGGGCGAGGGATACCTGCTCATTTATGGAACAGAAGAAGAATGCATGGATCTTTATGAAGAATTCCATTCTGACGAAACGAAGCTGGACAGAATCACCAAAGAAAGGAAGGAGAGAATCAATTCGCTCGTCACAGAGTACAACCCGACAAAGTCCAACCTGCCGGAGCTGAACAAGGCCCTCGACTGGATCACAATCACCATGGACGAGCTGATCACAGAGCAGCAGGGCAACGGAATCTATGCAGGGCTTCCTTGGTTCAACGAATATTGGGGACGCGACATGTTCATTTCCTTCCCGGGAGCATGCCTGGTAACAGGTCAGTTCGATGTTGCAAAGAAGATACTTAAAGACTTCGTCGAGCTTCAGGACACAGACCCTGCTTCTGAAACTTACGGAAGAATCCCTAACAGAGCGAACCTGGAAGGCATCCTTTACAACACGACTGACGGAACGCCTCGCCTGGTCATCCAGGCACTGGAAGTGGCGAAATACTCCGGAGACACAGAGTTCCTGAAGGAACTTTATCCTGCGATAAAGATGAGCATAGACGCTTCGATAAAGAATTACACTGACGAAAAAGGCTATCTGACCCATGCGGACGCCGACACATGGATGGACGTGAAGCGCAACGGCATCCCGGGCTCGCCACGCGGAAACCGCGCGAACGACATCCAGGCCCTCTGGTACGCCCAGCTCATGGCCGGAAGCGAGATCGCGGCCCTTATGGACGACATGGGATCAGCAGAAGAGTGGAGCGGACTTGCAACCCTGCTTGCAAGCAACTT
>JAFQAT010000038.1 GCA_017399865.1 Bacteroidales bacterium | reverse complement strand
TTTCTTTCCATGAGAATTCAATAATTTAGTTCTGTGACTCTTTCTCAGCAAGGATAGTCATCATGCGTGCGATGTCTCTTCTTGCCTTTGCAATCTTTGAGGTATCCTCTAATGGAGAGATTGTGTGGTTAACCTTCAATGTGTCGAGGTTTGCCTTCTCGATCTCGATGCGCTCACGCAGATCTGCGATCGACATTTCGCGTACTTCTGATGCTTTCATTTTTCTTTCTCCATTAAATTATTCCACATAGTCTCTACGTACCACGAACTTAGTGGTAACAGGGAGTTTCTGAGCTCCGAGGCGGAGTGCCTCCTTTGCGATCTCGAGAGATACGCCCTCAGCTTCAATAAGGATACGGCCTGGGGTTACAGGGCATACGAATCCCTCCGGATTACCCTTTCCTTTACCCATTCGCACTTCGGCAGGCTTCTTAGTGTAAGGCTTGTCAGGGAATATTCTGATCCAGATCTTTCCCTCACGCTTCATGTAACGTGACACAGCCTGACGTGCAGCCTCGATCTGACGGCCTGTAAGCCAGCAGTTTTCCAAGGTCTTGATACCGAAAGAGCCAAATGCAAGCTGGTTTCCTCTCTGTGAGAGACCTTTCATGCGGCCTTTCTGCTGCCTTCTGAATTTTGTTTTCTTTGGTTGTAACATTTTTCTATTACTTTTGGTTTAAAACTTTCTGTTTTCCCTAACTAATTGAGAATCAGCTGGTTGGGCGTAGTAGTCCTCAATTAGCGGGTTGCAAAGATACAAAAAAAATCTGAATTGCAAACTATATTTCGATTTTTATACAACATTTTCGACCGAATTTTCAAACAGCTAAATTGCGTATTTTCATGCACTTACAAAAGTTGTTGAAATTTTTATCCTCGCGTTTTCGACCAGAGCGTTTTTGACGTAATCCGAGTTTGGCACGGGCATTATCCGACGGGACTCCATAACCCCTATCTGAAGCGTGGGAGCTTGAAAGGCGACATCCTCGCACCGACGCTGCCGCTATCATAATGGCCGCGGCTCGATCTTTTGTACCACATACAACGTTACCTTCCCAGTTCGAGAAAAACGGTCTGGATTTTGCTGTGATATGAGGTTTTGCTACCTTTGCAGCATATCTGTCTTCGGACGAATGAGAAAAAGAATCATATACATAATCACCATACTGGCCATGACGTTGATCCCGACGCCTGACGGGACTTGTCATGCCCAGAGCGCAGCGCCACAGGAAAAGGAGGTCCTCAAGTATATCGTAGACGGAAAGGACACGGTATTCGTGGACGAGATCCGCGCTTCGAAGGTATATTCGCGCGTCCCAAGACAGAAAGGAAGGGAGTGGAGGAAGTATTACAGACTTGTCCACAACTTCAGCAAGGCATATCCTTATGCCCTCGTCGCGAAGAAGCTCGTCGTCGAGGCGGACAGCATAATCGCCGCCGACAGGCTGAAGGGTGCAAAAAGGGAAAAATACATCACCCAGGTCCAGACGGAGCTATTCGAGGTATTCGAAGGGCAGATGAGAAAGCTGACGGTAAGCCAGGGCGCCCTCATCATGAAGCTGGTCGACAGAGAGGTAGGCAAATCTTCCTACAATATAATCAAGGGCTATAAAAGCGGCGTGACCGCCGCCTTCTGGCAGGGAATCGCAAAAATCTTCGGATCAGACCTAAAGAAGCCTTACGACCCTGACGGAGAGGACAAGGCCGTGGAGGAACTTGTGCAGATCTGGGAAGACGGGGATTTTCCGGCGCTCTACTGGTCACTGTTCTGGAAAGACCCCCCTGAAATGCCTATTCCGGAGAAATACCGTTAATCCGTACGAATCGCAATCTCCTGAAGATCAGTATTCTCCCCGTCAAAGCAGATATACGGAGAAGACTTGATCCAGTCCTTCAGCACCATGAAACGGGCTCCCGAAGGAAGATTCATATGCACGTCGGCGTGGTAATGGCCGAAAATGAAATAGTCTACATCATTTTTCGCAGCGAATTCCTCCGCAAACTTATACAGAGGCTCCTCTTCACCCTTGAATTCATAAGACACATCATGTGCAAGCCTGTTGCTTCTCGACCATCCGTTTCCGAAACGGAAGGCCAGCCAAGGATGGAGCAGGCTGAACAGGAACTGGGCCACGCGGCTGTGGAACACGCCGCGAAGGAACCGGTATCCGAAAGGGACCGGGCCGAGGCCGTCACCATGGCCGAGGCAGAACTTCTTTCCGCCGATCTCGACCAGAGCAGGCTGGGTCAGCTTGACCATCCCCAGCTCTTCGAAGTATGAATATGTCCAGATGTCGTGATTGCCTTCAAAGAAGAAGACCTTGACTCCCCTGTCCATCAGGTCCTGAAGGGCAGAGAAGATACGGACATATCCTTTGGGCACGACATCGCGGTATTCGTACCAGAAATCCCAGATGTCACCAAGAAGGTACAGAGCCTCGGTGTCTTCCGGGAGCGCGCGGAGGAAGTCCGCGAAACGCCGCTCCCGGCCGGCAGGATCGCCGACCTGAAGGCCTAGATGGACATCTGATACGAAATATGTCTTCATGCTATGTTATGCAAATATGAAAATGCAGGCAGCGGCAACAAGGCAGTAAAGTGCGAACCAGCTGAGTTTCGCCTTCTTCACCAGGGCGATCATGACCTTGCACGCAAACAGACCGGAAAGGAAGGCTGACACGAATCCGAGAATCAGAGGCAGTGCACCTACAGATGATGCTCCGAATTCTCCGCCTACGACTTCAAGGGACGTCTCGCCAAGAATAGGCACAAGCACCATCAGGAAGGAGAACTGCGCCATCGCCTCCCTCTTCACACCGCAGATGAGACCGGTCGAGATCGTGGTACCGGAGCGTGACAGGCCCGGAACGACAGCAAAGGCCTGGCCGAGGCCTATGGCAAAGGCCTGCCAGTATGAGATGCCGTTACGGTATTCATTGGCCGGGAAAATCGACTTCTTGCCCGGACGGGACGCATAATCAGAGAAGAAAAGCAGGAGCGCTGTAACTATGAGAGCCACGCCGACCACATGGATCGAGCCGAAGAGAGCCTCCACGCTGTCCTTGAAGAAGAGTCCCACGATCATAACAGGAATCATTGAAAGACAGATCTTCAGAAGGTAATCCGTCTGGTCATTGCACATGAAGACCTTCTTTCCCGAATCATTGCGGGCAATCTTCCAGTCCTTGATACCGCAGAAAAAGCCTTTGAGAAGGTCCCATATCTGCTTGCGGAAGACTATGATGGTACTCAGTACAGTTGCCGCATGGACCATTGTCGTGAAGAGAAGATCGTCTGTCGTCTCCACTCCAAGCAGAACCTTTCCTATCTCGAGGTGTCCGCTGCTGCTGACAGGCAGAAATTCCGTAAGCCCCTGGATAAGACCAAGCAATACCGCTTCAAACCACTCCATCTATTATTCCTCCTTTCCTTTAAACACCTTCATTATGGCAACTATCTCTATAACTATACCAAGAATTATCACGATAGGAGCGGCCACCATGCGGCGGAAATCAAACATTGCATAATTGAACACTTCAGGATCCTCGCTTCCACCTCCGGACATGAGTATGTATCCTGACACCATTACGATCAGGCCGACCAGAAGATACTTCAGGCCTTTCGAAGTAATAGCCATTTTTGGATTGTTTTCCATATTCTCTTTTAATAATAAAGTTCATCTTTCTTCAGGGACACCAGCTTGTTCACGACAAACCAGGTGCTGACCAGGCATATGGCCAGGCCCGAAGCCAGCACGATGCCTATCACCGTGAGCAGAAGGTCGAGCCTGAAGATCTCGAACAGCTGCTGGAATTCGCTTCTCATGAAATACATCATGACTATGAGCGCAATGATTGCTATAAAAGCCGCGAAAACGCCCTGGAAGGCCGCCTGAACCAGAAACGGAGCTCTGATGAACGATCTTGTCGCCCCAACGAGCTTCATGGTGTGGATGGTAAACCTGCGGGCATATACATTGAGCCTGACAGTATTGTTTATCAGGACAAACGATATGAACAGGAGAAGTGCAATAAACACGCCAAGTATAGCTGAAATCTTATTGAGATTGGCGTTCAGCGCATCCACCAGAGAACTCTGGTAGACAACCTCATCGACAAGAGGAGACTTGGCGATCTCGGTCTTCACCACTTCCAGACTGTCCGCCGAGACATATTCCGCCTTCAGCGTGATGTCTATGGACACCGGTATGGGCGAAGTCTCGAACACTTCAAGGAAATCATCACCAAGCATATCCGCCATCTCCCTCTGCCCCTGTTCCTTGGACACGAATACGGACTTCTTTATGAACCGCTTTCCGTCCAGAGTGGAGTTCTGGTAGTCCATGGCCGCCTCGTCGGTCACATGCTGTTTCATCATCACAGTGACCTGCATGTTTTCCTTGAAATAATCGGATACGCTTCTGGCGTTTACCAGAAGCATGGCCGCGACACCGACCAGCAGAAGCACAAGGCTTATGCTTATTACCGAAGAAAGGTAGGCGTTCGCCAGTCTACGGCGCATCAATTTATTATCGGCAGAACTCATACGTCAAATTCAATCGGGGTCAAAGATAGCGATTTATCAAAAATTTATTATTATCTTTGTAGAGATTTTGTCACTAAAAATTACCGCCATGGGAAATTCAGTCAAAAGAGTCCTCTTCGTAAATTCAGAGATGTTCCCTTATCTCCCGGATTCACCTACAGCAAGGATCGGAAGATTCCTTCCGCAAGGCATTCAGGAAAGAAAGAAGGAAATAAGGTCTTTCATGCCTAGATACGGCTGCATCAACGAAAGGAAGAACCAGCTGCACGAAGTAATCCGCCTTTCCGGAATGAACATCGTGATCAATGACGTAGACAGGCCTCTTGTGATAAAGGTGGCGTCAATATCTGCTGCAAGGATGCAGGTATACTTCATCGACAACGAAGACTACTTCCACCGCAAGAGCGTCTACCACGACGCAGACGGCCAGTTCTTCAAGGACAACGGCGAAAGAGCTATATTCTTTGCGCGTGGAGTTCTCGAGACCGTGAAGAAGCTGAGATGGGCGCCGGATGTGATCCATTGCCAGGGATGGATTTCCCAGATACTCCCGATCTACCTGAAGAAGGCATACAAGGACGACCCGATATTCTCAAACAGCAAGATAGTCCTGTCTCTTTATGACGACACCCCTGAAACTTTCCCGGCAGACCTTAAGGAAAGGATTCTTTTCGGAGGAGTAGGCGAGGAAGATGTGCGGATTATTGAAGATCCTACTGGCATAAATCTTGCTAAACTGGCGGTCGATTATTCAGACGGAATCATTTTCGGAGCCGAAGGGATTCCTGAAGAGCTCGCCGACTACTGCAGGTCTAAAGGATGTCCGCTCGTAGAGTATGACGCCAAGGCGATTGAAGACGGATCATACATAGAGGTATACAATAGTTTTTACGATAATTTATAATGAATTTCAGTTTCTTAAGCAGAGTCTTCCGCTTTGCGGCTATCGGTGCGATACTGCTTGGCTCTGCATCATGCATAACAATAAACGAGGAACTCGGAGGAAATCTCATCCCTATAGACCAGAAATGGGATGTGTATCCTCAGAAACCCGTGGTTCTTGAGAACATAAGGCTTCAGATGTCTGACAGCCTTTCCGGCTACAGCACAACCCGATTCACATTCGGAGCGGTCAATGACGCAGGTGTGCTGGGCACCTCATCAAAGACAGCAAGCATCACTCTCGTGCCGCTCTGGGACACGCTGGATTTCGGAGAAAACCCAAAGATCAGGCAGTTCCATTTTTCAGCCGTGAGGGATACCCTTTCGACAGTCTATGACAACGAGCAGAGAGTGCTTCAGAACGTATATGTATCAGAGCTCAAGAAGCCTCTTGATTCGACCATACTCTACACAAGCTCGCTGAACGATCCGAAGACCCTCAATGAATTCGTTGACCTGAGCAAGAGAATCACTGCCGGCATCCCGGTATATTCAGGCGGAGACTCGCTCTCATTTGATTTCAGCCTCGAATTCGCGAACAAGGTCATGGCAAGCATAGACAAGGCCCAGAGAGAAGGCCAGATGGATAGCGTCGACCATTACCTGAAATATGTTCCGGGAATCTACTTTAGCACCGACACCCCTGTAGGAGCGGGCGGACGAATCAATATGTTCGGCCTTACCGTCGACAACAGTTCAGGATATCTGACCGGAAATTATGCCGAGCTCAAGATAACCTCCAGATATGACTACAGCGACGAGCCGGTAGACACTTCCTTCATATTCATCTTCGGTCCAGGAGACTTCATCAGATATAATGAGGACAGCGGGAAGATCATCTATCCGGACCAGTTCGCATTCAACGCAAGTGACCATGCTACAACAGAAGCATACAAGGACGGAGTGACAGCCACGGACAAGGTCTACGTGGAAGGCGGAGGAGGACTCAAGCCTGTAGTGAAGGCCGAAGAAATCAAGCAGATACTTGAGAGGCTTATCGCTGCTGAAGGCATAAAGGACCCAAGCGAAGTAGTGATCAACAAGGCAACCATAGTCCTTCCATACGATGTGAACGGCGACTACGATCTTCTTGAAAAGTACCCTGCAGTCCTGAGCCCTACCGTAAGGATCCGCAGCAAGGACGGAAATTTCGTCACTTATGCCGGACTCACGGATGCAAGCATCAGCACAGAGAATCAGGGTGAGATAAACCGTTCACTGAACATGTACTGCCCTGACATAAGCCACCATGTGCAGGAAATACTCAAGCTGGACAGAAACGACAAGGACTACAGCACCAAGATCGAGAATTACGACATCTGGTTCCTCATCATGGCTCAGGAGCTGATCGAGGACACGACATACCAGGAAAGCTACAGCAACTATCCGTACAACTACTATTACGGCAGCATGTATGATCCATACGGATATGGAGGATACGGAGGTTATGGCTATGGATACGGAGGATACGGATATGGAGGATATGGCGGATACGGTGGATATGGCGGTTATGGCTATAATAACTATTACAACTACGCCATGATGGCTATGATGGCCAATATGTACAACAACACATCCGATAGCAAGGAATATACGACCGAACTGGACAAGGACAGGTTCTACAACGCCGCGCTTAACGGCCCGCAGGCTTCAGGTGCAAAGCCGGAGTTCAGAGTGACCTTCTCCGCACCTAAGTCAGCAGAATAATAACAGAAGCATATATAAAGAATGAGGGCAGATCTTTCGATCTGCCCTCATTTTATTTCAGACAAAATGATTATGCATTTACCTTGTCTTCAATGTACTTGATAGCGTCACCGACTGTAGTAATCTTGTCACCAGCGTCAACGTCTGGGATTTCGATGTCAAACTTCTTCTCGAAGTCCATGATAAGCTCTACGATGTCAAGTGAATCGGCACCAAGATCATTAGTGAAGCTAGCTGTTTCAGTAACTTCAGACGCATCAACGCCCAATTTCTCGACGATGATTGCCTTTACGTCTTCTGCAATATTAGCCATAACTTTAAATTTTTAGTTAATAATTTAGTATCTTTAATACACGTATTTGCGCTAAAAACGGTGCAAATTAAATAAAAAAAAATGAAATATGAAAATTTAATCGGCATCGGGGCGACTTAACTTGATCCAGACCCTCAGACCGTTGATTGAATTAAGGAGATAAAAACTCCACATGATCACCATTACAGCAGCATGAGCCTCGCCTCTGGCCACACATATGACCCACATGATTACGCTTACGACATTTGTAATTATCCATAACGCCCATTGTTCCATGAAGGCAAGAGCCATCAATGCCTGTGCCACAATGCTCAGCACCGTTGTCGTCGAATCCTTGAACGGCTGCGGGTCGCCGAAATGTATGAGGACAAACCCTCCTGCAACAACTGCAGCCGCACATCCGGCAGCAAGGATGACTCGCTGTTTCCATGAAAAGCGACGAGCCTTGACCTGTACTCCCTTCCCCCCTGATTCTGCTTCCGAAACAGAGGCTCCCCTCTTGCGCCACTGCCACCATCCGACAAACTGCATCGGTACATAATAAAGTGCATTCAATGCAGCATCACCATACAATGATGCCTTATATGATATATATGCATACAGGGACACGTTCACAAGTCCGAAAAGATAGTTCCATATGCTGCCTTTGGCTACAAGGACAACGCATAAGACCCCGGCAATGCCGGCGACAGACCCAATTATGTCAACATTCCCGCTCAATATGGAATAAATGATATTGGATGCCACGACTCCCACGATGAGGAACCAGTCGTATAATGATAATATCCTGTTGTTATTCATATATTTCAGTTTTCATTATTACCTTTCAGACTTTCATGAATAGTTTCGGCCAGAGGACGTCCCACAAGAGCCGAGAGTTCGTCCAGCGGGGCAGCCGCAATTCGCGCAACGCTGCCGAAATGCAGAAGCAGGCGCTGCTCCGTCTTCTCTCCTACCCCCTTTATGGAACGCAGGGCGGACTCTATCTGGGACTTGCTCCTGAGATTGCGATGGAACGTGATTCCGAAACGGTGGGCCTCGTCACGTATCTGCTGAAGGACCTTCAGCGCCGGAGAATTCCTGTCGATGAACATCGGATACGGGTCTCCTACCCGATAGACCTCCTCCATCCTTTCAGCCAAGGCTATCAGTGTCACTTTTTCGGTAAGCCCCAACTCGGCCAGAGCCTCATATGCAAATGCGAGCTGGCCTTTCCCACCGTCAATCACAATCAGCTGCGGCATATCCTCCGGATTCTCCGCCATAAGTCGGGAATATCGCCTGTTCACGACCTCCTTCATGGTCGCATAATCGTTCGCTCCTACGACTGTCTTCACCTTGAAATGGCGGTAATCCTTCTTTGAAGGGACGGCATTCCTGAAGACGACACATGCAGAGACAGGATTAGTTCCCTGTATGTTCGAGTTATCGAAACATTCTATATGGACAGGAAGTTCCTTCATGCCGATCTGCTTCTGAAGGGATTCCATGACCATGTTCTTATATGCATCCGGATCTGTGTGCTCCTGCTGCTTGAGGGCGTTCAGGCGCATCTCCTTGGCATTTCTGGCGCTGAGCTCAAGCAGCGCCAGCTTGTCGCCGCGGACAGGGACCTTGAATTCCACATTCTCCAGTTCCATATCCGGTTTGAACGGAACGATTATCTCGCGCGAGAGCGTTCCGAACTTCGACCGTATCTCTCCTATGAACATGGCAAGGACAGCCTCCCTCTCCTCCTCGATCATCAGTTTGAATCCAAGGTTCAGGGATTGGACGACAGCTCCTCCCCTTATACGCATGAAGTTACCGAACGCCTCCGGACCGTCGATCACAAGAGAGAACACATCCACATCTCCGACGACGGAATTCATTATCACGGACTTGCTGTAATGCTGTTCCAGGGACTGCATCTTCTCTTTGAAGACCTGCGCCTGTTCGAAATCCATCCTCGCAGCCGCCTCTGCCATCTGCGTACGGTAATGCTGGATGATTTCCCGTCCGCCCCTTTTCAGAAGACGCACGATTTCATCTATATTCTCGTTATACTCTTTCTGTGAAATGCCGCCGATGCAGCATCCCAAGCATTTCTTGATATGATAATCCAGACATGGCCGTATCTTTCTGCGGAGGATCACATCCGACGTTATCTTATGCCGGCATGTCCGTAGAGGATATACATTATGGAAGAATTCCACAAGATTCCTGGCATGAACCACACTGCTGTACGGACCGAAGTACCGTGACCCGTCACGGACCATCCTGCGGGTGAGGAAAACCCTCGGAAATTCCTCGGCGCTGACACATATCCACGGATAGGTCTTCGAGTCCTTGAGGAGGATATTGTACCGGGGCTTGAACTGCTTGATGAGGTTATTTTCCAGAAGAAGGGCATCAGCCTCTGACTCGACCACCGTATACTCGGCATCCGCAATCTTCGAGACCATCACGGCCGTCTTGCGGGTAAGCCTCTCTGGCGGCACGAAATACTGCGCCACCCTTTTGTGAAGGTCCTTTGCCTTACCCACATAAATCACATTCCCCTCGGCGTCATAATACCTATAGACGCCAGGGGAATGCGGAAATAATGCTATCTTTTCCTTGATGGTCACTTTATATATTCAGCAACAGCAGCCTGAATGCCTTCAAGACCATGGAAACCCCTCTTGAGGATGGTTCCGTCAGGACCTATGAGCATAAGATGAGGGATACCCTCAACACCGTAGATATCGGTAGGAACATTGCCGCAGTTGTTGATATGGAGCCAGTCCATTCCAAGCTCGCCTGCAACCTCCATGGTGTGCGACTGAGGCTTTCTCTCCCATACGGCAAGGCTCAGAACCTCGAGTCCCTTGTCCTTATACTGCTCGTAAACAGCCTTGATGTTCGGAATCTCCCTCTTGCAAGGTCCGCACCATGGCGACCAGAAGTCCACAAGCACATATGTGCCCTTTCCTACATAGTCAGAGAACCTGACCTCTTTCTTAAGCGGCTGCGGATCCACGCTCCTGTCATAGCCGTATACATGCTCTACAGTGAAATCCTGGAACATCTTTCCCTCTGCAGTTGCCTTTCTTGCATCAAGGCCGTTCTTCAGGTAAACCACTTTCTCGTTCTGCTTAAGTTCATCTGACATATTAGAAATGATTTCATCAACCTGATCATCTTCGATCATGCCGCGAAGGTTCATGAGAACCTGAACGGCAACATCATTGTCAGCGTTCTTCTTTGCTGCCTCAAGATTGAAATCTATATACCTTTCAACAAAATCATCATAGAACTCCTGTGCCTTAGCCTGATCTGTCGAAAGAGAGTCCATCATGGTCCTGTACTCTTCCATCATCGCATCATGAGCCGCCTCATATGCCTTCACCTTTTCTTCTGCTGTCTGCCCGCAAGACGCTATCACAAACGCAGCTGCTGCAAATAAAATTGTTCTGATCTTCATATTATGTCCGTTTTAATCTATTTAACCAAGTCTTCGAATGCCTTCTCCATCTCCTTTCCGGCCTTTTTCACCTCACGCTTTGCATCCTTCATCTCACGTTCAGCTTCCTTTCCTATCTTCTCGTTAAGCTTTTCCATCTTCTTCTTTATGGCCTCGACCTTCTCCTCATCCCCATCCATCTTCGCCTTTGCAAGCTCTACAGTAAGCTCCTTGTACTCCTGGGCCATCTTCTCTGCCGATGGCGAACATGATGCCGTCAGCATCATGGCAGCGAACACTGTCGCTATCATTCTAACTGTCTTCATGGTCTTGTCGTTTGATTGTCATATTTCACTCAAAGGTAGTAAAAAAAATAAAG
Source organism: Bacteroidales bacterium (assembly GCA_017399865.1). Classification (GTDB taxonomy): domain Bacteria; phylum Bacteroidota; class Bacteroidia; order Bacteroidales; family UBA932; genus Cryptobacteroides. The sequence goes on along the minus strand of JAFQAT010000038.1, from coordinate 982 downwards.
GGATGGTACAAATGCCATCCCTTTATATCATATGAGTAACAATTACTTGTTGTCTCTGCGTCCGCCACGTCCGCCACGACGACGATCGCCGCCACGTCCGCCACGGTTATTGTTGCCGCTTGCCTGCTGCTGAGCAGCGATGCCTGCGTTTGGAGAGAGATCCTTCTTACCGTAAACCTCACCGTTGCAGATCCATACCTTGATTCCGAGTACGCCTACCTTGGTGTGTGCCTCAGCAAGTGCGTAGTCGATGTCAGCGCGGAATGTGTGGAGAGGTGTACGACCTTCCTTGAACATCTCGCTTCTTGCCATCTCGGCTCCACCGAGACGACCGCTGATCTGAACCTTGATACCCTCAGCACCAACACGCATTGCAGTAGCTACGGCCATCTTGATTGCACGACGGTATGATACACGACCCTCGATCTGACGAGCGATTGAGTCAGCCACGATGTGAGCGTCTACCTCAGGTCTCTTGACCTCGTAGATGTTGATCTGAACATCCTTCTTGGTCACCTTCTTGAGCTCCTCCTTGAGGAGGTCAACTGCCTGGCCGCCCTTACCGATGATGACACCTGGTCTTGCGGCGTGGATAGTCACAGTGATGAGCTTGAGAGTTCTCTCGATAACAATCTTAGAGAGAGAAGCCTTTGCGAGACGGCTTGAGAGATACTTGCGGATCTCGAAGTCCTCTGCGATCTTCTCTGCATAATTACCACCAACCCAGTTAGAGTCCCAACCACGGGTGATACCGATTCTGTTGCTGATAGGATTAGTTTTCTGTCCCATGATTACTCCTCCACTTTAGCTGGTTTAACATCAAGGACGACAGTCACATGGTTAGAACGCTTGCGGATACGTCCGGCACGGCCCTGTGGGCATGGGCGGATTCTCTTGAGTGTGCGTCCCTCGTCAACCATTACGGTCTTGACGTAAACGTTACCGTTGTCCAGTTCCTTTACATTATCCTGATTCTTCGCCT
>JAFQAT010000037.1 GCA_017399865.1 Bacteroidales bacterium | reverse complement strand
GGCCCAGAAGACTCTGGTAAAGATGGATGTGGACAAGATAACATATAAGGTGGAAGACGATGTGGATTCCAAGACCAGCACCGTTCTGGAGATGCTCCGCAAGGTGCCGATGGTATCTGTCGACGGACAGGACAATATCACCGTGAACGGCAGTTCCAGTTTCCAGGTCTATGTGGACGGCAAGCCTAACCAGATGATATCATCCAATCCGGGACAGATACTGAAGATGATGCCGGCCAGTGTCATAAAGGATATCGAGGTCGTCACCAATCCGGACGCAAAGTACGATGCGGAAGGAGTCGGAGGAGTGCTCAATCTTACAACGAATCTTTCCATGACGAGAGGAAAATCCATTTCTGAAGGCCAGTATGCGAATGTGACCCTGCAGGGAACCACAAGAGGTTTCGGTGGTGGAATATATTACAGCATGCAAAAAGGGAAATTGGCATTGAGCATCAACGGAAATGCATCTAAGATGTATATGGGTGGAACCGTTTCCGATATGGAGAGGATACAGAAGCATGAGAGTGGGGACTTCATCACCAGGACCGTAGGAGAGGCTGACATAAAGATGCCTTTTTATATGTGCAATATGAACATGAGCTATGAAATAGACTCTCTGAATCTGATTACTGCAGGGGCGGGATGGTTCGGCAATGACATGTCATATGTGATTCCGTTCGAGGCCAGCTTTACCAGTCCTATGATGAATTATGAATACGGAGGCTCGGTATTGACGGAGCAGACGACTAACAGCGTCAATGCCAATGTCGATTACCAGCACACGTGGGCCGGACGTCCGGAACGTTCCCTCGTCATTTCATACAGGTTCTCAGGTACCCCTTCCAGCAATGACATCCTGAACCAGTTCGACCCTCAGAAGACAGAAGGGATAGTGATGGCAGACCGCAGGACAGATGGTTTTACCAACTCACTCAGCCATACGGCTCAGGCAGACTTTTCTACGCCGCTGGGCAGTGGTGCCGGGCATATCATTAATGTCGGAGCGAAGTTCACTGCACGTCACAACCTTTCGGACCAGAGCAACTTCATCTTTGACGGCAACGATCATCAGTTTACTCCTGAAGGCAGTCTGGAATATGATTTCTATAACAACATAGGAGCGATATATGCCGAATATGACGGAAAGTTCGGACAGTTCGGCATCAAGGCAGGGGCAAGATACGAACATACATGGCAGGAAGTCAATTACCCTCAGGGAGAGGGACAGGACTTCGATCTGAATTACAGAAATCTTGTTCCGATGGCGAGCCTGCAGTATAATATCGGACAGCAGCAGAATGTCGGTCTGTCGTACAACATGCGTATAAGCCGTCCGGGCATAACCTACCTCAACCCGTTCGTTGACAACATATCCGATCCGACGGCAAAGACATATGGCAATCCTGACCTCAAGGCCGAGATGGGACATACGCTCAGTGCCGTATACAACTACTTCAGTCCTGAATGGATAGTAAGCCTGACCCTGCGTCAGGGATTCACGGGAAACGGCATATCGCAGTACAGCTTCTACGATGACGAGCATAAGCTGAACACCACTTACGGCAATGTGGTCAGCACGAGCACGTCGGGACTCAACGCCTTCGTCACATGGATTCTGGGCAAGAAGACCAGAATCATCTTCAATGGCGGCGGCAGCTGGACCGACATCAGGAGCGAGGCACTTTCGCAGAGCAACAGCGGATGGACTTACAATCTCCTGCTGGGTGTGCAGCAGACCCTTCCGTGGGATCTGAGACTCAGTGCCAATGCCATCGCATCAGGACGTACCGTCACACTTCAAGGATATTCGTCCGGCATGCTCCTTGGCACGCTGGGACTTACCAAGAGCTTCCTTGACGACAGGCTGAGCCTCAGCATAAACGGCGTCTCGCATCTTACAGGAGGACGTACGATGAAGGTGGAATCCGTTTCCCAGACCAAGGATTTCATCAGCCGTACCGATACGGAAGTACCTCTCAGGCAGATATCTCTGAGCCTAAGCTTCTCGTTCGGCAAGCAGGACAATGCAAAGGTAAAATCAGCAAAGAAGAAAATCCAGAATGATACGGAACACAACCAGAAGAGTGTTGCGGAAAGTCTTGGAACAATGATGCAAATGTAATATTTTTGTGATATGAGGATCAACAAGGTAAGATTACTTCTGGAAATAACACAGGCTGCGATGTGGGCCTGTGTCTTCCTGCTTCCGTCGATTATATTTTTGCTGTTCACACATGATTTCGCCGGAGTGGTAGGGCCATTCAGGATCATGCTTATCCTGATACTTCCGGCATTTGCCGCATATTATCTGAATTATTATTTCCTTGTACCGCTACTTGTCTTCAAGCACCGTCTACCTGTCTTTATACTTGCGAATCTTGCCCTGCTGGGAATAAATTTCTTCAACAATTACTGCCGCAGTGACTGGATCAATGTCATTCCTTTGCAGCTTCCGGACGAGGTCTCATCGTTAATGATAGCAGCCGGATTCACAGGTTTTCTCGCATCCGCACTTCTAGGGCAGGTAATGGTCACCCTCCTTGCTGCCGGAATGCGGTACATAATCAAGTGGAACGATGAAAGACAGGCATTGGAGGAGGAGCGCAGGCGCAATGCTGAAGCCGAACTGAACTGGCTTAAGAACCAGCTGAACCCTCATTTCCTTTTCAACACCCTGAACAACATTTCATCACTGACACAGATAGATCCAGACAAAGCTCAGGAATGTATCGGACAATTGAGCGAACTGCTCCGTTACGCTCTTTACGAAAGCAATGTCCGGAAAGTTAGGATTGCAGACGAAGTCGAGTTCATGAAGAACTATATATCCCTCATGTCACTGCGATACAGCAGGGCAACAAAGATCGAGACGCGCTTTGATGACACGGCTAACGATGCGATGATTTCCCCGCTGCTGTTCATCTCCCTTATAGAGAATGCATTCAAGCACGGGACATCGGCTCATCATGAATCGTTTGTCAAGGTCAGCCTGGACATTGATGGAGACGATCTGGTCTTCTCATGCGAAAACAGTCTTCTTGAGAAGAAGACAGCAGACTACAGCAATTCAGGCATTGGCCTGGAAAACATGAGGAGGAGGCTGGAACTCCTTTATCCTGAAGCATATGCATACAGATGCTTCACAGAAAAGAATGTATACGTTGCTTTTGTAAGAATCAAAAACATCAGAAGTCATGCATAAGATAAAATGCATAGTGGTTGATGACGAGCCGCTGGCCGTGGAAATGCTTGCCACATACATCCGCAAGACCCCATCTCTTGAGCTTGCAGGGACGTTCACCGACCCTGTCCAGGCTGTGTCAGCAATGGCTGAAATAAAGCCCGACCTTGTATTTCTGGACATACAGATGCCGGACCTTAACGGGCTGGAACTCGCCAGACTCATACCTGAAGACACTCGCATAATATTCACTTCTGCCTTCAGACAGTATGCATTCGAGAGCTACGAAGTGGAAGCGCTGGACTACATTCTCAAGCCTATACGGTATCAGAAGTTTCTTGAGGCCGTATCAAAGGCAGAAAAATGGATGGCGAACAGACCGGAAAAGAGCCGTAGATCTGCATTCATAAAGACCGACAGAGAATACAGGAACATCGAGTTTGACCAGATACTTTATGTAGCAGGGATGAAGGACTACGTTCTTATATACCTTACATCAGAACCGGAACCGATAGTGACACATATCACCCTGAAGGCCATCGAGGAAAAACTGCCGTCTGATATGTTCATGCGCGTACACCGCTCATATATTGTAGCCCTTAACAAGATAACTGCAATCGACTCCTGCGGAGACATCCTCATAGACAAGATTTCCGTTCCCGTATCGGACAGCTACAGGAAAGAGATCGAAAAACATGTAAAGGAGAATCTTCTTGCGCGATAACGCCCTCTAAAGATTCCTCACCACATTACGGATAGCTGTCTCCAATTCAGAAGAGGCATGTTCACGCCGGGCTTCATCCTCAACGTGTTCCAGTACAGGGGCGATGAAGGAGATCATCTGGAGGACCTTGGCGTCCTCGAGGGAGATGCCGCGGGAACGCATGTAGAACTGTTCCTCTTCGTTGAGACGGCCGATGGTGGCTCCATGGGAGCATTTGACATCGTCAGCGTAAATCTCAAGCTGCGGCTTTGTGTCGACCTTCGCTCCGTCAGAAAGAAGGAGATTGTGGTTTTCCTGATATGCCTCTGTCTTCTGCGCGTCCTGGGCAACTGTGATCTTGCCGTAGAAATCGACTCTCGAGTCTCCTCCGGCTATTCCCTTGAACAGCTGACGCGAATTGCAGTGCGGCACGTCATGGCGCATGTCAACGGAAATCTTCACCTTCTCCTTGCCGCCGCATACATACGCGCCATAGATATTCGCCTCAGCCCCCTCTCCGGCCAGACGCACATCCAGCCTGATGTCACAGGATACTCCCGGCATGACAAGCACGACAATATCCACCTTCGCGCACCTCTCCACTACGATACTCTGTGGCATACCCTTGCAAACAAGGTCGTTTGGTGTTGATTGTGGAGACGACATGCCACCCCCGGCGAGGGGGAGCCTGTCGACAGACAGGCGGGGGTCGTCGGAACAACAACCCGAACGGCCGTCCCAAATATAAACTTTATGAACAATATCGTTCGATCTTATAATCAGACTGCCCATGATTCCTACAGATTATCGTAACCTTTCTCTTCGATCTCGGCAACAAGTTCCCTGCCGGCGGTCTTCACGATCTTTCCGTCCTTGAGGATATGGACAACATCGGGAACGATATAGTCCAGAAGCCTCTGATAGTGGGTGATGACGATTGCCGCCTTTTCAGGAGTATGGAGGGCATTGACTCCGTTCGCCACAATGCGCAGGGCATCCACATCGAGTCCGCTGTCGGTCTCGTCGAGGATGGCCAGGGTCGGATCAAGCATGGCCATCTGGAATATCTCGTTACGCTTCTTCTCGCCGCCGGAAAATCCGACGTTGACCTCACGCTTCGCGAACTCCGGCTTCATCTGCACGAACGCCATCTTCTCACGCATCAGCTTGAGGAAGTCGCCGGCTTTCAAAGGCTCAAGGCCTTTGCCGGCGCGGTGGGCATTCACGGCGGTCTTCATGAAATTTGTAATGGTAACTCCAGGTATCTCGACAGGATACTGGAAAGACAGGAAGATGCCTGCCCATGCACGCTCCTCCGGCGACATCGCCAGAAGGTCCCTGCCCATGAACTCGATGGTTCCGGCCGTAACGGTGAACTGCGGCTTTCCGGCGAGCACTGCGGAAAGCGTGCTCTTTCCCGCACCGTTAGGGCCCATCACCGCATGAATCTCTCCCTTGCGGATCGTAAGATCCACGCCCTTAAGAATCTCTTTGTCTTCCACAGAGGCCCTAAGCCCCTCGATCTTCAGTAATATATCGTTCATATCATGCATTATTTCTATACAGTTTGTACCATGTGAACAGCGACCATATGCCGTTTATGAGGTAGAGGCAGCTGACAACCGGCATGAAGACCAGTCCGGCCTTCAGGTAAAGGGTCAGGTTCGCCACATTCACGAACAGCCAGGCTATCCAGCAGTCCCATTTCTTCAAAGCAGACAAAGTCTGTGCAGTAAGTATCAGCACAGTCACGCAGCAGTCCAGGTACGGAAGCGGGTTGGCAGGGAAATATCCCACGAACCACTTCGTTCCCATCATGCTCATGAGCTTGCCCCATGCAAGCGCAAGCACCAGCACCAGCACCACAATCAGTCCCCTCTGCGGCCATGAAAGCATGGACACCTTCAGCTCGCCACTCCCCGAGGAGCTCTCCTCGGACTTCTTCGGATGGGACCATCTGTACTGCCCCATTATATTGATACCCAGAGAGATAGGCTGGAGTATCAGGTTCGCATACAGGTTCTTCTGCCAGAACATGAAGAAGAGCAGAGCGGTGTAGACATATCCTACATAAAAATTGCTCTTGCTGTTGCGTCCTGCCAGAAAGACTGTGGTCAGACCGAACACCGCCGACAGAAGGTCTATCAGCAGCACCGGCTTCCCGCCCATCTCAAACAATATGATATTCCAAAACTCCATTTACTCTTACTTTCTCTAATCTCGTAACCTTGCCATGTCCAGCAGGTGGGGGGCGGGGACAATCCCACCCACCGCGATGCGGCGGGCCCCGCCCTCTGCGGCCAGAGGGGTAGCACGGTCCCCGCGCCCCACCTGCTGGACATCACTCATTACCCTACAGATCCTTCCAGGCTGACCTGCAGAAGTTTCTGCGCCTCGACAGCAAACTCCATCGGCAGCTTGGAAAGCACCTCGCGTGCATATCCGTTCACGATCAGTCCTACAGCTTCCTCCGGTCCTATGCCCCTCTGGTTGCAGTAGAACAGCTGGTCTTCACTTATCTTCGACGTCGTCGCCTCATGTTCCACAACGGCCGTCTTGTTCGCATTCTCGATGTACGGGAAGGTATGCGCCCCGCACCTGTCGCCTATAAGGAGGCTGTCGCACTGCGAGAAGTTGCGCGCATTGTCAGCGCCCGGAAGCATCTTCACCAGACCGCGGTAACTGTTCTGGCTGCGGCCTGCAGATATTCCCTTGCTGACTATACGGCTTCTTGTATTCCTGCCTGCATGTATCATCTTCGTACCCGTATCCGCCTGCTGGAAATTGTTGGTCACAGCAACCGAATAGAATTCAGAAGACGAGTTGTCACCCTTGAGGATGGTAGACGGATATTTCCATGTTATTGCGGATCCGGTCTCAACCTGTGTCCATGAAAGATGGCTTCCAGACCCCTTGCATATGCCCCTCTTGGTCACGAAATTGAATATTCCGCCTTTGCCTTCCGCATCTCCCGGATACCAGTTCTGCACTGTCGAATACTTGACGTCGGCGTCCTTCTCCACAATGATCTCCACCACTGCGGCATGGAGCTGGTTCTCGTCACGCATAGGGGCTGTGCAGCCTTCCATATAGCTTACATAAGATCCTTCGTCAGCCACGATGAGGGTCCTCTCGAACTGGCCGGTACCTGCAGCATTGATACGGAAATAGCTTGAAAGCTCCATAGGACAGCGCACGCCCTTCGGTATATACACGAAGGAGCCGTCGCTGAATACGGCGGAGTTCAGGGCAGCGTAGAAATTGTCGCTGACCGGAACGACCGACGCAAGATACTTGCGCACCAGGTCCGGATGTTCACGGACAGCTTCCGAGAACGAGCAGAAGATGATGCCTTTTTCAGCAAGAGCCGAACGGAAGGTCGTCGTGACCGAAACAGAGTCAAATACGGCATCTACCGCCACTCCTGCGAGCGCCTTGCGCTCATGGAGAGGGATGCCAAGCTTGTCGAATGTCTTCTCAAGCTCAGGGTCTATCTCCTTCGGACGGTCCTCGTCCTTCTTCGGAGCCGCATAATATATGATGTCCTGGAAGTCTATCTCAGGAATGTCAAGGTGGGCCCACTTTGGAACAGGCATCTTCTGCCAGCGGCGGAATGCCTCCAGGCGGAAGTCAAGCATCCACTGCGGCTCCTCCTTCTTTGCGGAGATAAGGTGTATGATGTCCTCATTCAGACCTTTAGGTATGAACTCCTGCGCGACATCTGTCACGAAGCCGTGCTCATACTCCTTCTCCGTAATATTATCCAATATATCCTTACTCATATCTTAAAACTGCTATCCTGCAATGTCCGGACCTAAAACGGCCCGAACATGCAAAGATAGCAGTTTTTATCAGATTATAGACAGTCTGTAACCTCTAGTTTCCACCCTTCAACATAAAGAAGGTCGGAAATGTATATGTAACAGATACTGGTTCTCCATCCATCATGCCAGGACTCCAGTCCGGAGACTGAAGAACAACCCTCAAAGCCTCGCAATCCAATGAAGGAGTGCCGCTGCCATGTATTACATAAGGATCAGCAAGCTCACCTGTCTCTGTCACGGTAAACTTGATGGTGACCTTTCCCTCACGCTTGGTCGCCTTTGCTGACGGAGGATAGTTCAGATTGCCGTTGACCCACTTGGAGAAGAGATTTGCATCACCGTCCAGAAATGTCGGAGGAACTATCTTATTCTTTTCTTTTTCAGGTACGGAATCGCTCTTCTTTTTCTTTCTTAAGGTCTTCATCATCTTCTTCTCATACTTGCCGACTTCCATTTCAGGAACTTCGGGAAGGTGTCCGACATAATCAGCCCTGGTGTCAAAATAATAATAGCTTCCTTCCTGTGGCTTGCCCAGATGGAATTTGCCCTTGAATATGAACTTATCAGAGAAATACATCGTGCCCAGACCTTCAGGATAACCGTTCTTGAATTCACCTTCGTAAAAGAACCCGCAAGGCCTCGCAAGTCGTCCGTAGCCATCTCGCTTTCCTTCCCTGTAATTGCCGAAATACCTGTTGTCCTTTTCATATGAAGTACTTGTGCACATACCTTCGGCCTTTCCTTCCACGAAGTGTCCGCGCACAAAGCCTGCAGATGTATACCGGCACCCTTCGCCTTCCGGCCACTGTCCTTCATATCTCCATCCGTCACCGTAGATGACAGTGTCACGAACTTCCTGAGCATTGAGACAGAACGCCGCAAGCAAAACTGCGATTGAAAAATATATCCTCATACCAATGAATTTTATTCTCCGCCAAATACGACTGCGACGGTAAGTCTTGTGCTTTTCTTTTCTCCGGCGAAGGTTCCGGGCTCCCACAGAGGAGACTTTGAAACGGCCTTTTCGGCTGCGCTGTTAAGCTCCACATTGGAGCCGAACACGGCGTGGATATCAGCCAAGGTTCCGTCTGTCTGGACTGTAAACTCCACCAGGACCGTCCTTGAGCCGTTCTCCGGATTGAAGGAGCTTGGGGTCTCCACCTGCGAATTCACCCACAAAGCGAAATCGTCTATGTTTCCTCCCTGGAATCTAGGGGTGATGAAGCCTGCGCTTTCGATGAGATTGAGGTTCCTCTGTTCCCAACGGATCTCAAGTTCCTTCAGGAACTCTTCCTGCTTGTACTTGAGATCAACCATCGGATATGACGGCTTGACCAAGCCTGATGGAAGAGATGCGTTCTCGGTCATCTTCGTCTTCAGCTTGCCCCTACGGAACTTGCCCACGAACATGGAGCCGTTTGCACGATAAAGGGTATCGGTACCGTGATATTTTCCGTTCTTGAAATCTCCGGCAAACACAATGCCGTTGTCCCTGTAAAGACGTCCCTGTCCGGTAGCCTTTCCTTTCCTGTAGTTGCCCCAATAGACTTCTCCGTTAGGGCGATAACATACACATTTGCCTTCAGGCACACCTTTGCTGAAGGTACCGATTATGAGTCCGTCCCTGCTGGAATACAGGATTCCTTCTCCTTTCGGCCACTGACCTTCATAACGAAGCACTTCTTCCTGTGCTGAAAGAGACATTGACGACAGAACTGCCAGCGCCAATGTCAAAAGAGCGGTTCTCAGTTTCATAGCATGTGGTTATTAGTCTTTCGCAAATATAACATTTTCCATTTACTTTATCTACATTTGCATAAAGAAATCACTTGAATATGAAACAGTTTCCGAACATTATCCTATCCTTCATCATGATTCTTTCGGGGTGCTCAGCGAAAGACCCCCTCATCGATGCGGCTGACAAGGTCTTCAATCTTGCAAAGACTCAATATGCCCTGATGGATTCCGCTTTGTCCGAAGGAGAATATCCCCGCACGACCGGTCAGGACGGCAGTCTGAGGACTTCGGACATGGGCTGGTGGTGCAGCGGTTTCTATCCCGGATCCCTCTGGTACATATATGAATATACAGGTGACAAAGCCATACTTGAAATGGCATGGAAACAGACTTTGCCTCTGAAAGGATTGCTTGACAGGCATACGGACCACGACATAGGATTCCAGATAAACTGTTCATTCGGCAACGCCCTGCGCCTGACCGGCGACTCGGCGGCAGTCATGCCGACATATGTCGCGGCTGCGCAGAAGCTCGCCGCGCGCCTCAACCCAGCCACAGGAGTGACACGAAGCTGGGACTGGGTGCGCAAGGACTGGCGCTATCCTGTCATCATCGACAATATGATGAATATGGAGCTGCTAGCCGAAGCGGCACGCATGAGCGGAGACGAGACGCTCATGGATGCCGCAACAACCCATGCAAACACGACTTTGAAGAACCATTTCCGCCCGGACTGGAGCTGCTGGCACCTGCTTGACTATAACCCTGAAACCGGAAAAGTAAGGTCAAGGGAAACGGTACAGGGATATGCTGATGAGTCCGCATGGGCAAGAGGACAGGCATGGGCACTTTACGGATTCACCATGATGTCTAGGGAAACATCCTCGGACGAGTATCTCGATGCAGCAGAGAACATTGCGGATATGATTCTGTCCCATCTTCCCGATGACGGCATTCCGTACTGGGATTTCAATGCACCCGACATTCCTGATGCCCTCCGCGACGCATCGGCAGGAGCGATCACTGCCTCAGCGCTGATCGAGCTCAGCACAATCACGTCAGATAGTGATGCATCGGAAAGGTATCTTGACACAGCAAGGAAGCAGCTGCTGACCCTTTCGTCAGAAGAATATCTCGCAAAACCCGGTGAAAACGGTTTCTTCCTGCTGAAGCACTGCGTAGGCAACATGCCGGAAAACAGCGAGATAGACGTTCCGCTGTCATACGCAGACTACTATTTCCTGGAAGCCCTCGTCAGATACGTCACCTTGAAGGAGAAAGAGTGACGGACAGATCCATCTCAGTTCCAGCCGGAACAGTCAAAGTATATCCCACACGACATGTGCCCGGATTAGGAGCATCATAGTCATGCGGCGGATCGTTTGACCATATATGTGGCTCTGCACCGGTTTCAGAAACCTCCAGGACCATCTTACGGCCGTCCTTTTCCAGCAGAATCCTTCCATTCGGAAGTATCTGTGCATGTGCAGGAGTATTCATGACCCACATCACATCTACATCATCTTCTCCTGCCACGATTTCGTCACGGACATGAAGATGGTCCCGCCTGTCCAGCCATATGGAACGTATGACGCTGTCTGCCGCGTTAGAGAATGCGGAAGTCATGTCAAGCATCGCACCTTTGCGCGAACGCTCCTGCCATGTCGCCACTATAGGGACAAAACTCTTCACCACATGATGTTTTCCGTCAAGAGTAAGCGTAGAATGTGATTCGTTGCCGATGCGGAAGACATCCCACCTTTGTCCGCCCTCATGCCCGTCCCAAAGCTTGACGCCAAGGCTTTCCAATGAATAGTAGTCCTGCATGCCGAGCTCGGAAGACCAGCGAACCCCATCATATTCATATACAAACGATCCCGCATCCATATGGGAATGGGATGTCAGAGGAGAGCCCCCTTTTACTCCCAGATATGTATCGTCCTTCCTGTCCCAGCCTTCACGATATATGAATACCGGCGTCTTGCCATCGAAGAAACGGAAGTTCTCCTCGGGAGGCCGGACCGCATCCATATCCACCTTCGAGCAGAAGATCATCAATGACGGCAACAACCTGTATTCCGAAAACAGATCGTCCACATCGTTCATGAAGTCGTCGGGCAGATTCTCCAGGTAACGTTTCTCCAGCCAGACACGCGACATGTCTCCGCTCTTTGATGCAAACCAGAACATCATTGGGTTGCATGGGGCCCTCTGAAGAGCATCAGAAAAATTGTACGACAGTCCCCCAGGCGCAGTCATGAACTGTACGAATGACGATGATTCCAGAAAACCCGGATAGGATCCCAGACCGAAGTCCGTACCCAAGGCAGATTCGAGGGCAGCTATCATCATGACCTGGAAGGAAGTGCCGTATCCCCAATAATGAAAGCCTTCAGGATATCCTCCGTCTGGAGCATAGACAGCCAGTGCGAAAGGTACGGACCTGACATACAGGTCAATGAGCTCGCGGGCAAGCTCGGGATGCTCTTCGTATGTCGCCAGGGCTCCATACGCAAGTCCTCCGCAGCAGACCTGGTTCCAGTTGTTGTCAAGATTGTAGAATCCGGCATACGTTTCATCGTCCGCAGGAACAAAACCTTTCCCGACAATGGCATCCTTTACTGTCTGGCGCTGATGTTCTGTCATGCAGTCATAAAGCCAGTCATATCCGATCGATACGCCCAGAACCATTTCCCCTACATCAAGGAAATGCGACGGGTTCCAGTCAGTGAATGCGCAGACGTTCATCATTTCCCGGACGGCCCTGTCCGCATAACGTCCGTCTCCCGTCATCCTATATGAATATGACAGCCAGAAGATGCGCCTTATGGCCTCTCTGGACGTATGCAGAAGCCTCTTGCCCTTCATTACGCGCTCAAGGAGCGGAAGGTCAAGCATACGGTCACATTCGGCGACAATCGCCTCATGGACCTTCTGCATCACAGGGTCGCCGGCAATCATTTCGGCGACAAGGGACTCCTCGCCCGCCTTCAACAGCAGTCGCGGATGGTCAGAAACGGCAAATTCCTCCTGTGCGGCAAGCACAGAAGGAATAAGCACAAGCAGTATTAAAAATAATCTTTTCAAATCTTAATGTATCGCAACCGTAAGCATGGCCATGACAATGGACACCATACTCATGAGTTTTATAAGGATGTTGAGCGACGGTCCTGACGTGTCCTTGAAAGGATCTCCTACTGTGTCTCCGGTAACGGTCGCCTTGTGAGTCTCCGAATTCTTTCCGCCGAAGTTTCCTTCCTCGACATACTTCTTCGCATTGTCCCATGCACCGCCTGAATTGGACATGAATACAGCAAGCACGAATCCCGAACCGAGGCCTCCGATAAGGAGTCCCATGACTCCTGCAGGGCCGAGGATAAGGCCGACAAGAACAGGAACTATGATCGCGACGAGGGAAGGAAGAAGCATCTCGCGCTGTGCTCCCTTGGTAGAGATCTCCACGCAACGCGCATAATCAGGAGTGGCTTCTCTGGTAAGGATGCCCTTGATCTCGCGGAACTGGCGGCGCACTTCGGTAACCATGCTCTGTGCCGCACGGCCTACGGCGTTCATTGTAAGGCCGCAGAAGAGGAATGACATCATCGCACCGATGAATACGCCTACAAGGACAACAGGATTCATAAGGTCTACATGGTAGTACGCCATTATGTCCGGAATCGTAGCCTGTGCTGCATCGATGAGTTCGCCTGATACATTCGTGATCTGCTTTCCAAGATGTGTAAGACCTATCTTTATCTCTTCGATATATGAGGCTAAAAGGGCAAGTCCTGTGAGGGCAGCGGAACCGATTGCGAAACCCTTTCCTGTTGCTGCAGTCGTGTTTCCGAGAGCATCGAGAACGTCTGTGCGCTTGCGCACTTCAGGATCGAGTTCGCTCATCTGCGCATTTCCTCCGGCGTTGTCGGCGATCGGTCCGTATGCGTCGGTCGCGAGGGTTATTCCGAGGGTCGAGAGCATGCCGACAGCAGCGATTCCGATGCCGTAAAGGCCGGTGCTGAGGCTCTCTGCAGAGAACGAAAGGTCGAATCCGTTGGCGCAGAGGTATGCGAGAAGAATGGCGACTGCGATGGTGATTACCGGGATTGCAGTCGAGAGCATTCCAAGGCCGACTCCGGAGATGATCACTGTAGCGGGTCCGGTCTGTCCGGCTTCTGCAAGCTTCTGTGTAGGCTTATATGAATGTGAGGTATAGTATTCTGTAGCCTGACCTATGATGACACCGGCAAATAGGCCAACGATCACAGAAAGCGACAGGCCCCACCAGTTGTCGATCTTGAGCATGTACATGATGCCGAACGTCGCGACTGCGATAAGGATCGAGCTGAGGTTTGTTCCGCGGCCGAGAGACTTGAGGAGCTCGTCCATTCCTGCCCCTTCCTTCGTGCGAACGACATAGATTCCGAGGATGGACAGAGCCACACCTATCGATGCAATGATCATAGGGGCCAGGATGGCCTTCATCTGCGCGTCGACGCCTATGCCGCTGAATGCGGCAGCGCCGAGGGCCATTGTCGCAAGGATGGAGCCGCAGTATGATTCATAGAGGTCTGCGCCCATACCGGCGACGTCACCGACGTTGTCGCCCACATTGTCCGCAATCGTTGCAGGATT
The DNA here is from genome assembly GCA_017399865.1 of Bacteroidales bacterium. Lineage (GTDB taxonomy): Bacteria > Bacteroidota > Bacteroidia > Bacteroidales > UBA932 > Cryptobacteroides. Next base: position 11,385 of record JAFQAT010000037.1, on the reverse strand, counting down.
GCGAGGGTCGTCTTCAGGAATGCCCGCTTCTACCTTTCCTACAAGGTCTGCGCCCACGTCGGCAGCCTTTGTATATATACCTCCGCCTACACGTGCGAAAAGGGCCTGTGTAGAGGCTCCCATACCGAATGTAAGCATGGTCGTAGTGATGAACACAAGCTTCTGGGTTCCTTCGATGTCAACGAAGGCATTGAGGATGATCCACCAGAGGGCGATATCAAGGAGTCCGAGACCGACAACTGTAAGACCCATCACAGCACCGCTTCGGAAAGCTACCTTAAGGCCTGAGTTAAGAGACCTCTGGGCGGCATTTGCAGTACGGGCAGATGCGTATGTTGCTGTCTTCATGCCGACAAAGCCTGCAAGGCCGGAGAAGAATCCTCCGGTAAGGAATGCGAACGGCACCCAGCTGTTCTGCACTCCGAGGACTGCGAGCAAAGAAAACAGCACAGCAAGGATCACGAAGACTATTATAACGACCTTATACTGCTGTTTCAGATAAGCCATCGCTCCTTCCCTAACGAATTTAGCGATCTGCTTCATCGTAGCGTTTCCCTCGCTTTCCTTCATCATCTGTCGGAAAAACAGCCATGCGAAAAGCAACGCGACTACCGCTGCTGCAGGTACTAGATAGAATAAATTTGTCATATGGTTAACGGTTAATATGAATTTTCAGTCCTTTCCGACAAATTTATTTAATATTTTGAGATTTACAAGGAGATTTATCATTATTTGTTACTATTTCATGTGATCTGGTAACATTCCGGAATCATACCCGTTGTACGGTCTCTGTCCAAGTATGAGATTCCTGTTCCATTCTTCGGCAAGCCTTTCATATGCCAGCTCCTTCTCATCCTTTTCCTCTTCATGATTGAAGCGCAGACCTGTAGCATCTGCCTGCCTCGGGTCCGCATATTCAAGCTGAAGCCTTGTTCTTGTTTCTGACTTCCGGCATCTGTCATTGCAAGAGCAGAACGACATCATAGAGGTCAGTAATGCCATATATATATAAATCCGTGTCTTATCCATTTTATTGTCCGTTTTTATTGATATTATCCAAGGTATACACCTTTATCCAGTCCACATGCATTTCCACAGGCAGGTCAGATGCATCCGGAGGTCCGACCCACGAGCCTCCTATCTGCATGTCCAGCAGAATATAGAACGGTGATCCGAAAGGATATTGCGATTCCGAAGAAAACCCGTCGGGGGAAAGACGAGGGTACGTCATCGTAGCATTTCCGTTTATTGAAAAGACTATCCTGTCCGGAAGAATCTCCACTCCATATACATTGAATTCTCCGACATCTGCCGGGACTCTGACCGAGTGGGGAGGATCGGTCTTTCGTCCAAGCACATGAGTGTGATACGAATGGACTGTCTGGTATATGAAATTATCGTTGTTGAGATGTTCCATTATGTCTATCTCTCCGCCGAAAGGCCATTCTCTTCCTTCCGGAAGCATCCATATCGCCGGCCACACGCTCTCGCCGGACTGCATCCGGGCACAGACCTCGACCTTGCCGTATGTCAGAGAAAAACGTCCCTTCGTATATACGCCTCCCGTCAGGAACCTCGCAGTATCCGACGGATCGACACCGTCATTGACGACTGCCCTCAACACCAGGCAGTCATTTTCCAGATACCTCAGGGCCTTATCGGCAGACATGTATCTCCGCCAGTCTGCCGGCCCTCTCGTTATCGGCGACCACTTTGCGGTATCCGGTTCACTTCCTCTGAAACTGTCCTCCCATACGAGCCGGTAGTCCTGTCCTGAAAGAAGAGGGCCGCAAAGCAGGAATATCAATATTATTGTCCTTTTCATAACTCTCTACCATCCAGGGTTCTGAACAAGTTCCTTATTGAGGTTGACATCTTCCGGAGGGACCGGCATGAGATAATCTCTGTCAGGGACAAAACCGTATCCCGAAGGTAGTTTGTCCCTGAGAGGATCGATCCAGCCTTCTTCATCCACGGGAATCATCCCGATAGTTTCCCTGACCTGAGGGTCATCCATGTTGAAGGACCTGTAAAGGATGCCGTCCTCACCCAGATAGGCGCCTCTTCCTCTCTGTCCTTCCAGAAGCCTGTGTCCCTTCCAGCGCAGGATATCGTCAAGCCTGAAGCCTTGAAGGGCAAGTTCACACCTGCGTTCGCGCCTTATCTCCTGCATGTTTGGCGACAAAGGATACCCATGATCCGGGAATGCGGGGTCCTTCTCAGGTACCTTCCAGGCAGTTCCTGCCCTCTCCCTCAAAGGTCTGATGGTAATGTTCAGGATTTCATCTGTGCAGACGCCCAGCTCTTCTGCCGCTTCCGCATAGGCCAGGAGAGCCTCCGGATATCGGATGATGACAAGTCCTGTATCCCAGAATGAAGAGCTTACATAAGTGGTATCGACACCCAAGGCCGTATGGTACCCTGTCAGATTCCTGGTGTTGCCGTCGCCGCTTAAACGAGGTGGATTGACATTCCCTTGCGGGTCATATACGTCCACCTTCATAGGACGGCTTATCGTACTTGAGCGGAACTTGCGACCTGTAGACATTACTGTCTCGCGAAGACGCAGGTCACGTCCGTTGAAAGTCTCGTTGAAATCCTTGAATGCTCTGTCGTCGGGGTCTATGAACGAGCCGTCAGCATAGAGATAGCTGTCCACCAGTGACTTTGAGATGCCTGCCGCCGCTTCGTTATCCACGACGCCTGCCCCAAGAAGAACAGTCAGACTGTGCTGCAGACCCTGTGACAAGTCATATTTCTTCCAGAAAAGTGCCTCAGGGACGGCAGAAAGGTCTTTCTGGTTGAAAAGATGGGCATAGGCGTCTCCTCCGTCAAGAGCACCGAACGGGTCGTTTGCGACAGTGTTGAGTCCTTCGGACACAGGCATGATCTCAAAGAGGGCATCACCATATTCAAGAACCTTCCTGAAGAAGAGACCGGGATCGGCGTCTTCGGCGGCAAAGATTCCGGCTGCGTGGTACTTCTCCCATGAACCCTCATACAGGGCGACATTCATAGCCATGGCAAGAGCTGCCTCCCTGCATATCCTCAGACCGGAATGACGGTTTCGCCCATGAAGACCGTCTGCAGCTTTTTCAAGATCTTCAAGAATGAAGAGAGCCACATCCTTTCTTGGGGTTGCCGGTATCTGAAGTCCCTCCAGCGTCGCATTTCCATCCCAGAAACCATCCATCACAGGCACGTTTCCGAATTTCTTCAGCAGGGTGAAATGCCACCATGCACGCAGGAAATGCACTTCGGCGCATAATGACCTCAGATCATCGTTCTCCGCTTCCTGAGGTACCTGATAATAATGGAAGAAGAAGTTGATGTCCCTGAGATTCTGATAAGCGGCAGACCAGTCCGACTCTCCTCCGAAAGCAGTAAGTTCACCGTTTATCCTGGGATCGTATTTTTCCGATATGATGTTGTCGCTGTTCTTCTCAATAGAACGTACTCCGCAGCCGTACTGGCCAAGAGAAGGCAAGGCAGCATAAAGGCCGTTTACATAGCTCAGCACCTGACTCTCCGATGAGAGGAAGGTATCGCTTGATGGAGAATCCAATGGAAGCTGATTCAGAAAACCGGAGCAGCCGGCAATGACCAGAGCAGCTGCTGATATTATCATTGACTTTATCTTCATCTCATTCAGAATTTTATTTCCACACCCATGACCATAGTCCTCGAAAGAGGATAGACTTTTCCGTTGCCGTTCTGTGACAAGGCAGATGTCAGACCGGGAGCGGCACTCAGACTGCCCCCTGCCCATGTGCTCACAATATTCATCGTTTCGGGATCAAAGGCCCCGGGAAGCGCATCCAGAGTAAGCAGGTTGTCGCATGAAACATATACCTTCAGATCCCTGAGGCGCAGTTTTCCCAGAACCTTCCCGCCGAACGAATACGACACCATGAGATTCTTCAGCCTCATATATGCTCCATTCAGCAGATATCTGGAGGTATTGTACCCTGTATTGACCTTCCAGTCCAGATCACCGGAACCTGTTCCGTCCGTCAGGCGCGGAAGCCATCCTGAAGGATTTTCTGGAGAGAACCTGTCCAGATGATCCTTGAAATAGTTGCGTCCTCCGAACAGATATGTGCTTCCGGCCATCGGGAAATCCCGTTTTCCGACGCCTTGTAAAAGAGCTGTTACTTCCAGACCCTTGTAGCCGGCAGAAAGATTGATTCCAAACGAGAAGCGAGGGGTCGCATTGCCAATCACCACCAGATCGCCATGGTCCTCAACAGTGCCTTTCCCCGGATTTACAGCACCATCTCCATCCACATCTTCGTACATGAGATCTCCTGCCTTCCAAAGGTCTCTGGCCTTGAAGAAACTCAGGTCCACAGGATAGAGAGCAGCCTCTTCATCCGACTCAAACAGCCTGTCAGCCTTGTAGCCCCATATCTCACCGATATCCATTCCTGCATAATAACCCTTGTTCGCCTCCAGCCCCGTATGATTGTTGGATATCACACCTTCAGGATTGCTGTATGCGGTAACCTTGGCCCTATAATCGAAGACATTGAATCCCACACGGTATCTGAACCCACCCGAAAACCTGTCGGTCCAGCTTAACGAAAGTTCCCAGCCACGGTTACGCAGTGTCGCATTATTGGTCCTTGCCCTGTCCTGAGCCGCTATTCCGCTGAAAGACGGGATAGCCTCTGCCGGACCGAGCATATCCCTGGTAACACGCTGGTACGCATCGAAGACAAGGCTCATCCTATTGCCGAAGGCCAGAACATCAAGCCCGATATCCGCATTGTCAACCTTTTCCCATGTGATGTGCGGACTTATCATGGAAGGCGCAAATGCCACAGCCCCCGTGACAGCCTCCTGCGTTGCTCCAGGAAGAAGCCACGCACCGGGAGACGAAGAACTGACATTCATCAGTCCAAGATATTCATACAGTCCCGCACCGTTCTGATTTCCAAGGCGTCCATACGAAAGGCGGATCTTGAGCTGGCTGAACGGGGCTGCTGATTCCCGGAAGATTTCTGTAGCTGCAAGATCATATCCTACCGATGCAGAAGGGAAAAGGCCCCATCTGCTGCCGGGAGCAAATCTTGATGACCCGTCGGCGCGCCCGCTTATTTCAGCGAAGACCATTTCCTTCCAGTTCCAGTTTGCCCTTGCAAAGAATCCCATAGTCGACCAATGGTCCCGGCTTTCATCAGCGATCAGTCTTCCGTCTGCATTGTCGAATGAAAACACTTCTTCGCTGAGCATACCGTCCTTGTATGCATAGCCGCCGGAGTTTTCCTGAAGTTCCGCCTGAAATCCTGCCATGACCTTGAAGAAATGAGTCTCGGATACGGCCTGATATGACGCATTGACACTTGGGGAGAGATAATAATTGAATACATGTCCGCGTGTATATGATCCGAAACTCATGTTCTTCCAGTGTATGCCGGGATACCGATAGCCCTGCCTGCTGCCGGATGTAGCCACAATCCGTCCTCCGGGAAGAGTGGTCTTCGGTACACCCATCCTGAAGGTGCTGTTCTGCACATCAAGACGTCCTCTCATTTCCGCTGTCACATCCAGCCCCTCGACAGGAGTCGCCGTAACTGAAAAAGAAACTGCATCAGATACCTCAATACGGTCAAAATCTGTTTCCTTAAGATACATCACTTCATTCCATGAAGGGATATCATACAGGCCGCCGACGGGGAGAACTGTTGCCTGGGTCGGATATTTATCGGAAATCTGGGCATAGAAGATCGTCTGGTCAGCCATAGGGCGCGCTATGTCTGTAACGGAAAGATTGTTGCTCAGGTTGAATCTGAGCCACGCCTTTGCAAGAAAGGAGAATTTCATGTTTACCGTGTATTTGTCAAGTTCGTCCTCCACGTGGTCAATAAGACCTCCCTGACGGACATAGCCGGCTCCCACATAATACCTTATCTTCCGCGAGCCTCCCGACACGCTGAGATTATGGGCATGACGCATGGAGTAATCCTTGAAATAATAGTCGAACCAGTCGGTATCGGCGTATTGGCTGCCATAAGCCGAAGCCCAGCCGTCTTTTGAAGAATTCGGTTCGACTCCGGGATGATCCTCCGAATACGGATCTTCCGCAAAGGCCTTGATCTTCTCTATAGCCGATGGACTGAAAAGAGGTGCCTTGCCGGAATTCTCCCTCATCATGTTCATGTGATCCGCAAATTCGAGAGAAGACATCATCTCAGGCATACTTACGGGAGTACTGAAGCCTATTGAGCCGCTGTAGCTCACCATCGGATCATCGCTGTCCTCCCCACTTCTGGTCGTCACCAGAACCACACCATAGGCAGCCCTGGCGCCATAGACCGCAGATGCAGAAGCGTCCTTAAGCACGGTTATGCTTTCAATATCTGCCGGATTGATGTTCCCGAGACTCTGTTCCACTCCATCGACAAGGACATATGGACCTCCTCCATTTATAGAACCGGTTCCCCTGATCTTGAAATCAATTCCGGCTCCCGGTTCGCCTCCCACTCCAGAAGCAACCGCATCGGAAGAAATTGTCAGCCCGACCACGTTTCCCTGCAATGCGCTTGTAATATCGGTAACAGGTCTGTACGCCACTTTCTCAGAGGAAACCATAGATACCGAAGCCGTAATGGATCCTCTCTTCTGGGTACCCATTCCGATAACGACAGACTCCTCCAGAACAAGGGAGTCCTCAGGATGCGTCTGCGCAAAGACCGCACATGCACATGTAAGAATCAAAAAGATGGCAAATGAATACTTTTTCATGTTTTCCCGGTTTTATTTCCCGATGCAAAGTTAAGTTGGCTTGTAATTGTGCTGATTCAAATTTAACCATTAAGTTTCATATTTTGTCTATTACAGCCTCTGAAAAGCGGTATTTTAAAGATTCTTAGACATTTTTGAAAACATTGGCCATATTTAGTATCTTTGTATCCAACCCTGATTGATAACCATGAACAAGACCATTCTCTCTAGTGTCCTTCTCTTCCTTATCGCTTCAGTAATATCTGCACAGGAGAAGTACATATACACCAGCATATCCAAGAAAGAGGGACTGACCTCGACAGTAAACTCCATCTATAAGGAAAAGGATGGAGACGTATGGGTGGGTACGCCTAACGGGCTTTACAGTTTCAACGGTCATATACTCCACAGCCACCAGGACTCGGTCTTTACCGGACGCCGCGTCTTCAGGACTGAAACTGACAGAAACGGCGATCTATGGATCCTCACCAACAGATGGCCCATAAGAAAGAGCGGAAAACATTTTCAGATTGTCAGACCGGAAGGAGATGAAAGCGAAGGATACCCGTTCCAGAGCATGTGTCAGGACGACGACGGCATATGGTTCGGAAGCAACCGGAAAATATACAGGTATACCTTCTCGGATTCATCCCTCACCCTGTTCAATGTGCTTGACGAATATCCGGCCTTCCTCATAAACAACATAGTCATGATGGACAGTCACACGCTGTTGTGCGGCTCGCACAACGGACTTGTACTCATGGACACTGAAACAGGAGAGGTAAGGAAGGCTCCTTTCTCACTGTTCAATGAAATAACCGCCATACTCATCGACAGCAGAGGATGGATATGGATTTCATTCTACAACAACGGCATCGGCGTCTTTGAAAAGGACGGCAGACTGATAAGAAGATACAGTACTTCGGATTCGGACCTCAGCAACGACGTCGTGCTATGCATGACTGAACATGATGCTTCAATCTGGGCAGGAACCGACGGAGGAGGAATCAACATAATCAATCCTGATTCAGGAGACATCAGGGTGCTGTCACATGTCGCCGGCGACCCGTCTTCTCTTCCCGCCCACTCGATAAAGAGCCTCTACACTGACGATTACGGCAACATCTGGGCCGGCAGTATCCGCGAAGGACTCATCAGAATAAGCCAAAGCGGAATGAACACATATTCAGACAGCCATATAGGACTGGACACGGGACTCAGCAACCCTACCGTCCTGTGCCTGCATCAGGACGGCAGGTCAAAAGACATCTGGATAGGTACGGACGGCGAAGGCCTGAACAGGTTCGATCCTGAAGAAGGAACATTCACCCACTATCCTTCGACTCTGAAGACAAAGGTTGTTTCAATAGCTTCATATTCCGACAGCGAACTTGCCCTATCGGTCTATGCCGACAGAATATGGCTGTTTGACAAGCAATCGGGCAAGATACGTCCTCTTCACATAGACGATCCGGACATAAACTATCTGCTGAAGTATGCCGGAAGAAGCCTCAACCTGTCCAACGGGGCAGACGGGAGTCTGCTGCTGATAAGCAATACGATCCGTCGGCTTGACAAGACGACGGGCCGATGCACCATGATAGGATTCGACATTGGAGAGCAATCCAACGGCAATCTGATGACCATAAGCCGTTCCGATGAGGGTTTATGGCTGCATGACTACTATAACATCTACCTCCTCCCCAACGGAGAATCCCGGATTCTCAGAAAAGGCCACACGAACAAGCATATGATCAATTGCGGACATCTCGACGCTGAAGGTATCATATGGCTTGCGACCGACGAAGGTCTATGCCGTTTCGACACGAAGGACGGGACATTCTCCCATGTACGCACGACTCTCCTGAATACGGCTGCATCGGTGGCATGCGACGGAAGGTCAAGGGTATGGGTAGGTACAGACAACGGTCTTTATGCATACCTCAAGGATTCTGACAGCTTCACACTTTTCGGAGAATCGGACGGAGCTGCATCAAACGAATATCTGAGCAAGCCGCATCTGGTATCAAGGGAAGGGGATGTGTATCTGGGAGGAGTACAGGGCCTGCTCAGGATCGACAACGATTATCTGATAGACACCATGGATGAACCTTCTCTAAAGCTGTACGGTCTGTCCGTAGACAATGAAGAAGTCAGTCCGGACAGCGACGGAACATGCAGGATTCCAAGAAACAGCAAAAGGATTGAAATCAGCGTATCATCTCAGGAAAAGGACATATTCAGAGAAAAGGTATACAGGTTTCTGATACCGGATATGGGTTCCGTATATGAAAGCAAGTCACCCGTACTGCTTCTTCAGCAGCTGAACAAGCCGGGCAGACATGAAATCATGGTCTCATGCACAAGACGCAGCGGAGAATGGTGCGAACCTGTAAGTCTGATGACCCTGAGGATTCCGCAGCCATGGTATTTCTCCGGATGGTTCATCATGACAGTACTTCTTATCGTTTCCGCCACGGCATTTTCAATCCATACCACGGTGACCCGCAGACGCAGCAACAGACTCAAACTGGCCATGAAGGAGCAGGAACAAAAAATATATGAAGAAAAAGTGCAGTTCCTGATCAACATAAGCCATGAGCTGAGGACACCTCTGACCCTGATAATGGCACCTATGAAACGTATCCTCGGAGCGATGGACACGGAAGACAGCCATTACCCGGTCCTGAGCAGGATATACAGGCAGTCACGAAGGATGCGGGACCTTCTCAATATGGTCCTTGATCTCAGAAAGATGGAAGTCGGCAAGAACAGTCTGAAGCTGGAAAGGACAGATTTCAACAGCTGGTTGAAGGATTCGATAGAAGACATCATAAGTGAGGAACATGCAGAAGGCATTGAAATAGTCACCGAACTGTCACCTGACGTCACCGAGTCCGAGTTCGACAAGACGAAGTGCGAGACAGTACTCACCAACATACTTATGAATGCCGTCAAACACAGCGGTGCATCAGATACGATCACCATCAGGACATCTCTGACTGATGACGGCATGGTCAGGACCAGCATTTCAGATCAGGGTCCCGGTCTGCATGGCATCGATACCGACAAGCTTTTCACACGCTTCTACCAAAGCAAGAATGAGCAGTACGGAAGCGGCATAGGTCTGTCATATTCAAAGATACTCATCGAACTTCATGGCGGACGGATCGGAGCTGAAGACAATGCCGACAGAGGAGCGACATTCTGGTGGGAGATTCCTGTCATCGGAAACAGGAAAAACGAGATTGTACCTGCAAAGGCATATCTGAACGAACTCATAGGCTATAATCCTGCTGACCGGACAAATATTCCGGATGGAGTTTCGTTCAGCACTGTCGACAAGAAGGTACTGCTCGTAGATGACAACCCGGACCTGCTCGACTTCCTCCGGGAGTCAATGAACGCTGACTTCGCGGAAATAATGACCGCAGAAGGAGGAGAAAAGGTCTTTGAAATACTCGAAGGCGGATATATGCCGGATATAATAGTAAGCGACGTAAACATGCCTGACGGAGACGGATACACACTCTGCAGCCGGATGAAGACGGATGAACGATTTATCCACATCCCTATCATCCTTCTCACGGCCAGAGGCGAGGAGCAGAGTCAGAGTGACTCATACAAGGTCGGTGCTGATGCGTATATGGCCAAACCGTTCGAGACGGAAACCCTGGTGGAACTGATTCGCAATCTTCTCAGACGCAAGGAGAATATCCGCAAAAGATACCTTGGAAGCGAAAAGGAAACAACAGCCGGATATGGCTCATCAGAAGAAGGCTTCATTCTGAAGCTGAATGCTGTGATTGCAGAACACATAAGCGACCCATATCTTGACCAGCAGCTCATATGCAAGGAGCTGGGAGTAAGCAGGGCTTCGCTATTCAACAAGATGAAGGCAATAACGGGTTCAGGCACCAAGGAGTATATCACACGCATCAGGCTGGAAAGGGCAAAAACACTGATGGAGACCACAGGACTTACGATTGCCGAAATCTCGGATCTCACCGGATTTGCCAGCCAGAGCTATTTCAGCACTGCCTTCAAGAACGCCACAGGTCTGACTCCAAGCCAATACAAGAAGCAGACAAAAGAAAACCAGTAGTCTGTGCCGCAGACCAAAAGACTCCGGCGACCTTGCGGTCCCGGAGTCTTTTATCATGTGCGGCAAAAGCCGCTTTGATTCTGTCTGATTACTCAGCTGCAGGTGTCTCGACCTCTGCAGCAGGAGCAGCCTCAACAGCCTTCTTTGAGCTACGACGGGTAGTCTTCTTTGCAGCCTTCTTAGGAGCTGCTGCAAGAGCTGCCTCGTTGAAGTCAACGAGCTCGATGAGAGCCATGTCAGCACCGTCACCCTGACGGAAACCAGTCTTCAACACGCGAGTGTATCCGCCTGGACGGTCAGCGATCTTCGGAGCAACTGTACGGAAGAGTTCTGAAACAGCCTCCTTGCTCTTGAGGTAGCTGAATACGACACGACGTGAGTGAGTCGAATCGTCTTTTGACTTGGTGATGAGCGGCTCGACATATGTCTGGAGAGCCTTTGCCTTTGCTACAGTTGTCTGGATTCTCTTGTGAAGGATAAGAGAAGCAGCCATGTTAGCGAGGAGAGCCTTGCGGTGTCCGCTCTTGCGACCAAGGTGGTTGATTGCTTTATTG
>JAFQAT010000036.1 GCA_017399865.1 Bacteroidales bacterium | reverse complement strand
AGGCTGCGGTGTGTCCTTTCGTGAGAAGCTTGTGGTTCATATACGAGAGGATGTTGAACAGCATGGCATCCTTGAGCTTATTGTTGGCATCCATCAAACCCTTAACGCCAAAGCAGATGAATTTGTCATCGCTGATGTTGGTGTGTCCGTTAAAGAATTTGCTTTCAGCACCTACGCACATGGAGTTGAGTCCAAGGCAGAGTTCACGTAGGAGGTCTTCGGTGAAGAGAGACTTCGTGCCTTTCTCGTACTTCATATACTCATCCTCTACGATGGAGTACAGGTCAGCCATGATGGGATAGTCCTCGGCTTTGAGCTTGTCATAGTCGGTGTTATCATGAATGCCGAACTTGCCGTAGAGTCTTGTCAGAAGGATTTCAAGTGCATCGATCTGAGCGTCATTGAAATCCTTGTAGACTCGGAAGAAGTCCTTGAGGTAGGAGATGTGCTGGGAGAGGCGAGTTGCCTTGCGGAATGCTTCGGGTGCATCGTCATCCACATCATCGGCGTTGTCCGACCACTCCTTGGGTTCAAGAGGATTGATGATATACTGGCCACTCATGAGGTCAACGTAGCAACCTCCGAGGTTGTTTGTCAGATCCTTATACTCCTGTTCCGCGTCAAGGCAGAGGACGGATTTGCCGGACATTCTCGTGTTGGTAAGAATGAGCTTGAGAAGATACGACTTACCCTGTCCGGAGTTACCGATGATGAGAATGTTGGAGTTCGTCTTATCATCACTTCTGCGGTCAAAGTCCACGATGATGTTTGTGCCGAACTTATCTCTGCCGAGATAGAATCCGTGGGGATCCGTCTTACCCGAATAGTTGAACGGGTAGCAGTTTGCGACAGCCGATGCAGGAAGGACTCGTTCAAACTGTGTACCGAATACGTTGTGACCGCACGGCATACAAGCTATGAATCCTTCCTTCTGTCGGAGGGTGAGTCTGTCCACAGAGAGCTTTTCTCGCGTCATCTCCATCGAGATGTCTGCTTGCAGTTCCTTGAGCTTGTCAAGGCTGTTTGCGGAGAGTTCTACGAAGACGGCGCAATGCAGAAGAGGTTCACGGTTACGGCGAAGGTCGTTCATGAGCTCGACTACATCGTAGAGGTTACCTTCGCCCATGACCGAATCTTCAAGGTCGTTGGAGTTCGCCAGCATCTTGTTCTTACGGCTTGCGTTCTGCAGGATCTTTCGCTGTTCGAGACCGTCCACGAAACGGGTGTACATGTGAAGGGTTACGGCTTCCTTATCCCCGAAGCGAGAAAGGATTGCCTGATCCGTGGTGTTGGGCGGATATTCCTTGATTGCCCAAACGCAACGGAAGCTGTCGCCACAAACAAAGTGATCGACGTTGAATTTGATGGTTGACGGGGTTACCATATCGAAGAAGTCTTTCACATAGGCTTCGCTTGAAACCACGTCAGATGGGAGTTTATCTTTCTTTGCCATTGGTTATTTCCTTTCTGCTTTAATCGGGGATGATCCACTTTTTGATCATTCTCTCGCCGTCCACATCATCGATGCTGTCCTCGACCATGTGGCCGAAATATCGAGAGAGGAATCTCTTGATGTCTTCTTTGTTTGCACGTTTGACCTCGAATCCTTGGTCGGAGATGTGCTTCTCGATTCGGTTCAGCGTTGCCAAGGCGCCGTCCTCGCTCTCATGCGTGAGTCTGTATGCGAACATAAACTCACGGGCGGTGGACATCTGAAGCTGAATGTCATCGAGGAATTTCATATCTCGACGGAGGAGTAACTGCACCTTGAGGTTGTCTTCCTTTTCAGCCTTTCTCGCCAGTGCGAGTTTGTTGAACTCAAAGTTTTCACGGGCATCGGAGCAGATGATCTCGATGTCGGGTTGCTGGGACAGCAACTGCATCAAGTGGTTGATCTTGATAGCGATACTGGTTTCGGACAGCACCGAGATGTTGGTGGGCTGAACGATGAAATAAACCACCTCACCGTATCGCTGGGTCATAAGTCCATTTCTGCTGAAATGGCTGATTCCGACGAGCTCGGCGGTTGACATTTTTTTATTTGCCATGTCTTGACTCCTTCCATTCGAAATACTGTTGTGTGGTTATAAAGAACCTTGCGGCTCTTTTGATAAAGTCAAGCACCGAGTTTTCATCAAGGCGCATTGACAGAACTCCGTAAACCAGAGTAAGAGCCGCAGGTAGGACGAAGCCGAGCTTCGCCCATGATACTACCGAGATGGTAAGGGCGATAGCAAGGATGATGATATCCTTCAATCCCCAAAACCAGAGCTTGGCTTCAGTTCGCATATTCTGCGGATAAAGATATTGTCTTTTCATGTTGT
>JAFQAT010000035.1 GCA_017399865.1 Bacteroidales bacterium | reverse complement strand
GATTAGGCAACCGTTCTATTTCATTACCTTGCGTTTCTTTGCTAAATTGCCATTTCCCGTATTTCCGAGGTTTTCAGCGTAATGCGTTTATTATCAGTGCAAGATGCACTATTATTCCGATTTCAGTTGATTATTCCAGCGATTTTGTGTAAGTTTGTAAGCGGACCAGACTATGAGGATATGGCTTATATATTGATTTTCTTATATCTAGGCTTGTCTCTTGCCATTCAGCTTATGGCAGGTGATTTCCCTGTCTCTCTCTTTTCCTTCCCTGTAAACATTCTTTTATTAATATTGTGGGCAGGTGTCGTCATCGGTTTGTGGAAAGCCAGACCCAAATCCGGATTTGTCAGATTCATGCTTTCTCCAGGGGCGACATACCTTGCCATAGGGCTGTTTCTTGCCTTCTGTCTGACAGTCGGGATAACAGGATTCAGATGGCTGACAGGAACATGGCCGTTCGTCGCATTTCTTCTGTATTTCCAGACCGTTCTGGCCTATGTGATCCTGCGCGGATGGCGCCGGCCTACGGCTACCGGCGCGCGCCTGGGCGCTGTCAGATGGCGTTTCCTTATGCTCCATGTCGGACTGTTGCTTGCAATCGGCTCTGCATTCTGGGGTGCCCCTGAGACTGAAACGAAGATGGTGAAGCTTTTCAAAGGAACGGAAGTATCGGAGGCAATTACTGAAGATGGGCGGATCAGCTGGCTGAAATACAGTCTGGTGCTGGATGACTTCAATGTCTCGTTCGGAAGCGACGGCATGCCTTCCGACTATCGTGCGCAGCTTTCTGTCGGAGATGAAAAGGTTACGCTGCGTGTCAACCATCCGTACCCGATAAGATTTGGCGAAGACATGTACCTTTCAGGATATGATACGTATGCAGAAGAATATTGCATTCTTCAGATAGTGAGGGAACCTTGGCGTTATGGAGCGCTGGCTGGAATCGTTCTGATGCTTTCAGGTGCATTCCTGCTATTTATAGGAGGACCTGACAGAAGAAACAGACAGGTAGAGTGATATGATGTGGGATATTTTCATATGGTTCGGAATAGCCGCTGTGCTGCTTTCAGCCTGCGGCGCCGTCGCTGCGCTCGGCGCCAACGACCACTGGTCGGTGTCGTCGCTCAAATATCGCCGCCGCAGAAGCTGGGCGATCGCCTCCACTTCAATGGCAGTGTCCGTCATGGTGGCTTTCATCGTGCTTCTGTGGATCAGCCTTGAGCGTCCGCCTTTGAAGACGATGGGGGAGACGCGGCTATGGTATTCCTTCTTTGCCTTGATTTCCGGTCTGTTCACATATGTCAGGTGGCGCTACAAGTGGATCCTTTCGTTCTCCACCGTGCTGGCTACGGTATTCATCGTGATAAACATCCTGAAGCCGGAGATTCACGACCAGTCGCTCATGCCTGCATTGCAGAGCCCCTGGTTCATTCCGCATGTGACCGTATATATGTTCTCATATTCTCTTCTGGGGTGCGCCTTCCTGATCGCTGTCTTCGGTCTCTTCAAGAAGGGCAAGGACATGCTGCAGGCGGCTGATACTCTGGTATATATCGGCACAGCATTCCTTACATTCGGAATGCTTTCCGGAGCGATATGGGCCAAAGAGGCATGGGGACATTACTGGAGCTGGGACCCGAAGGAGACATGGGCTCTTGTGACCTGGCTCTGCTATATCTTGTACATACATCTGAGGATTATGGGAAGAGCCTCGCAGCGGACCTTATGTCTTCTGCTGATCTTCTCGTTCATGTGCCTGCAGATGTGCTGGTGGGGTGTTAACTATCTCCCGTCAGCCCAGGACAGCATTCATGTTTATAACAGATGATATTATGAAGAAACTTTTCAGATGGTGCGTGCCTATGCTGCTGGTGGCAGCTGCCGCAATGACTTTGGTCTACAGGCTGGTGAACCGGCTTCCTGATGCAGGTCTTCCGGATAATCTTCAGGTATTGGAAATCTTTGAGGAAGGAGGCTGCCTGTCATGCCATTCCGCAGATCCGGAGGTTCCTTTCTACGCAAAGATGCCGATTGCTGGCAAGATTGTCATGAAGGACATCGATTCCGGATACCGTGCCTTCGACATCGAGCCTTTCATGGATGCTCTTGCTGTCGATGGTGAGGTCAGTCCGGTCGATCTGGCAAAGATCGAGAAGGTGGTCCTCGACGACCGTATGCCTATGCCGAAATATTATCTCGTCCACTGGGGAAGTTCCCTTACCGATGCCAAGAGGGCTGTCGTCCTCTCATGGATCAGGGACAAAAGGATTTCGATGTATGATGACGGCCTTGCAGGAGACAGGGCTGCGGAGCCTGTACGTCCTATAGATACGGAAGTGGAGTATGATGAGGCAAAGGCTGCTCTTGGCTTCGCATTGTTCCATGATACCCGTCTTTCTGTCGACAATACGGTTTCATGTGCCACATGTCATGCATTGGAGACAGCCGGAGTGGACAATAATCAGTATTCTCATGGAGTAGACGACCAGCTCGGAGGAGTCAATGCCCCTACAGTCTATAATGCTGTGTATAATTTCGTCCAGTTCTGGGACGGACGTGCAAAGACTTTGGCTGACCAGGCGGCCGGACCTCCTCTCAATCCTGTGGAGATGGCATCGACATCGTTTGATGAAATCATCGCAAAGCTGAAAGCGGACAAGCCGTTTGCAAAGGCGTTCGGAAAGGTATATCCAGATGGGCTCACAGAAGCAAATATCACAGACGCAATCGAGGAGTTCGAACGTACTCTCATAACTCCGGATTCAAGATTCGACAAATGGCTTCGCGGCGACGATTCGGCGATTACAGCCGAAGAGCTTGCCGGTTATGAGCTGTTCAAGAAGTATGACTGTGCGACATGCCATGTAGGACCTAACCTCGGCGGACAGTCATATGAACTCATGGGTCTGCGCAGGCATTATTTCGCCGACAGAGGACTGGAGCTGACCAATGAGGACAACGGACGTTTCAAGGAGACCCAGATGGAGCGTGACCGCCATCGCTTCAAGGTTCCTGGACTTCGTAATGTGGAACATACATGGCCATATTATCACGACGGCACCAGGCATACTTTGGATGAGGCAGTCCGCGACATGGCTCTGTATCAGAGCGGAGTCGAGCTCTCTGAGCCGGAAGTGGAGAAGATTGAGTCATTCCTCAAGACTCTGACCGGCGAACACAACGGAGTTCAGATAAGCAGCAACAACCCGCGTGAACACATTCACGGACATTAGGATGAAATGACAGACGGCAGCCAAGCGGCTGCCGTCTGTGTTAATTCTTTTTACCGAAGAACCGGTCGATTATCAATGCTATGGCTCCGTCACCGGTTACATTGCATGCTGTGCCGAAACTGTCCATGGCGATGTAAAGTGCTATCATCAGCGCCTGCGCCTCCTGATCGAATCCCAGCATCGACTGCAGCAGACCGAGTGCAGCCATGATTGCGCCTCCAGGGACTCCAGGAGCTGCTACCATCGTTATTCCCAGCATGCAGATGAATCCGAAGAACATCCAGAAGTCATACGGCATTCCCTGCATCATCATCAGGGCGAGAGCGCATGCAACGATCTTCAATGTGCTTCCGGACATGTGGATGGTAGAGCAGAGCGGTATGACGAAGCCTGCCACATCCTCGGACACTCCGTTCTTTCTTGACTGTTCCAGAGTGACAGGAATTGTTGCGGCTGAAGACTGTGTGCCAAGTGCGGTGAAATATGCCGGCATCATTGTCCACAGCAGCTTGAATGGATTCTTATGTGCAAATCCTCCAGCGATGGCAAACTGAATGATAAGGATGCCTATGTGGATAATGAATATTATTCCGATTATCTTTATGAAGACTGTCAGGATGGCAAAGACCTGTCCTACATAAGTCATGTTAAGAAAGATTCCGAAGATGTAGAGGGGGAGAAGCGGTATGATCGCAGTTCTGATGGTCTTGATGACAACCTGTTCAAAATCATGAAATGCATCCTTGAGGGTCTTCCTTTCGTTCAAGGCGGCAAGTCCCAGTCCCAGCATGAAGGCAAGGACAAGTGCTGTCATCACATTCATCAGCGGAGGAATGGTTACCGTAAAGAAAGGCTGAGGCTCAGCAGCTGCTTCAATGCTTGCAAGTGATTCCGGACTTATCATCGAAGGGAAGACGGCGGATCCTGTCAGGTATGAGCATAGTCCGGCGAAGACGGTGGATCCGTATGCGATAAGGACGGTGACCAGCAGCATCTTTCCCGCGCCGGAGCCGATGTCTGAGATGGCAGGGGTTACGAGTCCTACGATGATAAGGGGTATTGCAAACCCGAGGAATTGGCTGAATATTCCGTTGAATGTAAGGAACAGTCTTACGATCCATTCAGGTGCGATAAGTCCAAGCCCGATGCCTAGTGCAATCGCTATCAGAATCTTGGACAGAAGGCCGATTTTAGGTGCTTTCATGTGGTTAACAAAAATGTTATATACAAAAACAAATACGTTTCATTAGTTGTGTTATAATAAGATATCGGTAAATACTTACCAGAACTTATTTAAATCACGATTATACTCGAAACCGGCTTCCGAAAGCTTCTTCACGAGGCCTTCGAGGTCAATTTCCATGTCTGAACACAGGTCTTCGAGGCTTGGATAGAAGTCCCGGAGCTTCATGTTGACCCAGCTCAAGAGCATCATCGGGTCTTTAGGGTAATCTGTCATTTCCATTCTATTTTATTCCGAGGATCTGTCCCTTTCAGGAACTCCTCGTATGATATGTATCTTGCTCCCATCGACTTCAGATGGGGCGTTTCCAGCTGGCAGTCGATGAAGGTTCCGCCACGCTCCTGCATATGCCTTGCCAGATGAATGAGCGCGAGCTTTGATGCGCTGGGAACTACGGAAAACATGCTGTCTCCCAGGAAAGCTCCGCCGCTGGTGAAACCGTACAGACCTCCGACGAGGTCGTCGCCTTCCCACACTTCGACGCTCTGCGCATGGCCCATCTCGTGCAGTTCCATCCATGTGTCGATCAGTTCTGGTCCGAGCCAGGCATTGTCCTCGTCTATCCTGCCGTCTATGCATGCGCAGCCAGTAAGGACTCCGTCGAACGCTTCTCCGATCGAGCAGCGGTATTTCCCCTTGTTCATCATGTTCCTCATCGAATGGGATACATGTATTTCAGAGGGGTGTATCACGAACCTCTTGTGAGGTGCCCACCAGCAGATTCTTTCCAGCTTGTAGGCATAATAGGGGAATATGCCCATCGGATATGCCTTTGCAAGCCGCTGGGGCGTTATATCGCCCCCGACGGCATAGAATCCGCTTTCGTTGCCGTAGCGCGGATCCGGAAAATCGTCCGTATGTGTCAGGTCGAATATCATGACAATGCGTATCCTTCGTCTGTTGCGGTAATCACTGCCCTGAAATTCTCTTTCCTTCCGAACAGTATCTCGCGCATAAGAAGCGGCGTCACGCGTGCATTCAGCACTCTTTCGAGCTCCCTGGCGCCATATTCCGGCGTGAATCCTTCCTTGAGAAGCTTTTCGAATGCATCGTCGGTGATGTCGAGGATTATGTTCTTCGTATCCAGCCTTTCCTGAAGCTTCCTGATCTTGTCTTCCAGAATCATTCGGGCCATTTCCTTGTCCATGTCGTTGAAAACGACCACAGAAGTGAGCCTGTTGATGAATTCTGGGGCGAATACGTTCTTCACTTCCTTTGCCATGGCAGAGCCTGCATCTGCCTTCCTGTCGAATCCTATGCCTGCCTTGTGGGCATATCTGGCACCGGCGTTCGATGTCATGATCAGCACGACGTTCCTGAAGTCTGCCTTCCTTCCCTTGTTGTCCGTTATGACGGCATAGTCCATTATCTGGAGCAGCAGGTTGTAGATGTCTTCATGGGCTTTCTCGATTTCGTCAAGAAGCAGGACACAGTACGGATTCCTGCGTATGGTATCGGTCAGGATGCCTCCGTCGTCATAGCCTACATATCCGGCAGGGGAGCCTATGAGCTTCGCGACCGAATGCTTCTCGGAATATTCGCTCATGTCGAATCTGTGGAGAGGGACATGCAGCTGCTGGGCGAGTACCTTTGACAATTCTGTCTTTCCTACTCCTGTAGGGCCTACAAACAGGAAATTTCCGATTGTCTTGCCGCTGTCGAGCAGTCCGGCCTTTGACATCAGGATCGCCTCTGAAACGGCCTTTATCGCCCCATTCTGGCCATATATCTTCTGTCCGAGTCGTTCCTCCATGCAAAATAGGTCGTCGCGGATCTCCTCGTCGCTTGCCTGCACATCTGACTTGCATATGTCGGCAAGAGCCAGGTCGATGGTCTTTATGCTGACGGCACCGAGGCCTTTAGCCTGTGCATATGCTCCGGCCTCGTCCATAAGGTCTATCGCCTTGTCCGGAAGACATCTGTCGAGCATGTACCTCTGACTGCTTCTTACTGCATGGGATGCAGTACCCTCTTCGTAGGTGACGCCGTGATGTTCCTCAAGGCCGGGACGCAGGCTTCCCAGAATGGCCTCAGTTTCTTCTGCCGCCGGTTCCTCGACATCAATCTGCCTGAAGAGTCCGAGCACTCCGGCATTATTCGATTCCAGTTTCTTGATATCTTCGGGAGTTGCTGATACAATGAATTTTACATCGCCTGACTTGAAGTATGGAATCAGCAGGCTCAAGATGTCCTTCGAACTGTCATCCATCTTTCCTGCACCTCCAAGAGACCTGAGTTCGTCTATATATACGGTAAGTCCGCCTTCGTCAATGACTGCATCCATGATTTCCTGTACTCTGCCTTCCAGGTCTCCACGATATTGTGTGCCACTTAATAATGCGTTGATGTTCAGCTCTATAAGCATATCGTCCTTAAGTCTTGCTGGAACTGATCCGCTCTCCATCAGATGTGATATGCCTCTGGCAATCGTAGTCTTTCCGACGCCTCTGCCTCCTACAAGCAGAACATTGTTCTTACGCTTTCTGCAAAGTATCCTGATTGCTTTGTCCATCTCTTCCTTTCGTCCGACAATGGCGGGTTCGGGCTTTACAGGAGTGAAGTATTTCGACAGCCTGTCTTCCGGGGCTACGTCCTGCGAATCACTTATAGCGATAAGTGAATTAAGGAACTCCGGAACGCTGCAGTCTAATGACTTCTCCATGTAATATCTTGAGTATGAATCTTCCAGACGGAAGAAGGAATATATTACATGATGGAGCTGTACTGTATCGACCATGGCTGATGCAGCAGTCTTTCCTGCTGTCTCAAAAAGCTCCTGAAGCTGTTCTGAAAAATCTATCTTCAGGTCCAGTCCTTCCGGTACCGTACCAAGGTCGTTCAGATAGTCATACAACTCGTTTTCAAGTTCCTGCGAACGTCCGCATTTCGTATAGGCATCCCAAAAGTCCTTGTCTTTTAGGAAACCAGCAAGAAGATGTTCAGGCGTAAGGAATTCATGGCGCTTTTCTGTTGCTATGCCATATGCCTCAACCAATGCTGCTGTGACTTGTTGTGTCTGATTTATAGTCATTTATATTATTCTGGTTGAATGTCAAATTTAAGTGGAAAACCCTCCGAACGGGCCATTCTGGTAGCTTTCGCCACCTTGCTTTTCGCGATATCAAG
The DNA here is from genome assembly GCA_017399865.1 of Bacteroidales bacterium. Lineage (GTDB taxonomy): Bacteria > Bacteroidota > Bacteroidia > Bacteroidales > UBA932 > Cryptobacteroides. The sequence continues at coordinate 35,320 of JAFQAT010000035.1, read as the reverse complement.
CGGGTACCTGCCCACAAGAGCCTTCTGGCGTATGTGAGTTTCCTCAGCAATCTCCTCCGCCTGCTGCTGCGTCTTTCCGAAGACAATCATCATGACCTCGATGACGAATTCAAAAGTCGTGAAATCGTCGTTAAGGATCATGACGCTGTATCTGCGCGGTTCCTTCGGAGCCGTCCTGACGTCGGACCGGCTTTCCTTCTGCAATTCGGTCTGTTTCATAGTAAATCATGCTTCGCGATATAAATACCGACAGCCTGCAAAGATAGTAAAAATCCTGCAGGCTGTCATATTCTACTTCCAGGCCCTCATCTTTTTGAGATGCCTGTTCAGATCCCTTTCTTCGCTGGTCTGTCCTGCGTAGACTTCGAGCAGCTCCTTTGACTCCTTTTCCATGAGGATGTCATGGCGTCCGTACTTTTCCGCAAGGGCTATGAACTCCCTGGTTATGCGCAGGAAATCTTCCCTTAACCGGCCGCAGAAGTACATGTAACTGCCGAGGTCTGTGTCCCATATTACCCATGAATCGTCATCGGAAGATATGCAGTAGAGGGCTGCGAGGCGAAGGAACCTCAATCCGTCTCCGTAATGTCCTGTGCGGAAAAGGAATCCGGCGTTCTCCTCGTATGCCTTCACGAATCTCGAAGCCAGATCCGTGTCCAGAACTCCTGAACGGCGTTCCTCCTGCTGACATCTGCCGATTTCCTTGAAGTACGGTTCCTGCATGTCATGATGCAGGGACGGAATCATGCGGATTTCGGGATCATCCTGCCCTTTTACATTTCTTGTCCATGCTACCAGCTGATACTTTTTCTTTTCCATAATAACATCAATGATTAAAGGTTGAACAATCATCCGGAGCGGCTGTCCTATGTCAAAGAACTATATGCTTCCGCACACGACGGGACACAATTATCCCGCATCAGGCTTTGACAGCCGTCCGGTAATGTTAAAATGGATTATCTGGATTGATTAGATGATTTCAGTGAGCAAATATATGCATAAACTTCTAAATATCATATATTGAGAGCGATAAAACGAATCTTTCCATCACATCGGAATGATATATTGAGTATATTTGAACTCTAAAACTATATGAATAATATGGAAAGCCCTATACTGAACCAGCATAACAAACTCGAACATGAGCCGTCACATACGGCAGAACATCTGCTTAATGCGACTATGGTCAGGATGTTCGGATGCCCTCGTTCGAAGAATGCGCATATTGAAAGAAAGAAATCGAAATGTGACTATATTCTTGATGCCGAACCGTCTGAAGCACAGGTCGCTGAAATCGAAGCCAGAGTCAATGAGGCTATCGCTGCGAACCTGGATGTCATGATCGGGTTCATGCCTCGTGAAAAGGCGGCGGAAATCGTGGATCTGAGCAAGTTGCCTGAAGATGCATCGGATATTCTCCGGATAGTCAGGATAGGGGATTATGATGCATGCGCATGTATCGGAAGCCATGTGTCAAATACATCTGAAATAGGAACATTCAAGATAATAAGCCATTCCTACGCCGATGGAATCTGGCGCTTGAGATGGAAAATAATAAAGTAAATAACTGATCGATTTACCATGAAGATAGCAGTACCGACAAGAGACGGGCACGTGGACGACCATTTCGGCCACTGTGCATATTATACCATTTTTGACGTGATCGATGGTAAGGTTGTGAACGTAAGCAGGCTGGCTTCGCCGGAAGGATGCGGATGCAAGAGCGGAATAGCTCCTGTCCTGAAGCAGATGGGAGTCGCTGTGATGCTGGCGGGCAATATGGGACAAGGTGCTAAGAATGTCCTTGAAGCTCAGCGCATAGAGGTTGTCAGAGGCTGTTCCGGAGATGTTGAAGAGCTGGTTGGATCGTACCTTGCGGGAAACATCAGGGACAACGGTGAGGCCTGCAGCCACCATGACTGCCATTAAGCGTCATTGCTTCTTGCGTTCATATGCCAGCAGCCTGGCATCTTCGTTCTGAGCCTTCTCCTCGTCGTATCTGCGGTCCCATTCGCGGTAGTATTCCAGCTGCGGGTCCTCGAACAGAGACATCTGAACCGCATTCTCATGGGTCAGTTTTGAAACACCGAGACCGACCTGGCGGATAGGGGATTCTCCGTCCCATATGTCTTTCACCATGGCTCTCGCTTCGTTCAGGATGACAGCGGTTATATTCGTAGGGTGCGCCATCTGATGCTGCTTCTGCACCACGGAAAAGTCCCTGTATTTGATGAAGACAGACACGCATGATGTGTGGAAATCCGCCCTGCGGAGCCTGTGGGCTACGATGCATGCCACAATGAACAGGGCGCGGTCGATTTCCTTCTCTGTTCCGATGTCATTGGAGAAAGTCCTTTCTGCGCTGATACTCTTTGCTTCCTGTACTTCAGTCTCGACAGGGGAGTCATCGCGTCCGTTGGCATTTTCATGAAGCTGCTGAGCAAACTTCTTTCCGACCAGGCGTGTCAATGAACCTACGCTTCTTGCTGCAAGATCGCCGATTGTATGGATGCCGTACATCCGCAGCTTCTCTTCGGTCTTCTTTCCTACCCAAAGGAGTTCCCGTACATCCAGCGGCCACATCTTCTCCTGCACTTCCTCCTGCCACAATGTATGAACCTTGTCCGGCTTCTCGAATTCCGAAGCCATTTTTGCCAGCAGTTTGTTCGATCCGATGCCGACATTGACCGTGAATCCGAGGGTCTCCCTTATCTCGTTCTTAAGTCTGACCGCCACGTCCACGGGGTCTTCGCCCCAGTTGCGCATGGTCATGTCTATGAAACATTCATCTATGGAAAACTGCTGCAGGACAGGGGAGTATCTGCGGCATATCTCAATGAAGCCTTTGGAACATCTGCCATACCATTCCCAGTCGCCCCTTACCACCAGCAGGCCGGGACATTTGCGCAGGGCCATGCTGACAGGCTCTGCGGTCCTAATGCCCGCCTTCTTTGCCGGGATGGACGCGGCCGTAATGATGCTTCGCCTGTCGTTCGGATCTCCTGATATCACGGAAGGGACAAGACGGATGTCCTGATGCCCGTCCTGCATGAGCTGTACAGCTGTCCAGCTCAGGAAAGCCGAGTTTACGTCGATATGGAATATGACCCTTCTGTGCGCCATTACATGAGCTCTTCCCTTGAAAATTCTATCGCTCTGTTGACATAGTCGAGGAAAGGCTTTGCGCTCTTGAAAACCTCACATATATGGTCTGTGTCTAGATTTCTGTCATCAAAAGTTCCGGAAAGGCAAAAGTTTTTCAGTCTGATGTACTCTATGTACGGACCCTCTGCGTCGAAGCCCAGCGGAGCGCGCTTCAGCTTCTGGTCCTGATCCAGCGACAGGGATGGATGGAGTCCCTTGATGATCCTGTCGAAGTCTCCGCCTCCGAGCTCTATGTCTTCGCGGATGATCTTCAGGACCTTAGGTTCCGTGTAATAGTTTCCTGCAGCCAGGAAACTTCTGCACGGATAGTCTTCCGAAGAACCGGTACCGATATGAAAATAGTATCCGCTGTAGCCTGATTTGCGGCCTTCACGAGCGATAAATGCTCCGAAATGGGTCTTGTACGGCAGACCATCCTTGGAGAATCGCATGTCCTTGTATATGCGGTATGTGCAGTCATTGACCCCTATGCCCTTTATCGATGGATCAAAAGCGGAAATACCTTCCAGCAGCTTCTCCACGATAGAATAGAAATGCGAACGAGCCTCAAGATACTCGTTCTTGTGGCTGTCGAACCACTGCTTGTTGTTGTTCGCCTCCAGCTTTCGGAGGAAGTCCATAATCGTTTCCATATCAGGCGTTATTTGATTGATACCTTTGGGAGGTCGCTCCAGCGGGTGGTGTAGTGGGGCGATTGGTTTTCGCTCATGCTTTTTATGCGGCCGCTTCCCTGGACCGCCAGTTTCAGGGTGCCTTCGCCGTATGTGCTGTTTATCAGGTCGAGAGCTGAAGTTATCTTATGCTCACGCTCCATCGCTTCGGTGTCCTCGAAGAGTGAACGGACCATCTCGCACTCGTCCATTATTCCTGTGGCTATTACTCCGGCCTTCTTGTAGCCGTATCCGCTGCGGAAGAGTTCTTCTGCGGCGGATATCGCGCTGCAGATGATCTTTCTCTGGTCCGCAGTCGGGGTGGTAAATGTTGCCAAAGCGCTGGCGTGGGTCTGCGGGAGGTTCTCCTTGAATCGGTTGGTGTAGGCAAAGACGGTGATTTCGTTTGTCACCGAGTTCTGTCTGCGCAGCTTTTCGGCAACTGTCGAGGCAAAGTTTGCAATCTGTTCCTGCAGCTCCTTCAGGTCATATATCTCCGAAGAAAAGCTTCGAGAAACGCAGATGGACTGCCTGGCTTCGAAACCGTCCTCGAACTCTATGCAGGGGATGCCCTGAAGTTCCTTCCATGTCCTGACGCCTGTTATCCCCATAATCTTCCGGACGGCGGATTCAGGCAGCATGGTGAAATCATATGCTGTCTTTATGTATCTTGCCTGAAGCTTTGCCGCTGACCTTCTTCCGATGCCCCAGACGTCCTCGATGGGATATTTGCGCAGAACTTTCTCTATGTCCTGAGGCATGTGCATGTAGCATCCGCCTCGAAGTTTCGGGTACTGCTTGCAGAGCTTCGAGGCAATTTTCGCCAAGGTCTTTGTCGGTGCGATTCCTACAGATACCGGAATGGAAGTCAGCTTCCTGCATCTTGCGGAGATTTCCTTTGCATATGAATCGAAATCAATATGTTCCATTCCTCGAAGATCAAGAAACGCCTCGTCTATGGAATAGACTTCTACGGAAGGAGCGTATTCTTCAAGCACCCATCTGACCCTCCGGGACATGTCTCCGTATAGAGCCATGTTGCCGGAGAAGACGGCTACGCCATGCTTCTCGATCAGATTCCTGATCTTGAAGTATGGGGCTCCCATCTTTATGCCGAGAGCCTTCGCCTCATTGCTGCGTGCTATCGCGCAGCCGTCATTGCTTGAAAGCACGATGACGGGCTTTCCCTGCAGGTCGGGTCTGAAGACCCTCTCGCAGGAAGCGAAGAAATTGTTGCAGTCGGCAAGGGCGAACATTCTTATCTACATCTTCTTGATTACCCAGGTCACGACTCCCCAGATGAGGAAATTGTTCTCCGGAGTTATATCTATCGGCCTGTATGCAGCGTTGTGCTCGTTTGCTGGCATAAGACGGATGCTGTCATTGCCGATCTCGACTCTTTTGACCGTGTATTCGCCGTCGATATAACATACGGCCTTGCAGTTGTTGTACGGGTCAATGCTGCGGTCCACGATGATTATGTCGCCCTCATCCATCCCGGAATCGACCATGGACACTCCGTCGACTCTGAAGAAGAAAGTCGATGCCCTGTGCCTTACCAGAAGCCTGATGAGGTCCAGCTTTTCGTGTATGTTCTCCGCAGGAGAGGGGAAACCGGCCTTTACGTCGCCGAGCAGCCCTCCCTCGAAGGCCGCTTCTTCGTCTAAGCTGTGTGGTATGAATCCGTCCATTGTCTCTCCTCCTTCAAGGATAAGTGCCGTGTTTTCTATCCTGCCCAACTACTCTACAGAAAGATACTCTTCTACAAAGTCGATCAGGTTCTGAAGTTCTTCGTTGTCCGGAGCGCTTACCAGGACAGTGAGAAGATGGTTCTCCGCCTTTCCAGGTATGCCGGCGCAGAAGAAGAAGCATGGGAGTCCGTCGTCTGTCCATACGTTGAATCCGTACGCCTCGCGCTTCTGGAACTCGAAGCAGATGATAGGCTCGTCGTTTGCGGACAGGTCCTCTTCGCGCACTACTTCCTCGTATGTCGCGCATGCTTCGGTATATGCATCAGCTCCTTCCGGAATGATGCCCCAGCTAATGTCGATGCTTCTTATGTCCCTGCCTTTTGCGCTGATGCTCAGAGTGTAAGACTTGGTTCCGTCTTCTTCGTTGTATTCCTCTGTCTCGTGGTTCCACACTTCCGGAACCTGCATTGTGATTCCTGCGAAATGTACCTGTTTCAATGCGATGTCGCTCATGTCTTATTCTGTTTTAAATATTATCACTGTTCCGTCATTCCTGGCAACCTCTATGTCAGCCTTGTAAAGGTCATCTGCCTTTATTGTGCGTACAGAAGGTGAGTTGCCACCTTCATATATGCGGATCTGGCTGTCCTTTGCTACCTTCCATCCTGCATCGCCCTTCATCTCGTCGATCATTTCCCACACATTGTAGCTCTTTACATCGTCAGATGCATTTATTGCCGCTATGTACCATGTCTTGCCGCTTCGTCGCGCCAGAACCGCATGTTTTCCCGGGTATCCGTCTATGAATCTGGTCTCGTCCCATGTGGTAGGAACCTCGCGGAGGAAGTCCAGGCATGCCTCAGGAGCATCTTCCAGGTTGTTCGGGGCGATTGCGAAATTCTGTATAGGATTCTGGAACAGGACGCAGGTAGCTATCTGGAATACGTAAGTCGTCCTTCTTATGGATCCCCTTGAATTGGTCTTGTCCAGCCTTTCGTTCAAGAAGCATCCTCCGAATTCCATCGAACCGACAGTGTTGCGGATGAAAGGATGGAGACATGCTGCCTGGGCTTCCTGGTCACATTCGTACTGCGAGAATACAAGATTTTCTGATGCCCTCACAGCCTCGCTGCCTACATAGTTAGGATAGAGCCTTTCCCATCCTCTCGGGAGGGTACATCCGTGGAATATCACCATAAGTCCGTTGTCGTCAGCATCGCTGAGGATGGCTTCATAGTGTCTCATGGTCTCCTGTTTGTCTCCTCCGAAGAAATCTACCTTGATTCCCTTTACGCCGAGGCTTTTCATCCAGCGCATCTCCTTCTTTCTTGATATAGGGTCGGACATCACGTTGACCGGTCCCTGCTCGATATCGTTCCACCAGCCGCTTGAGCTGTACCAAAGGAATACGTCCACGCCTTTGGACCTTGCATATGCTACAAGTTCCTCAATCTTTTCCCTGCCGATATTCGTGTCCCACCAGTTGTCTACGAGCACATATTGGAAGTTCATTGCAGCGGCAAGGTCTACATACCTGACCTGGTCCTCATAGTTGATGCTTCCGTCCTGCCATACTATCCAGCTCCATGTTCCCTTGCCGTACTTATAGTCATGCTCAGTCTCATATCGAGGGTCCACAAGGTCCCATGCGATGGTGGTCTCCACTATCGGCTTCAGGCTTTCTCCGAGGGTGATTGTCCTCCATGGAGTCGCTCCCGGAAGCGCAAGACCTGGTTCTACGGTACCGTTGCCGTTGTTTTCCTCGGGCATCGGATACTCTATCTTGTAGCTGTAATAAAGCTTGTCGTCTTCCGGAGTGTCTGTCTTTGCGTCATCCGTGCTTGTCAGTCTTGCGTCGCTGAGTCTTGATCCGCAATACCTGCCGTCTACACCAGTCTCGCTTATGAGTACCCATCCTTCCTTTCCTACATGGAAGAGGCATGGGAAGGTAAATCCGTGTCCATACAAAGACTTCTCGGAGAGCGGAGCTCCTATATCGTAATACTCTTCATAACTTGGCTTGGTGCGTTTCCATCCGATCATCGCGTCGCTCTGCGGAGTCAGGTATGTGGCGACATTGGAACCGTCATGAGTGTCGACGAAATTGAATTCGGTAAGTTCGTCCATGACCCTTACGCTTCCGGTTTCTCCTTCCTTCGGCAGAAGGTACCTGAAAGCCACATCGTTACGGCTTACGATGAACTCCACATGTATCTTTTTACCTTCCGGGTTTGCGAATGTGGCAGTTCCCGTCGATGCGCGGTGGTGTACCTTGCTTGTCTTAGTCCTGTCCATTGTGTAGTCCACGACGATCTCGTCATTCTGGAAACCGGTCAGTTCGAGTTTTGACCAGTCGGATGCATTTGTCTTAAGACCGAGGCGTGAAGCGGGAATGCTCAATGACTCCCCATGGTCGATGCTGTACCATGCGATTCCGTCTGTGGCTCCGATATATACGGTCGTCAGTCCGTCGGGATCTGCAAGAGATACTATTGAAGATTGTGCAGATGCATCATAGGCCGCTGCGCCAGCAAGCGCTATGGTAAGCATGACTGTTCTGATAAGGCTTTTCATATTTGCAGGATTATGTTTTAGAACTGAATGTAATATGGTTCAGGAAAATGCATTCCGTATACTGTCAGGCCTTCTTCCTTGAAGGATTCAAGGGCCTCCCGGCGTGTCCGTACTGCCTGGGCCTTGTCTCTGTCGAAACGTGCGCAGCTTTCAGGATTCACCAGCTGCAGTGCCGTTCCATGCATGATGTCACCTGCAATCACGATGTTTCCGATCCTGTACATGGTGTGCCCAGGAGTATGTCCGTATGCCTTTATTGCCTCGACTCCGCAAGGGAGGACATCAGCATCTGTAAAGATCTTCAGGCGCTCTCCGTATGCTGTTCCCATAGGGCTTTCATCCACATTGCCCGCTCCGTCGTATTCGTCCTTGTTAAGGTAGACCGTGGCATTCTCAAATACCGCCTTTCCGTCTTTTACCATTCCTCCGATGTGGTCTCCATGGAGATGTGTGATGAATACGTAGTCGATGTCTTCAGGCTTGACGCCCAAAGTCTCCAGGGTAGGGAGGAGCTGCGAGTCTTCAACTCCGTTTCCAGAATCGAAGAGGATGTTCTTTCCGTCTTTTGTCATCAGGAATGAGCAGAGTGAAGACGGGATGCCGTCTTCGACTCCCAGCTCGGATATGAGACCTTCCGGCACGTCGCTGAATATTGCCGGAGACATGGTCCTTGGGATCTTGCTGTCAGGAATCGCATACACTGTCGTGCTGGAAGTGCTGATGCATGAGGATGTCATAATCAGGGCCGCAGCCAGCGACATCCAGAGGTAGTTCAGGTGTTTCATGGTATGAAATTTCATAATCATACAAAGTTACATTAAAAAATGAGTATATTTGTGAAAACGAACCTAAAAGTGATCCAATCATGAAACAGAAAAGATTCTTTCTCCCCGAACAGGACATCCCTTCCAGCTGGTACAATATTATGGCGGACATGCCTGTCAAGCCTCAGCCTATGCTGGATCCCGCTACCAGGGAGCCGGTTACCGTAGAAAGCCTTTCGGCTCTTTTCAGCGAGGAATGCTCCCGTCAGGAACTGAACATGACAGACAGATGGATAGAGATTCCGAAAGAGGTCAGAGATAAATATACCTATTACCGTTCCACTCCGCTTGTCAGGGCTTACGGACTGGAAGAAGCTTTAGGCACTCCAGCAAAGATATATTTCAAGAATGAGAGTGTGAGCCCTATCGGTTCTCACAAATTGAATTCCGCCCTTGCCCAGGCATATTACTGCAAGAAGGAGGGAGTGACGAACGTCACGACCGAGACCGGAGCAGGGCAGTGGGGTGCGGCCCTTTCCTATGCCGCCAAGGTCTTCGGCCTTGAGGCGGCTGTCTATCAGGTCAAGATAAGCTATGAGCAGAAGCCGTATCGCAGAAGCGTCATGCAGGTCTTCGGAGCCCTTGTGACCCCGTCTCCTTCGATGTCGACCAGGGCGGGAAAGGATATTCTTACGCGTACTCCGAACCATCAGGGATCTCTGGGTACTGCAATATCCGAGGCTGTCGAACTCGCGAGGATGACTCCCGGCTGTAAATATACCCTCGGTTCGGTAATGAACCATGTGACTCTCCATCAGACGGTCATCGGTCTGGAAGCGGAGAAGCAGATGGAGATGGCCGGCGATTATCCGGATATCGTGATCGGATGCTTTGGAGGAGGTTCGAATTTCGGAGGCATATCCTTTCCGTTCATGCGTCATAATTTCTCGGGAGAGCGTAATACCCGATTCATTGCGGCCGAGCCTGCAGCGTGTCCTAAATTGACACAGGGACGTTTTGAATACGATTTCGGCGATGAAGCAGGATATACCCCTCTCCTTCCTATGTTCACCTTAGGACATGACTTCCAGCCATCGAACATCCATGCCGGAGGATTGAGGTATCATGGAGCCGGCACAGTCGTGTCGCAGCTGCTGAAGGACGGATGGATGGAAGCGGTCGACATCGAACAGAAGGAATCGTTCGAAGCCGGCTGCCTATTTGCGAAGGCGGAGGGTATAATACCGGCTCCCGAATCGTGCCACGCGATAGCGGCGGCGATCCGGGAGGCGATGAAATGCAAGGAAGGCGGCGAAGAGAAGGTGATTCTTTTCAACCTTTCAGGTCATGGTCTGATTGACATGGCAGCCTACGACCAGTTCCTTGCCGGCAATGTCCATTAGAATCTTACAGGTATTCCAGAATTATCTTTTCCATGACGGCGTAGCCATCCTTGTTCGGATGGCAGCCGTCGTCGGCATATTTCTTCGGCAGACCGTTTTCGGCATCCTTCATTGCTGTGTGGTAGTCAACGTAAGGTATCTTTGCAGACTTTGCGTATTCCTTAAGAAGGGTGTTCAGCTTCACGATTTCCTCTTCCTGACCTTTTACTTCCGGCCTCCAGTAGAAGTAGTTGCATGGAAGAACTGAACATATTATCGGCTTGATCCTGTTTGCCTTGGCTATCTCGCACATCGAGATTATGTTGCCGAGTGTGTTTTCCAATGATATGTCTCCCAGATTCTTGGCGATGTCATTGGTTCCTGCGAGAATTACGACATATTTCGGATGGTGATCGATCACATCTCTTCTGAATCGCACCAGCATGTGTGATGTGGTCTGCCCGGAAATGCCTCGTCCCAGAAAGTTGTTGGATGTGAAGAAATCAGGATCGGCATCCACCCAGAAATCGGTTATCGAGTCTCCCATGAGTACAGCATGCGGAGTCGTCGTAACTTCCTCATTGGCTTTCTGATACCTTCCGAATTTCGCCCAGTCTCCGAGCTGGGGCTGAGCTCCTGCAATTATCGCTATCGCTGCAAGCAGGGCGGTTAACATCATTCTTTTCATGATTAGTATCTGTTATTTCTGAAATCATTGATTGTGGTGACGATATCGCTTATGGAATCTGTTATCGATAGCAGCAGATTGTTGTATTTCCCTTTCTCTATCAGATGTTCCATAAGTCTGTATACAGGCATGCTTTCTGTCCAGAATTCCTTGTCGAGGAATATCATCGGACTCGCGTATCCGAAGCTCAGGTAGTGGTTCTGGACGGCATCCTGGAAGATTTCCTGCATGGTTCCTGCGCTTCCGGGAGAATATATGATCCCTCCCTTGGCGATGGTGATGATGTTGTCTTCCCTGGTGCTGTTGTCGAAGTATTTTGCGATGTGTGTGGCGAATGGAGTCGCAGGCTCATGTCCGTAAAGCCAGGTCGGTATTCCCAGACTGACATATTTCGGGCAAGGGAAGCGTTTCATGACCCTGAAAGCTGTTTCGAGCCATAGCTCATCTTTATATGACGGCGCGCACGAAAGCATTTCGAGCGCTTCGTCAACATCCTTCTCATCACGTCCGGCCAACCATGCACCGAGATGGGTGGCTTCCATAGCTCCCGGGCCGCCGCCGCTGACCATCAGGCATCCGCCTTCGGTCAGCGCCTTGCTCACAAGCACGACCTTCCTGTAGCATCCGTCATTTCTGGAAAGTCCATGACCGCCCATGATGCCGACCACGCTCCTTTCGTCAAATCCATTAAGGAAGTCGTTCATGGCATCGTTCATCGACCTGTCGTGGAGGATGCGGGCGAGGGTTTCCTTTACTCCTGTGGCTTGTTTGCCGGCATCAAGATAATGCCTGTACACCTTGCAGTCGTATGTGGCTGCATATGAGGCTGGTTCTCCCGGAACATAGCCGTCATATAGTGTGTCTGAAGTGTAAAGATGCCCGGTGAAGGGACTGAAAGGCATATCCTTGAATGATGGGAATACCATGCACTTGCTGTCCATCCTGTGTCTGAGGATAGTCACACCCTCTCCTCCAAGGAAGATGCAGTCCTTGTACCAGCATTCCGATGCTATGTCTGCATAAGGCCTGAAATCCATGTCCTGGAATGCGTAGCCGCGCAGAGTCCCTTTCTCACGGAAGAGTTCTTTCAGCCCTTCTGCAGTATTGATTTCCTTATACATGAATGTGAAAGTTTAGAGGCTGCTTCCGCCGATGAAGCTGCGGAGGAGGGAAGTGGCAGGCACATCCTTGTCCGATACCGGAGTGAAGTAGCTGAGGAATTTCTTTAGTCTGTGGGCTTCGCCGTATTCAGGACAGTTCTTCGGAACAGTCATGAGGATTCGTTCAGCATGAGCCCTGAGGACTGCAAATTCCACAAGATAGGCTGAGTTGAACAGTACGTCGGCGTTTTCCTGATAAGGATAGATCCACTGGACTTCTGAACGTCTTACATTAGGCCAGTGCATGATCGACTCCCGTGCTGTGAATGCTCCTTTGTTGAAGTCCCTGACGATTCTTCTCAAGAGTCGGTTGTCGCTGGTAGGTATGCAGTTGTGGTCGTCGAGGGATATGCTGGTAATCGTATTGATGAATATCCTGTATTTGCTCGCATCATCCACCTGGTCTGTCAGACGAGGGTTAAGGGCATGGATGCCTTCTATTATAAGCACAGATCCGGGTTCCAGCTTCAGCTTTCTGCCGTTGAATTCCCTCAGTCCGGTCACGAAGTTGTATTCAGGGACGTCCACCGTTTCACCTGCAAGAAGCTTCATCACATCGCTCTGCAGATATCTGTGGTCTACTGTCTCGAAGTTGTCGAAATCGAATTCCCCGTTCGGAAGGCGAGGGGTGTCGAGACGGTTCACGAAATAATCGTCGGTGGAGAATGATACCGGCCTTATTCCGCATGCCTTGAGCTGGATGCTGAGACGCTTGCAGAAAGTCGACTTTCCGCTGCTGCTAGGACCGGTGATGAGGACAAGCTTGACTGGATTCTCCGGGGCGTTCACGCGCCTTTCGATCTCTTCCGCAATCTGTACGATCTTCTTTTCCTGAAGAGCTTCTGCAATCTTGATCAGGTCGCCGGCTTCGCCTCTCTGGCATGCCAGGTTCACGTCACCGACATTGTCAAGTCCCATTATCCTGTTCCATTTGAGGTTCTCGGAGAACACTTCGAACGTCTTCGGCTGTTCGAAGAACGGAGCCAGTTCTTCCGGCTTGTGCCTGTTCGGCACGCGCAGCAGAAGTCCGTCCCTGTACATTGTAAGACTCCATACCTTGAGATAGCCTGTGCTTGCCAGCAGGGCTTCATAATAATGGTCAGGAGTCCCGTCAAGCGTATAATAGTTTACATATACGTCTCCTGTAGTGTCAAGAAGCTTTACCTTGTCTTCATATCCAAGACTAGAGAACAGTTCGACAGCCTCTTCCGTCCTTACCTCATGCCTTCTGAAAGGCATGTCGGCTTCGACGATCTCATGCATCCTTGCTGTGATTCTTCCAAGATCGTCCTCCGTAATATGGGTAGAGTCGCCTTTTACGATATTGCAGTAGTAACCTTTAGAAATCGGTCTTCTCAATACTACGCGACAGTCCGGGAACACATCCTTTGCTGCCTTGCATAGGAGGAAGCAGAGCGAGTTGCAGTATACGCTTCTGCCTACATAAGATGTATAGTCGAGAAACTCCACCTGCCTGCTGTTGAATGCCCTGTACTTAAGTCCCTGGCTTACATTGTTCACCTTGGCGCAAAGAATAGGGTAGGGCTTCTCGAAATCGAATTCGGGAAGCATTTCCATCAACGTCGTGCCTTCAGGAAAGGTCTTGCTGGTCTTTGTGTTGACGCAGTAAATCTTAACCATCGTCTATGAACTTTATCAGTTGTTTACTTCTTCCTTCAGCTTGTCAGAGAAAAGTGCGTCGACTATAACCCACATTTCCTTCTTTCCGTTTTCATCGATGCCGTATTTCTCGCATGATTCCGCCACGGCTGCGTGGATGTCTGAGTAGAATTTCACCAGTTGTTCTTTCTCAAGCCTGAACTCATACTTCTGAATACTGCGCAAGGCCTTATAGGTCTTGTTATAATTTCCTTCCTTTGAGCACTTTACAAGATTGTCAGCCAGCTTGGCTGTCTTCTCTTCGTATCCTTTTGGAAGCTGTGCTGCAGCGCTCATGCAGAACAGCGCCATTACTATAATGCTGAATAACCTTTTCATGATCATTTAACTTCAAAATCAATAGTCTTAAGGTCCTTCTCGAGAGAAGATGTACCGTAGAGGATCTGATATCTTCCCGGCTTGGTGGAAAGCTCGTCGATTGAAGGATCATAATATTGGAACGACTCTCCGTCGAGGACAATCTCTGCCTTTGCTGTCTCTCCCGGTTTGAGACTGAGCTTTGCAAATCCTCTGAGGTCCTTGATAGGGGCTTCAGCATAGTCGAGAGCCTTGACGTATACCTGGACCGTCTCGGTTCCTTCTCGGTCTCCGGTGTTCGTTACAGGTACGGTGATCTTCACAGAGCCGTCAGTCTTCATGGACTTCTTTGTTATCTTTGCCTTGCCTACTTCGAATGTCGTGTATGAAAGACCGTATCCGAATGCATACTGAGGTGTTCCGCGGAAATAGCGGTAGGTCCTGTTCTCCATGCTGTAGTCGAGGAAGTCAGGAAGATCGTCATTTGACTCATAGAATGTCACAGGAAGCTTTCCGCCCGGGTTGTAGTCTCCGAAGATGACTTCTGCAAGAGCCTGTGCGCCTCCCTGTCCCGGATACCATGCCTGAAGCAGGGCATCATAGCAGCCCTTCACGCTTCCGAATGCCATGGCTGAACCTGAGCAGTTCACAACAATCACCGGCTTGCCTGTCTCATGCATTGCGCGGATAAGACGTTGCTGTACGTCCGGAAGCTCGATTGTGGACTTGTCGCCGCCTTCTCCTTCGATCTGGGCTGAAATACCTCCGATCACGATGATCGCATCTGCGTCAGCCACGTCTTTCGCAAGGTCGTCGAACTGGATGAGCCTGCGCTCGCAGATGTCGGCGTTGAGCATTGCGAAATTGCCTTTGCCCCTCTTGTATTCGATGACTACATCATATGTCTGTCCCTCTGTTACGTTGAAAGACTTGTATTCGACGTTCCTTCTGAAACCGAATCCGCGGCGTGCTGCGCCCGTTGATGCTTCGACAGTTTCGCCGTTTACCTTGAATGTATAGCCGTTGTCTGATGAGATGGTATACTTCATCTCTCCGCTGAACGGTGCAGTGAACTTGCCTGAAATCCTTACGGAAACCTTGTCTGTGCTGATTCCTTCTGCAAATCCGTATGCTCCGAAAGTAGAGAAGTTAAGACGGTCATAATATCCTGTCACGTCTGGAGTGCCTTCGAGATCGTTGTTGTTGAAGAATTCTACATAGATTCCCTTGCCGTCGTTGAAGTCCTTGAGGTATGAAATGGTCTGGTGACCTTCCATCAGAGGGCATGCCTGGCTGTAGTATACTTCTGTTCCAGGAACGGCTTCCCTGATTCCCTGAAGCAGGGTGAATGTATGTTCCTTTGTAGGTGTTCCGCCGTAATTTCCGTTCAGAAGGCCAGCGTCGTTGGCGTTAGGACCTACCACGGCGATCTTCTTCAGGTTCTTTGCAAGCGGGAGGATGCCGTCGTTGTCCAGGAGGACCATCGACTCGCGTGCAGCCTGTACTGACAGCTGATGGTTTGATTCGCTGCTTATCACTTCAGGACCGAGGTTCTTCCATGGAATCATGTCGGCAGGGTCGAACATGCCGAGCTCGAATCGTCCGTAAAGAGTCTTGCGGAGGTGTCCGTCGAGCACTTCTTCAGTTATCAGACCCTTCTCAAGAGCTTCTTCGAGCACCATGAACACCTTTCCGCACTCGAGGTCGGTTCCGTTGAGAACCGCGTCTACAGATGCTTCAAGCGGTCCAGGATGGGTCTCGTGCTGGCCTCTGTTATAGAAATTGTTGATGGCGTCGCAGTCTGTCAGCACGATGCCGTCGTAATCCCACTTGCGGCGGAGGATGTCGACAAGAAGGCGGTCGCTGGTACAGCAAGGAACGCCTTCATAGCGGTTGTATGCGCACATCACCTCGCGAACGTTTCCTTTCTTTACGAGGGCCTTGAATGCAGGAAGATAGGTCTCCCAGAGGTCGCGCATCGAAACGGATGCGTCATATGTGTGGCGCAGAGGCTCCGGACCGCTGTGGACTGCATAATGCTTGGCGCATGCATGGGTCTTGAAGTACTTGTCGTCATTGCCCTGCATACCGAGCACGGTCTGGACTCCGAGGACTGCATTGAGATACGGGTCTTCGCCGCAAGTCTCCTGGCCGCGTCCCCATCTTGGGTCACGGAAGATGTTCACGTTCGGGCACCAGAATGTAAGTTCCGGATTTCCAGGATAATAGATTACTCCCATCGGCACATTGTACACTCGCTCCGAACGGTTCCAGTTTGCGCGCGCCTCGTCTGAAACCGTCGAGAAAACATC
The DNA here is from genome assembly GCA_017399865.1 of Bacteroidales bacterium. Classification (GTDB taxonomy): domain Bacteria; phylum Bacteroidota; class Bacteroidia; order Bacteroidales; family UBA932; genus Cryptobacteroides. Next base: position 18,957 of record JAFQAT010000035.1, on the reverse strand, counting down.
GTAAACGAGCTGCGAGTTGAACGCAGCAGCCATGCCGATAGGCTGTGGATATACCGTGTAGCCGTCCTGACGCACTCCGTGGCATGCCTCGCTCCACCAGTTGTATGACTCTATTCCGAGACGGTCCACAGAAGCGGACTTGTTCATCATGAGGCCTACTTTCTCGACCGGAGTAAGGAGAGAAATCAGATTCTCTGTCCTTTCTGCATATGAAAGCGTATGGTCTCTGTACGGATAGTTCCTCTCAAGGTCGTTTCCGCCTTCGGTATGCTTCACGTCAGCTTTTACCGAGAGGGAAGCGAGAGTGTTTCCGTCCCTGTCCACCAGTTCAACGCGGCGGTTGCTCTTTCCGTTTTCCTTCTTTGGAGAGAAAGCTACCATCACTTCAGCGGTTTCCCCAGGCTCTACCGTCTTGTCTTCATAGAATGCCCTTATGCACTCGCAGCTTGGGATATCTCTGTCGATCTTGACAGCTTCCTTTGATTTGTTTGTGAAGGTAAATGTGTGACATACAGTACCTTCTGCAGCCTCCACCGTTCCGAAATCCCATTCGTAACGGTCAAATGCCACCGGGCTTTTCCAGTTCTGTGCCTCTGCTGCTGCAAACATGCATAATGCGCAGACCAGAGTTGCGGTCAGTCGTTTCATGGTTTTATACTATTGCGGTTATCTTACTATTCTTACTTCATAAATTCTTGGAGTTCCCTTGCCTTCAGCGCTCTTGATCGAAACCTTCAGCTCGCCTTCTTTTCTGAGCTCCTGCGGGATCTCGACCATATGGATCTCTTCAGCGTCTGCTGCTGCAGGCCTGAACGTACCTGCTTCAACACCATTCACCCATACGGAAGCTTCGCTTTCCAGCCTTCCTCTGCATACTATACGCACATTCTTTACTTCCTGGCCTTTGGTGTTCATGACATAACTGAACCATCCTCCGTTACGGGCCATCCTCCAATGTCTGCCGTTGTCATCTCCTGCAGCCGAATTCGCGACATTTGAAAAATGGTCGCTTTCAGGCTGCTGCTCTCCGCATGTGACCTTGTCTGCTGTAATGTTTTCGAGGGCGAGTCTTGCCTTCTCTTCCTTTTCCTGCTGTGCAAGCCTTTCCTGCCATTCCTTTTCAGAGACAAGCGGCCAGTATACCATGTATCTGCATTCGTGGAGCGAACTGAATGGAACCAGTTCGAGTCCCTTCTGATACTTCGCAGGGGCCAGTCCGTCCATACGGAATGTCAGCGGCTTGCCTTCTACCTTTGTGATATGTGAGAGCATGTCAGCCTTCTCGCCAATCAGGACAGGCATTTCGTTGAGAGGAAGCTGCTTTCCTGCTGCAATGTGACCTCCGCGGCTGTCGTCAGCATACATTCCGAGCTGCTCTTCCTTGCCGAGTGATGCGGCAAGAACGACAGGACCATACATGAACGAGTAGTTTTCGCTCTTGTCAGGAAGCGGAACAGCTCTCAATGACATAGGAAGATCCACGCTGAGTCTGTCGCCCTTCGACCACTTGCGGGCAACCTTCATGAATCCACCTTCAAATACAGCCTCTACAGCCTTTCCATTGACTCTTGCATTCATCTTTGAAGCATCAGTCCATTCCGGAACGCGGACGCTGACTGTGAATTCAGAAGGCTTCTTAGGATTGACGATGAGGGTCGTTCCTTCCTCTGCAGGGAATGAATTCACCTGCTCGACAGTCGTCTTTCCCCATGTCAGGACAGAAGGGATGAAGAGGTTTACGATGAGTTCACTGTCACCCTTGTGCGAGTAGATCATCTCGCCATAACGTGCATGGTTCTCCATTCCTGAACCGACGCAGCACCAGAAGCTTGTCTGTGGCTGCGAGTACACCCTGTAGTGGCCTGAACGCATTGGGGTGAAATATACGAAGCCTCCCTGGATAGGGTTTATAGTAGAGAGGATGTGGTTGAACACAGCCCTTTCATAATAGTCCATGTAATGGGTATCTGCGCTGGTGGTATAAAGCATCTTGGTGAGCCTGAGCATGTTATATGTGTTGCATGTCTCAGGTCCCTGCTCGCTTGTAAGCATGCTTGTGAAGTCTTCGGCAGGGTGGAAATGCTCATAGACGCTGTTTCCGCCGATGGTGATGCTTCTGTTGTCGACCACTGTCTCCCAGAAATACTGTGCGGCTTTGTCCCAGTCTTCGTATCCTTCGAGGTCAGCGATCCTCTTATATCCGATCACCTTCGGGATCTGGGTGTTCGCATGCATGCCGGTAAGATGGTCCTCACCTTTGATCAGAGGCTCGAGGACTCTCTTGTGGGAGAATCTCTTCGCCAGATCCATGAACCTCTCGTCGCCGCTTATCGCTGCCGCGTCGGCGAACACCTCGTTCAGACCGCCGTGCTCGCTCCTGAGCATGTCCTGGAGCTGCTCGTCGGTGAGTCCTGATGTCAGTCTGTACATCCAGTCGGTAAGACCTATGAACATGTCGCGGCACCCCTTGCTTCCATAGATGAGGTATGCGTCGCGAAGGCCAGCGAATATCTTATGGATATTATATAATGGTACCCATCTGTCGTTAAGACCGAATGAGGCGGCACGGATGTTTCCTTCCGAGATTTCTTTCCATATCTGCTTTCCGCCCGGAACTCCGCTGATATATCCGTCTCCGTTTGCGTCAGCGCATCTCTTCAGTTCTGAGATGAAATAGTCAAGCCTGTCCTTTATTTCAGGATTTCCTGTCGATGCGTACATGTAGGTGAGGGCTGAAAGATAATGACCGCCGATATGGCCGTCCAGTCCGGTGTTCTCCCAGTTTGTGTAGTTCGCAGCCTTAGGCTCGAGTCCGGCCTCTTTTAGATAAGGCGCGAGAAGACGGTCGGGATCGATGCCGAGAAGGTATCTGATGTCCATGTCTTCCGCATGCTTGAATTCGCTTGAAGTCAGTCTGACGTCATTGACGCTGAAGTTTTCCATCTGCGCCGGAATCTGTGCACTTAAAGATACAGAAGCCAGAGTCAGGGCAATAATGCATGTGGTCTTGGTTATATTCATGATATTTTGTGTTATTTCAACAAAGATAACCAATGTTTGTATGATTTTTATATTAATTTGATACCTCTTGTGTCAATTACGATAGAAATTGCAACATTGTAACATGTTTTTTCATATTTTAATAGGTAAATTTGTAATTATAAATTAACCGCATAATATGAAGCATACGATTCTTAAGACCATTCTTGCCGTTTCGGCGGCTTTCTTCGCGCTGTCAGCAAGCGCAATCGACCATCCGAAGGCAACTCTTCCGACAATATCTGCCGACAGATTCACGCTTGTCCAGGACGGCACTCCTGTGACCATCATCGTAAATAAGTCCGAGGATACGGCTATCCTCCGTGCGGCAAACGATCTTGTCAAAGACTTCGGCCGCGTTACAGGAAATTTGCCTGCTCTCGTCGAGTCGGCGACTGCTGACCGTACCATTATCATCGGATCGCTTGATTCACCTTTAATCAATGCCATGGTGAGCCGCGGCAAGTTCGACGTTTCTTCACTTCAGGGATGCCGCGAGAAATACCTCATCCAGACTGTGACAGCCCCTGTTGATGGCATAGGAGAAGCCCTTGTGATCGCCGGAAGCGACAGAAGGGGAGTAGTGTACGGAATCTATGAGATATCGGAGCAGATAGGAGTCTCTCCTTGGTATGACTGGGCGGATGTTCCGGTCGCAAGGCAGGAGAATCTTTCCATCGCCCGCGGTTCATACACTGCCGGCGAGCCCGCAGTGCGCTACCGCGGCATCTTCCTCAATGACGAGGCCCCATGCCTCACAGGCTGGGTGAAGCATACCTACGGCACCGATTACGGTGACCACCGCTTCTACGAGCGCGTATTCGAACTCATCCTCCGTCTTCGCGGAAACTTCCTCTGGCCGGCGATGTGGAGCTGGTCATTCTATGCTGATGATCCGCTCAACGGCAAGGTTGCTGACGAGATGGGTGTCATCATGGGTACGTCCCACCATGAGCCTATGGCCCGCAACCACCAGGAGTGGGCGAGGAAACGCAATGAATATGGAGCATGGGATTATGAAACCAACCAGAAGGTGATCGACAAGTTCTTCCGTGAGGGCATCGAGAGGGCTAAGGATACCGAAGACCTGATTACCATCGGTATGCGCGGTGACGGCGATACCGCCATGGGCGGCAAGGAAGGCCATGACGACGAATTCGTCCCTGACTATGCATACATGATCAAGATGATGCAGAAGATCTTCAACAATCAGCGCAAGATCATCAGGAATGTTACCGGCAGACCTGCCAGCGAGCGTCCGCAGGTGTGGGCTCTCTATAAGGAAGTCCAGACCCTTTATGAAAAGGGACTCAGGGTTCCGGACGATGTGACAATCCTTCTTTCTGACGACAACTGGGGAGATGTCCGCAAGCTTCCGAATGCTGAGGAGCGCAAGCATCCGGGCGGATGGGGAATGTATTACCATGTCGATTATGTAGGTGCTCCGCGTAACTCCAAGTGGCTGAACATCACTCCTGTACAGAATCTTTGGGAGCAGATGCAGCTTACATACGAATACGGAGTGGATCGTCTTTGGGTTCTGAATGTGGGCGACCTCAAGCCTATGGAATATCCTATCACCCTTTTCCTTGACCTGGCATGGAATCCTACGAAATATACAGCAGAAAACATCAAGGACCACACCCTCGGATTCTGCTGCCAGCAGTTCGGAGAGGATCAGGCTGCAGAAGCTGCAAGAATCCTCAATCTCTACAGCAAATATGCAGGAAGAATCACAGCGGAGATGCTTGACAGGACGACCTATAATCTCCAGTCAGGCGAGTGGAAGCAGGTTTCCGATGAATTCATCAAGCTTGAAGCCGAGGCTCTCCGCCAGTACATGACCCTTCCTGAAGAGACAAGGGATGCATACTTCCAGATCATCCTCTTCCCGATCCAGGCTCTTGCAAACGTATACGAAATGTACTATGCCCAGGCTATGAACCATCACCTTTACAAGACGAACGACCCTGCAGCTAACTGGTGGGCAGATAAGGTAGAAGCATGCTTTGCACGCGACAAGTTCCTCACCAATCAGTACAATAACGAGATGGCTGACGGAAAATGGAAGAACATGATGATTCAGAAGCACATCGGATACAGAAGCTGGAACGACAACTTCCCTGAAGATACCCTTCCTATGGTATTCCGCATTGATGAGGATGAGACCCTTCCTGCAGGATTCACATTCTCGGCAGACAAGGGATGCGTCGTGATCGAAGCTCCACATATCTATGCAAAGCAGAATTCTGCAGAAGGCGAGTGGACTCTGATCGAAGACATGGGCCGTACCCTCGGCGGAGTGGCTCTTATGCCATACGACGTTCCTGTCGAAGGTGCTAAGCTGACCTACAGGATGGAGATTCCTGCTGATGTGAAGAATGTGACAGTGCATGTCGCTACAAAGTCAACTCTTGCATTCCATGATGCGGAAGGCCACAGCTACAGGGTAGGATTCAAGGGTGCTCCATCTGTGGACAGATGCTTTAACTCGAAGCTTAACGAGGATCCTGCAAACGTTTATTCGATCTATTATCCTACAGTTTCAAGAAGAGTGGCCGTTGAGAAGATCGACCTTCAACTCCCTGAAGGCGGCAATGTCTATGAACTTGAGATCCAGCCTCTTGACCCGGGCATCGTCTTCGAGAAGATAATCGTCGACTTCGGCGGATATCAGGAAAGCTACCTTCTCGGAAAGGAGTCTTCATATCAAAGAAAATAATCTACGCCTATGAATAAAACTTCGCTCTTTACACTCATCGGATTGCTGTGCGGGTCTTTCTGCCTCGCACAGAATCCGATCATCACGACCTCCTACACTCCGGACCCGGCTCCGTTCGTGTATGGAGAGACTCTGTACATGTTCACCGGCCACGACGAGGATGACGCCACATACTTCAAGATGAACGACTGGCAGCTCTTCTCGACCGAAGACATGGTGAACTGGACATATCTGGGCACTCCGATCTCCACCGAGACCTTCAAGTGGGCCTTCCATGGCGACAGGGCATGGGCTTCGCAGGCTGTGGAAAGAAATGGAAAGTGGTACTGGTACGTCTGCCTGAATGACGCGGAAAAGAACGATGTCCTTGCAGTTGCGGTCGCTGACGATCCTCAGGGACCATACGTTGATGCCATCGGCGCCCCTCTTGCGAAGGGATTCTCATTCATCGATCCGACGGTCTTCATCGATGACGACGGCCGTGCATACCTCTTCTGGGGCAACAAAGGCCTCTGGTACGGCGAGCTGAACGACGACATGATTTCGTTCAAGAACGGATACAGGGAAGTACCAGGCTTCCATGACGCAGAGTGTTTCGGTCCGAAGTCCATGAAGATGAACTGGGGGAAGGGCAGGGAAGAGCTCATGGTCGGCTTCGAGGAAGGTCCGTGGGTTTCGAAGCGCGGTGACATTTATTACATCTCATACCCGTCAGGCGGTGTTCCGGAGCATATGGCATATTCGACCGCTCCTACCATCGATGGTCCGTGGACATACCGCGGCCGCATAATGGACGAGGCTGAGAATTCATTTACGATCCATGGGGGCGAGATCGAATACAAGGGACATAACTACATGTTCTATCACAACGGAACCCTTCCTAACGGCGCAGGATTCCACCGCTCCGCAGCAGTCGAAGAGTTCACATACAATCCTGACGGCACGATTCCTTTCATCCCTTTTACTAAGCAGGGACCATCACCAGTCGGCACATTGGACCCATATGAAAGAGTAGAAGCCGAGACTATGGCGCACAGCTGGGGCATAAAGACTGACCGCCTCGCCGGCAAGGACCATTTTGTCCGGCTCATCCATAACGGCGACTGGATCAGGCTTCGTGAAGTGGATTTCGGAGAAGAAGGACCGAAGACAGTCACGGTCGAGACTCTGAATTTCAAGAATCCCGGCACTATTGAGTTCTATCTCGACGCCATGGGGGATACTCCGTTTGCAAGAATAGAGGTAGACGGTAAAGAACCGGTCAAGTCAGTACAGGTAAGGAGCAGACGCCCTGTAAAGGGAAAGCATGATGTCTATATCCTCTTCAGAGGAGGTGACGAGCAGCTCTTTGACTTCGATTGGTGGAAGATGGAAAGATAAATCATTCAATAACACTTATTTAATACTAATCACATGAAAAGAATTTCTACCATTATCCTCGCACTTGCAGTAAGTGCAGGTTCGCTTTTCGCCCAGGGATTCCCTTGGGGAAGGCCGGTTGAAGATCCTACAGGTTACAAGGATACCTATAAGGATTACTTCACAGTGGGTGTTGCTGTAAACATCAGAAACGTCCAGGATCCGGACCAGATCGCTCTGATCAAGAAGAACTTCAACAGCATCACAGCAGAAAACGACATGAAGGTGGTTTCTCTCCAGCCACGTGAAGGCGAGTGGAACTGGGAAAACGCTGACAAGATCGCGAACTTCTGCCGTGAGAACGGTATTCCTCTTCGCGGACACACCCTCTGCTGGCACAGCCAGTTTGCAGACTGGATGTTCGTTGACGACGAGGGCAACGAAGTTTCCAAGGAAGTCTTCTACGAGCGCCTCAGGAATCATATCCATACAGTAGTAAACCGCTACAAGGACATCGTTTACTGCTGGGATGTAGTCAACGAGGCAATGGCAGACGGCGATGGTCGTCCTAACCGCTGGATGAGAGAGGCTCCGAGCCCATACCGTCAGTCAAGACACTTCAAGCTCTGCGGCGACGAGTTCATCGCAAAGGCATTTGAGTTCGCTCATGAGGCAGACCCAGACGCTCTCCTTTTCTACAACGACTACAATGCGGCAGACCCTGCAAAGCGCGACCGTATCTATAACATGGTGAAGAAGATGCAGGATGCAGGTGTTCCAATCCATGGTATCGGTATGCAGGGCCACTACAACGTATACGGACCAAGCAACGAGGACATCGAGGCAGCTATCGTGAAGTATTCTGAGCTCGTTGACAATATCCATTTCACAGAACTCGACATCCGTATCAATGAGGAAATGGGTGGCGGACTCCAGTTCAGCCGCGGACAGGCAGGCGAGGTGCCAGGTTACATCAAGACCCTCCACGAGGCAAAGTATGCTGACCTTTTCAGAATCCTCCGCAGACATAAGGATGTTGTAAAGAACGTGACTTTCTGGAACCTCAGCGACAGGGATTCATGGCTCGGTGCAAACAACTATCCTCTTCCGTTCGACAGAGAGTACAAGCCTAAGAACGTTTATCGCGTGATCAAGAACTTCGATCCTGCTCTTGACAATGCAGAGATCAAGGAAGACTTCGTTCCTTCAGTGAAAAACCAGCCAGGACAGCAGTACCCTATGGTAAACTCACAGGGTTATGCACGCTTCCGCGTAGAGGCTCCACAGGCAAGATCGGTTATCGTCAGCCTCGGACTCGGCGGACAGGGCGGTACAGTCCTCCACAAGAATGAGGAAGGCGTATGGGTAGGTACTACAGACGGTCCTCTCGACGAAGGATTCCACTACTATCACCTTACGATCGACGGTGGCGTCGTAAATGATCCGGGCGCAAAGAATTACTATGGTTCAGTACGTTGGGAGAGCGGTATCGAGATCCCGGCACACGACCAGGACTTCTATCAGGTGAAGGATGTACCTCATGGCCAGGTGGTTCAGGTCCTCTTCCCATCTCCAAGCACAAACAGCACAAAGCGCGCATTCGTATATCTTCCTCCTCAGTATGACGGAAAGAAGAAGTTCCCTGTTCTCTATCTCCAGCATGGTTGGGGTGAGGATGAGACTGCATGGAGCCGTCAGGGCCACGCAAACCTCATCATGGACAACATGATCGCAGCAGGCGAGTGCAAGCCTTTCATCATCGTGATGACTTACGGTATGACAAATGACGTGAAGTTCGGCGGACTCGGCGGATTCAACTTCAAGGATTTCGAGACTGTTCTCGTTGACGAGCTCGTTCCTTATATCGACGCAAACTTCAAGACCATCGCAAAGAAGGACTCACGTGCTATGGCAGGCCTTTCAATGGGTGGTATGGAGACAAGGAACATCACCCTCGCACGTCCTGAAGTGTTCGGATACTATGGTCTCCTTTCAGGCGGAGTCTACACTCCAGAGGACATCAAGGATCCGAACCAGGTGAAGGGCATCTTCATCAGCTGTGGCGGAAAGGAAGGTCCGGACCGCATCATGAAGGCTGCAGAGGATCTTAAGGCTGCAGGATTCAATGCAAAGGGATACGTTTCTCCAGGTACAGGTCACGAGTTCCTTACATGGCGCCGCTCCCTCCGCGAAATGGCTCCTATGCTCTTTAAATAAGCCAAATGTAAATTATTGATACATAATCTGATACGCTGAATCGCCTGCGGCATTTGCCGCAGGCGATTTTGTATATCTATTTGATTTATAATGTTATACTTGTTCCTTAATGTCATTTTGATTATCTTTGAATGAATAAAATGATAGATATGAAAAGAATTCTATTCCTCCTCTCGACAGTACTGATGACTGTTGCAATGTATGCACAGGCACCCGGCAAGGTCAGGCTTCCGAAACTCATCAGCGACAAGATGGTCCTCCAGCGTGATGTCGAACTCGACATCTGGGGCTGGGCAGATCCCGGTACATGGGTGACCGTCAGGTTCAACGGCAGTTATTATGAGACCAGGACAGGAGAGGACGGCAGGTGGACCGTCACCCTTCCTCCTCAGAAGGCAGGCGGACCTTATCTCATGGAAGTCAATGAGATAGCTGTGCGCGACGTGCTCGTCGGCGATGTGTGGCTCTGCTCGGGACAGTCGAATCAGGAGACGCCGATACAGCGTCTGACTGAAATGTTCCCGGAGATCAATGTTGCGAACAACAACATGATCCGCCATTACAAGGTTCCGACCCAGGATTCGAAGGAAGTCCTGCAGGAAGAGATAGCAGGTAATATCAAATGGATTTCAGGAACAGCTTCGGAGATAATGAGCTGGACAGCCCTTGCATATTTCTATGCCCAGGAAGCCTATGAAAAGACAGGTGTGCCGCAGGGAATGCTCGTATCCAGCCTTGGCGGATCGGAGATCGAGAGCTGGATCAGCCAGGAGCATCTCAAGGAATTCCCTCGTCTGATCCTTGACAAGGAAGCGCTTGCCGCTTTCGAAGAAGCAGGCAGGGACAAAGGCGTAAGAAAGTGGAACAGGCCTGATTGGGACGATTCTGACTGGGCGGAGATGCAGATGCCCGGCACATGGCGCGAGAACGGCCTGAATGTCCGTGGAACGGTCTGGATGCGCAAGGATTTCGATGTGCCTGCGGAGATGGCCGGAAGGCATGCGCGCCTGAGCATGGGTACTCTTGTCCATAACGACCAGGTCTATGTGAACGGCGTTTTCGTCGGAAGCACAGGATACGAATACCCTCCTAGAAGATACCATATTCCTGCAGGCGTCCTCAAGGAAGGCAGGAATACCATAGCAGTAAGGCTTAATGCACCTGGCGGAAACGGAGAGTTCATCAAGGACAAGCCGTATAAGGTCATAGGTGACGCAGCAGAAATCGATCTTACAGGAACATGGAAATACAAGGTGGGAATGGATATGGCAGAAGCCATGCAGTATGCCGACCGCCTCAGGAACCGCAAGAGCGTAGGTTCCGGCCTGTATAACGGAATGATATATCCTATACGCAATTACAAGGTAAAGGGAGCGATCTGGTACCAGGGCGAGAGCAACGCCGGCAGGTCGCACGAATACGGAGCACTCATGACAGCTCTGATTACAAACTGGCGCGAGCTCTGGAACAGGCCTGACATGCCTTTCCTCCTCGTCCAGCTTCCTAACTACATGAAGAAGTATCCGCAGCCTACAGACAGCGGCTGGGCAAGAATCCGTGAGGCACAGCTTCAGGCATTCAAGAATATTCCGAACACAGCTCTTGCAGTTACATATGATGTAGGAGAGTGGAACGACATCCATCCTCTCAACAAGAAGGCTGTTGCTCAGAGGCTTTTCCTCGGAGCCAGGAAGATCGTCTATAATGAAAAGGTGACTTATTCAGGACCTGTCTATAAGGACATGAAGATAGACGGAAACAAGATCGTCCTCACATTCACCGAGACAGGAAAGGGGCTGGCTATAAAGGGCGGCAAGACGCTGAAGCATTTTGCTGTTGCCGGCGCAGACAAGAAGTTTGTGTGGGCGGATGCCGTCATCAAGGGCAATACGGTGGTCGTCAGCAGCAAGGATGTTCCGAACCCTGTTGCGGTACGTTACGCATGGGCTGACAATCCAGACGAAGCCAACCTCATTAACAAGGAAGGCCTCCTCGCATCTCCTTTCAGAACTGACAGCTGGTAGCATCGTTCTGCTGTACAAATAAAATCAGTGGGATTTGATGGAAGTGACATGCCACCCCCGGCTAGGGGGAAATCTGCCGAAAGGCAGGAGGGGGTCACGTAATCAAACCCACTGATTTTATTATTGGTGCAAGGCCTGTTTACAGCTGTATGACCGAAGCGTAGAAGACAAGGTCTTCGTCGGAGGTGTTGCGCAGGCTGTGAGTCTGTCCCTTGTCGCAGAACAGGCAGTCTCCCGCCTTGACTGAACTGACGCTCTCGACCCCATTCTCAACTTCCAGGATCGTCCCCGTCCCGCTGATGATGAAGATCGTCTCGCAGCTGTCGTCGTGGGTATGGACGCCTATGGATGAGCCCGGCACAAGACATCCCTTGAACATACGGTTCCTTCCGTCGAAATGCATGTTCGCGCGGAACTCCTTTTCTCCTCCCTTGAAAGCAGGAAGGACACTCTGTGGTATTTCTTCCAGTCTGATAATCATATTGTTACTCGTTTAATGACCATCCGTGGTCTCCATGGTAAATCATCTGTCTCGTCATTCCGCCGTCGATGCATATGTTCTCGCCGGTGATGAATCCGGCCTTGTCCGAGCAAAGGTACATGACCATGTTCGCTATATCCATCGGATTGCCGACCCTGCCGGCCGGCTGCTGGTATGCGTCCGGACCTTCATAGACGGTATATGCCGTGTCTATCCATCCTGGCGAAACGGAATTGACCCTGGCTTTGCCTGCGAGGCTGACTGCCAGGGAGTGGGTGAGTGCGGCTATTCCTCCCTTTGCCGCCGTATAGCTCTCGGTCTGCGCCTGGCTCATGCGGTCGCGCGAAGAGGATATGTTGACGATCGATGCTCCTTCCGCAAGATGGGCAGAGAACAGCTTGACAAGGTAGAAAGGCGCAGTCACGCCGACCTTGAGCGCATACTCGAAGTCTTCGTATGAACATTCGTCGATGCCCTTCATCTGCGGAAGGGCATTGTTGACGATGTAATCGACCTTTTCGTGTCTTTCGAGCACATAGGCGGCAAAAGCTTCCAGAACTTCCTTTCTGGAGATGTCGCCCACATAGTGGGGACCTTCCTGAATATCAATTACATATACGTTTGCTCCGGCTTTTCTGAACTCGTCGGCTATACACTTTCCGATACCCTGGGCTCCGCCCGTGACGATCGCTGTCTTATTCCTGAACATCTTACAGACACATCTGGTAAATCTTCTCGACGTCAGCAGCTGTCAGAGTCTTGAAACCGTTGATGTTGCCGTCGCGGCATGCTTTAGCAGCCATCATCGCGAAGTCATTGCCGAAATATACCTTTGTTGGTATGTCGTAAACGAAATTATTCATGTTGTATAGGGTTTTGATCATTTGTCCATCGGATATCTGACGCCCCACTCCAGTCGGAGGGCGTCCATCTGCTTCATTATGCTGATTGTCTCTTCATGCGGCATCATCGGAGATTCCTGCCGGCCCTCCTCGATGCATCTGCGACATTCATAGACCTGATATTCGTATCCGTTCACCATGTCAGCCGGCTTCTCGTATCTAGCAGCGAGCTCGTAATTGCGCCATACCTCGACAACTTCAGGACAGTTGATGTTGTCTACCTTTATATAGCCTTCCGTGCCGCTGATTATGCCCTGACGGTCATTCAGGCAAAGGGCTCCGGCCTGAAGGTTCGCCATCCTTCCGTCGGCAAAGCTGAGCGATATGGATTCATGCATGTCCATTCCAGTAGGACCCAGGTGGACATTGGTTACTGTCCTTACGATGTCGGTTCCGAAATACATCCTGGCGAAATTCAGGGCGTAGACTCCGAGGTCCAGAAGCGCTCCTCCGCAGAGGTCGGCGCGGACTATCCTCTCCTTGAACTCCATCATGTAGCAGAGCGTAGCGGTAAGGACGCGTGGCTCGCCGATGATGCCGCTTTCCATGACTTCCTTGACCTTGTGGGACAGGGGCATGTAGCGCGTCCAGATAGCCTCCGTAATGAACAGGCCCTTCTCGTGCGCAGTCCTGATCAGGATTTCCGCTTCCTGTGCATTTGCCGTGAAGGCCTTCTCTACAAGTACATTCCTGCCATGTTCAAGAGCAAGCATAGCGTGCTGGAAATGGTGGGAATGAGGGGTCGCGATGTAGACGAGATTTATCTCGTCATCAGCGACCATCTCTTCGTAGCTTCCGTATGCCTTCGCTATATTCCATCTTCCGGCGAATTCTTCCGCCTTTTCAAGCGACCTTGATGCAATCGCATGGACGCAGTAATCTTCCAGCGGAGCAAGAGCCTCGGCCATCTTTTCGGCTATCCAGCCCGCTCCTATTATTCCTACCTTGAACATTATTTCCTAACGGTTTTAAGTGCTTTCTTCAATGCAGCCTTCGAAGGTTCTGCCTCTGTTTCGTACGGGAAGAGATACCATGTCACACTCCAGCTCAGCTCGTCGCCAGGCTCGAGCTTCGTGTATGCTCCCTGTTCCTCGATCTCCACATATGTCTTTCCTGGATTTGCATATATCTGGATCTCAGCCTCGGCAGGAGCCGGCTGAGAAGGATCCAGGTCCTGGAATTTCTTTACGAACATCAGGCCCTTGTCGCAGAATGCAAGCCAGCCCTTTCCGTCAGCGTTGATCTTTCGGTTTGCCCTGTCTTCATCCATGACGAACCAGGCTGCTCCCTTCTCAAACGTGAAAGGAAGTCCCTTCATCCTGTTGGCAGGCACGGTTTCCTTGGCCTGGAAGAATACCATTCCGCCGTTAGGCACTCTGGTGATCTCCCAAGGAGCGACCTGACGTATCTGGCCGGATTCGTTGATGATGGTGTATGTAATGGTTATGGCTCCTGTCTTTTCATCTGCTGAGAAAGACTTGCGGATACGCATTCCGAAGCGCTCTGACTTCTGGCCGGTAAGAACAAGAGAATCCGACTCGGGATAGGCTTCATAAGCCATTGAGTCGTATTCTCTTACAGGGGGCCAGTTCCAGTCGGACTGAGGGCTTGTCCAGAAAGTGCTTCCAAATGAATTAGGGAAGCGGAACTGTGACAGGACTTCCTGGTCCTGGTATTTATAAGAGACGATCTTGCCTCCTCTGGAGGCATCGATCGTCATCGTTACATCACCGTTGGTGATGGTGTATTTTCCGTCTTCGGAATTTGAAATGTTCTGTGCGGAAAGCATCATGCCTCCCAATGTGATTGCTGCAAGCGACAGCAGGATATTCTTCATGGCATTTAAGTTTATTCAACAAAAATAACCATTATTTTTCCTTTTCCCAATGGAACGGTGCAAATTCAGCTTCAGGATCTTTCCAAGACGGTTTTCTCATGGCGTAAATGATGTACGGAACCACAACCATTATCACGCATCCGGCTATCAGCACGGTATACCATACCGTATTGCTGCCGGTCTGTATCTGGCTTGGCGGGATGAAGCTCAGCACGAATGCGAGAAGCGATCCGCAGAATCCTACGGCGCCCATCACCCACATCAGGCCGTTGCCCTTGCCGAGGCGGAACGGACGTGGTGCCGACTTCATCTTGTACCTCAGGACAATGGCGGCGGCGAACATCAGCATGTACATGATCAGGTACAGAAGTATCGTCAGCTGCGAAAGTATCTGATAGAACGACTGGACGGACGGCATGACCACGAACAGAAGGGAAAGGAGCGTTACGATGCCTCCCTGTACGAGAAGGATGTTGCGCTGCACGCCGTGGCTGTTCGTCTTCTGGAAGAAAGGCGGAAGGTAGCCGGCCTTTCCGACAGTGAAGATGCCCTTCGACGGTCCTGCGACCCATGTCAGCACGCTTGCAAGCACTCCGAACATCAGGGCGACCGCAATCACAGGCCCAGCCCATGAGATATGGAGATACTTGAAGAAATTGTCGAATCCGATCAGCAGAGACTGGGTAAGGTTGATGTCCTTCGCCGGAATGATGAAGCCCAGAGCGAATGTTCCGAGGACGAATATGCAGACGGTCGCCAATGAACCGATGATGATTGCCTTCGGATAGTTTTTCGACGGATTGTCGACATCCATCACATGCACGCCCATCATTTCCATTCCTGCGTAGAAGAGGAAGATGCTGCTCGCAAGGACAAGGTTGTCGAACTTAGTCAGGTCAGGGAAGAAGCCCTGCGACATGTCCATGTAATTGTGTCCTCCTGTTGCTATGTAGATGATTCCCAGTACTATAAGAAGACCGGCAGGGATGATTGTCCCTATAAGACCGCCCCATTTGCTGATCTTTCCCACCCAGTTCAGTCCCTTCAATGCGATGAAGGTAGCTATCCAGTAGATTGCAAGAACCGATACCAGTGTGAACAGCTTGTTCGATGCCAGGGCCGCGTCGGAGACGTCATTCATTCCTATGAAGGCGAATGACACTGCTCCGAAAGTCAGCACCGTAGGATACCAGATGGTCGATTCTATCCATTGAAGCCAGATCGCAAGGAATCCCGTCTTCGCACCGAACGCCTCTCCGACCCAACGGAACACACCTCCCTGCTTGTCTGAAAACATTGCCGCGAGTTCCGCCGCCACCATCGAAGTAGGGATGAGGAATACAATGGCTGCGAACAGGTAATAGAATGCCGAAGAAGGTCCGTAAATGGCCTCAGAAGGCAGTCCTCGCAGGCTTACTACCGCTGTAATGTTCATTATGGCAAGGGTTGCAACGCTAAGCTTGAACGCCTTGCCCGCATTTCCTTTCTGTGTCTTCATGATAAGTCCGTCTTAAATCTTAATGTGTAAATACCTTTCCTTTCTGCTTTTCGCTCTTCAGGTAGGCCTGGCGGCTTGGGGTAGGGTATTCGAGCTTTTCCAGTTCTGCAACCGCATTCCTGATGTCTCCCATCAGCATGTCGGCTATATCCTGAGTCATGCCCTGACGGACTACGATCCTCATGACTACCATGTCCTCTATGTTCTTCGGCATGGTATAGGCCGGAACCATCCAGCCGCTCTGCATCAGCTTGTCCTGGAGGTCGAAAAGCGTCCAGTTCGCATTCTTGTCGTATTCAGGATCCATGTACCATATGAAGAGGGGATTCTCCAAGGTGTCGGAGTAGTTCCTGAAGCAGGACATCTTTCCGATCTGGTCATGACAATAGCAGGCGACGTCCATCGAACTCGAGTGGACCTTCCTGTATCCTTCGAATCCGAGATGGATGAAGTTGTAGTATTGAGCAAGAATCTGTGCCGCCGGACGCGAGAAGTTCAGTCCGACCTGTGTGATGTTGGCACCTAAATAATTGACGCTGAATGCCATGTCTCCCGGAAGATATTTCTTGTCCTTCCATACGACCCAGCCGAGTCCCGGATATACAAGGCCGTATTTGTGGCCTGATGTCGAGATCGAAAGCACCCATTTGAGTCTGAAATCCCATTTCTTTTCAGGATTCAGGAAAGGAAGAATGAATCCGCCTGAAGCTGCGTCGACATGAATTGGAATGTCATATCCGGTCTTCCTGTTGTACTTGTCGAGTGCGTCGTTAAGACCTTCGATGTCGTCGTTCATGCCTGTCCATGTCACTCCTGCTATCGGTACGATGCAGATCGTGTTCTCGTCGCATGCGTTGATTGCAGCCTCGATGTCCAAGGAAGGATGGTCGTATGTGATCGGCACCGTGCGCATCTCAATCTGCCAGAGCTGGCAGAACTTCTCCCAGACCACCTGGTATGCCGTGCTCATCACAAGATTAGGCTTGTCGTATGGTTTCCCTTCCGCCTTCCTTCTTTCGCGCCATCGGAGCCATGCGGAAATTCCTCCGAGCATGCATGCTTCGGAAGATCCTATGCCGACAGCACCTGTCTTCCAGTCTCCCTTTTCAGGAGTGTTCCACATGTTTGCGACCATGTTTATGCATCGGCCGCACATGACGGCTACGCGAGGGTATTCCGTCTCATCGATGTAGTTGATTCCTACGGCCTCGTTCATGAGCCTGGTGCCGTAGTCATCCATATATGTAGTTACGAATGTAGCAAGATTCAGTCTGGGCTGAGTCTGGGGGAGAGTCTCATCCTTGACCAATTGGTACGCTTCTTCTGCTGGTGTGCCCCGCTTCGGAATGAACTCCGAAGGAGCGGTTCCTGTCTGTTTGTCTGTTCTCTTCATATTCTGGAATTATTAAAAATTAATAACTCCAGACGACGGGTCATAAATTATGCCAGATTGTCGAAGAGACGGATGTTATCGGGGCCGGCCTTCAGCTCGCCGGCCTCTATCTTGTGGATGATTTCCACGACACGGTCATTGACCGGAGTAGGGAAGCCGATCTGCCTTCCGTATGCTGATACGGCACCGTTGATGGCGTCTACTTCGGTCAGCTTGCCCTTCTCTATATCCTGGAGCATGCTGGCCTTGAGCTTCGCGTGCTTGCGGATTGCGATAGGTATGATGAAGAACGATACTGCCTTCTTGAAAGCTCCCGAATAGTCGAGCAGCTTTACGATATCCTTGCCCTGGACTGGCTCGATCCTTATGCCGCCGGCCTTGCAGACATCGATGCATTCCTTGATCAGCGCCTGGACGATGCGTCTTGAATCGCGCGGGCCGGCTGCTTCACCGAAGGTGCAGCCCAGGACCGCGCTCATGCCTGAGAAGGACGCGTTGATCAGTAGCTTGCTCCAGCGCGTTCCTATGAAGTTCTCTTCAACTTCTACCGTACCCATGTGCTCGAGAAGCTTCTTTACCTCATCGAAATGTCCGTTACGTTTCTTGGAGATGGCTCCAAGAGAGAACGACAGGGCGTCCGGCTCGCTTGTCAGCTCGCAGACTCCCGGAGACTGCATGGTAGCTCCCCATGCCACAGTACATCCGAGAACCCTTTCCTCACCGACGATTTCTGCGATCTGCATCTCCGGAAGGCCGTTCTGGAATGTCACGATCACTCCGTCCGGAGCAAGAAAATCCTTCAGCATTTCCACTACTTCCTTGTTGTGCTGCTGCTTGGTCATAAGGAATATGGCCTCATATGTTCCGCTCATCTTGTCCGGAGTATATGCCGTCACCTTCTGGTTGAACTCCATTGTCCCGACGACATTTGCGCCTCCTGTGTTCAAAGCCTCGACATGGGCTTTGTTCCTGTTTATGAGCTCGATAGGCTCACCTGCCTTGCTGATGAATGCGCCAAGGATTGTTCCTAACGAACCGGCGCCGTAGATTGCTGTTCTCATGGTCTGGTTTTTCTTACACTACAAAGTTAGCTTTTCTTCTGATTATCGCAAATTCTCCTTTTTATCCCAGGTCTGGCCGGGGATGACGATGGGGTCAGTTTTGTTGCGGGGCGGATTTCATCCGGTCGATCAGTTCGCCGGGGGTGAGGCCGTAGAGACGGTTGGTGATCTTGCATAGTTTGATGACGGTCATCTGGAGTTTTCCTGCGAGGTATTTGGTGGTTATGTTCGGGAGGGTTGCATAGTATTGCAGATCTTTCCGGAGTCGTTCTTCCATCCATACTTTGGGGGTGGTGCCGTATTCTTCCTTGAATCTTTTGTTGAAGATGTGCTTGGGCAGACCGGAAAGCCGGATCAGTTTCAGTGCGCTGCACTCGACTTCCAGATAATTGTTCTCTACGAAATCTCTGAAATTTATATCGGT
>JAFQAT010000034.1 GCA_017399865.1 Bacteroidales bacterium | reverse complement strand
GTTTCGGCACTGCTATTCCAATAGTAAGCCGAAGGTCAAAAGAAAAAGTTCTACGCATTTTAATTCAGTTATCCTTGAAAGAACTTTTCTTGGACTTCTTCGCCTCTCCCTATCTCTACTCCTCGGTTAAGGTTCTCTGTAAAAAAAATCAGACACCCATTTGGGAGATAGGTATCTGATAAAAGGTTAGGATAACCTTTAAAATGCGTTTGATGCAAAGGTATGAAGATTTTTTATTTCTCCAATAAACTTTCTATATTTTCAAAGTATTTTGAAGTATCAGATGTTATCGAACCGAGAACCGCAATAAATTCTTTAACATATTGAACAGATATTCAATGAGTTATGGAAATAAAAAAGGGACATCCTCGAATGAAGATGTCCCCTTGTGCGGGCGAAGGGAATCGAACCCATACGCCTCTCGGCACCAGATCCTAAGTCTGGCTTGTCTACCAATTTCAACACGCCCGCAACAGTATTTCAACCTTCCCTGACGGAAAGGACTGCAAATGTACTACAATTTATCCGATTTCCAAAAATAATTATCCTACGATATATTTGCTTTTCGGAAGGAATGCAAGGATTCGCGCCACTGCGGCACATATGACGTAGGTAATGGCGGCAGAGACGAACATCACGAGAGGTGTCGCAACGCCCCATGAACTTACCCATGCAAATACAGGAATCAGAACGAACATATGCATCAGATACATTCCGTAGCTGAGCTTCGATATCGGCAATACAAGATGGTCATACACCCATCCGGAAGCCTTGATCTTCCTGAACACAAGGAAATAAGCGAGAGTCTGCATCATGACTCCGAACGTGCAGAAGTTCCAGGTCGTCTCCATCCTGACTGCCGTTTCATATGGCGCAGATACAGGGAATCCGTTTTCGGTCGGCATGAAATGCCAGAAGCCTCCGGCTGTGACGGCATATCCTATGATCCAGAAAGGAATAGCGTATGCAAGAGTCCGCTTCCACGAAAGTTCACCGGCATATGTGCGGATATAATGACCCAGGACTATGAATCCGATGAATCCGCTCACATAGTAGAATGTGCCGTAAGGATTCCATGGGCATTCGCCCCAAAGGTTGGTACTTCCGGTAACCGTCTCCGCCAAAGGACGGAGCAGAGGGAGTACGGTCGTAACCGCCCATAATATAAGGAAGGTCCTCTCGCCCTTTCGCGACACCTTCTCCACCCATGGAGAAAGAAGAGGCATCAGCAGATATACGCCAAGGAGCATATACACGAACCAGAGATGGCCGCTGCTGGTCATCACGAAGTTGAACGCCAGGTCCTTGAAATTCGCCGCGATGTCGATATTTCCTCCAGACCCGATCGGAGGAATCACGCAATAAAGCAGGGACCATACGGCAAACGGAACGACCACACGTCCGAAGCGCTTGCGGAAGAAGGTCGTCGTATCAGTCTTCAGCGGAAACAGAAGATAGCTGGAAGTCAGTACAAACAATGGAACGGCCGACCTTAAGGCCGAATTGACCAGCGTCACCCAGAGAGCATCGGTCTTCGATGCGATATAGGTACCTTCCGGTCCTCCGAGATAGAAAGGTTCGATACAGTGGACAAGCATGACCATGAAGCATGCGATCACCCTTACCCAATCCAGAAACACGACTCTTGAATTATTCATACCTATTCATTTATTATTTAGAAACACAAACCTAATCTTATGCTGAAGCTCATGGCCAGATGCTTGTTCTCGGAGCCGAACCAGTGCCAGAGTTCGAAGCCGTGGTGGTAATTGGTCTCGGAAGGAGTCCCGGCGGCATATCCCCCGCCCACCCAGAAATCCGCGAGAAAGCGTCTGTACACATATTGATACCCTATCGTTCCAAGCAGGGCTCCCATATTCGAAAGGGTCCGGGAACCGTCCTTGCTGCTGTTATAATAATAATGCGAATACATGAGTTCCGGACGAAGATATAAGCCCATAAGGGACACTCCGTCATGGTCCGGAAGGAAGAACTTATGGCCATATCTCATCGTGAATCCCATGGGATCATTGTGGTATTTGTCATATCCGGCGCTGATCAGGCTGCCGCAGAGTTCTCCGCTCTGATGCAGCGAAGGGAAGGCCCTCTCATAAGAGATTTTGGTGCTGCCACTGAGCCATGAGAGAAAAGTGATCTTTACTGAGTTAAGGTAATCACGGTTTTCTGCACCACGAGCATCCGGAACACGTGAAGCCAGGGCTGAAGACGGTCCGGAAAGACAAAAGACGACCAGAAATGACAGAAGGAAAATGCGTTTCATAGGTTTAAGTACAAAAAAAAGAGGAAAAACTTTGCAGTCTTTCCTCATTAGTAGCGGGAGGAGGACTCGAACCTCCGGCCTCCGGGTTATGAGCCCGACGAGCTACCAACTGCTCTATCCCGCGATATTGGACTGCAAATATACGGACTTTTTTTGAAATACCAAATTTTATTTCAAAAATTCCAGCATCGACGCCACATCATCCTTTGCGAAGGACTTCTGCTCACCTGTCGAAAGGTTCTTGATGTTCACGATGCCTTCAGCCGCCTCGTTGCCACCCACGATGGAGAGGAACGGAATGGTCCTCTTGTCCGCATAGTCGAACTGCTTCTTAAGTTTGGTCTGCTCCGGATAGATTTCGCATGGCACTCCTGCCTCACGGAGAGACTTGACAACAGGAATAAGGTACCTGAGTTCATCGGCACCCATATTAGCGAAGAGAAGCCTGGTTGTTGATGTCACCTCAGAAGGGAACTTGTCCAGTCCCTTCAGCACATCATATATACGGTCTGCACCGAATGAGATACCCACTCCCGACATGTTCGGAAGACCGAAGATGCCTGTCAGGTTATCGTAACGGCCGCCACCGCATATGCTGCCGATAGCGAAATCCTTCGCCTTTACTTCGAAAATCGCTCCAGTATAGTAATTCAGACCTCTTGCAAGCGAAAGGTCTATCTCCACTTCATGACGTATGCCTGCGGCATCGATAAATCCGAATAGTTCCTCAAGCTCATCCAGACCTTTGAGGCCGGTCTGGGAAACAAGGCCTGACGCAGACTTTCCGTTCATAAGGTCCTTCATCACGGCAATCTTTTCCGCAGTAGTGCCCGAAAGGGTCAGGACAGGACGAATCACCTCTATAGCTTCCGGAGTAAGCCCCTTCTCTGCCATCTCCGCCTCGACAGCCTCCAGTCCGATCTTGTCGATCTTGTCGATGGCGACAGTTATGTCCACAACCTTGTCCGGGAATCCGCATATCTCCGCCATTCCAGTCAGGACCTTGCGGTTGTTTATCTTGATGCAGACGTTCACATCGAAGAGGGTGAATACTCTGTCAACTATCTGTACAAGTTCGAGTTCATTAAGCTGTGATGTCGACCCTATGACGTCGACGTCGCACTGATAGAACTCTCTGTAACGTCCCTTCTGAGGACGGTCTGCACGCCATACAGGCTGGATCTGGAACCTCTTGAAAGGGAAAGTAATGTCGTTCTGATGCTGGACGACAAAACGTGCGAAAGGTACTGTAAGGTCATAGCGCAAGCCTTTCTCGCATACCTTGAGAGAAAGAGCTTTGCTGTTGTATCCGTCTTCCGTACCTTCGATGCGATACTCGTCATAATTGATCTTCGAGAACGCATCTCCTGAATTCAGGATACGGAAAAGGAGCTTGTCCCCTTCTTCTCCGTACTTGCCGAGGAGAGTACTGAGGTTCTCCATCGAAGGAGTCTCGATAGGGGCATATCCATATGTCCTGAATACAGAACGGATGGTATCGAATATATAGTTACGTCCTGCCATTTCAGCAGGTCCGAAATCTCTTGTTCCCTTTGGAATCGACGGTTTCTGTGCCATTTGTCTCTGATTTTCTATTACAACTCACAAAGATAATAAATTTTTACTGTAAATGAACCGGCCCCGTTCTCCCGGAAACCATTTCCCTAAATTTTCTGGTTTCCGGGAGAACGGAGCCGGTTCATATGCACAAAAGATTATTCCTCCGGAGCGAACATAGGGTCCCATGCAGGGAGAAGTTCCGGCTTCTGCTCCAGCATCTGGAGCACATCTGCAGGAACATATTTCTTCTCCACGACAAGACGGAACATATACTCGTTGAACCATTCGTCCGTCATGATGAGGCATCCTTTGTACCCGGAAGCCGCGCCCCAGCTGTTTTCCACCATCCACTTGACCGGCTTTCCGCTTTCCTCACAGATATCCACGGCGATCAACGTCATAGCATGTGACGAACCGCTGGCATGGGTCTGGACCCTTTCCTTCTTATCCATGCCGAAAGTAACGCCCATCAGCGACTCATAATCGAAATTCGCCAGGTCAAGAACGCCCTTCTTCCTATCCAGGAACTTCGCCACGTCACATGAGAAATACATCGCGGTATTGTCCTTTATCGAAGCTATCGCCATCTCCTTGATGCGCTCTACAGGAAGATTGACATACAGCCAGTTATGCCCGTCATACACATGCCTGTCATAATCGATCTCATAGACCTTGCCGTACTCGCGGCAAGGGTCGTTCATGATCATGACATAGTTGTTCTCGAGGTCTTCGCCGATGAATTCATCATAGAATGACTTCGGAGTATACTTCTTGCGGCTGACGATGTTTCCGGCGCTGTCGCACCTTGTCCACTCGAACTCCTTGACAGGCTCGCCAAGGCAAAGGGCGAGCATACGGTACACTTCCGACAGCTGGCTTACCTTCATCTTATGAAGCTCTGCATCCAGAGCCTTCAGGCCTTTCTCGACATCCTTCTTAGGGCCCTTGCCTATCTTCGCTCGGCCGTCCTCATAAGCCTTGCGGAGGTCCAGACCATCCTCGCGAAGCTTCAGCTTTATAAGAGAGGCCATGTTGGATGTATTGTTCGACTGATATGTCTCAGGCATGGCCTCTGAAGGCACGAGGCCGTACTTCACGATCAGATTGGATACGCCGGTAAACTGGCCGCCATCGCTCAACGGATTGGAGAAGAGCCAGTCCACCTTCCTGTCCTCGAACGGAAGGTCCTTGGTGTCGATGACGCCCTGAAGGAAAAGATTTGCCTTCTCAAGCTGGTCATAGAAGAAAAGGTAGTTCTGCGAGAACTCCATGCCAGGAAGGTCATACTTGTCTATCATCTTTGCCCTCAACACATTGAGACCGGTAAACAGCCAGCATCTTCCCGAAGACTGCTGGTCGGTGATACCCTTGGTCTTCACCCTGTCGGAGAAATGGGTATCGATCATGGCTGCATTATCCGCATTCAGAGCCAGCGAGGCTATAGAAGACCCTGCGAGGGCATTCCTGATGGCCCTGTCATCGGCATCACCTTCATACCTCTGGCTGATTATCGAAAGCATCTCTTCGGAGATTCCTCCCTCATGAGAACCGGCAGCCTGCTGTGCAAAAGCAGAAGCTGCAAAAAAAGCGGCGAACGCCGCGGTCAGAATTATCCTTTTCATAGTTAAAAAAAATGTTGCCACGTTTGTGGCAACAAATTTAACACTCTTGACGGTAAAAACCAAGGCATCAGTCATCCAGGCCTTTCAGACGGAAACTGCTGTTGAACTTGAGTTCCAGACGGTTTGAAAGCTTTACCTCATATTCCTTCCTTCCCACCTCGTACTCGACAATCACCGCATCATGGTAATTAGTCTTCACATAATCGTAAATCTGTACAGGAACAACGCCTTCAGGAACTCCGCCCGCAGCTTCGATCTTCTCAAGAGAACCGTCATGCTCGAAAGTGATTTCCACTCCGTTTGCAAGACGTACAGTGTAATCCGGTCTGATGACATCATCATCCACGAACGCATACGACATCTTCTCGCCAGGATAGTTTACATTTATGAATTCCTTCGCAGCTGTAGGGAGCTGTTCGAAGGTAACCGGTTTGTCTTCTGCAACGCATGCTATCGAAATCAACACGACAGCAAGGGCCATAATCATCTTCTTCATAGTTTCTAAATTTAAATCATTCAAAATTAAACCCAATGCAAATATAGCGCTATTTTTAATAATTCCAAACAAATCTTCAATTGTTTCATAATTTTTCTTTAATGCGAAACTTTTTATACCTTTGGGGTTCAAAATTCAAGACTGATGAAAAACAGATTATTCCTGATAGACGGACATGCCCTTGTATTCAAGATGTATTACGCATTCCTGAGGCACCCGATGATAAACTCCAAGGGAGCGGACATGTCCATCCTCTTCGGATTCACAAAATACATTCTGGAACTCATCGAAAGAGAGAAGCCTACCCACCTTGCCGTGGCATTCGACCCTCCGGGAGGAACCTTCAGGCATGAGATGTACCCCGAATACAAAGGCACCAGAAGCGAGACTCCGCAGCTCGTGATCGATTCGCTCGAACCGCTGTGCGAACTATGCAGGGCCATGGGATTCCCCGTCCTGATGATCAGGGGATTCGAGGCCGACGATGTGATAGGCTCGATGGCCAAAAGGGCCGAGAAGGAAGGTTTCGAGGTATTCATGGTCACTCCTGACAAAGATTACGGCCAGCTCATCAGTACTGACATCATCCAGTACAAGCCGGGAAAGGCCGGAGGCGACAATGAACTCATCGGCGTGGAAGAAATCTGCAGCAGATACGGCATCGAAAGGCCGGAGCAGGTCATCGAGATCCTTACCATATGCGGAGACGCATCGGACAATGTCCCTGGAGTCAAGGGAGTCGGAGAAGTCGGTGCAGGCAAGCTGATCGGCAAGTACGGCACAGTAAAGAACATATATGACCATCTGTCGGAGCTTACCCCGAAGCAGAGGGAAGCATTCGAAGGTGCACAGGACCATATATGGCTCAGTCATGACCTCGTGACCATAAAGACCGACATCGACATCCCTGTCAAGACCTCGGATATGGAGATTGACGGAGAATACACACCTGAAGTTGCCGACCTGTTCGAGAAGTATGAATTCGGTTCGCTGCGCAAGTATCTGGGCAACGTGCATCCCCTTGTGCAGAAGGAAGAAAAGAAGCTCGAGTTCAGAGAGGTCAAGCCCTCAGAAGCAGCAGAGGCCGCAAGAAAAGAAGGAAGATTCGCGATAATAGCGGAGGGCGAGGAGCCGGGTGCGTTCACATCAGTCAGCAGAATCACCATAGCAGTACCGGCCGGCAACGGATGCCTTGTATCCGAGGGCAGTACCGATGAATTCCGGAACATAATCGGAGACAGTGGCATAACCAAATACGGATACGACCTGAAGGCACAGCGCAACCTGCTGGAGCACAACGACATCCACATGGAAGGCAAGTACATGGACATCGAGCTGATGCACTATCTTGTCAACCCTGAAAAAAGCCACAAGATAGAGATTCTTGCCAAGTCATATCTCGAGATTGACCTTGAGGATAACGGAGGTAAGAAGGAGGAAGTTTCACTCTCCCTGTTCGACGAGCCTCAGGAAGACGAGAAGAAAAGCAGGTTTCCTGAAGCCGCTGCCACAATGCTGCTTGGCGGAAAGATATGGGAGGAAATGGAAGGCCTTGACCTCCAGGGCCTTTACGACACGATGGAGGAACCGCTCCTGAAAGTGCTTTCAAAGATGGAGATCGAGGGCGTCCGCATCGATACCGTACAGCTCAAGAGATATGCCTCGGCGCTTGCCGCACAAATGAACGAGATTCAGGAGAAAGTCAGGGAAATGGCTGAAGAGCCTAACCTTAACATAATGTCTCCCAAGCAGATCGGCATCCTTCTTTTCGAGAAGATGAAGCTCGATCCGAAGATAAAGCCGAAGAATGGTGTCAGATACAGCTATCCGACAGACGAGGATACGCTCAACACGCTCGCCGACAAGCATCCGATCATAAACGAGATACTTGAATACCGCGGAGTGAAAAAGCTGCTCTCTACATATATCGAACCGTTCCCGAACTATATTTCCCAGTCGACCGGGAAGATTCATACGACATTCAATCAGGCACTTACCGCGACCGGCCGCCTCAGTTCATCAAAGCCGAACCTGCAGAATATTCCTATACGTACGGAGCGCGGAAAGGAAATACGCAAGGCATTCGTGCCAAGCCGCCCTGACGGAGTCATCGTATCAGCCGACTATTCGCAGATAGAGCTCCGCATAATGGCACACCTGAGCTGCGACTCACATCTGATCAACGCGTTCAAGGAAGGGCAGGACGTACATGCCATAACGGCTGCAAAGATTTTCGGAATACCGCTTGAGGAAGTGACCGCCGACCAGAGACGCATAGCGAAGACCGCAAACTTCGGCATAATGTATGGAATATCCTCCTTCGGTCTCGCCCAGCGCCTGCATATCGGCCGTGCAGAGGCGAAAAAGATAATCGACGACTATTTCGCCAACTTCCCTGCCATCTCGTCCTTCATCGAGGACACGCTGACATCGGCGAGGGAGACCGGATATGTGGAGACCATCTTCGGCAGACGCAGATACCTGCCGGACATCAACTCGAAGAACGGCACGGTGCGCTCGCTGGCCGAAAGGACGGCCGTCAACGCCCCTATCCAGGGCACGTCGGCCGACATCATCAAGATGGCGATGATAAATGTGGACCGCCGTCTTGAGAAGGAAGGCTTCAAGAGCCGGATGGTCCTTCAGATTCATGACGAACTCGTCTTCGATGCTGTTACCGAAGAAGTGGAAGCTCTGGAAAGGATCGTAAGGGAGGAAATGGAAAACGTAACGGTACTCTCGGTACCTTTAACTGTAGAATGCAACCATGGAAGCAACTGGCTCGAAGCTCACTAATCTCTCGGACATAGAGCTTGTCCGCCTCGCTTTGGAACAGAATCAGGCGGCATACATCGTGCTCTACACCCGCTACAATGCAGGTGTGAGAAGTCACATATCGCGCTACATCAGCCAGAAGGAAGATGCAGAAGACATCTGTCTGGAGAGTTTCCAGAAGGCATTCAGCCAGCTGGCGACATACAATCCCGAATACAAGTTCTCGACATGGATCTACCGTATCGCGCGAAACACTGCATTCGACCACATGAGCAGGCATGACAGAGAGAAGAACAACATGCCGACCAGGTCCATCAGCGAAGACTTTGCCGAGCTCAAGGAACTGCCTGCAGCGATGCACAATCCTGAAGAAGACATCATCAACCAGCAGGAGTACGACAAGTGGCTGAACAACATAGAGAAGCTGAAGGAAGATTACCGTACGGTGGCAAGGATGAACCTGATCGAGAATTTCGGATACAAGGAGATAGCGGAAGCTCTTGAAATGCCGATCAATACGGTCAAGACAAAGATAAGGAGAGCGAAAGCGATGCTTCTCAAAATGATGGAATATTCTGATGAAATACTTTAACATATGGAATACAGCGAATTCAAGAAGATAATAGAGGAAAAGTTTCCGGAGGTCACTGAACGGCAGATGGAACAGTTCGAGAAGATGGATGCCCTTTACCGTGAATGGAATGCGAAGATCAATGTCGTATCAAGAAAGGACATCGACGAACTCTACAGACACCATGTGCTTCACTCTCTGGGAATTGCCGCATATCTGAAATCAGAGATGCCGGACGTTTACGACCGCCTCAGGGGCGAGGGCCCGTTCAGCATCGCCGAGCCTCTCAAGGTCATGGACCTTGGGACAGGCGGGGGATTCCCGGGCATTCCGCTGGCCGTGATGTTCCCGCATGCACAGTTCACCCTATGCGATTCCATAGGAAAGAAGATCATCGTGGCGACAGAAGTGGCCAAAGGACTCGGACTTGATAATATAAAGACGGTCAACGCACGGGCGGAATCGCTTCCTGACACCTTTGACTATATCGTCTCACGCGCAGTTACGGCGCTCGACAACTTCATGCCATGGGTAAAGGGAAAATACAGAGAAGGAATACTGTATCTCAAAGGCGGAGATCTGACGGAAGAGATCTCAAAAGCAAAGCTACGTAAAGGTTCCGTGCACATCTGGCCTATCTCCAGATGGACTTCTGACCCGTTCTTTGAGACCAAGCAGGTCATTTTCATCGAAAAATGATAAAATATTTTGTAAATAAAATCAAAAAGACTACCTTTGCACTCCCAAATTATATAGGAAATATAAAAATATCTAGATATGAAAAGAACATTCCAACCATCAGAGCGCAAGCGTCGTAACAAGCATGGCTTCCGCGAGCGCATGTCGACTCCTAACGGACGTCGTGTATTGGCAGCTCGCCGTCGTCGCGGCCGCAAGAAACTGACTGTATCATCTGAGGACAGATGGTAAAAATAGAAACCCGGCCAGAAGGTCGGGTTTTTTGTTTGAACATTATGGAACAGGACGAAAGATACATGAAGGACGCTCTGCGCGAGGCGCAGATGGCTGCCGCGGAAGATGAGGTGCCGATAGGTGCAGTCATCGTATGCCGCGGCCGCATCATCGGGAAAGGGCACAACATGACCGAAAGGCTCAATGACCCGACTGCACATGCTGAAATGATAGCGATCACTGCAGCAACCGAAGCGATGGGAGGCAAATACCTGAACGACTGCACCATATATGTGACAGTCGAGCCATGCCCTATGTGCGCAGGAGCGCTGGCATGGTCGCAGATCGGCCGCGTGGTATACGGTTCTTCCGACCCGAAGCGAGGATTCTCTCTCTTCTCCCCTTCACTGATGCACCCGAAGACAGACGTGACCTCTGGAATTCTGGCCGACGAATGCGGTGAACTGGTCTCCGATTTTTTCAGGAATAAAAGAAAATAGTTATGGAATGGCTTGAAGGATTGGGACTATTGGGCCTTTTCATAGGCACATTTCTGGCGGCAACGATATTCCCGTTCAGTTCTGATGTGCTTTACATGGCAATACTGGCAGCCACCGCCAATCCCGTCGGTTGCCTGATCGTAGGTACGCTCGGGAACTGGCTGGGAAGCGTGCTCACATACTGGATAGGCTGGATAGGAAAATGGGAATGGATCGAGAAATGGTTCAAGGTAAAGCCCGAAACCCTGCAGAAGCAGAAGGAGAAGATCGACAAATGGGGCGTCTGGCTGGCTCTGACGGCATGGATCCCATTCATAGGAGATGTCATCGCCATTGCACTCGGATTCTACAAGACCCGTCCAGGATGGACAATGATCCTTCTGCTGATTGGAAAATTTACCCGCTTCCTCGTCTGGAATCTGATATACGGAATCTTCTGAATACAAAAAACGGAATGCCTCGGCATTCCGTTTTAAGTTGGGATATCAGGACTCGAACCTGAGCAGACAGAACCAAAATCTGTAGTGCTACCATTACACCATATCCCAATTCCGTCTGCAAAGATACTACTTTTTTACAATATTACAATCCGAGCTTCTTGAAGAAGTCGTTGCCCTTGTCATCCACGAGAATGAATGCAGGGAAGTCTTCTACATGGATCTTCCAGATCGCCTCCATTCCGAGCTCCGGATACTCTACGCACTCGATGCTCTTGATGTTGTTCTGGGCAAGGATCGCTGCCGGACCTCCGATGGAACCGAGGTAGAATCCGCCGTACTTCTGGCAGGCGTCTGTTACCTGCTGGCTTCTGTTACCCTTTGCAAGCATGATCATGCTGCCGCCGTGGCTCTGGAAAAGGTCCACATATGAGTCCATACGGCCTGCGGTAGTAGGGCCCATCGATCCGCAAGGCATTCCTGCAGGAGTCTTTGCAGGACCTGCGTAGTAGATAGGATGATCCTTGAGATACTGAGGCATCTCCTCTCCCTTGTCGAGGCGCTCCTTGATCTTCGCGTGCGCGATGTCGCGGCCTACGATGATGGTGCCGTTAAGGCTGAGGCGGGTCGATACAGGATACTTTGTGAGTTCCTTGAGGATGTCTGCCATAGGCTGGTCGAGGTTGATCTTCACTGCCTCGCCTTCGCCGGCCTGACGGAGTTCTTCAGGAATGAGGCGTGCAGGATTGTCGTCGAGCTTCTCGATCCAGATACCGTCCTTGTTGATCTTTGTCTTGATGTTGCGGTCTGCAGAGCAGCTCACTCCAAGTCCTACAGGGCAGCTTGCGCCGTGGCGTGGAAGACGGATGATGCGTACGTCGTGTGCGAAGTACTTTCCGCCGAACTGTGCGCCGAGACCGATCTTGTGAGCCTCCTCGAGAACGAGCTTCTCAAGCTCTACATCGCGGAATGCGCGTCCTGTCTCGTCACCTGTAGTAGGAAGATTATCGTAATACTTGCATGATGCGAGCTTCACTGTAAGGAGGTTCCTTTCAGCTGATGTTCCACCGATTACAAATGCGATATGATAAGGAGGACATGCCGCAGTTCCGAGGGTCTTCATCTTTGCGACAAGGAAAGGAACGAGGGTCTGAGGATTGAGGATCGCCTTTGTCTCCTGATAGAGATAGGTCTTGTTTGCAGATCCGCCGCCCTTTGTCACGCAAAGGAAATGATATTCCGCGCCATGTGTAGCCTCGATGTCGATCTGGGCAGGAAGGTTGCACTTTGTGTTGACCTCGTCGTACATTGTGAGAGGTGCATTCTGCGAGTAACGGAGGTTCTCCTCAGTGTATGTCTTGTACACTCCGAGTGAAAGAGCTTCTTCGTCATCGTAGCCTGTCCACACCTGCTGGCCCTTCTCGCCATGGATGATCGCAGTACCTGTATCCTGGCAGAAAGGAAGCTTGCCCTTGCATGCCACCTCAGCGTTGCGGAGGAAGGTCAGTGCCACATACTTGTCGTTCTCGGAAGCTTCAGGATCATGAAGGATCTTGGCCACCATCTCGTTGTGTTCAGGACGGAGCATGAACGAAACATCGCGGAATGCAGTGTTAGCCATCACTGTAAGGCCTTCCTTAGCGACCTTGAGAATCTCATGTCCTTCGAATTCGCCGGTGCTCACATACTGCTCCGAACCCGGAATCTTGTAGTATTCAGTCTTGTCCTCGCCAAGCTGAAACATTGGTGCATATTTGAAATCTGCCATTTTGTATATTATTAGTTTGTATTTTCATATTTCGTCTCGAGAAACCTCAAGACATCATGCAAATATAACAAATATCCCGGACCTCGGCCAAGAAAAGGGGTATATTTATGGCCAACGAACTTATTTTTGACACCTCGACCATGAAAAGGGGCGTTTTTCAGGCCGCCCGAATCACAATCCAAAATATGCTTATCAAGGGAGTCATCTGAACTACGTCAAGGCTGTCAGATAAATTGGAAGACTACATTGACTATTAACTCAGCTGAGAGCTGTGACATATTTTGAGTAATTAGTGACACAGCTGTAGGCAAAATCTTGTCAAATGAACTAAAATCAACTGAGCTGTGTCAGAAAATCAAGAAATACTGTCACAGCGCCAGGAACATTAACAGTCTGATAAATTGGAATTTAGTTAACTACTAGTGAACATCAATTCCGTCGAAATACAGTTCTGATATTACCGTGTCATCATACTTTTCCCCAGGATATACATCCAGTATTTCAAACTTCAAAGTCCAAGGATCCTTGTCAGTTGTATGAGGACCATAACCTACCGTGCCTATCTCAAAGAATTGTATGCACCTGGTGTCTTCCAGCTCCAGGATAGCATACTCTTCACCGTTGTAGTATACTTTTAGACTCTTGATGCGATTATTCGCTTTCCATAGACTCTCATTCTTAACATAACCATTAAGAATCTTTACGCCTGTGACCCTTGGGCAGGTAGCTGGGAATATGTATATTATGTATTCCCCGATGCCATTTCCATCGACTCCTTCCGCCCAGACTGATTCATGGTTGAAATCGTGAGCATTTTCAGCATTATAGGTGAAAACATTTGTTGTTGCAAGGATGCTGGATGCACTTACAGCATCAATAACACCACCACAATACCAGCTGCACGCAGGACTATACAAATCCTTATATACAGATGACATCTCAAACTTGGCGATTTCCTCGTTGGTATATTTCCCCGAATCGATATCCTCATATAGGTTTTCGTACTCGGCATAGCTCATAAGGGGTGCATCCAAGATCCTAGATGGCTTGATATGTGGCACCTGTGCATTAACCGCAATGGAAGAAATACAGATGCATACAAGTGAAAATATGTAATTGCAAAATCTCATAGTTAAATCCGAATTTAGTTCTTAAACTGGAAATGTGTATACTATACTGATTATATAGCCTTCTTGGTCTGTTCTGAAACAGAAATATCCGTCATCGGCATCTGCAATCTCATAGTAGTATTTTCCAAACTGTTTCGGGTTTCTCAGGTACAACATTCCATCTTTAAAACCTTTAAGAACAGAAATGTGATCACCTACAGTTATTCCTCCTTCAAAATATGTAGTCAGAACCTTAAATCGCTTGTCTCTTATTTCAAACATCCAAAGTTCACCATCACAGGTTTCAATATAGTTATCACCATACCGATAGCCTCTTTCTTTCCAAGCATCATCATATTTGCCATCTTCGTTATAATACTCATCTGGAATACCGAACTTCTCAATAATCTGCTCCTTACTTAAATTTGACCACAATGGAACGCCGTTTATATCAATTTTCGTCCAAAGATTTTCTATATACTCCCACTTAATAGTTGTATAGACTAAAGAATCTGGATGTGGTTGAGCAAGCATCTGGAATGAGACAAAAAATCCAAGCAAAAGAATGATTCGTTGAATATTAAACATAACGATTTGATTTATATGCGTAAAGATGAATGTTTTACTTATTTAACAAATCCCGATTTATCGGTATAAATATATGAAACATATCACAGAAAACAATCAGTACGAAAAAAGCATCTCGTATGAGATGCTTAACTTTTGCCCTTATGCGCGGCGGAGGTTTACGCCTTGCGGTGTGATGCGATGAGGGCAGGGACTTTGGTGCATTATTTCCACCAGTCTTTCTTGTAGTGGAAGACTATGCTTTCGTCTTTCTTGCGGTTGGACTTCTTCAGGAACGGTATCTGATAGCCCAGGCCGAACTCTATGTACTCTGCGATATGGAGATGGGTCTTGGCATTTGCCTGAAGATAGAAGTTGTCCCAAACACGGCACTTCAGTCCGAAACGGATATAGTGGAATGCCTCATCCGTGCCGGCTCCGTCGTTCTTGTAGAACAAAGGACGCTTTCCGTAGCCGTACAAAGGATGGTCATTGTCATAATAGTTTCGTGACGGATTGAAGAAATATACTCCCCAGTCAACGATGGCTGTAACCAGTCCGAACTTGAATTCATTGTTCATCGAGACACCTGCACGCACCTTATCCAGCTGGCTGTAGCCTTCAGGCCTCTTCCTGTAGAGGGTACGGTCAGTATTGTTATCTATGGCACCGTTATAGAAGACATCGAGTCCGAGACCGATGCCGTACCAGTTGTTGACATGATAGACCGGACCGGCATGGAAAGTCGAGATAAGGAATCTATGATCATCCGCAATCGCCGACTTCTGGGCACCGACCGCACCTGTTATATTCAGGCACCATCCATAAGGCAGGTCCGGGAAACGGACTGGAGCCCTCTTTACATCGGAATTGAAGGTCGCTGTCACTCCCACGGATCCGTATATGGAATTCACACCGATATTAGGCATGCATACGCGTCCGTTGCTCATATGGAAATAACCGAACTCTCCGCCAAGTGCCAGATATCTGGTAATCGGAAAGTTAATGTTCACTCCGGCGTTCAGATATGCATTCAGGGTACATCCGAAGATGGTGTTTACAGTCTTTTCATAATAACGGTCAGGATCGGTATCCTCCTGGGTATACCAATGTTCCGTAACGGCACCAAGACCGGCCGCCACCTTGAACCTCATCTGGAAATAATCTGTATCTATGGCATCCAGCAGGATGTATGGATATACGGCGAATCCCATTCCCAGCTTTGCCATGGCCGGATCATAGGGATGTCCGAAATCGATCCAGGAAAGTCCGAGACCTACTGTCGGATTGCCGAGATACTGCTGCCACGGACGCTGCTGCAGTGATGGGAATTCCAATCCCATATGCACACCTTCCGGATTGATAGGGCCGAATTTCTCATAATGGGTATTCTTGTCGAGATACATTCCCCTGAAGGGATATGCCTTTATTGAAAAAGGGAACTTCTTGCTTTCCGTATCTTCAGTCTTGGCATTCTGAGCCAGCACAGGGCTCACACATGCTATCGCTATCAATAAAAACAGTACGAGACGTTTCATTTCTACACTTTTTTCTTAATTACAAAAACCAAACGTCTCTATAGATGCATATGGGCCCGCAAAAGTTGCAGGCCCATATGTAAAATAAATGTTACATCTTACTTATCTGCTGTTTTCCATGAGGAAAACCTTCATGAAGTCATTAAGGTCTCCGTCCAGAACCCCTTGGGTATCCGAGGTCTCATGGCCTGTGCGCAGGTCCTTGACCATCTTGTACGGATGAAGCACATAACTGCGGATCTGTGATCCCCACTCGATCTTCT
This sequence comes from Bacteroidales bacterium, assembly GCA_017399865.1. Taxonomy (GTDB): domain Bacteria; phylum Bacteroidota; class Bacteroidia; order Bacteroidales; family UBA932; genus Cryptobacteroides. The sequence goes on along the minus strand of JAFQAT010000034.1, from coordinate 35,351 downwards.
TCTTCTGTCCTTCAAGTTCAGCCTGCTTCTCCTGACGTTTCTTGAGTTCAATGTCGTAGAGACGTGACTTGAGGATACGCAGGGCGTTCTGTCTGTTGTCCAGCTGCGAGCGGGTCTCCGTATTCTCCACAACGATTCCGCTCGGGATATGCCTCACGCGTACTCCGGTCTCCACCTTGTTGACGTTCTGTCCGCCGGCTCCGCTCGAGCGGTAGGTATCCCATTCGAGGTCTCCCGGATTGATCTCGATCTCGATTGAATCATCGACAAGAGGATATACGAACACCGAAGAGAATGTGGTCTGACGCTTGCCCTGGGCATTGAACGGAGATATGCGCACCAGACGATGCACTCCGCTCTCGGCCTTGAGATATCCGAAGGCATAATCACCTTCGACCTGCATGGTCACGGACTTTATTCCGGCATCCTCTCCTTCGAGTTCGTCGGTCACGGTAACCTTGTATCCGTTACGCTCAGCCCAACGGACATACATTCGCATCAGCATTGCAGACCAGTCATTGGCCTCCGTGCCTCCAGCTCCCGAATTAATAGTCAGGACTGCACCCAGATTATCTCCTTCCTCCCCCAGCATGTTGCGCAGCTCCAGAGCCTCAACCTCCTTAAGGGCCTCATCATATGCCTGGCCAATGTCATCGTCCTCCAGTTCCAGAAGCACGTTCAGGTCTTCGACAGCACTGTTCGCCTTATCAAAGCCGTTCACCCAGAACTTCACTCCCGACATTTCCTTCAGAAACTTCTCCGCCTCCTTCGGATCGTCCCAGAAATCCGGAGCGAGGGTCTTCTGAGTCATCTTCTCCACTTCAGCACGCTTGTCTTCCACGCTTATGCATCTGCCAAGCGTCTCAATTCTCTGCTGAAGCTCCTTTATCTGCTCGTTACTTATCATCTGTCTTTTAATTCTTATATCTTGCAAAGATAACGTTTTTATGCCAGTTCTATCCCGGCTTCATGGCACTTTGTCCTCATATCCTCCGGCCAGAGGCTGCTCTGGATCTCCCCAATATGGGCCTTGCGGAGAAGGAACATGCACAGACGCGACTGTCCTATACCTCCTCCGATCGTAAGCGGAAGCCTGTCTTCAAGGAGCATCTTATGGTACAGAAGGTCTGCCTTGCCCTCTTCACCTCTAAGTTCGAGCTGCCTGCGCAGGGCCACTGAATCCACCCTTATGCCCATGCTTGACACTTCGAACGCACTCTGGAGGACCGGATTCCAGAGAAGCAGGTCGCCGTTCAGGCCTTCGTATCCCTCTTCATTGACCGATGACCAGTCATCATAATCGGCCGCACGGCCGTCATGTGGCTGTCCGTCCGACAGGATCCCTCCGATTCCAACAATGAACACTGCCTTATGTTCCTTGACGACTGCGTCTTCCCTCTCCTTCGGGGACAGGTCCGGATACATCTGGAGAAGCTGCTGCGAATGGATGAAGAATATGTCCTCCGGAAGCATAGGCTCTATCTGCGGAAACTCCACATAGAGCTTGTTTTCCGTAACCTTTATCGCCTCATAGATCCTGCGTACCGTCTTCTTCAGAAAATCCAGAGTCCTCTGATCCGGACTGATCACCTTCTCCCAATCCCATTGGTCGACATATATGGAATGGATATTGTCCAGTTCTTCCTCCGGACGGAGCGCATTCATATCGGTATATATTCCCCTGCCCGGAGCCACTCCCATCTGAGCGAGCTTCATCCTTTTCCATTTAGCAAGGGAATGGACCACCTCTGCCTTGCGGCAATCCATATCCTTTACAGGGAAAGATACCGGGATCTCCACCCCGTTCAGGTCATCATTCAGACCAGTACCGCTCAACACCACCATCGGAGCCGTAACCCTCAGCAGGGCAAGCTGGGCGGACAGATTGTCCTGGAACATATCCTTGACAGCCTTGATGGCCTTTTCGGTATTCTCTATATTTCCCAATATGTTTCTGTATCCTTCCGGAATCACCAATGCCATATTAACGTAGTTTAAAGAACACAAAATTAGATAAAATAAGTATATTTGTAGGAATCAAACTTAAATTTCATGATCAATTCAGTATATTCAGCAGTGCAGGACCGCTATGATTGCGGCATGAAGTACCGCAGATGCGGCAGAAGCGGCATTCTCCTTCCGGAGATATCCCTCGGATTATGGCACAACTTCGGAGACCAGGCCCCTCTCTCAAGAAGCAGGGACATGATCCTGCATGCCTTCGACAAAGGCATATGCCATTTCGATCTGGCGAACAACTACGGCCCGTCATACGGAAGCGCCGAGGCCACATTCGGACAGATCATGAAAAGCGACATGCGCCCATACAGGGACGAGATGTTCATCTCCACCAAGGCAGGATATGACATGTGGCCGGGCCCATACGGGAACTGGGGATCGAGGAAGTATCTTTTCAGCAGTCTCGACCAGAGTCTGAAAAGGATGAATCTGGATTATGTCGACATATTCTACACCCACAGATTCGATCCCGTGACCCCAGTAGAAGAAACTCTTCAGGCTCTTGTCGACATAGCAAGAAGCGGAAAGGCGCTGTATGTCGGAATATCCAACTACCCTTGCGAGATTCTGGACCATGCCTATGACTACCTCGCATCCAGGGATGTCCCTTGCCTTCTTTACCAAGGCAAGTACAACATCCTCAACCGCGAGCCGGAGACCAGAAGCATCCTGGCGAAGGCAAAGGAAAAGGGTTCAGGCTTCATATCATTCTCACCTCTCGCCCAAGGTCTGCTTACCGACAGATATCTCGGAGGCATCCCTTCTGACTCGAGGGCGGCCAGAAACGCATCGCTGGACAAGGGAATCCTTACACCGGAATTCGTCGACAGGCTCCGCAGACTGAATGGAGTAGCGGCATCCCGAGGACAGAGTCTCGCTCAGATGGCCCTTGCATGGAATCTCAAGGACGACCTCGTCACCTCGGTGATCATCGGAGCCAGCAGCACAGCTCAGATCGACGACAACCTGAATGCTGTAAGGAACACAGCATTCACCAAGGAAGAGCTCGACCTCATAAATCAGATCATAGGAATATGATAGGTATATTCGACTCCGGAGTCGGAGGTCTCTCCGTCTTCAGGGAAATATTAAAGCTGCTCCCGGAAGAAAGGTACATCTACTGGTCGGACAACGCCCATTGCCCATACGGAGAGAAGACCCGCGAATACATCATTGACAGGGCAAGAGAGATAACATCCTTCATGATAGGACAGGGGGCTGAAATAATCGTGGTCGCATGCAATACGGCCACAGCTGCCGCAATCAGCACCCTCCGCGAAGAGTTTGACATTCCGTTCATCGGAATGGAGCCGGCCGTGAAACCCGCAGCCCAGGCGACCCGCAGCGGAGTGGTCGGAGTGCTTGCAACAGCAGGTACGCTTAAAGCGACCAAGTACATTGACACCCGTGCAAAATGGGCGCAAGACGTCAGGATCGAGGAGCATATCGGCCAAGGATTCGTGGAGCTTGTGGAAAGCGGAAAGGTTACCGGTGAAGAAGCGGAGGCTGTCGTAGAAAGAAGCATAAGGCCTCTCATCGAGGCAGGAGCCGACACCATCGTCCTGGGATGCACCCACTATCCCTTCCTGTCCGAAACTATCAGGAAGATTGCCGGAGACTCAGTCACTCTGATAGACCCGGCTCCTGCCGTCGCAAGGCATCTCGAAGAAGTCATGAAGGAGAAGGGGCTTATCCATAAGAACGGATTCAGCATGTCCCTTCATTCTTCCGGAAGCATCTCCACTTTAGAAAAACTATATAAGACTCTATAACAACACATTATGAAGAGAATGATCATGATGACATCCATGGCGATTGCAATAGGATGCACTGCAGACCTTTCTACCGAAGACATCAAGGTTGCGCCGTACAAGGACGGTAAGGAATGTGCCGTAAGCCTCACATTCGACGACTCGATGAAAGAGCACTATACCATTGTGGCCCCCGAGCTTGAAAAGAGAGGGTTCAGAGGAACGTTCTGGATGTGCGGAGCATGGATGCCGGCAGATCCCCAGTATGACACCACCCATTTCACATGGGCGGAAGCAAAGGAAATGTCAGACAAAGGACACGAAATGTCCAACCACAGCTGGAGCCATCCGAACATGACCTCTCTGTCTGAAGAGGAACTCAAGGAACAGATCAGGAAGAACGACGAAGCCATCATTGCAAATATCGGCAAGCCTTCGACAACATTCTGCTTCCCGTACAATGCATACAACGAGACAGTGCTGGCAGAAGCCATGAAAGGCCGCGTAGGAGCACGTCTGAAAGAGTTCTGGCTCGGCGGACAGCACTCTCCTAAGGAATATCTACAGAAACAGGTAGAGGACGCTATGGCATCCGGCTCATGGATTGCCGGAATGACCCATGGCATCAATTACGGTTACGACTGCTATGAAGATCCGTCGGAATTCACAGATTTTCTTGACTACCTCAAATCCTTGGAAGACCGCATTTGGGTAGGAACCTTCCGCGACGTTGCCGCATACGTTGCTGCAGCAAAAGGAACGACAGTGGAAGTAACAAAGACCGGAAAGGTCACCACTGTCGTTCCCTCAACAAATCTTGACAAGACGCTTTATGAAACAGCACTCACTCTAGAAGTAAATACCGGAGAACATAAGATAAAGGCGGAACAGGACGGCAAGGCGCTAGAAGTCCTGTACCGGAATGATAAAGCGTTTCTGTCATTCTCCCCTTTCGGAGGAGCTGTAACTATCCGTTAGTCGTACATCTGCCCTACCACCTCAAAATACGGCTTGCCATCAACGATGGTAAGCTTATAGATGGTATCGTCCACCTTATAATACTCGTTGCCATCATTTAGAGTCATCAGATCGAAATCCTCAGGCAGAGACTCGACCAGAGCTCCTGCAGGAGGAAGGATTATCCTATACTCGCCCTTGGCATCTCTTGCATAGAAGACACCGTCCTGATAGAAATACTCAGTATCCGAAGCGGCATAATTCTGATTGAGTTCGAGTCTGTTTGCCAGTGCATACGCATTCTGGCTGTATGCATCGGCCATTGCGTTATAGTACGACATCCTGACCGCCGCCCATGTAAGGTCTGAAATGATTTCAGCAGCCACAGAAAGTCCGTACGGAGGTCTGCACACCACATAATGTCCGCCGTAAGGACGGTACCATATGTCGTTATAGCAATAGTATGTCACTCCGTGATATACATGCCTGCGCGCACGGGAAGGAAGTATCCTGACCTTGTGGCCATAATAGTGGTCATCGTATGACCACCAGTATGATGGCGCGTCCCAACGCATGAAGTCCCTGTCGCGAGGATGTACCCTTGGAGGTTCGGGGTTGTATCCATAGCCCTTTCCAGGCTTGCCTGGCTTCACATTCGGTTTACCGGGCTTTACCGCCGGCTTGCCCGGATTGACATCAGGTCTGTCCGGCCTTGCGTCCGGACGGACACCCGGCCTGTTCGACTGATTGTTTCCCTGCGGTCTACGAGGTACCGGGCGGGTTATCTGCACTGGCTTGTCCGAGCCTGGCTTTGCTCCCGGCCTTGAGTCATCTTTATCATTGCCGCCAGGCTTTATGCCAGGGATTATTGAAGGTGTCGCTCCCTTTTTCGACGGAGTCGTAACCGTAGTGCTAGGCCTGCTGACCGATGTTTTGTTATTGTCATCCGTTCCGGTTGCTTTAGAGGACCTTCTGGCTTGTGCGGAAGAACGGGTAGCAGACCTACGTTCAGTTGTAGATTTATTCACGTCTGAGGACCTCCGTGTCTGCGCATAGGCATCTGACACGGACGCAGTCAATGCAAGCGCTGCAAGCATTGTAGCGATTGTTGTTCTGATTGATCCCATGATATGAAAGTTTTAAGTTAATAGATGTGGTATTTCTGTGACAGTTCACGGAAAGCGGCCTCATCCTTACGCCAGTAATCCTTGATATCCGCCACTTTGTACCTCTTACTGAACTCCTTCCTCACATAATCCGTGCCACACACCTTATCGAAAAGACCGTAACCGCTTATGATCTCGAATGCCTTCTTGTCCGGATAAAGTTCCGCAACAGCCTGCATCACATAGAATTGGGTCTCGGTCACGCGTGCCTTTTCGTAGTCCGTGAAGAAGTACTGCAGGCCTTTGACCAATTGTCCCTTACGGCTGCCGGCAATCGGCTTATACCAGATTGTACGGAACGCCACACCCGGAAGATCATAACTCTCAAGCCGTGCCTTCAGCTTTTCAGGGTCAAGCCAAGTCGCCCCGAAAAGCTGGAAAGGAAGGGTATATCCGATCCCTATGTCCATGAACCCGTAAAGTTCACCACATATTCCGGCTGCGGCATAATAGAGAGGGGTTTCCTTGAAAGGAATGTTCGGAGAAGGCAGAACCCATGGAAGTCCGGTGTCTTCATAGAGCATATCACGCTCCCATCCTTCCATCGGAATTACGGTCAGCTTGCATCTGACCGGTTCCTGATTGCCAAGCTGTCCCCTGTTCAGTCCCTCTTCGTTGATCATGAAAGCCAGTTCTCCTACTGTCATTCCATAAACATACGGAATCCGGTACTGGCTGACGAAAGAATTGAAAGGCTGTTCAACATAACATCCTTCGATCTTGTTACCACCAAGAGGATTAGGCCGGTCGAGGACAATGACTTCAATCCCTTTTGGAGCACATGCCTCCATTACAAGTCCCAATGTGCTGATGAATGTGTATGAACGGGCACCGACATCCTGAATATCATAGACCATCACATCTATTCCCTCCAGCATTTCCTGTGTCGGCCTGCGTGTTGCGCCATAAAGCGAGTAGACAGGAAGGCCTGTCGCCTCATCCCTTGTGTCAGCCACCTTGCCGCCGGCATATACATCTCCTCTGACGCCATGCTCCGGGCCATAAAGCGCGACCAATTCCACTCCGGGGGCATTGTAAAGTATATCTATCGTAGAGTTCAGGTGACGGTCAACACCGCTTGGATTCGTCACAAGTCCTACACGTTTTCCCTTAAGTTCCTTGAAACCGCCTTCGCGAAGCACCTCGATGCCGGGTTTCACCACCGTGCGCGCACATGCGGAATCCCAATATGACAGTCCGGCCAGAACAGCCAGGACAATGAACAGTTTTCTCATATCAAAAAAACAGTATCTTTAAAGGTTTACAATCTTTCCGGCAAAAAGTATGTTTTCAGACTCCTTGTCTGCAATAAAGAACACATATGGTCTGTCGACAGTCATGACCTTCAAGTCGATTTCCGGACGGACTGATGTCAAGCGGACCATCACGCTGGTTACAGCCGCAGCCTCGGTTCCGGACTCAGAGATGTCCACATAACATTTCTGCTTTACCTGGCTGACAGCAAGAGGACCGGTTTCGGCTATGCCCCTGAAATCCGCAGCACCTGTGAATGCCGTCCTGACTCCCATGCCCATGAGCACATCATTGAGAAGCAGTTCCGTCTCCATCTTCACCTTAGGCATCTTGAACTTCACTTCGGCAGGAGCCATCATTCCCATAGCCTGCTTATATGTAGTCTCATTCACATACGGCAGGAATCCGTCGATCTTCATTCCTTCCGGAGGGAGCACAACGAACATTGAATAGTTGCTTCCCAGATAAGGAAGCTCGATCATCTGACAGCCCTGGAACTCCGCATAGCTGTAACGTCCCTTCCTGGACATCATGTCTACCCTGGAGGTCTTTGACACACCACGGAAATCGGCTTCTGCCGTATAGGCCGGATCAAACTTCTCTTCCCATGGAGCATTGAAATACAGGGCATTGAGAATGACCATCACATCTCCAGGAGTCAGTCTGTCCACTATCTCATCGATCTTTCCTGCAGTATTTTCAGCGCACCAGTTGTTGATGGCCTTGACTGTCGCGGGGTCTGAAAACCTCAACGTCTCGACCAAAGCATTGTAATCCTTCTGAAGAACGTTCACATAATGGTTACGTACACTGAAATCGCTGTCGATCCAGACTGAATTCGCAGACTTTACCACGACCGAATCGCCTCCTTCAAGCTTCTCATTGCTGAAGAGGCAACCGTTCAAGGCATTGTCAAGTTCGACCTTGGTCTGCCCCTGAGCGCCTTCGGTCAGCATTGAAAGAGCCGCTCCTGCGCTGTATGGGGAAACGAACACATTCTCGCCGGAGTTGGTGTGCTTATTGACTTCCTTGAAAAACGAAAGGGCAAAGCCTGTCCTGGAGCCCTCCGCAGGGGGTACTTCCTTCTGGCCGCATGAACCCATGCCGCACATTGCTGCAACCGCAGCTGCATAAAGCATAATCTTCTTCATAAGCATAAATCTTTACTTCTTTCCATATTCCGGATCCACCTTCAGCAGGAATGTAACTGCCACGGTCACAAGACAGCAGACCATCACGAAGGCGAAGAACCACACATAGCCGAGGGCTTCCTGGAGATATCCTGCGACCATTCCCGGAAGCATCATGCTGAGTGCCATGAATGCAGTACACAGCGAATAGTGTGCCGTTTTGAATTCGCCGTCCGAAAAGTATATGAGATAGAGCATGTATGCTGTAAATCCGAAACCGTAACCGAACTGGTCCAATGCCACGCACGAGCTGATCAGAAGCAGATTTTCAGGCTGGTAAGCGGCAAGGAACACAAAGGACAGACATGGCAGGGTAAGACTCAGGGCCATAGGCCATAAGGCCTTCTTCAGTCCCCATTTCGACGCCGCGATACCACCCACTATGCCGCCGACGGTCAAGGCTGCGACTCCAACCGTGCCGTAAACCACACCCACGGTCTCTGTCGACAGTCCCAGTCCTCCTTCGGCAGCCGCGTCGAGAAGGAAAGGATTCATCATCTTGACCAGGAATGCTTCAGGAAGGCGGTAAAGGAGCATGAAGGCCATGGCGATCCACACATGCTTCTTCTTGAAGAAAGTGACGAATGTCCTGCCGAATTCAATTATTATCTGTCTGGCATCCGCCTTCCCTGAGTCCATGCGGGACGCATCGGACGAAGGTTTGGGAAGGCTGAATGTATGCCATAGGGTAATGACCGCAAAAAGTACGGCACTTGCCAGCAATGTCATGGACCATGCATGAGGAATGTCTCCTGTCTTTCTTTCGAGCATTCCCGCTATGACCACAAGTACTCCCTGTCCGAAGATGGACGAAAGGCGGTAGAAGGTGCTTCTGATACCGACAAAGAGAGACTGGTCACCAGGGGTCAGGGCATGCATATAGAAACCGTCAGCAGCTATATCATGGGTTGCGGAAGCAAAGGCCGTTATCCAGAAAAGCACGAGAGTCACAGTAAACAGCGAAATATCCGTACTTCCGGCCGCAATGACATCGGCTGACGGGTGAGGCAGGGTGAATGCCAGCATGGCGAATGCTGCAGACATGATGATCTGCATGGCCACAACCCACCACCTCTTGGTCTTGATGATATCCACGAACGGACTCCACAGGGGTTTGATTACCCACGGAAGGTAAAGCAGACTGGTATACCACGCCATCTGGCCTTTGGACATGCCCATGTTGGTGAACATTATCACCGATATGTTGTTTACGATGAAATACGGGATGCCCTCGGCAAAGTACAGAGTCGGTATCCAGTACCACGGATTCAGAGTACCTTTATTTTTCATTGTGTCGACAAATATGTTCCGGGATAATAATGTTCCAGAATTTCAGTATATGCATATCCCTTTGATGCCATTACAGCCGCACCGATCTGGCAAAGGCCGACTCCGTGGCCCCAACCTTTTCCTTCCAGGACGACCTTATCGTCATCAAAGCGGACTTCAAACGCAGAACTCTTCAGATGGCTCTCAGACAAGATCCTTCTGATTTCCAATTCCTTACCGACTATCATCGTCATATACGAACCGGTTATCTTCAGCTTGCTTATCCTTCCTGACAGCCCTCTCTCCAATGGTTCCATCGCCATCAGCTTTCCGATATCCTTCCCGCTCCTGCGCCTGATGAGATCGGAAAGAGCATCCCTGTCATAGGTTTCTGTCCATCTGTAGAAGTCTGTCGTCTCCTGATCGTAATTGTTCAGCACCTGCGACAGGACTGCCTTGTCTGTCGTATTGCAGAAACACTCTCCGTCGGCCTCATGGCCAGGAGTGTCATGGAGCGGCTGAAGATACGGTATGTCCTTGTCATCCCAGCATGTGGGGAACGCTTCCATCACTCCTCCGCAGCACTTCGAAAACCTCGCATCGCACAGTTCTCCGTCATGATACAGAATCTGTCCCCAGGTCTGGTCTATCACTTTGCGTACCGTTTCCCCTGTGGCGCGCGTCAGCCCTTGATACCTCTGGCAATGGTCGTCTGCGCAGACGTCGAATAATCTGTGGTCTTCATGGTCGTACCATCTGACATATTCATGGACCGCCGAATCGCTTTCCGTTCCATCTCCGCAGAGCATGGAATCCAGATGGGACATCAATGCCGGAACTCCGTATATATCTTCAGGAACAGTGGCATGATGATCACTCCTTGCCGAAGCGATCTGGGCCATAACCCATGAACGTGAAATGACCGCATGTGCCTTCAGGAACTCCTCGGAAGCGGAAGCGCTCATCTCGGACGATATGACGCTCAAGAGGTAATCTTCCACGCCGATGACATTTATAGCCGTCAGCTTGTCCTTGTCCACGATTATCTTCAACGCGCCGGCAAACTTCTGGTCCTCCTTTCTTTCCCAATGGAAGTTTACACCTATGGTCACGCCGTATAGCGCGAAAGAAGGCCCGGCAAAGCGGGTCGAGAGGGTCGGAGCTTCGAAATAAAGCTCGTCATAAAGCGCTCCGTCATATTCTATCTTGCCCTCGCGCATCACCGCCTTTCTTGGGCCTGCGCCATCGGAGAGCACTTCGAAATCAATCTCCCTCGCGGACATTATCCCCACCTGAAGCAGCGGCTGTGTACGTGTAAGACGGCGGATTATCGTATTCTGTTCTTCTTCGGTTATGGAAACCTCCGAAATCATCTCCCCAAGAAGTTCCGGAGTTATCTTGTCATATTCATCTTCGACAGGAACAATGAAGACTCCGCCCATATCGGCACATCCCGGACTCATCGTAAGATGGTCAGGGCCTTCGCTGAAGTAATGGTGCGAACGGTGGCGGCTTCGTAAGACCACGACGGAGCGGAATTCTCCGCACGTATGATACGTAAACAAGTTGAACTGAGGCTCTGTCTCCCCTTCCTTCATTTCCGCACAGTCCAGAAGGCGGTAGAAGAGCTTGGCGGCCGATTTGGCAGTCTCCGAACGTATCACGAAGACTCCTTTCGTAAACTTGTCATAATGGTACAGACGTGCGTCCTGGACAGACGTCACATACTTTTCTTCCAGTCTGCCGAGCGATCTGTCCACATCCTCGCAGAGCGGTATAAGCCCTTTGGGAGCAGCCTGAAAATGGTGGTGGTCAGGCGCGGAGGCACCGCTTTTAGGTCCGTTGTAGAAGAAGGTGAATCCGTCATATTTGCGGGCCAGGTCCAGCATGTCTATATATCTGCGCCATATCGACTGGTCCGTATGGCGTACCGCAGCGATCACCAGATGGTCCGGGAATATCGGATACGGATTGACAAGTATATGGTATTTCTTTCCCTTGCGGCCCTCGAACTTGAGCATGTCCTGCTCTGCCGGACGGTTCTCGCGGCAGAGAAAGCATTTACGTTTCGCTATATCAGCCTTGTCAAGCTTTGCCGCCGACGAAATAATCCTCGCAGGATTGAACTGCAGCTTGACGGTCAGACCGCCGGCATCCATTTCCCTGACCTTGACATTCTTGAGGGCACGGAAGTTGGCACATGCCAAAGGCCAGCGCGAGAGCTGGTCCCCTACAAACTTATGTAATATCCCGTTATTGTCCATCATTCATTCTGATTCTTGCTTCAAGCTCCCATGTGCGGATTCTGTCCTTATAGAGGTTGTTGGCGTTGACCTTTTCCGCATCCAGGGCCGCATCTGAATTGCCTTCCCACCTGCGGCAGCAGTAAAGTACGTCGTATATTCTGCCTATGCGGTATTCCCTGCTGATGCGAAGGCCGAGGGCATAGTCCTCTCCGTAGCTCGTATTCGGCAGGTTTATAGTACGCAAAAGTGGAGTCCAGAACGCTCTCGGAGCACCGAGACCATTGATCCTCAATGCATTGTTGCGGCCGTTATCCTCAGTCCACTCTCTATGATCAATGATTCCCGGAGGGATGGGATTCATCTGGAAATCCGTCATCTGATATGTACCGACAACCATGGCGCATTTCTGTTCGCGGAAGGCGTCGACAATCTTCTGAAGAGTGTCGGGACCGCTGTATACGTCATCGCTATCGAGCTGGACTGCATATTCTCCGCATTGCGGATGATGGACCGCCAGGTTCCAGCAACCGCCGATGCCAAGGTCATTCCTGTCCGGAATGACATGGATCAGACGAGGGTCTGCTGCTGCGAGAGAAGCAAGGAGGCCGGTCGTACCGTCAGTAGAATGGTTGTCCACGACAATGACATTGAAAGGGAATGCGCAATTCTGCCCCAATGCGCTCGCAACAGCATCACCGACAGTACGTATCCTGTTGAATACCGGGATGACCACCGTTGCCGTTACAGGGAATACTCCGCCGAGACCGCATGACTCCGGTTCCTTGAATTCAGGCTCAAGATATGCTCCTATCCTCTTGAGATGCTCCGTGCATACCTTCTCCATCTCGATCTGGACAGCTCTGTTGCGCGGGTCGACATAATCGAACTGCTTCTCGCCGGACTTTCGGTTGTCAGTCTCCACATCGGTGTACAGATATTCGTTTACATGTACGATCCTATCCATACGCAGGCGGAGGTCATAAAGGGCCGCGTATTCATAATCTTCCGTCATCTCTTCAACAGCCTTCTTGAAAGATGAAGTGCGGAAAACAAGGACACTTCCGAAATCAAAGTCGTTGCGCAAGGCTCCTTTCTGGCAGTCTATCAGCGGATGCCTGCGGCGTACAGGGCTGCCGTCCGGTCCGTTCACGATCCTGTAATGGTCCGCATAAAGCATGTCGGCTCCGGTGTCATCGGCGATGCCTGCGATGCGTTCGCAGGCGAGCATGCCCATTTCCAGATGGTGGCTGTTCGTATAAAGAAGCAGGTATTTCCCTGAAGAGGATGCTGCTACCTCGCGCAGAGTCTGCGTTCTGTTGAAGGGAAGTCCTGAAAATGATTCTATCATTGACATGGCTGTTTTGAATTATCTACAGAAGGGCAAGAAGCTGTTTGCGGATCATACGGAATTCAGACTCGAAATTCGGAGTGAAGATTCCCTTGCCCAGGCTGGCATCTATGTCCTTGAGCTCCCACCAGCGTCCTTCGTCGACCTCGTCAAGGTCCGGCTTAAGGTCATAGCTGCCGACGACCGCGAACACATTTACCATCTCCTTCTCGATTTCCGATTCAAACTGATATGTTTCAAGGTGGATGGGATGGAAGTCCGTGAATCCCAGCTCCTCAGAAGCCTCCCTGTATACGGCTTCCAGCACACCTTCTCCATATGAAACATGTCCTCCTACCGCAGTATCCCATCTGCCCGGCTGTATATCCTTCTTCATAGAACGTTTCTGGAGATATATCCTGCTGAAACGGTCAATGATATGGATATGGATCACAGGATGTAGAGGTTTGGCCCCGCTATGACAATAGGCGCGTGTGGCACGTCCCGTCACAATGCCGCTCGGCTCCACAACAGGAAACCATTCGCTTGGGACAGCACGTTCAGGAATGCTCTCCGCAGTAGGAGCTGGCACTACAGGTGCTATGTCATATGGGTAAATAAGCTCCATCCTTTCAGAATATTATTTCTACCGTAAATGCAGACTGGTAATCCACTTTGCCTTCGACGAATACATGGAGACATTCGCCATCCTCGACCCTTGTCTTGAACAAAGACACGATACTTCCCGGCTTTATCTCATGGTTGAAATTGATGGTAAACTCCCTGACTCCTCTTGAGGATGCAATATCATAATCTACTGCATCCATGGCCCACTGCATGTACATGGCATTGTTTGCATGGCCGTTCATGTCGACATCCGAATAAGCGACGGTATGATCCATCATATGCACAGATTCCACATCTTTCGGCATATGTACCTTGTCGGCAGGGGTTTCTATGGCATTGTCCGTACATACCGTACCTTCCTCCATCAGTTTAGGATCACGTACCAGTCTTCTTGTAGCCAGATCCAGGACAAGCCATGATGTCGTAGCCTTCACCCTCTCCCTGCCATTCCTGTCAGTCAACACGAAATCCCTGAGAAAGAACAGGCGGTTGAGCCCTTTGTGCCATGTGGTCAGGGTAATGTCTTCCCTCCACTTCGGAGTATCTATGAACTCAACATGGACACGTGAAAGTATCCATGCAGTATTTGAAACGATGAGATCGTCATATCCGAATCCCAGGTAAACGGCATGATTACCTGCCGCCTCCTGTGCCAGGTTCATGAAAGATGCCGGCTTCAGGCGCCACGAAGCATCGGTTTCATAACACTGTATCGTAAGGTCTTTTGTATACTTTATCATTTTTATCGGTTAAGAATCTCCAACTCTTCAGGAGTATACAGGAACTGGTCGATCCACTCCGGACACAGACGCCCTACAGCCATATACGTCACAACCAGAACGACTAGAACGGCCAATACGACCAGCAGTATCCGGCCCCATCCCTTTTTCGGCTTCTCCACGTCTGCTATTTCCGGCTCTGGTTCGGGTTTCTGATCAGGTTCAGGTTCTGGCTCTGGCACTACTGCCTCTGGTTCCGGTACTGGTTCCGGTACTGGTTCCGGTACTGGTTCCGGATCAGGAAGCGGTTCCACCAGAATCTCTATTTCCGGTTCTACAGGCTCTGCTGCTGGTTCCGGTTCCACAACAGGTTCCGGCATCTGTTCTGACACTGGTTCCGGCTCTTCATGGACAGGTTCTGTTTCCAGAACGCTCTTCAGTTCTGCCACCGCCGCCTTTACTTCCCCATCTGTCTCCTTATGGGTCTTGAGAGAAACCGGTTTGAGGCCGAAGCCTTCCGGATAAATGTCAAGGTCTTCATCGGCTATGAAGAACACATTGTTTTCCTTTGTCGCCCTAAGACGTCCCAGACCAGGGAAAACGACGACTTTCTTTGCAAGGAGAACGGACCTCAATTCAGAGATGAAGTCCTTGATGATCTTCTCCGCCACCTCGTATGAGACATCATTCGACCTGGCATAGAAATCAATCAGGGCATCCCCCTCGTCCGGACGGGCCCTGAAATACAGTTTCCTGTATGGCGGATTTATCGTATATCCCTTATCCGAGAAATAAGCAGGAACTATCTCAGCCACAAAGCAGCCGAGCCCTGGAAGGACCACCTTGTCGTCATCAAGGATCAGTTCCTTGACCATTTTAGATAAAAGATCGATATCCATAAAACTAGTTTTATACAAATGTACGTAAAAACTTGCTCATTACGAACAAAATACAGAAAAGTCGTATTTTTTCGTTTTTTTTCGTAAAAAAGTTTGGAGGTAAAGAAAAAATGTCTACCTTTGCAATCCCAAACGAAAAGAAAACGTTTGAGAACGTAAATTCCCGAATAGCTCAGTTGGTTAGAGCATCTGACTGTTAATCAGAGGGTCCTTGGTTCAAGTCCAAGTTCGGGAGCACGAAAAAGAGGTTACGATTTCTCGTAACCTCTTTTTCGTTATAATTTTTAAAGGACCAAATGTGTCTATCCTGTACAGGCATCGGCATGATAGCCACCATGGATCTTATAAGTACCAAATAATCAACACATTGCAAAGTGCCGCGTGTCTATCCTGCCACTTACAAGACAGGATAGACACATTTAGAGGGATTTTGCATATTTATCAACCTGCTTTTTCATTTGATCCGCAGAGTTAGGAACGCCTTGCGAGCTGATTTTGAATAATTTCGGCACTTTGACGACAGCGGAACGGCCATGCAGTATGCAATTATTCACTTGGTCTAAATATCATCCGGGAATCCGGTATGATTTCCGGACAAGTCAGGTAAATTCTGGGGTTCATCCGGAAATAATAACCTTTTCCCGGACATAGGGCCAAGATTTCACCAGCCTTTGCGTACATTGTCGGCCATCATGGCGACGAGGCGCTTGCGGGCTTCAACGCTAGCCCAGGCCACATGTGGGGCAAGGCGCATGCGCTCGGGATGCCTCATCTTCAGATACGGATGGTCTTCAGGAATCGGTTCCTGTACGAAGACATCTATTCCGGCTCCCGCTATGACCCCATTGTCGACAGCATCGGCAAGATCCTTCTCCACAATTATGGCTCCGCGGCCTGCATTGACCACATAAGCCGTAGTCTTCATCATCGCGAATTCCTTGGCACCCAACAGATTAAGGGTCCTTTCATTCAGCGGGGCATGGACAGAAACGACATCTGAAACTTTCAGCAGTTCATCAAGGGACAGGCATGGATATTCCTTGCAATGGGCAGTGCCCGAAGTCGAATAATAGCAGACATCCATTCCGAATGCCTGAGCGATGGCCGCCACCTTTCTTCCGATGTTTCCCATGCCGATGATTCCTATGGTCTTGCCGGCGAGCTCCGTCCAGTTCCAGTTCGGATCGGTGAACATTCCGCTGCGGGAATAGCTTCCTGACTTGACGCTCTCATCGAAATACGGGGCGCCCCCGGCGAGGGAAAGGATGTGCATGAACGTAGACTGCGCGACAGAATCGGTCGAATAGCCGGCAACATTCCTTACCGGTATGCCCTTCGAGGCCGCATAGTCCACATCGATATTGTTAACCCCTGTTGCCGCGACACACACGAGCTTCAGGTCCGGAGCCGCATCGATAAGTTCCTTGTTTACAAGGACCTTGTTGATCATCAAGACATCAGCATCTGCCACCCTTTCACGGGCCTGCTCCGGAGTCGACATCGGGTATGAAACGAATTCACCCAGTCTTTCAAATGGCTCGAACGAGACATCTCCCATCGTCGCCGCATCAAGAAACACGATCTTCATATATCCTTACTTTACAGTTACTTCCGAGAAATAGTACTCCCTCAACGGCTTGCAGACCTGTTCTCCCTTGAGGACAACCTTGCCGGAAAGCCGTATATCTTCGGAAGAAGCACCCACCTTGACCTCATATGTACCAGGTGCAATGTTCCACTGACGCACGCCATCATTGGTATAATATCCGAACTGCTCGGTATAAAGCTTCGCCTTGACCTTCTTTGTCTGCCCCGGTTCAAGAGAGACACGGGCAAAGCCCTGAAGCTGGATCGGACGGATGTTCTGACCTTCTTCCGACGGAGAGACATATATCTGGACGATCTCATCTGCCGCTACAGAACCTGTATTCGTAACCTTGAAAGAAAGCGAGACATACTTGTCAGATGTCGAACCATCGGCATCCATCTCAAAACCTTCATATCCGAATGTCGTATAGCTCAATCCATATCCGAAAGGCCACTGCACGCGCGGATCCTTCTCCGCAGAATAGTTGTAGCACATTGCCTCATATACTTCTTCAGCAGGATAGCTCACTGAAAGCTTGGCTGAAGGAGATATGTTGCCATATAGGATATCTGCCACGGCATTTCCGCCTTCCTCGCCCGGATACCATGCCTGGATCACAGCCGCACAACGTTCTGCAAGGCCTGATATCACCTGCGCACGTCCACCGAAGACTACAAGGATCACCGGTTTTCCTGTAGCTATAAGTTCCTCGACATATTCTTCCTGCCTGCCGGGAAGGCGCAGTCCCTGACGATCACGGTTCTCGCCGCAAAGCATTACATTCTCGCCGACAGCAGCTACGATGACATCGCTTTCCTTTGCGAGCGCTAGAGCTTCTTCCTTATCGGCAGTCTCTCCTGAATCGACCTTGCGATGGAGAAGCGAGTATTCCCACGCACGCTCGTCGCCCACCTGCGAATACTTTGTCTCGATCTCTTCAGTCCAGTCGCATCCGCGCGAATATGTGATTTCAAATCCATCCGGTCTGCGTCCGCGCATTCCTTCCAGCAATCCTATCACATGAGGATTGTCCAGGCCTTCGGTGAAATGCTTCCAGAAATATGACATGGCAGGATAAGAATAGTCTCCGCACATTGCCCACATGCTGTTTGCATTAGGTCCAGTTAAGAACACCTTTGCCGGTTCCTTCAGAGGCAGTATGCCGTTGTTTTCAAGAAGCACTACAGACTGGGAAGCGATCTCATATGCTGTCTTACGTTCAGCTGGAGTATCGAGGACGATGTATTCGCTGCTGTAAAGGTAAGGCTCCTCATCGAAAAGGCCTGCGCGGAACTTATGACGCAACACGTTCTTTACTGCGCGCTCAAAAGTCTCCGGAGAGACAAGTCCCTGGTCTATAGCTTCCTGAAGAAACTTGTAGTTTGAACCCGTAGGAAAATCAACGTCATTGCCGGCATTGATGGCTGCAGCGGCTTTCTGCACAGGGGTTTCCAGCCCCAGGATCTGGTCTATAGCCGTATAATCGCTGACTACCATTCCGTCAAACCCGACATAATCTCTCAAAATCTCCTGAAGTATGTATCCGTTCTCCACACAGTTCTTTCCATGAACGGCATGATATCCAGGCATAACCACCTTGCTGCCGGTCAGACGGATCATGGCCTCATGCGGCAGGAGGATTTCTTCCAGCATCTCCTTCTCATCCGTATCTCCACCTCCGCCATATCCGAGATAATGCTTCGTACATGTGCCTACACCCTTGGTCAGGTCACCCTGCTGGAGACCTCTTGCAAATGCGGTACCCATCACGGCAGAAAGATATGCATCCTCTCCGTAAGACTCCTCCAGACGGTTGAAGCCAGGAACCCTGCACACGTCCACCATCGGAGACAATGACAGCACTCCTCCCATCTTGCGCATGGCCTTGCCTGTCTGCAATGTCTTGAGCTCGGCAAGTGCCGGATTGAAGGAGCATGCCTGACCGATCTGCTGAGGATATATCGTCGCTCCGCTTGTGTTGATTCCACTGAGCACCTCCTCATGAAAAAGAGCCGGTATCCCGTTCGGTGTATTTTCCATCAGCCATTTCTGAACTGCAGCCACACGGTCTCGCAGGACATTCGGATCCATGGTCTTCTGGCTCGCATACTGTGAGAAATGGCCTATTCCATAGGGGATCAGCTCAACACATTTAGCCTGATCCAGATTTCCATCCTCATCAAACAGTTCGTCCATGTAGCCGCTCCTGAGCTGAGCGATACGTTCTTCCTGAGACATTCTGTCATAAAGTTCATCCACATACTTTTCCATATCTACAGAATTGCAGCCAGCCAGAAGCAACGCACCCCCAAGGACTGACATTGTTTTAAGAAAACTTGACATGATAAATAATCGTTTAGTGTTGCCGATTTGTAAATATAGGCATTTTCCTCCATAAACAAAAAAAGCCCAGCCGAAGTGAGCTGAGCTTTTAAAGTGCGGATGATAGGAGTCGAACCTACACGCCGTGAAGCACTCGCACCTGAAACGAGCGTGTCTACCATTTCACCACATCCGCGTCAGAAAGTGGATGCAAAGATATAAAATGTTTTTGAAATCCGAACAATTTTTATTCCTAATTGTCATATCTCCACATCATATCTGAATACACTTTCCCATTCCCCAATCACTACTCTGACTTCGGTCAAAGCATAGTCCAAGGTAACACTGACATCCTCCAGATCCGGTGAGGTCCAGTCATATCCGCTGGACACGATGTATTGCCCTATTGCAAAAACGAGGTTGTGGCCATTCCCATCATCAATCTCAAGCATCAGAGATGCATCCGTCTGTCTGGGAAGAACGGCCTTATATCCTTCTTCAAGCCCGCCATCGGCAAGTACAAAGCTGAAATCACCATTCAGGGGTAATCCCCAGGCATCATAGCCTGAAACGTTGCCTTTCAAAGTCAGAGCGGAAGACAGCTTCTCTTCCCCTTCTGTGGTAAGAGTCAGCACACAGTGGTTCTTCCTCAGGAGAGCAGTCTCATGGAAATACTCTCCTTCGATCCTCACATCGGAATCATGCATGTATACCTTCGGGCAGTCACTCCCGTATGGAATCTCAAGCCCCAGTTCAGATGCAAGGCCGTCATCACCAGCCCATGCACGTATATGCAGGGAGGTCTGTGGAACGGGTACAGAATACCCGTTCCTCCTCCTGGCGACATCCACAGTATCTTTCCACACAAACCCTTTTGCAGATGTCACCATAAGGTCCACAACCGCCTCTTCTTCAGGGCAGAGAAAGTCCAGAGACAGAAGACAAGGACATGGAATCCTGTCTTCCTTCACCGAACATGCCGGCTGAAGAAGCAGACCGCCTAGAAGGACCAGTCCCATCAGATGGTTTCCGATACGTTTTCCGGACCTTTCCATTCCTCAATGGTTATATTGAACGACACAGCGTACTTGTCCATATCCTGTTCCGGACTGGTTGAACCGGGGCGGATGATACGGAGTGATACATGATATCTGGTATTCTGTTTGAGTTCAGGCAGCGCTACAGGATAGTAATACGGCACATTGCCAATGGTAGCTTCAACCACAAGACGCGTCGGACGCGGATTCCACACATCGGAATCAAACGAATCAGCTGTATGCGGATTCGGATAACAATAGAAATGGTGCTGCTGCTTATACAGTTTGGTCGTCTTGATGTTCATATTGCCCAAGTCCTCATATAGCAGTTCATCCACCTCCGGTGCTGAAGTCCGGACAATCTTATTATACCAGGAAGCCGGATCGGCAGTCTCAGCCAGATAGCTCTTGTCCGCAGCCACATTGGTAAGGTATACCCTCTTGAGAATGAAGTCCATATTGTCATAAGCATTCTGTTCAAAGTCGACCGTAATGCCATCCAGCACGACCTTAGCCACCACTCTCTTTATGTCCACATTGACGGTCCCGCCGGCAGCCGTAAGATTAGGAGAAGCATGGCCTTCCATCACGAGCCTGCCGATACTGTTGTCGGAAAGCTTCGACTTCGTCTTCAGGAACGTGTCATACGAGACAATCCCGCTGACATCAGGAGCATTGGCAAGCACGATCACCTCTTTAGGACCGGTAGTGCATTCCATGCTTACACTGGACGATGCAGGATCCGGAGTCGAATAAGCTTCAAGCATCCTGCTGGACATATCATAGATCAGGACCTGATAGTCTGAAACCTTCTTCTCTTCATTGCCTCCGACACCAGCTGCCTTCGTCTCTTCCGACACGAACCTGATTTCCAAAGGTACAGTTCCCGTTGCCGCATCGGACAGATCTGTCCCCTTCTTCTCACATGAAACCAACACCAGCGCAAGCATAGCCGCACAAAAAATCTTTCTCTTCATAACTGTTTTGCTTTTAATTGTTTATAAGTTTGTATTTATTGACCAGTCCGGACATTTCCGGATCAAGATTCGCTCTGTATTCAAGATATGGATCATAAGCCAGACTCAATTCGAAATATTTCATGGCTTCCTCATGGACATCAAGCCGGGACAGAATGAGGGCCTTCATATAGCACACCTTTGCATCCTTGTCATCAAGGCCGTCGAGAACATCAAGCGCCGAATGATTATAATCCGCCGACATATATGCCAGGGCAGTATTGTAATCTCTGTATGGTCTGAGCAGCTCAACTGCCTTCCTGTAATCCAGGTTCTTCATCGCTTCAAGACCTGCCATGTAGACTGTATCCAGCTCCGTGGTATGTACGGTATCCTTCTGCATGCCTGCCCTATGGAGATGGAAGTCAAAACTGACACTGCGCAGCTGCGGATAGATCTTTTCCCTCAAGTAACGGTACTGAGGCATCTCCGAAAGCCTTCTCTCCACATCATCCGGACGCCTGAGGTCATCAGTCAGCTGAAGGATCTTCTCCTTCGCCGGCTTTTCCAGCAATGTGTCATTCGCCACAAGCAGCCTGAGCTGTCCCCAGTTCTCCGGCACATGAGAGGTCCTTACGCTGTCACGCCATTGTTCCGGTATGAAATCGCGTATATAATGCCTGATGGACTCGGACCGCGCTGATGCAAGACGGGAATTATGGGCATATGAACCTTCCGGAGAGCACGAAGCCTTGACTATCAGCGAATCCAGCACATACTCCTGCCTTGAAAACACATCGTCTATACATTTCGCCACCCTGGCAAGCTCTGAGGCATTATCTGACAAAGACGTATCTATTTCATGACTGCCTTTGGCAAAATCGATCAATGCCTTTGTGTTGTCATACACATTCCTCTCCAGGACGATCATCCTGTATTTGGGCGCATAATCAGCAAGCGTTGACAAGGAACTGATATAGAAGGTAAGCTCTTCAGGGAACGGCAGTGACTGCAGGAACTCCCCCTCCTCATACATCTCGCCCATGAGATTCACCATCACTTTCTTCAAACCCGGACGACTGCGGAAAGTATGACTGTACCTGTAGATGAAGTCTCCGTCAGAGGCAGTCAGGACAGTATCCAGACGTATTCCTTCTGTTACTATCGGATCCTTGACATATCTTTCATACATCTGTCCTTTACGCGCCTTTCGACGTTCATTGAAATATATCCTCATATGCCGCGAATAATGTCTCAATGCATCAGCTTGGGTCACGCCGAACAGGTTCCGGGCCACAGGATCCGATATCAGCGACGTGTCGTTCTTCATTGCGTAGGTCTCCGGGTAATGTCTCTGCAGGAAGATCTCCAGCTGCCCCATCCTGACAAGGTCCGTCGTATCAGTAATTATGGATGCAAGAAACTCCCTGTACCTTTCATAACCCCTCAGCTGGCCCTTGCGATACCATTCTCCTGTAATATACAGCGGTTCAAGGGCTACGGTATCTTCCTGGATCCTCATGAATGGCCGCAACTTCAGCTGCCAGTAGGAAGAGGACATCTCTGACGGCACCGTGACATCGAAGCTTATCGATACATAGCCGGCCCTTTCTGCAACATTGCGGAAGCGGGCGACAACCGTCGATGCATTTATGACATCAGTGGCGACCATCTCTCCGGTCTCGCTGTCTCTTATCGCGTTCATTATTATAGGTCCGTCGGACAGATCGCTCCTGATACTGTCTATCTTCACATCCTTGTCTGCCCCATCGTCCAGAGGCTTCTCATCCGGCACGGATATGTCCATACGCACCTCCCCGGTCCTTATCCTCTGCATTATTCTGGACGAAGAGCACGACACTGCCAGAAAAGCAACCAGAACAATCACAAGCTTCGTATCAGAACACATAGGCAAGAGATATCATTACATCATCCGGAAGCAGGAAGAACTTGTTTCCTGAAGATAACGTAAGGCCGCAGGCCGGGCATGAATACTGACGATATACGGACAGGCCGGACCAAAGTCCCATTCCGAACTCAAGGTTTATATGGGAGGATAGCATATGTGTGTATCCAGCATAGATTCCGGCACCGAAACGATCGCCTTCTTCTGTCTTGCGGGATATTATTCCTCCCTTGTTATACTCCTGATACCGGAGCTTTCCGGCAAACCACCACCCTGACCATGTATGCCACGGCCACAGTCTCATTCCTACGGCATAGGACTGCTGACGATTCTGAAACTGCCTGTCGGGATCTGATTTACGATAGGTAAAAGGGTTATAACGTGCTCCTGCTATCAGGCTCCACCTGCGTGCCACAGCATATGAAGCATCAATGCTCATGGTTCCGAGCCTGGCATACCCCAGCAGATCCGTGGATACGCTGAATGTCTGTGCAGACGTTCTGGAACATGCGAACGCCAGCAATAGAGGCAATATTAGTTTCAAACACACTCTCATGGCTGCATATATCTGGTGAAAATGAGCTCTATTGCATCAGCCTTTTCCGGAGCATATGCAATCAGTGCACGTCTGAGGGCTTCCCTGGAGTTTACCGAGGCATTCATCAGAGAGAACATCTCCCAGCATTCAATTCCTCTCTCCTCGACAAAACGCAGTATCTGAGGATAGAACCAGAACGTTGTTCCGAAGGTCGGATAATCACCTCCATACCGTTCATGGTACATTTTGGACGACAGGTAATATGCCCACATCTCACCGACCTCACAGTATCCTGCATTCACTCCGCTTCCGTCGCCGTAGGCCATTCCCGATGAAGAGACATAAGAACCCATCACATAAAGTATATAACGGTTCCAGTAATCCGTTCCTACCTTGGAGAAATGAATGGCATGAGCCAGTTCATGACACACTTCCGAATAGATGGAAGCATAATCATCCCTGCCCTTCACGCCTATCGTCAGGTCGGGCAGGAAGACCTGTACAAGAGGCGCGAAATCACCAAGAAAAGACGAAACCAGAGACATGTCCAGAACTGCTCCATGGTGCATCATCATCGAACTGCTGGACTGAAGCTTGTGGAACAGCCAGATACGGATGTCCTTAGGAGGAAGCGGCAGGTTCATATCCTCAACATCACAGCGGTCATAGAAATCATAAGCCGCATTGTTTACCGCACATCTTTTGAACAGCTTGCTCTCCGAATCCTTTGTTACAGTAGCATTGACTCCCTCCGGTGAAGCCTGCCCCAAAGTAGATGTGGATGCCGGGGTCAGAATCATATTGAAACCGATGGAAAAACCCTTTTTATTCTCAAACACAAGCCTGTAACGGAGCTTTGAAGAGAACTTCTTGTTCATCTTGTAATATCCTTCATCATCGGTATAGGTGTGAGAAAACTTGACGAATGAATTACAGGAAACGCGAACTCCCTTTACTCCAGAAGACTCACCACCGTCTGCGTCCTCATCCACAATGGTTATCCTTCCTGACGGGCATACCTTTTCCGCCTTGGTTTCCGGAAGAAGGAACTCCTCGTTTCCGGTCATCAGGTAGGCCTGACGCTCCACAGCCTCCCAATCTATGCCATCATCACTTCTGGTTCCGGCCTCGTTTTCCGAAATATGGCATTCATCTATTATCTCGTATTCGATATCAGGAAAGACATAATCGTGCGGAACTACGGCATACTGCCATGTCATCCGGTCGTCAGGTACCTCGGGATCATGATACCAGTCACCATCCTCGACAATCTCGAAGTCGAGAGGATGGTCCGACAGACGAAGGCCGTCCAACAATGCAAGCTGTCCTTCATCTTTCGGAAGGAACCTGACATATAGGTCAGTTGTGGTTACCTGAACTCTGTCCGCCTTTGTCGGATACAAGGCTTCGAGCGCCTTTGTAATGTTCTCTGTCTTGTAAGGATTCTCCAGACGAGCCCCCAAGACAATCTTTTCATGGGAAAGATTCCTTCCGTACTGGTAGTCCGGTTCTGAATCGGAATCGATTCCCCTACCGCTGCATGACGCCATCACAAGAGCCATGAGCATCAGTCTGATTTTACCTCTCATAACATTATGTTTTAATTACGGAGGCAAAGTTCCAGAGAAATATCCGCATACCGAAAATGTATGCGGATATTTTCAAAAATCGCCTTCCCACTTACGTAGAAAGGCGATTCACCCTCAAAAATTTGTTCAATTTTTATAAAAAATCAAACAAATTTTCTAGTAATATGACACGGTCTTCTGCTCTACGGCAGAAAGAATGCTGTTAGCTACACGGCTTACACCGAAGCGGAAGAGTTCCTTATTGAGCCACTCCTTGCCAAGGACTGAAGCTACAATCGAATAGTAGCAGAGAGCGTCAGCAGCTGACGAAATACCTCCTGCAGGCTTGAAGCCTATCTTCTTTCCGGTCATGGCATGATACTTTGCAATGCACTCGCACATCACATATGCAGCGACAGGTGTTGCGTTTACATCCACCTTTCCGGTAGAGGTCTTGATGAAGTCCGCACCTGCCTCCATTGCAAGGAAGGAAGCCTGGGCGATGCGTTCCGGAGTCCTGAGAAGTCCTGTCTCAAGAATTACCTTGAGATGCACCTTGCGTCCCTGCCTGCCGGCAACCTCATCGATACACCTGCGGACCTGACGGATCTCTTCGGATGCAGCCTCATGATTTCCGGCGAGGAAAGAATTGAGCGCCAGCACGATGTCCACCTCGTCAGCACCCTGTTCCACAGCCATCTCGCATTCCTTGAGCTTTACCTCGAGGAAGCTCTGTGAGGAAGGAAAGCACGCAGACACGACAGTGATGTTGAAATCCTTCTTTCTTGCCTCCTTCACGGTTTTTGCGAA
Source organism: Bacteroidales bacterium (assembly GCA_017399865.1). Taxonomy (GTDB): domain Bacteria; phylum Bacteroidota; class Bacteroidia; order Bacteroidales; family UBA932; genus Cryptobacteroides. The sequence continues at coordinate 9,202 of JAFQAT010000034.1, read as the reverse complement.
ATTGGAGTATACACATACGGAAGCAGGAAGAGGCCAATCCGGATATGTCTCATTGAATGCATTCACCTTGCCCACGAGCTTCTCGACAGATGCCGGAGTGTCATCGGTCTTCAGCGTGGTAAGATCCATCATTGAGAAGCAGTCCTTGTAGACCTGTTCCGAAGCGACGTTCTCAAGATTTGCTGCAATGATTTCCAATGCTCTGGCTATCGCCTCCTGATCCGGAGCATAGCCGTATTTAGTCAAGTAGTCCATATATGTTAAAATTTCAATTTTGAATCAACTATTATAGTCACCGGGCCGTCATTAAGCAGCGATACCTTCATGTCCGCCCCGAATATTCCCTTTCCCACAGGTTTCCCGAGCTCTGCCTCCAAAGCTGCAAGGAATCTTTCATAAAGAGGCACTGCAACATCAGGCTTGGCAGCCTTGATGTAGGAGGGCCTGTTTCCCTTCACGGTAGACGCATAGAGAGTGAACTGGCTTACCGCAAGTATATCTCCTTCAACATCCCTCACAGAAAGATTCATGACTCCGGCATCGTCGTCAAAGATACGCATGGCAGCTATCTTCTTCGCTGTCCACGCGACATCCTCGTCCGCATCCTCATCAATAAAGGCTGCAAGAACAAGCAGACCCTTGCCGATCGCCGATTCATATCCCTGATCCGGGACCGTCACCGAAGCATGGGTGACTCTCTGTATCACTGTCCTCATTATCCTCTTACCTGTATGCTGTATCCCTCATCTATAAGCGGCTGCACCATTGCAGTCATTTCCTCCACGGTATATTTTCCCAAAGACTTGTCAGGAGTCTCCCTGTCTATAGTGTAGACCATGACCTCCCTTGGCTTGAGATCCCTCACAATATCCATCCATGCAGCCAACGCTTTTTCTGATGCCGTATCAAAGTCCGGAGAACGTAGGAACATGGTCTGCATGATGAAACGTCCCTCGAATTTCCTGAGGTTGCCGATAACATCTGCAAGACTGTAAGGCCCAGCCGGCTTGTTGATCTGCCTGACAAGTCCGTCAGAAGATGCATCTATCTTCAGGATAGGGTTGTCCACCCTCATCAATGCTTCTGCCACATCCTTTCTTCCGATCATCGTAGCATTCGAAAGAACGGATACCTTTGCCTCCGGAAAATATCTGTCCCTAAGCCTTAATGTAACGTCTATGACCTGCGCAAAATCCGGATGAATCGTAGGCTCGCCGTTTCCGGAGAATGTGATGGAATCGACTCCTACCCCTTCTGTGACCGCCTTGGCCATCTTCTCTTCGAGGGCCTTCTCTATCTCCGGAAGCCTCGGGAACTTTCCATCGCTTCTTCCGTCCTTGTTCCATCCGCACTCGCAGTATACACAGTCAAAATTGCACAGCTTGCCCTTTGTCGGCAAGAGGTTCACCCCCAGGGAGGAACCCAGACGACGGCTGAATATCGGTCCGAAGACTATTTCATCAAAGTGCAGCATCAGATTATCCTTTCAGAACGGCTTTCTGCTGTAAGACAGCCCTCACCGTCAAGATTACCTATAAACACCAGTCCCGGTTTCTTTCCCTGTGCGATAGAACCGAGGACAGACTCCTTCGACAGAAAACGTGCCCCGTTGAGACATGCCCATGAAAGGAGTTCATTCATCCTGACTTCAGGAAAATTCTCTTGCAGGCAATACATTTCCCTGACCATGTCAAGATCATCATTGCTTGAAAGGGAATCCGTACCTATCATGATATCCAGCCCGTTCTCCCGCATGAGTCTGACAGGAGGCAAGGCATCATGTATGAACTGGTTCGAGAGAGGACATATCGCCCAATACACATTCTTCATCACCTTACGGGCAGCATCGATGTCATCCTGATCCAGACATACGTTATGGACTAGCAGGACATGAGCATCATAAGGCGCAGGCATTGCAGCCGCAAGTCTGTCTATAAAGTATTTCAGAGATGATTCCCCGGTCACAGGAGGAGTGCTCATTCCCGACCTCTTCCTGTTCTCAAACATCGCTCCTGAGCCATATCTTATCAGATCCTCCTCTTCAAGGCTTTCCTGAGAATGGTAAGAAAGGTATCCCCTCTCCAGACCTGCCGCCGCCGATGCGCTCAAAAGCTGAGGACTCATCGTATAGCATGAATGAGGAGTAGGCGCAGCATCAATCCCTGCAGCATCAGCTGCTGCATTCAGTTCCGTAACTTCCTTCATCACTCCCTCACACATATGAGGTTCGCTTCCAAAGACTTCGAGGAAAGTCCTCGTATACATAGGATGAGCTGCCTTTACCTCAAAAGATGAATCATCGTTACTGATATCGGCCATTGCGGATACTCCATCCGCCCACATCTTGTCCATCCATTTACGGACAAGTTCCACCTTGACCTCACGTCCGGCCCAGTCACGGAGTTCGTTGATCTGATCAATGAATCCTGCCATTCCGGTGCCCTTTCGGAACTTTCCATGAAGATGTGACAGTTCTACGTGACAATGGGCGTTTACAAAGCCCGGTACTACCGCACCGTCAAGGAAACGGGCCTCGGAAGAAATGTCCTCACACTCTCCTACTGCAATTACGGTTCCGTCATCGTCATATTCCACATAGCCGTTCCTTATCGGCTCGTCAGCATCCAAGGTATATACATAGGATGCTGCTATTCTATTTCTTGTCATGATGTCTTGACTTCATGAATTCAGGTGCAATCAACTTTCTTTTTTCCTTGGGCAAAACCATTGGTTCGACCAAAGCGTCGGCATCTGCAGCCAGAAGCGTATCCGCTTCTGAAACGGCTGCAGTATCGACAGCAGGCAGTATCATGGCGACACCGTCATACACTGTATCCGTACGTTCCACAAAAGAAAGCCTGTATGCCCGTCCCAAGGAATCCCATTCGACCGAAAGGCTGTCTGACGGGCCGATATGATTGCGGACCGGTCTTTCAGGATAAAGTTCATCCCACTTGGTGTCAGGCCTGTATTTTTCCGCTGCCTTCCTGAGCTTTTCAAGCCTTTCCAATTCTTCCTTACGCAATTCCAGATCCTTAAGGCGAGCCTCCAGAATCTCTCCTGTCTCCCTGAGAATCTTTGAAAAACGTTCAGGATCGTTCATATAATGGTCGACGGATCTTGCATAATCCTCTCTGTCGTACCCGTACCGCTCCATGATCGGAGCATAGACAAGGGAAGTATCCGCTATCAGCCTGACGTTCGGAGTCATCATGATCCACTGGTCAGTCATCAGCATTTCAGCATATATCTTTGCCAGATCCTTACGTGGGATGACCTCGCCCTCGTCTTTCCCGCATGAAGCGAAAAAGACGACAGCAGCCAGCATCGTGGCAATCATATGTCCGAGATACCTTCTCATCATTATCTCAATGTTGCTCCGAATTCGTTCTGGAATGTCGAGAGGAGCTTGCTCATGATTCTCTCCACATCATTGTCTGTCAGCGTCTTCTCAAGATCCTGCAGCACGAAGCTGAGTGCATACTGTTTCTTGCCTTCGGCAATCTTGTCTCCTCTGTATACATCGAAAAGACCGACCTGCTTGAGGAGTTTCTTTCCAACGCGGAATGCGCTCTTCCTAAGATCCGCATAGCTTACAGACTCGTCAAGAAGGAGAGCAAGGTCACGCCTTACTTCAGGGAACTTAGGGAGCTCCTTATATTTGATCTTGTTCCTCTTCACAAGGGTGAAAAGTGCCGGCCAGTTGATTTCAGCTGCGAACACAGGCTGCTTGATGCCGAACTGCTTCAATCTTGCAGGAGCTATCGTACCCATGACAGCTAGCTGCTGATGCGAACCCGGAAGACTGTATGAAAGACCTTCAGAGAACAGGTCTGCGGGAGCCGCTTCTGTCTCAAGAGAATAGATATCGCATCCGAAACGCTTCAGCAGGAGTTCGAGATAGCCCTTGAGCTGGAAGTAGTTGCCCTTGCCCGGATCCACTCTCCATGATTTGTCAGGCTGACCGCTGATGAACAGCGCATAGCATGTATGCTCCTCATATGAATCCAAGGTCTTTCCGTCCATTTCAGGATTGAAAGAGTAAACCGAGCCGTATTCGAATGTCTTGATGTTTGTAACCTGACGGTTGATGTTGTATGCTATCACCTCAAGTCCGTTCAGAAGAAGAGTCTGCCTCATCACGTTAAGGTCGGAGCTGAGCGGATTCAGGATCCTCACGCACTTCTCCTCAGGGAAGGTCTTGAGCTTCGAGTAATAGTCTGACTTGGTGAGGGAGTTGTTCATGGTCTCAACGAATCCGTTCGCCGCAAGGAAGTCTGCAATCGACTTCCTTACCTGCTCTGGCTCCGGCTTCTGCGGAGCATTTACAGACATACGCATAGCTTGAGGAAGTTCGATATTGTTGTAGCCGTACACGCGAAGTATTTCCTCAACCACGTCACACTCACGATATACGTCTATCATATACGATGGGACAGCAACAATCGAACCGCCTTCGCGTTTCTCCACGAAATCATATGCAAGATGCTCAAGAAGAGATTCGATCACATCATGACCTATCTTCTTGCCGATGAATGCTTCGATACGGTCGTAATCCAGTTCAACCACCTTCTTGCAGATCTTTTCAGGATAGAACTCCTGAACCTTGCCGACAACCTTTCCGCCAGCGATCTCCTGGATAAGGAGGGCAGCACGCTTAGCCGCATAATCCACAATCAGAGGATCTGCACCGCGCTCATAACGGAATGATGCATCGGTCTTGAGTCCATGTCTCTTCGAGCTCTTTCTGATTGATACAGGGTTGAAATATGCGCTTTCGAGGAAAACATCCACGGTAGATTCAGTCACACCGGATTCCTCGCCGCCGAATACTCCTGCGAGGCACATCGGCTTCTCTGCATTGGCGATCATCAGGTCGGCTGCGCTCAATGTACGCTCCACTCCGTCGAGAGTCACGAACTTCTCGCCTTCAGCGGCCCTGCGCACAACAACCTTTCCGCCTGTGATCTTTGATGCATCGAAAGCATGGAGAGGCTGTCCGACTTCATGCAGGACGAAATTCGTGATGTCCACCACATTGTTTATCGGTCTCAGACCTATCGAAAGAAGCTTCTTCTGGAGCCATTCAGGAGACGGTGCGACCTTTACTCCCTTGATGGTTGTACCGGTATAACGAGGCGAACCGTCCGCCGCCGTGACTTCCACAGGAATCGCTTCGCCTTCACCTTCCGCGAATGCAGAGACATCAGGAAGACGGAATTCGCAAGGAATATTGTTATGCTTGAGATATGCATACAGGTCACGGGCTACGCCGATATGCGATGCCGCGTCAACTCTGTTTGCTGTAAGCCCGATCTCGATCACGGCATCTGTCGCAAGTCCGAGATAATCCTTTGCCGGCGTTCCTACCACTGCCTCTGGTTCGAGTACCATGATGCCTTCATGAGAGTCCCCGATTCCAAGCTCGTCCTCCGCGCATATCATACCGAAAGACTCGACTCCACGGATCTTTGACTTCTTTATCTTGAAATCCTCGCCGAGAACCGTTCCTACGGTGGCAAGAAGCACTTTCTGACCTGCTGCCACATTAGGGGCTCCACACACTACCTGAAGGAGGTCGCCTTCACCAGTATTCAGCTTCGTCACATGGAGATGGTCCGAATCAGGATGCTCCACACACTCGACCACCTCTGCAACGATAACTCCAGCAAGTCCTCCCGGAATCTCCTCGACCTGCTCAACTCCATCCACCTCAAGTCCGATAGAAGTAAGCGCCTGAGCCACCTCTTCCGGAGTAAGTCCACACTCAAGATAGTCCTTGAGCCAATTGTACGAAATCTTCATATATGCTTTAACTTTTGATTATTCTATATCTTCCTTTGAAAAGAGAGAACCCACAAACTCCCTCTTGTCAAACACCTTGAGGTCGTCTATCCCCTCACCTATTCCGATAAACTTGATAGGGACCTTGAACTGGTCCACTATGCCGACCACGACGCCACCCTTTGCCGTACCGTCAAGCTTGGTCACCGCAAGCGCCGTGATGTCTGTTGCGCGAGAGAATTCCTTTGCCTGCTGGAAGGCATTCTGACCGGTAGAACCATCCAGAACAAGAAGCACTTCGTGAGGAGCATCAGGCACGACCTTCCTCATGACGTTGCGTATCTTGGTAAGTTCGTTCATCAGGTCGATCCTGTTATGGAGACGGCCTGCAGTATCTACAAGAACAACATCAGCCTCCTTTGCGACTGCAGACTTGACAGTATCGTAAGCCACTGATGCAGGGTCAGAGCCCATCTCCTGCTTCACGATATCAACTCCTGCCCTTTCAGCCCATATGGTAAGCTGATCTACGGCAGCGGCGCGGAAAGTATCAGCGGCGCCAAGAACGACCTTCTTTCCCTGAGCCTTCAGACTGCTGGCAAGTTTTCCTATCGTTGTGGTCTTTCCTACTCCATTTACGCCTACTACCATTATCACATAAGGCTTATGAGAAAAGTCGAAAGGTATTACAGCATCATCCGACACTTCCCCTTCACGGACATTCAGGAGGGACGCAATCTCGTCTCTAAGCATGTCCACCAGTTCATTCAGCGACACATACTTCTCGGCCCTGACCCTCTCCTCGAGATTCTCAATGACCTTCATCGTAGTGTCGACTCCCATATCTGTAGCCATCAAAGCTTCTTCTATCGAATCAAGAAGATCGTCATCCACTTCCGTCCTTCCCACGATAGCCCTGGAAAGCCTGTCGAAGAAACCTCTGTTGGTCTTTTTTACTCCTTTGTCAAATATACCCATAAAACATATGTTTAACCCGCAAATTTAATCATTTATGGAATATAAAAAAAGTGGCAGAACGATTTTGTCCTGCCACTTTTCGGTGTTCTAAAAGAAAATTATTTCTTTGCGAAGAAATCCTTTGCCTTATCCTCCTCAACGAGCTCTTCTGTAAATACATAAGCACCTGTCTTAGGAGACTTGTCCATACGGATACACTTTACCATCTTCTTGAGTGTACCTGCCTTGAAGGTTGCGACTGCTTTCTTTGCCATATATCAATTCCTCCAAAAATTATTTGATCTCGCGATGAAGAGTTACCTTCTTAAGGAACGGATTGTACTTCTTACGCTCCAGACGCTGAGTTGTGTTCTTCTTGTTCTTTGTAGTGATGTATCTTGAGATACCTGGTACACCGCTTTCTCTCTGCTCAGTGCACTCAAGGATGACCTGCACCCTGTTACCTTTTGCTTTCTTTGCCATAATCCGAAAAATTAAACAAGGTTAATAAATCCTTTCTTCTGAGCGTCTTTGATAGTAGCGTCGAGACCGTTCTTCTCGATGTTTCTCATACCTTTGCAAGACACCTTGAGGGTGATGAATCTCTGCTCCTCCTCTGACCAGAACTTCTTGGTCTTGAGATTGAGGGCGAAGATACGCTTAGTGCGTCTCTTAGAATGGGAAACATTGTTTCCTACCATTCTCTTTCTTCCTGTAACTTGACAAACCTTTGCCATTGTATATAACTTTTTTAATTAATTCATTATTAGCGGGCTGCAAATATCGTATAAAAAAATCGCAATTGCAAAATTTCTATACAAATTTGAAGAACCTGCGCCATCTTATGTTATTCGGGAACTTCTTGTTCCCATCGATTGAGAGCCAGATCAATGCGGGTTTTCCGACTATATGATCTTCAGGTACAAATCCCCAGTATCTTGAGTCAAGAGAGTTATGCCTGTTGTCTCCCATCATGAAGTAATAATCCTGTGCGAATGTATACTTCCGAGCCTCTTCTCCATTTATGTATATGACTCCGTCCCTTACTTCAAGACTGTTGCCTTCATATGCGGTTATGATCCTTTCGTAAAGCGGAAGATTCTCAACCGTAAGTTCGACTTCTGCGCCTTTCTGCGGTATCCAGAGCGGTCCGAAATTGTCTCTTGTCCATCTGTAGTTTTCTGCGAACGGGAATATCGTCAGATATGAATCCGGGAAATCCGGAGGATATGAATCGATATTCTGTTCGACTGACACCACATTTGGATAGGTCTTTATCTTTTCAAGCATTTCCGCCGTCAGGGGCATTGCGGGATATCCCGGCAGTTCCGGATGGAACCATAGCTCCCTTATGTTCAGACCCAGCTTGTCAAGATTAACCGGATTGATCCTCTGTCCGTCAGTAATCACCCTGTATGAGTTCTGTACTCCGGGCCAGACTTCCTGAGCCTGTGAATTGACATAAACCTGTCCGTTCCTGATCTCAAGAGTATCTCCGGCTGATGCGACACATCTCTTGACGTAGTGGTCCTTCTTGTCAGCTGGTCTGACTTTGACCGGACCGTATTTCCTGACCGTGTAGTCGCGTCCGAGCGTCCTTACGTATGTGTAATAGTCAGCTGCGGGATCTTTGACGAGGACTGTATCACCATGCGGGAATGCAAACACGACATAGTCTCCTGTCTCTACATGGCCGAATCCCTTAAGCCTCTTGTAATCGCTCTGGATCAGCGTCGAATACGACTCTTTTCCGCCGATGACATTATGTGTGAAAGGGATCGTCAGAGGTGTCTGAGGCATCTTCGGTCCATATGCAAGCTTGCTTACAAACAGGTGGTCACCTGTATAAAGCGAACTTTCCATGGAAGATGAAGGAATCTTGAACGCCTGGAAAAAGAAAGTATTGATGAAAGTCACGACGACTACTGCGAATATTATGGCATCGACCCAATCGAGCAGTGCGTTTCTCTTTTCTCCTTCCTTGTACTCCTTCTTCCAGAACAGCCATTTCACCTTGCGGGTGATGTGCTGGTCGAAGATGGGAACAAGTCCGAAAAGCCACCAATAGTTTCCGAGCCAGATGACCCACAACACATAGAGCACGGCCCAAAAACCGAACCTGGCCCATTTGTTATGGTACAATTCCTTCAGGCTCATCAGCAAACTATTTTACAGAATTGATGATAGCCTCGAATGCCTGAGGATTGTTCATGGCAAGGTCTGCGAGAACCTTACGGTTCAGACCAATGTTCTGCTTAGCGATGCGTCCCATGAGCTGAGAATATGTCATACCGTACTGACGTGCGGCAGCATTGATTCTCTGGATCCAGAGAGCGCGGAATGTACGCTTCTTGTTCTTACGGTCACGGTAAGCATAGGTAAGACCCTTCTCGTAGGTATTCTTTGATACCGTCCAAACATTCTTTCTTGAAAGAAAATTACCGCGGGTTCTTTTAAGAAT